>CAYWUI010000189.1:0-1003 GCA_964461435.1 uncultured Bacteroidales bacterium | reverse complement strand
AGAAGAAATTACAGAAATACTTGAATATACGCCTGGCAAATTCTATGTGGAAAAAACTATTTGTTTTGTGGTAATCATGATGCTGCAGAAAACGCTGCGATAATATATTCCCTTCTTGGATGCTGCAAAGCCTGTGACGTTAATCCGAGGGAGTGGCTCATTGATGTTCTTTCCAGGATCACGGCTTATAATAATGATTACTCTCTGGACCTGACCGATCTTTTACCACATAATTGGAAAGACTCTAAAAAACTTCAGTGAATTACAACTGAGTTATAAGAATATCCGGAATATTTTGAAATAAATTGTAAAAATCTAAAGACATTTAAAACCTTCTAACAATTTTTAAAATGCCTTGAAATCTCTAAACAAGGTAATATGTATCAGGCCGTATGCTTACATCGGAAGAAAAAATTATTTATTTGCCGGTTCACATGAAGCAGCAAAGCAAGCTGCAATGATTTATTCATTCCTTGGAACATGCAAAAGCTAAATAAGGTTGAACCTTTCCAGTGGTTGAAAAAAATCCTTTCCAGCATCCCAGATCATTCCATACACAAGCTTGATGAACTCTTGCCAGGTAATCAGCAGGTGTAGTTTACCGAATGGTTACGTATAAACTGAAGATACACCGTATGGTGCAATTTTCATTACAGGACATTGCCCTACTGTAGCCTTCCCCAAAAATAGGACAGTTTAAAATTAGACAAAATATTAACTTTAAGCTGTTTTATTATGAAAATGACACGATTTACAGAAACACAAATCATTAAGATTTTAAAAGAGTATGATTCACTGAAAGATACAAAAGCTATCTGTCGTGAATATGGTATTTCCAGGGCTACTTTCTATAATTGGAAGAAGCGTTATGGAGGAATGGAAGCGTCTCAATTGAAACGTTTAAAAGAGCTGGAAGATGAAAACAAGCGATTAAAGCGTATGTATGCGGATTTAAGCCTGGATCATGAACTTCTAAAAGATGTTTTAGGAAAAAAGCTTTAAA
>CAYWUI010000188.1:0-1010 GCA_964461435.1 uncultured Bacteroidales bacterium | reverse complement strand
ACTCGTCCACGATAGCGAACTCAAAGAAGCCGGGGTAGTTGCGCTTGACGTACTCAGCGATGGGATAGCGCACCTCTGGAGGGTTCGCCAGTTGGCCGAAGGCGTTCTGCTCAGGCTGAACCCACTTTCCCCTCCACTCCTGGTACAACGGCTCTCCACATTCCACCGTCTTCCAGTGTCCACGAGTGCCATCGCCGCTGGAGTGGCCGACCCAGACCTTGATGAGGTTGTCACACTTTTTTCGTCGCTTGCTGAAGTATTCAGGGTCGGTGATGGGGTAAAGAGGCTTACCACTGCTATCGCGTTCGTAGATGGTCTGGCCGCATTTGGGGCAGGCAAAGGTGTCCAGGCGTTCTATCACCTCGACCTTTCTGCCGTCTACTTCCTTCTTGATCAGGCGCTTGTATCGCTTGGGTTGACGGATCACTGCCGGCGTCCAACCACTGCCCAGCTTGAGCATCTCGCTGGAGACAACGGCGATGGAGAGGGTCCCTGGAGACAGGTTCTGTAGATTCTGGACGTACTCCTCTAGATCACCTGGCCGCCGCACCTCCATGGCGTGGGCCATGGGGATGACCTCGCGGGTCTCCCGGATCCACTTCTCCACCAGGTGCGGTGGGCAAGTTACGATCACGGGGAAGGGCCGGCCATTGCCGTAGTATTTCTTCAGGCAATCGGCCAGACTGAGCGCGACGGTCGTTTTTCCCGATCCCATCACGGCTTGGAGAATAGCGAAGTCCTCCCCGGCCATGAAGCGACGCAGGAGAGCGGCGGTCACCTGCTTTTGGGCTTCGAAGAGCCCTGTGCGAGATCTCCCTGGCAATCGTCGGTACCTGGAGTGGGTGGCGATGATGGCATCGAAGCCGGGTAGGCCGTCGTAGCTCATGCGGTGCAGCGGCTTGAACGTCTCCACGATCTTATGGGCCAGGATGTCCTGCCACTCGGTCAGCCAGTGGCGCAGTGCTCCTTCATCGGCCAAAGTGGTGACCTGGCCGGTGTGCAGGTCGAGG
>CAYWUI010000187.1:0-1010 GCA_964461435.1 uncultured Bacteroidales bacterium | reverse complement strand
AGTTCACCTATGGTAGGTGTATTTTCTTTAACTTTTGCCTGTTCCATGATCATACCTCCTTGCTGTAAAGATTATCAAGGGGGTTGACCAGCTTATCCACGGCATATTGCTGTACATGAAGATAGCGAATGGTGTCTTTTATATCGCTGTGGCCCATAAACCGCTGTATCACCAGAAGGTTTGTTCCCAGTTCCAGATGGTGTGTGGCAAAACTGTGTCTGAATGTATGCGGGGTGTAATGCTTGCTGATTTTTGAAGTTTTGTAACGTGCCTTGTTGAGTATCTCTCGAATGGCTGTTTCTCCTATATGGCTGTTTGCTCCTTCTCCCCCTTCAAACAGCCAGTACTTTGGCTTGTAGCTGTGATAATACTTCCTGAGCATCGTCAACATGTATACCGAAAGCTGCGTATAGCGCTGTTTGCGTCCTTTGCCTTCTTGTACTTTTACCTGCATACGCTTACTGTCTATATCTTTTACCCGCATGTTGATGCATTCGGATATCCGCACTCCGGTTGAATAGATAAACATGATGATTGTTTTGTGTTTTAGATTGGGAATGGATTCTATTACCTCTTCAACTTCCTCCGGTGATAAAACCACCGGCAGGGTCTTCGGCACTTTTGGTGTGGGCAGGTATCGTGCCTCCCATTCTTTCTTTAATACCTGGGTATAGAGAAACTTCAACGCGTAATGGCCCATCTTCACACTTCCTGCCCCATACCTCCCGCAGGTGAGCATGTGATGGAAATATTCACGAAGTTGGTCTTTCCCAAGTTCCCCGGGATGCTTGTGAAAAAACTCGCAGTAGTCATTGATGTGCCACCAGTAGGTCTCTATGGTCCGGCGGCTCAGATTGCGTAATTTTACTTCTTCTAAGTAATTTTTTTTAAATTTTTCATATATTTAAATGTTTAAGATTTATGGATATTACAAACATAATCAAATGTTTGGGCTTTCTTGTGTCGGTAGCCCTAAAAAAGCTACCGACGTAAGGAGGTTTAGTTCAACA
>CAYWUI010000186.1:0-1021 GCA_964461435.1 uncultured Bacteroidales bacterium | reverse complement strand
GGAAATAGACATTGTCCAGAGGAAAATCCACGGAATGGGCGATGCTAAGTTCTCCTCCAGAGACAATATCGAGTCCCAGGCTCTCTCCCTTAAATATGAGAGCTAAAGCCCGGTTCAGGAAGGCTTTGGAGGCGTAAATAACTAGGGTATCAGGATAATATTTACAGAACTCATCCTTGAATTCACGGCATTTATGGCGAAGGGTGGACTCGTCGAAAAGATAGAGCGGCGTCCCGAATTCCTCGGTCAGGTCAACGACATCGCAGCCGCCGATAAGGAGATGTCCTTGATTATTCACCTCAGCGGTTAAAGGAAAAAGGGCTAGCTCAGGCGCCCTGCTTGTGTTCATGGTGATATGGTAGCTTGTAATACCTGATAAGTCAAAGACCTTAAATGAATTCCTAATTATAGGACACAATACCTACTTTGCAGTAGGCCCAATTAGTATTGTGTCCCCAGATTTATGTTCATAGGAAAATCAACTACCATCTTCACCAATTCTCTTCTTGATTCTCTTGCTGATTTTTTCGAGGGAAGTGAATGCTGTATCTTTCACTCTGTCTCCAATCCACTGACCCCTATCCTTCAAAGCGTTCTTTAGAGGTTCGATTGCCTCCCCGCTTCCTATACGTCCAAGGGCATATGCTGCACCCTCCCGAACACCACTTGCTTTATCGGTAGCGAGGGCCTTGATTAAAGATTCGATTGCCTTCTCGCTTCCTGTACTTCCAAGGGCAGATGCTGCTCTCCATCGAACACTAAATTCTTTATCAGTAGCGAGAGCCTTGATTAGAGGTCCGATTGCCTTTTCGCTTCCTATACGTCCAAGGGCATATGTTGCACCCTCCCGAACATCACTTTCTTTATCGGTAGCGAGGGCTTTGATTAGAGGTTCAATTGCTTTCTCACTTCCTGTACCTCCAAGGGCATATGCTGCTATCCCTCGAACACCACTCTTTTCATCAATAGCGAGGGCCTTGATTAGATGTTCAATTGCCTTCTCGCTTCCTATATCTCCAAG
>CAYWUI010000185.1:0-1023 GCA_964461435.1 uncultured Bacteroidales bacterium | reverse complement strand
TGCCAGAGAGATAAGACCCCTACTTATTTTGGCCGCAATTACATATAACGAATGGCGATATAAATAGTTGCCGATGTTTATTTTGTTTACTTGTCCACATATTACCAAAGTACGAAAATTTATTTACCGATCAAACCGCTAGCCTACGGCAATTGTTTCTGATGGCGTGTTGTGGGTAGTTGTATTTATAATAAATTATTTCATTAATTCTATCAAAATGTAAATCCCAAAAATAATTATGGTAATCCCTGACAAGAAATCAATTCTTAAAAGTATCTTTTTGCTTATACGTTTTTTTAAATTATATGATAATCCACTTAATATTAACCACCATATTGCTGATCCAAAAAACACACCAAGTACTAATAGTATAGCACTGATTTTATCATTACTTGTATTCGCTAATCCTAGTCCAGCAAAAACAGCAATAAAGAATAAAATTGTCATAGGATTTGTAATGGTTAATATAAAAGTTGACAAATAGTCTTTGAATAATCCTTTATGAAGTGATTTATCAAACTTAATTTCATTTTTCTTTTTTACTAGTGTCTTAACTCCTAAATAAAATAAAAAAGCTAATCCAATAATTTGTATCCATAATTTGTGACTAATTAAAAAATCTGATATTATTGTCAATCCAAATCCAGCGATTAATCCATATATTAAGTCAGCTGTTGCTGCTCCTAAACCGGTAATTAATCCAGATACATAATTTTTATTTATAGTCCTATTAATACACAATATTCCAATTGGTCCAACAGGTGCCGCAACTGAAAAGCCAAGTATTAAACCTTTATATAAAAAAATCAAATTCATTTAATACTAGTACAGTAAATACAATTACCCACAACGAATGGCGATATAAATAGTTGCCGATTTTGAAAAACCTCCTTATCCGGTTACCATTAAGTAATTAAATGTACAAAACTTTCAAATACTAACAAACCCGGCAATTATTTATTATCGCGTGTTGAACTAAACCGCCTGTCGTCGGTAGGTTTAAGTTCGGCTCATTGTATTAAT
>CAYWUI010000184.1:0-1031 GCA_964461435.1 uncultured Bacteroidales bacterium | reverse complement strand
TGTTCAATTTTGTTTTGTCAGTCAGGAAGAAACATGGGATACCAAAGCCATTTAGTCTTCGCGATTATGTAAAGGTTGAGGAACTGGCTTACGGCAAGCAAGCTCAGGGTGATTTTGGTGAATATAATATGACAACTGAAGAAGGCAAACGAAAGAAGGTCTACTTTTTTTCGGCAGTTTTATCAAGGTCACGACACAAGTATGTTTATTTCCGGGAGAGTGCTTTTACTACTTTTTCTGCTATTGATGACCACGAAAAATGCTTTCAGTATTTTGAAGGTTCTCCTGAAGAAATGGTTTATGACCAGGATAAGTTGATGCTTGTTGATGAGAATAAAGGAGACCTGGTATTAACTGAACAGTTCAGGCAGTATACAAAGTATAGGGGCTTTAAATTGCATTTTTGCCGTAAATCTGATCCTGAGAGTAAAGGGAAAATAGAAAATGTCATAAAATATATAAAGTATAACTTTCTGCGAGGGAGAAAATATGTTAACATTGATGTCTTAAATGAACAGGCCATAGCATGGCTTAACCGGACAGCCAATGCAAAGGTGCATGCCACAACAAAGAAAGTACCACAAAAGGAATGGGAAGTCGAAAAACAATACCTGAAGCCAGTAAACAAGCTCTTCAGTCCACAGCAACCTTTAAAAACATATACAGTCAGAAAGGATAACACTATATGGTATAAAAGCAATTTTTATCAACTTCCGTCAGGAACATACCAGGGAGCAGAAACGGCAGTACCTGTTAAAATAACAGATGAGAACATTATTATCTATGATAATGACAGTAATGAGATAGCTAAATATAAAATCCATGCCGGGAAAGGCAAATTTATTGGCAACAATAACTTCAAAAGAGATTATTCAACAGGCATTGGCCAGTTGATTGATGAAATATCAGGCAGTTTTGAAGACCAGTGTAAAGCCAAAGATTATTTTTTGCAGGTACGCAGTAACAATCCCAGGTATATCCGTGATCAGCTTCTTTTTATCAGGAAGATTACTGTCGTATACGGTATGGAA
>CAYWUI010000183.1:0-1039 GCA_964461435.1 uncultured Bacteroidales bacterium | reverse complement strand
CCAAAAAAATAGGAGCCTCTGATAAGGGCATGTGCCGCAACGGTGGATGCAAAAAATAGCAATGGGATAGCAATTAATGCTTTAACTCCGATTTCGTCAAATCCATAGTAAACTATAAGACCAAGCAGTATACTGCATGTTCCCAGTGTTACGCACTTGGTTGCTGACTGCAGCCTGTTATAAACATCGGGCAGCCTTAGCAGTCCGATACAGCCAAATAAATTAAATAAAACTCCTGTTGACAGCAGTATTATAAAAATTATTTTACTCATTTAGTTTTTTACCTCCCAAATATTTTGCCAGTGTTAATGTTCCGATAAAACTTAAAATAATCCATGCAATACCTATATCAATAATAAACATTCGATCTGTAATGACTGCAATTATTGCACATATACCAACCACAAGAATCCCGAAAATATCTATCCCTACCATCCTGTCAGCGATAGTCGGTCCCCTGATTATTCTGTAAAGACACAGGAAGCAAAAGGCAATCTGAGCATATAAAAAGTAATAAAGCAGCTGGTTCATTATTAAATATTTATCGTTAATATTTTGTTTTTTTTAATTTCTTATCCTTTTTCCCTTGTTATTCAAATATGCGTTTTATATATTTTTCAAACCGGCCGGCAACTTTCCTGCTATATACTTCAGGATCGGTGCTGCTTACATAAATCCAGTGCACATATAAAGTGTCATCTATCAGATCTACGGTAATTGTTCCCGGAGTCATTGTAATTGAATTGGCCAGTATTGTTTTGGCTATATTTGTTTTCAGGCTGAGCTTTACTTTTACTATTCCCGGTTTTATTGGCAAAGCCGGGTGTAATACCCTGTAGGCCACATCGAAATTTGCTTTAATACATTCCCAGATAAAGACAATGAGGAACAGGACAAACCAGAAATATCTTTGAGGCTGAAGCATTTTCCATACAGGTTTTACAAAATGTCTTGAAAACAATAATACTGTAAT
This sequence comes from uncultured Bacteroidales bacterium, assembly GCA_964461435.1. Lineage (GTDB taxonomy): Bacteria > Bacteroidota > Bacteroidia > Bacteroidales > UBA10428. The sequence continues at coordinate 66 of CAYWUI010000183.1, read as the reverse complement.
TAAGGCAGCAACTGCTCCCACAATCAGGTTCTGAATATCAACACTTAATGTGAACAGTAACCAGAA
>CAYWUI010000182.1:0-1046 GCA_964461435.1 uncultured Bacteroidales bacterium | reverse complement strand
AAGCCGAGGGCGAAAGCCGTAGGCGATGGACAGCTGGTTAGTATTCCAGCACCACCGGCGAAGCGTTCTAAGGCAAAGGGGCGACCCAGTAAGGTAGGTCGAGCGCGCCCACTGGACATGGCGCGTCCCTGACTCGTAGGCGTCTGGGGATAGGCAAATCCGTCCCCAGGTCAAGCGGAGGAGTCGGGGGAAGCAGAGACGTCAGTCAAAGCGACTCCGCCGAGCCTATACTGGCAAGAAAAACCTCGTTGCTAGCGTCGTCGGTGCCCGTACCGCAAACCGACACCGGTAGGTGGGGATAAACGTCCCAAGGTGATCGAGAAAACCCTCGTTAAGGAACTCGGCAAAATAACCCCGTAACTTCGGGATAAGGGGTGCCTCTAGCAGTGACCCACTTTTCAAGCTGAGGGAGCTGCCGGAGGCCGCAGAGAATTGGCCCAGGCGACTGTTTAACAAAAACACAGGTCTCTGCCAACCCGTAAGGGGAAGTATAGGGGCTGACGCCTGCCCAGTGCTGGAAGGTTAAGGGGAGGGCTTCACGGCCCAAACCGAAGCCCCAGTGAACGGCGGCCGTAACTATAACGGTCCTAAGGTAGCGAAATTCCTTGTCGGGTAAGTTCCGACCCGCACGAATGGCGTAACGATCTGGGCGCTGTCTCGACGAGGGACTCGGTGAAATTGAAATACCCGTGAAGATGCGGGTTACCCGCGCCAGGACAAATAGACCCCGTGGAGCTTTACTGCAGCTTGGCACTGGAAGTGGGCTTGGGATGCGTAGGATAGGTGGGAGGCTTTGAACCCAGGCTTTCGGGCCTGGGGGAGCCGTCCTTGAAATACCACTCTTCTCTGGTTTGCTTTCTAACCCCTGATCAAGCAGGGGGACAGTGCCTGGTGGGCAGTTTGACTGGGGCGGTCGCCTCCTAAAGCGTAACGGAGGCGTCCAAAGGTCCCCTCAGGGTGGATGGAAATCACCCAGCGCGTGCATTGGCATAAGGGGGCTTGACTGTAAGGCCTACAAGCCGAGCAGGGACGAAAGTCGGGCAAAG
>CAYWUI010000181.1:0-1058 GCA_964461435.1 uncultured Bacteroidales bacterium | reverse complement strand
GTTGTGCTTTGTTCATAATAATTAATTTTTAGGATTAATAAATGTTGTTCAATAGAATGAAACTATATGCAAATATAGACTATTTCTTAAGTTTAGCAAATTTATACTAAAAAAAAAGTCAATTAATTTCCAAAATACACACTCAGAAATTAATATATATAAGCCTATTTTATTAAAATCACCAATAAATTTTACTTTTTATGACCTGATATGCCTTTTTCTGCAAAGTACTTCCCTTTCGAAATTGTATCCTTAAGGATTTTCCTGTTTATGTTGTCCCGGCTGAGCTGCTTATGGTACAAATGGTATTGAATTGCAATATGTTTTAAAGTTTTTACATTTATGCCTGCCAGTTTCAACCTGTAACACAAATCTGTATCCTCCCCTACTGAAGGCTCTTCGTACTGTTCATCAAATCCGTTGACTTTAAGAATATCCTCTTTATATAATGAAAAGTTTGACCCAAGCAGTCCTTTTTCCTTTCTGTTAATCAGCTTTCTGATAAGTTTATTTCTGATATAGATTGCATCTTCAAAAAATTTACCATCATTCATAAAAGCTTTATGCAAAAACAGGGGTAATAAGTACCTTCCCTGCAGGTACTTTTTAGCAATATTTGTTTTATTTAGCCTCCCCGAAATCCGTTCTGATAAAAACGCTCTTCGCCCGGAGAGGACTATACCTTCCCCGCGATTCATATTATGTTCTTCAACAAAACGAGAATGGGGGATACAATCGCCGTCAGTAAAAATCAAATAATTACCTCTGGAAGCAATAATCGCTTTGTTTAAAATTCTATTCTTGCGCCAGCCTCTTTTCTCATGCCGGATATGTATTATATCCAGGACTGAATTTTTTATTAATTCAGAGAGTACATTGCATACTTCCTGAGAAGAGCCGTCATCAGCTATAAGAATTTCAAAAGATTTAAAGGTTTGTATTTCAAAACCTGCAATTACGAGCTTAAGAAAATCTATTTTATCGTAAAAGGCTATGATGACCGAAATTTCCGGTGTATTCATATGTTTTAAATATAAGGACTATCAAATATAGCCAAT
>CAYWUI010000180.1:0-1060 GCA_964461435.1 uncultured Bacteroidales bacterium | reverse complement strand
TAAAGGCATTTTTGCCCCTCTGGGGGATAAAGGCAGAAGAGCTAATCGAGGAATTTCTTAAATTGAAATTCAAAGCTATGGTGGTCGCCACCAGATTGGAGGAGACCTTCCTGGGAAAAGTTTTAGACAAAGCTCTGGTAAGGCAAATCAGCAAACTCGGCTCCCATCCCTGTGGTGAAAATGGCGAATATCACACCTTCGTCACCGACGGGCCCGTTTTCAGGAAAGCGCTCAAGGTTACCAGGGGTGAAAGGAAAAGAAGAGATAACGTATGGTTCTTGGAAATATCGGCTGACTTACAATAAAGGGGGAATGAAATGAAAGAGAAGGGCTTAATTCAGGTTTATACAGGAGCCGGCAAAGGAAAGTCCACTGCCGCTATCGGTCAGGCAGCCCGCGCTGCCGGGCACGGTTTCAAAGTCGGCTTAGTCTCTTTTTTTAAAGACCCTGAGGCATTCGGCTACGGTGAACATAAATCCCTGGAAAAGCTGGGGATAAAGACTTTCCTTTTCGCTAAAAAACATCCTCACTTCTACAAGGAACTGAATCCCGACGATGTCCGTCAGGAATGTTCCAGGGGGCTGGAATTTATTAAGAAGCTCTTCCGAGACCCATCCTGGGATATGCTGGTCCTGGATGAGATAAACATTGCCGTGCGCGACGGCTTTCTGAAAGAAGAAGATGTCCTTTCGCTTTTGGAGGCAAAGCCAGAAAAGTTAGAGCTCGTCTTAACCGGTCGGGGCGTCACAGAAAAGATTATAGAAAAGGCAGATTTGGTCAGCGAGGTGAGGGAAGTGAAGCATCCTTACAGTCAAGGGATAAAAAGCCGGGAAGGTATCGAATATTAAGAGAAAATCAAAAGGCAAAAGTAAAAATGCAAAATGACAATTCAAAAGTAACAAATCCTAAGCACGAAATTCGAAATCCTAAAATGGGGAGAATTCAGAAGTCAGTAGCCAGTAGGGAGGAGACGACTTTGATTGCTGAATCCTGACTACTTTTGGGGTTTAGAGTCTAGAAATTAGAATTTAGGATTTATCTAGCGATGGCACGTACTGTA
>CAYWUI010000179.1:0-1063 GCA_964461435.1 uncultured Bacteroidales bacterium | reverse complement strand
TGGGGCCCCCCGCTTTGGTTAAGTTGCCCCTCCAACTTTTTGTAACCTCCCCTGCTAGCAGCTCACCGCCTATAAGCTCAAAGTGCCTGGCCAAACTTACTGTTGCCCTAAATACTTGCTTTATCGCCTTATGGTTGTCCCTCCTGAAGTTCGAAATAGTGTTGTGGTCTGGCACAAGGTTATTGATAAGCCACATAACTTCTATATTCCTGCCACATTCCCTTTCCAAGCCCCTTGATGAACGTTCCCTGTTTAAATACCCATAGATATAAAGTTTTAAAAAATCTGCCGGGTGATAGGCAGGGCGGCCGTTCTCCTCATAGTCAACCTTAAAACCATAATCTCAAAGCTTAAGGCTGAACACATATACATCAATTACCCTCACCTGGTTGTCTGCGGTTATTGCCCCGTCAAGGGTAGTGGGGAAAAGTGTGGCCTGATACCGGTTTTGTCCTTGTATGTATTTCATACTTGTAACGTACAAATAAACCCAAGGGCAGGCAAAAATCCCTCAAGCCTTTTATTAACAAAACACCTGAGGTTTTTAGACAGTCTGACGAATGGCGATATGAATAGTTGCCGATTTTTGAAAAACCTCCTTATCCGGTTACCATTAAGTAGTTAAATGTACAAAACTTTCATATACTATCAAACCTGGCAATTATTTATTATCGCATGTTGTAGCTCGTGCTTTATTCTTCATATATTTCCAAACAACTTAAATCCTTTTTATCTTCACTTTTAACTGTTTGACTTCAAAACATATTGGACTTTTTCAGACATAAATTTAAGGTGTAGTTTTTATTTTTCAAATTATTTAAATTCTAATGTTCATGTCATGTTGTAATGTTGATAACTTATAGCAAAGCGTAAATTAAGTTATCAATATTTCAATATGATGTAAGTTGTTTAATTTTAGACTTTTGATATTGTTTTCTGCGCATAATTAATGTTTCTTTTTTTATTTCCTTCCGTTTTGCAAGGATTTCTTTGTCCCTGCCAAAATATACATCGGCCGGTGTAAGATTATTCAGAGATTCATGGTAGCGCTCATTGTTATAAT
>CAYWUI010000178.1:0-1083 GCA_964461435.1 uncultured Bacteroidales bacterium | reverse complement strand
ATTGCTACTTTAGATTGGACATTAAGTTAAGCAAAAAATTCTTAACTTAATGTCCTATGAAAAAAAGAAGAAAATACGACCGGGAGTTCAAGCAGATGGCTGTTGAACTCAGTAAATATCGAGATGATATTAGAGTTTTAGCTGAGGAATTGGAAATAAACCCAGACCTTTTGTATCGATGGCGAAGGGAGGCCTTAGAATCCAGGGAAGCGAGTTTTCCAGGGCAGGGTAATCCAAAGCAAACAGAACAGGAAAAGGAAATTGCCAAGCTTAAAAAGGAGTTGAGAGAGACTCAATTGGAGCGTGATATATTAAAAAAAGCAGTGAGCATTTTCTCCAAGAGCGATGGCAAATATTCCAATTCATAAAAGATTACAGCTCCATATTTCCCATTGAGAAGATGTGTAAGGCTTTAAGAGTCTATAGGAGTTCATATTATTATTGGTTGAAACGCAAGCCCAATAGACGGGATATAGAGAACAAGGGTCTTTCAGATAATATCAGAAAGATTTATGAGAAGAGTAAAAAGACCTATGGTAGTCCCCGGATCACTATGGCTTTACGGAATCAGGGAATAATTGTCTCTCGTCAAAGAGTAGCCAGATTAATGAAAAAAATGAATCTGCAGAGCATAACAAGGAAAAAATTTGTAGTGACTACCGATTCAAAACATAATTATCCGGTAGTGGAAAACAAGCTCAACAGGGATTTTCATGTCAATGGAACAGGGGAAGTCTGGGTTTCAGATCTAACCTATGTAAAAACATCAGAGGGTTGGTTGTATCTAACTGCCATCATCGATCTGGGTGATCGTAAAATTGTGGGATGGTCTTTGAGTAAATCATTAAAAGCATCTGACACAACAGTCCAGGCATGGAGAAAGGCAGTTAACAATCGCCCTGTTACCCATAAACTGATATTTCATTCAGACAGAGGAGTACAATATGCCTGTAATGAATTTAAAAACTTACTGGCAGGGTATAAACTGGTAGAGCGAAGCATGAGCCGAAAGGGAGATTGCTGGGATAATGCAGTTGCTGAGAGCTTTTTTAAAACTCTTAAGGTTGAATGTATTTACCAGAA
>CAYWUI010000177.1:0-1083 GCA_964461435.1 uncultured Bacteroidales bacterium | reverse complement strand
CAGGTATGGAGAGATTGGGGAGTTTTGAGATGCCCTTGCTTGAAGCCCATCACCTTACCAAATCATACAGCGAGGGACGCTTCCCAGACGACATCAGCTTCGCCGTGGACGACGGGGAGATCCTCTGCCTGCTGGGTCCATCTGGCTGCGGCAAGACCACGCTACTTCGCATCATCGCCGGGCTGGAGATTCCCGACAGCGGTGAGGTGCTGCTTGAGAACCGCGACATCCGCGACGTGCCCGTGCACCGGCGCAACTTTGGCCTGATGTTCCAGGATCAGGCCCTCTTTCCCCACCAGAACGTCTTCGAGAACATTGCCTTTGGCCTGCGGATGCAGCGGCTACCGGCGGAAGAAATCCGAGAGCGAGTGGCCGAGGTGCTGCACCTGGTGGGGATGGCCGGCTTCGAGAAGCGGGACGTGAACCAGTTTTCGGGCGGCGAGCAGCAGCGGGTGGCCCTGGCTCGCAGCCTGGCTCCCCGGCCGCGCCTGCTCATGCTGGACGAGCCACTGGCCTCCCTCGACCGCACTCTGCGCGAGCGGCTGATGAACGAGCTGCGCACCATCCTCAAGGGCGCAGGCGTCACCGCCATCTACGTCACCCACGACCAGCAGGAAGCCTTTGCCGTGGCCGACCGGGTGGTGATCATGAACCAGGGGCGCAAGGTGCAGGAGGGAGGGCCGGAGGAGGTCTACCAGCGACCGGCGACAGAATTTGTGGCCCGGTTCCTGGGGCTGGAGAACCTAGTGCCCGGCCAGGTGGTAGAGGCAGGCCCGCCGCTGGCAGTGGAGACGGCCCTGGGACGACTGACGACGACGGACTCGCCCGCGGTGCCTGTCGGACAGGCGGTGACGGTGCTCATCCGTCCAGAAGGGGCGCGCTGCCTGAAAACTGGCACCCCGGCCGAGAATCTCATCGTCGGGCAGGTGCAGGCCCGCTCATTCCGGGGTGGGCACTACCAGGTTACCGTGGCGGCGGGGGGCGCATCGTTGCGCTTTGAGTTGGACGTGCTCAACGGGCCGGTGCCAGAGCCGGGCCGGCAGGTGACGTTGTGCCCTTACCGCGTGCAGGTGTTGCCGGCGC
>CAYWUI010000176.1:0-1097 GCA_964461435.1 uncultured Bacteroidales bacterium | reverse complement strand
GCGGTGCGCCGATCTACCAGGAGGGACAGGTGGTCGGTGTGCTCGCCATCGCCCGCGACATCACCGAGCGCAAGCGGGCGGAGAAGGAGCTAAAGACATACCAACTCATGGTGGAATCCGCCCATGACGCCATTTTCTTCAAGGATTTGGAAAGTCGTTACATAGTTGCCAACAGAAAGACTCTGGAAGCCTTTGGTCTGTCCCGCAACGAAGTAATTGGAAAGAACGATTATGAATTGATGCCGAATCAGGAAGAGGCCAAGAGAAACGTCGAGGATGACCAACTTGTCTTCAGGACCGGCGAACCCGGAGAAATCATCAAGCACATGACTGGCGCAGACGGAAAGGGATACTGGTTCCACGCCGTAAAGGTCCCGCAGTTTGATGATAAGGGAAATGTTGTGGGGCTTGTTGGCATCGCCCGCGACATCACCAAGCGCAAGCGGGCGGAGCGATTACTGCAAGCGCTGAACCAGGCTGCTCTGGCTATGGGGAAGGCCATGAGACCGGAAGGGATATTCACCACAGTGGCGGAGGAGCTCAAGAAACTCGGCTTCGCCTGTGTGGTTTTCCTCACGGACGAGAGCCAGAAGAGGCTCTTCCCCAAATACCTCAGCTACGAGGCCAAAGCGATCAAGGCTGCCGAGAAGCTGGTGGGCCTCAAAGCCGAGGATCTCCCCATACCTGTCGAAACTGTAGAGGTATACAGAAAAGTGATTCGGGAGAGGAAGACCGTCTTCGTAGAAAATGCGGAGGAGGTTGTGCGGCAGTTGTTACCCGGGCCCGCCAAGAGGCTAGCCAAGCAAATAGCGAGAATGCTGAAAGTCTCGAAATCCATTGACGCCCCCCTTATAGTGGAGGATGAGACCATTGGCCTGCTCTTAGTACAGTCGGATGACCTGACTGAGGACGACATCCCGGCCATCACCGCCTTCGCCCATCAGATGGCTGCCGCCTGGCGTAAGGCCCAGTTGATGCAAGACTTGGAGAGGAGCCTCATCGAACAGAAGCAGGCACAGGAAGAACTCCAATATACTCTGGAGAAGTTGCGAGAAGCCCTGGGCGGAATCATCCAGACCGTGGCCTTGATGGTTGAA
>CAYWUI010000175.1:0-1105 GCA_964461435.1 uncultured Bacteroidales bacterium | reverse complement strand
GTTAGTGGCAAGTTGTGATGAACACACTACATATAAAATAATATAAAAATGAGAAAAATGAGATTAGCATTAATTGTAGTTACTATTTTGATAAGTTTAAATACATTTTCACAAAAAAGATTTATAACAATTGATAGTACTAAAATTTGGATAAATACTATTGGGATTGAAAATAGGAAAGAAGGTCAACCTGTGATTGTTTTTGAGAGTGGACACGGTACACCAATGGGACATTGGGATAGAATTTTAAATGGAGTTTCTGAATTGGCTCCATTAGTTACTTATGATAGACCAGGAATCGGTGAATCTGAACCTGATAATGAATTGCCTACTATTAAAAATGTTTCGGATAAGCTTATTAAAATACTTAATTACTTAGAATTGGAACCACCATATGTATTAGTAGGACATTCACTTGGTGGAGTGTATGTCCGAGGATTTGCAGTATACTACCCAGAAATGTTGGCAGGGCTTGTGATAATTGACCCTGCAGATTTTACGGAAGATAAAGTTAGCCGCAGAGTATATTATGAGGAGATTGGCATGAGTAAAGAAAGAGTAGATGAAATGATACAAGCAATATATTATGGTACACCAAATTTAACAGTGCCAAAATCAGTTCAAGAAGAAAGTCAAGTATTGGGAGAACTTCGTGAGAGTGAATTTAAAGAGATAAAACAATCACCTTTACCAAAGAATATTCCAGTTCATATTATTACAGGAGGAAGATTTGATATGCCAGAAAGGATGCGTTCAAAAGAATTTGATGAAGAAGCTGTTTTTAGAATAAAAATGAGGAATAGAGTTGCACGTTGGACTGATGTAATACAATCAGTTGACAAAGGAATGTTATTTTATAGTGGAGATGCAGGACATTTTGTGCATTATGATGACCCTGAATTAGTGATTTCGAGCATCAAAATTGTCTTACAGGATTATGAATTGATAAAAAAGGGAAATGAGGAATAACAACCAGCCACTAACAGCCTGTCATAAATAATTTGGCACTCAGTGATTTGCGTAACTCATTACTTTTGTTTATGTTTACTGTAAATGGATAACTAAACACTTTGAATGCCAAACTATTCATACAGGCGAGACGTTG
>CAYWUI010000174.1:0-1117 GCA_964461435.1 uncultured Bacteroidales bacterium | reverse complement strand
GCAAACGGAACGGCCCTCAACAATATATCTGGCGAGGAGATTTCCCACTTCAACGGGAAATGGCAACGTCAGAGGTGTGCCTGTTTTCTGCTGAATGATGGATATTGTTGCCGATTTCCATGATATATCGCATAAGAAAAGATTGCAGATATCGCTGGATCGAAGGCCCATGCGAAGCGCAAGCGTGGTTATGGCGGCACTTCTGAGCTGCGAAGGAGAAGAACTCCTCTCGCTGAACGTCCTGATCGTATTAACCTGGGCATCGGACAAAGTGGTAACTATGGACAATCTGCTTGCCTTTTCTGTCGTAAACGCAAACTCAAGGGTTTCCGGCACGAGGTTCCTTGTAGCCAAGAATCTGACGAATTTTCGGATCCTATAGGTATAGGCGTTTTTACCTTCCACGGTCCGATGTCTGGCTTCTATGTGATAAGCCTTGACAATTTCCGGGGTGATGAAGGCAACATTTGTAATGTTTCTTGACTGCAGAAACAACAGAAAGCACGTACACGCGTTGGCATCCATCTGTAGTGTTGATGATTGATTACCCTCCCGCTTCCTCTGTTCGATATATGCATCGAGTAGATACCGGTAACAATCAGGCACGCGGTATTTGACCGGTGTATCATCATAAAAAAACCTCGCGTTTGTCAGAGTCCCGTTACGGGCCGCATCGTCTACGAGGGTGAGGGATCTCCGGAAGGAAACAAATTTCCGTCTCGGAATGCTCGGTTTCAGTAAGCTCAGCCAAGCCTGGGCAAACCGATGGGAATATTCAAGGCACCCTTCCTCAAGGTACTCCTTGAATTCTCTGGTCGCGCGGCGGAAGTCTTTACAAACCGTTTTGGAGAAATCCTGTTCAGATAGATAGTCAATAACGATCTGAACCGCTTTGTCGTACTGCTGGTACATCAGAAAACCTCCTGTTGGTTTTCTTCAGTATTACCGTCAGAACGATACCAAAGCGAGCATTATCCTCAGGATTCAAGCGGCAATCCCATGGTTTGCACGTCCCCCAGAGGATTTGCCGGAATCCTGAGGATTATGATATCCGGAGCATAAGCAAGCATTGTTATGTGGGCTTAAGAACGGACTGTCCAGGTATCTCTCCAGTTTG
>CAYWUI010000173.1:0-1126 GCA_964461435.1 uncultured Bacteroidales bacterium | reverse complement strand
CTAGTGTTATGATTACTTAAAAAGTATACTATATTTTTAAAGGTTTACCAGTATACGTCCATTGGAATGGTTTTGCCCTTGTTAAATTATAAGTATTAACATATTCAATTAATTGGTCTGACAGTTGTCGTGAGGATTTCCATATACCTCCTTTTACAACATCTTTTGTAAGAATGTTGAACCATATTTCAACCATATTTAACCATGATGAGTATGTTGGTGTAAAAAGCATTTGAATTTTACGTTTACGTGCCAACCATTTCTTTACTTCTTTATTTTTGTGGACTGCCAGGTTATCTGCTATGATAAATAATTTTTTATTGCGATATATCCTATTGAGTTTTTTCAGGAATCTTAAAAAATTTTCAGCATTATTTGATTTAATAGTTTTGGCAGTAACCTCACCTGAATGTACTGCCAAAGCAGCTATTAAAGCCACAGTGCCATTTCTTTTATATGTTGTTGTTAATCGTTTAGGATTACCGCTCCTTAAGGGTAATTCCGGCTGTGTCCTATCTAATGCTTGTATTTGTGTTTTCTCATCTACACAAAGAACAACTGCATTCTCAGGAGGATCCATATAAAGTCCTACTATGGCTATCATTTTTTCCTCAAATTCCGGATCAGGACTTTTACCACACCAGTACTCAATCTTATGAGGTTTGAGATCTGCCTCTTTTAATATTTGATGAACCTTACTCTGGCTAATTCCAATTTCTGATGCTATTCGCTTTTGAGACCAATTCGTATATCCTCCCTTAGGTTTTGAACATGCTTTTTGAATAACCAAAGCTTTTTGTTCTGGTGTAATAACTGCCTTTTTCCCTGAACGGTATGCATCCTTTAAGCCATCAATACCAAAAGTTCTAAACCTTTGACGCCATTTATTTACTGCACGCCGGCTAAGACCAGTCTGGTCAATAATCTGATCAAGTGTTTTACCTTCTGAGCTAAGTAAAATTACCTTTGCTCTATCAACATATCGCTTTTGTAATTTCAAAGAACGCCGCATAGTTACTAATTCTTCACGCTGCTGTGCGCTAATTTTATAAAATATAGGTTTCCTTGCCATAAAGGCAAAGATAATAAAATTATTTAGTTTACTATATTAGTAATATTAACACTA
>CAYWUI010000172.1:0-1130 GCA_964461435.1 uncultured Bacteroidales bacterium | reverse complement strand
CCAACGACCGCCGTATCTCCTTCAACTCCCTGTCCATGATGCCCCACAAATCTGCCACCAGCTTGTCACTTTGTATCATGAGAATAGATAGGCCATTCTTTGTCATTCTGATCCACTAAAGTCACCTCTGCATCTGTTGTTAATTCTCGCGATCGCTCAAAACTCACAAATCCCATCCCACCTGCCTTACGGAGCGATTGATCCAACTGGCCGTATTTAGGCATTTCAGGATGAGCCGGAAGCAGCAGGAAAGTAACCTGCCAGCGGGCCAGATTATATCCGAGGAAGAAGACTGCTAAGCCAGTAACTGGCTCGGGCGTGTGTACGTACGCTAGAAGAATCTCGCGATCGAAACCAGGGAGTTGCGGAGAAAATATGACGGTGTGGTCCGTAAGATGTGCTACATCTGGTTCCCGCATCTGCTGTCGCAGGGTATTAAGCGCCGGTGACAGAACATAAGGGTACCCCAGGCAATCAAAAGCCGCCAGATATGCTGCTTTGAGAAAGGAGCGCTCAATTCGTTGCGTACTATAAATCAACTGCGGGTCAGAGCTGACAGTTATCTTCAGGCCATTCCATTTCCCCTCAGAAGTAGCCCGGTTCAGGAACTCAGTCAATCGCTGTGTCGCTTCTTGGACATTGTGTTCGGGTCGACCTACAAGACGGATAGGTCTCCCCCGGACCCCAATGGCCTCTCGGTGCCGAAGCCCTTTAACATACGGTTCATCTGGGATGCGCAGTATAACCGGCTCCATGCCAGGATAAAGCCGGTCGAATTCTTCTCGTCTCATCAGTCGCGCCAGCTCGGCATCTGTTGGGCTCCATTGTCTATGACAATCCTGACACACCAGTACTATATCACGATCCCGCCCGCCGACACTTTGTGGCGGATAGTGGTCCCATGTTAATAAATCCGCATCCTGGACGCTAAAAGGTGCTAGACACAGAGGACAGCGGTAAACATTAGATTCGCCCGTGGCAACATTGAGGCTCTTTGATAACAACTTAGCGTAAGCAATCTTTTCCATAGGGCAGACCTCCCATATTTCTCAACGATAGCGTAAGTGTTCGCAATCTCAGTCTCTCTACCCCAACTCCGCCAGCGACCGCCGAATCTCCTTCAACTCCCT
>CAYWUI010000171.1:0-1139 GCA_964461435.1 uncultured Bacteroidales bacterium | reverse complement strand
ATGCCAAAATAGGGCAATTGGAAATGGAGCGTGATTTTTTAAAAAAAGTCTCAAAAAAGATAGGCCTATGAAAGAGCTTGCGAATTTAGTAACAGAAAAACAACCAATAAGTAAGCGTCAGCAATGTAACTTATTAGGTATAAACCGGGGAGTATTGTATTATAAATCAACGGGTGAAAGTGAAGAAAACCTGGAGATCATGCGGGAAATGGATGAGCATTATCTAAAGCACCCAACGGCAGGAGTGCTTCGTATGCAAGATTTTCTTTTTTGTATAGGCTTTCTGGTAAATCATAAACGGGTACGCCGTTTAATGCGAAAAATGGGATTAATGGCTATCTACCCCAGGCGGAATCTTAGTAAACCGGGACTGGCAAAATATATCCGGCCTTATTTGTTAAGAGGACTTAAGATTGAGCGGCCAAACCAGGGTTGGTCTATTGACATTACGTATATTCCTATGGCGAAAGGATTCATGTATCTGACCGCTATTATCGACCTTTACAGCCGTTATGTAGTAGGCTGGGATATATCCAACACACTGGAGGCAGAATGCAGCCTTGATGTTCTTAAAAGGGCTATTTCGCTATATGGTAAACCAGAGATCATAAATTCAGACCAGGGAGTTCAGTTTACCTGTAAACTCTGGATCGACTATCTTGAAGAAAATCAGATCAAAATAAGCATGGATGGGAAAGGACGGGCGATAGATAATATATTTATTGAGAGACTATGGCGTTCGGTAAAATATGATTACGTTTATCTTCATCCTGCTAACAACGGTAGAGAACTTTACAACGGCTTACAGGAATATTTTAATTATTATAACCATCACCAGTCACATCAAGGGATTGGAAGAAGGGTCCCTGTAGAGTTGTTTAAACCTGCCGCATAAGTGGTAATTAATAAAAAATGAAGTTGTTAACAAAAGAAAAAAGTAATAAAAAAAGAGAAAGTGTTAATAACCAGAATAACTCTATTAAGTTATTTCCGATTATTAATACCCGGATTAAATCATTATTTTTATTTTTAAATTTCAACTAAAAAAAGATAACTGGTGGTTCTAAAAAAAGGGAGTATTTAAGACACCAATCTTTTGTGGTTTCATAATATTATGATTATTATGATTATATAATATG
>CAYWUI010000170.1:0-1146 GCA_964461435.1 uncultured Bacteroidales bacterium | reverse complement strand
AATCCGTAGGTGAACTGGAGACTCTTAGAAAGTCGATAACGGGGAAAAGAGACCCTGATAAAGCGGTAATTACCGTGTGCAACGGCACGGGATGCCATGCCCACGGCTGCAAAGCGGTTACGGCTGCCTTCCAGGAGGAAGTCAGGAAACGGAAACTGCAAAACAAGGTGGACATCCGCGCCACCGGCTGCCACGGCTTCTGCGAACGCGGGCCCCTGGTAGTAATCAAGCCCAAAGATATCTTTTACCAGCGGGTCAGGGTCAAGGACGTACCGGAGATTCTTACCGAGACGGTCGGCAAGAGCAACGTCATCGAAAGGATGCTCTATACCGACAGGGCGACCAACCGGAAAATTACTTACGAGCACGAGGTGCCTTTCTACAAACTGCAGAAACGCCTCGTCTTCGGCAATAACGGCTTAATCGACCCCACCTCCCTGGAAGACTATCTGGCCGTCGGAGGTTATGCCGCGCTGGCAAAGGCGCTCAAGATGAAACCGGAAGCGATTATAGAAGAAGTGAAAAAGGCGGGACTGCGCGGGCGCGGCGGCGGCGGTTTCCCGACCGGCAATAAATGGGAGAGCACCCGCAAGGCGAAAGGTAAAACAAAGTATGTTATCTGTAATGCCGACGAGGGCGACCCCGGCGCTTACATGGACAGGAGCCTCGTGGAAGGCAACCCGCACAGCGTGCTGGAGGGGATGATAATCGGCGCTTATGCCATCGGCTCCAACCAGGGCTATATCTACATCCGCAACGAGTACCCCCTGGCCGTGAGGCACGTCCAGACAGCCGTTGAACAGGCGGAAGCCCACGGCCTGCTTGGCAAGAATATCCTGGGTTCGGGGTTCGATTTCTCCATCAAGATACAGCGTGGTGGCGGCGCCTTCATCTGCGGCGAGTCCACCGCTCTAATGGCTTCGCTGGAAGGCAGGGTAGGGGAACCGAGAGCCAAGTATGTTCATACCTCCGAGCAGGGACTATGGGGTCAGCCGACCAATTTGAATAATGTCGAGACCTGGGCCAACGTGCCCATGATTATCAATAACGGCGCCGACTGGTACCGCCAGATAGGCACCGAGAACAGCAAGGGCACCAAGATATTCTCGCTGGTGGGCAATATCACCAATACCGGACTGGTCGAGG
>CAYWUI010000169.1:0-1156 GCA_964461435.1 uncultured Bacteroidales bacterium | reverse complement strand
CCACATAGAATTTGCCAGGCGTATATTCAAGTATTTCTGTAATTTCTTCTCCGATCTTTTTTGCTCCGCTTATATCTCCCCGGGGATTAATCACTATCTCTTCCCTGTGAAGATGTGACGGTAAGGGTAGACGTGCCGGCTTACCCTTCTTTTTATCGGGCTTTTTACGCGTATAAGATACTCGTTCAGTCTCAACTTTTCCTGGTTCCTGCTGTTCGATGTCCAGGTTCAAAGATAATTGCCCTGTATCGGTAGGTACAAAACGTTCACTTTTACTCCCGAAGATCATTCGTTTCAGCTGGGCAAGTTCTTGCTTCAGGTATAAATTTTCGGCTATGATACCTGCATTTTCTTTCTTTAGAAGCAGATATTCTTCTACCGGTATAACTCCATTCGGTTGATATGATGTTTGCCCGTTTTGCATGTAACAAAAATGGCAAAAATATCCCTGTAATCCCAATATTTTCAAGGGTTTTTATTAAGATAAAAATGTCAGTTTGTTAATAAAAACCGCTTCCTTTTCTTGATATTTTGATATGGTATCCCCTCGATCATCATCATTAATTGGCTCCAGTTCATCTCACATGACAGGGTATCCTTATCGAAGGAAGGTAACTCAAGTGTGCCGGATTCCAATCTCTTATAGTAAAGAATAAATCCTCCCGGTTCCCAACGAAGCAGTTTAATCTTATCCCTGCGACGGTTGATAAATATAAATACCTCTCCCGACATGGGATTTCGCTGAAGCCTTCCCTGTACCAATCCGCAAAGTCCGTCAAAACTCCTACGCATGTCAGTGGGTTGACGATATAGAAAATATTTTAACGAACCGGTTAGAGAAAACATTACTGAAAGATATTGATCAGTTCCCGGACGTATTGAATGTTTGCCTGACCATCCAGGGTTACCCGTACTCCATTGGGATAAGAAATAGTCATCCCACAAGCCTGTGGCGATGGCTTGGTATCTTCTTTAATTTTAACCGGGATAAATGGATTTGGGGTATCTTCCTTTTGTTCTTTATATTTTTTGTGCCAGTAATAAAATGTTGATTTCGGTATTTTCCGTGAACGGCAAAAATCAGCCTTGGTAATACCACTCTTTTCCCATTCATTGATTATGAAAAACATTTTTCCCTGATTCCTGTAATCTCTGG
>CAYWUI010000168.1:0-1164 GCA_964461435.1 uncultured Bacteroidales bacterium | reverse complement strand
TAAAACAACCATCGCACACCCACTGGCAAGCTCGCCGCATAATTTTAGGTTTTTAGACAAACTGCCGTTAAGCCCAATTAAACATGAACCGATATATGGTTTTCTCAAATTGAACTTTTCAATGGTAATAAAATTGAAAAATGTGCTTAAGATTGACAATTGCATTGCATAATAAAAGACAATAAACAAAATTGTTAATTAGAATTTAACCACTACGATTAACAAAAATATAGCAAGTATGAAAATTTATTTTAATCTACCTATTTTACTTTTTCTTTTGACAAATAACGTTTTTAGTCAAATTATTTACACAGAAATTAATCCTTCTCAATTACTCTGCAGTTCGGGCTGCGAGGATAAATCTTATGAAATAGATTTTAATAATGACAACATAGTTGATTTGCTATTATGGTTTGATTCATTCAAACTTGGGGCTGGGTGTGAGTCGACTCAACGAATAGAATTATTTTCCATAAAACCAATTGATACTGCATTAATATTTGTTGATACAAATGGAGAACTTGCTTTCTTCAACAATATGGATACCATAAAAGAAGCTAATAATTTCTTTTTTGATGAATACTACTGCGAAGATGATGATATATATAAATGCCCTTTTCTTTTGAGTAGTACATACTGGAATTGTGAATCTACACCAACTGAATATACTGGTCACTATGAAGCATTTTACAATAAATATATTGGATTAAAACTGAAAATATTAGATAACTATCACTATTGTTGGATAAAAGTTTTCAAAAAAAAAGGAATCAATCTGGAAATTAAGTCACTTGCATATAACACAACACCAAATGAAACAATTGTAATTAACGACCCGAATTTCACTACAATTGAAACAACAGCTATTGAAAAAATTCAATGTTTTCCAAATCCAGTTGAAGATTTTTTAACAATTGATATAAATAATAATAGTTGTATTATCGAAATAACGGATCTCTCGGGTAGAATTATTCATAAAAAAATATATAATACTTCTTGTTTTAAAGTACCTACTTTTTCTTGGATAAAAGGAATATATATAGTTTGCGTAACAACTGAAAATAGTAGAGTTACAAAAAAAATCATAAAAAAATGAACAAACTGGGCTTAATATATAGGAATATGAGCGGTCAGCAAGACCGAGCGATTATTCCCGGTTGAGCT
>CAYWUI010000167.1:0-1167 GCA_964461435.1 uncultured Bacteroidales bacterium | reverse complement strand
GTTACAGGACAGGCATAGAGGGGAGTTTCATCTCATACGTTCACGCCCATGCCAGGCGTACAAAATAACATTCTGTGGACAAGCCGCATATGTTTGCGTCCACTTTAGATAATTAAAAATATATGGTATAAAGGACAAAATTCCAGGAGGAATAAAATGAAAGAATTTAGTGTAATAATAGAAAAAGATGAGGATGGTTTTTTTGTTGCCTCCGTTCCTGCTCTCCGTGGTTGCCATACTCAGGCCAAATCACTTGATACCTTAATGAAGAGAATAAAGGAAGCAATTGAGCTTTGCCTTGAGGTGGAAGAACCAATATCCAATGAATTTATCGGTGTCCAAAAAGTGGCAATAAACGCATGACCACATTCCCATCAATAACTGGTAGCAACCTTATCCGAGCTCTCCGAAAATTAGGTTTCGAAGTAATACGTAAAAAAGGCAGCCATCATTTCCTACAACACAAAGACGGTCGATGCACAGTTGTTCCAAAACATCGAGGGGAGACAATTGGTAGGGGTCTACTTGCTCAGATCTTACAAGATTGTGAAATCACTAGGGACGAACTACAGAAAAAACTTTAAGCGAATCGGGTAAGGGGGAGCTTCTCACTCCCCTCCCCATCCGCCGCCGTTAAAACTATGGCGGGACAGGCACCATTAGCCTTCGCAGAGGCTTCGGCGTGACACGTCCGCCTTCGCAATAGTGCCATGGCGGGACAGGCCCCTCGTGCGGGTCCCCTCTAAGCGGGCGAGCCCTCCAGCGGGCGAGCGCAAAGGGGCGCTTCACGAAGACTATCGGGCCGTAGCCGGATAAATCAGCCTTTGGCGGATAAAGGCATCAACCCACAGTTCTTTGAATAAAATCGTTGCACGATTTTTTAAAGCGGTTTCACCGCACTATTAAAAGGGTTCACATACAGGGGACTTTGCGCCTGAG
Organism: uncultured Bacteroidales bacterium; assembly: GCA_964461435.1. GTDB lineage: Bacteria > Bacteroidota > Bacteroidia > Bacteroidales > UBA10428. The sequence continues at coordinate 228 of CAYWUI010000167.1, read as the reverse complement.
GCGTACAAGCCCTCCAAAGCAGGGCACTCCATTAGTTCACGCCCATGCCGGGCGTACACAAATAAATTCAGCGGACGCAAAAATCCGCGCCGCTGATTTAACCGTTCGGCTTAAGAGTCATGATTCGGGGGATAGAAGGAAGGAACATATTCCGCACCACTAAAGATCGCAACAATTGTGTTGAAAGGCGTGAGAATCTCTGCCCCGAGATGCAGATACCATGGTATG
>CAYWUI010000166.1:0-1245 GCA_964461435.1 uncultured Bacteroidales bacterium | reverse complement strand
CAGGGTCTTTCGATTTTCGGCATGGAACATGCATCCTGGGGGGGCATGGACGAGAAAAGGAATGGGCGCGGTCGATTGTTGTTGAAACACCTTGCCGAAGTACCGGACCATCGCCGTTCACAAGGGCGCCGGCATCCGCTTGCGGCAATCCTTGCCCTGAGCGTGGCAGCGATGCTCTCCGGTGCGCGCAGCCTGTACGCCATCTGGCAGTGGGGCCGGATGCAGGATGGGGGAACGGTGCGTGCGCTGGGGTTTTCCCGGGCGCGCACGCCGGCGGTTTCAACCCTGCACCTGGTATTCAGCCAACTCGATGTAGAGGCCTTCGAGGCGGCCCTTAGGAGGTGGGCCCGAGAAGAGTTGGACCAAACTGGAGAGACGATCGCCATCGATGGCAAGGGCTTGCGAGGCATCCATGGGGAAGAGCTGCCAGGGGTACGTCTGGTGGCGGCCTATGCGGTTGGAGCGGGCCAAGTTCTGGCCCAAGAGGGGGGTAAGGAGAGAAGAGCAAGAGGGTGAATTGAAGGCAGCTCTACGGCTGCTGAAAAAGATCGACCTCCAGGGCACGGTCGTCACCGGGGATGCGCTCTATGCGCAGCGCAAAGTATGCAAGCGGATACTGAAAGGGCGTGGTGATTACTTGGTGGTGGTTAAGCAGAACCAACCCCAGCTATACGAAGATATCGCCCTGCTCTTTGACGAACCGCCCTTTGGGGAGACCTTCGCCCGGGCCGAGCAAAGAGGAAGACATGGGGACCGATATGAAGTGCGGCGCCTGTGGGCTTCGAGCGCCTTGCGCCAATACCTGGACTGGCCCGGCTGCGAGCAAGTGTGCAAGCTGGAGCGGGAGGTTTGGCGCAAGGGGAAGCAGATCAGCCAGAGCGAGTATATTGTCACCAGCCTGACACCCGAGCGGGCAGACGCAGCAAGATTGCTGAGCCTGCGACGCGAGCACTGGGGAATTGAGAACCGGCTGCACTACGTGCGAGACGTGACCATGGGCGAAGATCGAAGCCAGATTAGGACGGGCGGGGCGCCGCAAGTGATGGCGGCCTTGCGCAATACCACGCTGGGATTGTTACGAAGTGCCGGTGCCGAGAATATCGCCGCTGCTTTACGGAAGATTGCATGGAAGCCCGATGCTGCCCTGAGAATGTTGGCGTTGCCTGTGGGGTGAAAATCGAAAGACCCTTGCCTCTCCTGCGCATCCTGAGCGGAGTGAGGCTGACAGGCCGAACCAAGTCGAAG
>CAYWUI010000165.1:0-1282 GCA_964461435.1 uncultured Bacteroidales bacterium | reverse complement strand
TTGCTCAAACATACCCAAAATTATCATATGCTTTTGAATTATGGCAAAATGAAAACGGTGACAAGGAAAAGGATTTTTCATTATTGGGTATGAGGCAAGATGATGATTGGATATTGGATGGAATGTATAACGATAGAATGCGTATGAGAAACAGAATTTCATTTAATATCTGGAATTCAATATCCGGACTAAATTACTCTGATGAAGAGCCAGAAGCCAATGGTGGAATAAATGGAAAGTTTATTGAAGTATTTATAAACAATAGATATCATGGCCTTTATTGTCTTAATGAAAAACTGGATAGAAAGCAGCTTAAATTAAAAAAATATAATACTACAATAAGAGGATTACTTTATAAGGCTGCAAACTGGGGAGAAGGGGCCACTACTTTTTATAGTTATAGAGACACAACAAGTGATTTTATATGGGATAGCTGGGAACAGGAATATCCGGAACCTGAGGATATAATCTTTTGGGCTCCTTTATACAATCTGGTTAAGTTTATTGTTGATAGTGACGATAATGAATTTGAGGATTATATATTTCAATATTTTGATTTTAATAGCGCTGTTGATTATTATATATTTTTAAATCTAATAAAAGGTTGTGATAATATCGGTAAGAATACATTTCTGGCCAGATATGATATAAATTATACATTTTTTTATATACCATGGGATATGGATGGTACATGGGGAAGAAATTGGGATTCAAGTATTGCAGGATATACAGGAATATTAACTAACAATCTTTATGACAGAGTATTGCATACAAATTCTAACGATTTTAAATCGAAAGTGAATAAAAGATGGGAATCACTCCGAAAAAATGAATTGACAATTGAAAATATAATATCAGGAATCGAGGCATATAAAAATGAATTTATAAAATGCGGAGTTATAGATAGAGAAAACAAGATATGGGAAAATGCTGATTTAAATCTGAAAGAAGAGTTTGATTTTGTAAAAGAGTGGATCAACAACAGGATAGTCTATTTAGACAATTACTTTATTAATTTAGAGTAATATTATAACGAATTTCATCTTAATATAAAAACAATTTTGTCCCTGAATTAAATTTAAAATTATTGCTCAAATGCGGAACAGAATAATATACCCAATGTTAATTCTTCTAATCTTCTCCTGCAAAAAAGAAGATAATATAGATTTTGAATCAATATACTCCGAAATATTTCCAATTAATGATACTATCAATTATATCTTCCCCCCACATAAATATAAAATAATACTTAATATTACGCCTGATATTAGTTGTTATTATA
>CAYWUI010000164.1:0-1294 GCA_964461435.1 uncultured Bacteroidales bacterium | reverse complement strand
CCTCAGGGAAATACTTAGCTTGTGGATAGGTATAACCCCTCAAAACCCCCGCTTTCAGCGGGGGTTTTGCTTATTCTTTTGATTTTGTTAAAATATGTTTGTAATGCTAAATTTAGAAAATACTTAAAATGATTGATAAAAAATATATTATTATTTTTGTTTTATTGCTAGTCGGTTCGGTTATTTTTGTTTTGAACAGGTCGGATTTTAACGAGAACCAAGATATTATTGAAAATCAGGAAAATTCTTCTAATGAAATTGATCTGTCAACGAAAGAGGGCTTGCTTTCAGCGCTAAAAGAAGCTGGCGGAAAAGAAGATTATGAGAATTTCGCAAAATATTTAAAAATGGTTTACCAGAGCTTATGGGATGAAGAAGAAGATTTTGCTAGGGCAGAAAGCGAAATTTATATGAAGGTTACGGAAAATTATTTTGACAAAGGAGATATTAAGAAGGCATTAGAAATATCAAGTATTGTTTATGATGAAGTGCCTCAAGGTTGGAGATTTAGGTATTTAAGAATTAGGTGCTTGGAAAAAATAGGGAGAGATGCTTTTACTCAAGGAGATTTAGTAAAAGCAGAAGAGTATGCAATGAAAATTTTACAAATGATGTACAGGCCCGAAGGCGCCAATTTATTAGCTGATATTTATATTCAAAAAATAGAAGCAAATTTAATGTCTGGCGATAAAATATCTGCTTTAAATAACCTAAACTTTATTTGGGATTATGAAGTTAGCCAAGACCGTCGAGATAAATTAACAGAACTCAAAGAACAAATTAGTAAATAATTTTCTTGTGTAATAAATCTAAAAGATGATAAAATTTTTTAATGTCTCAAAAAATTAAAACAATTTTGGTTGGAATAGTATTTCTTATTTTGCCGGCTTTGGTTTCGGCAGATTCTCTGGGAGAAAAGACTAATTTTTATATTGACCCCTTTTATGATTTATTTCAAAGAGAGGAAATTTCGGCTGTTCTTAAAAGAATAGGATTAAATGCATATTTCTATATTGACGAGAATTGGCTGCAATCGTTGAGTCAACAAGAAGAAGACGGTCTTGATTTCCCTCTCTATTCTTTAGACACCGAATTTTATTACAAAATTTATCCCACCTTAACTTCGACTTTCGGATATGAATGGAGCCCGGGCATTGACAAAGATAACCGTATCACTGTTTTAATTCACCCAATGAAAGAAGGAGCTGGTGGATATTTTAATAGTAGAGATGAATATTTAAGATTGCAAAATCCAAAGTCAAATGAAAGAGAAATGGTTTATCTTAATGCTAAT
>CAYWUI010000163.1:0-1321 GCA_964461435.1 uncultured Bacteroidales bacterium | reverse complement strand
TGTGTTATCGGTAAATAATAATACAGCACTTTCGGTAAATAAGAGTGCAACAAATCAGTAAATAAGAATACAACATTTCGGTAAATAAGAGTGCAACACCGGAAGGGAAAAAAGAATCAATTTTTTCTTACCGGTTCAGTTATTTTCTTTGCTGCATAGTATTAATAAAATGCAGCAATATATGACTAAACAAGAACTTAATTACTGGATGATGTATCACGAAATCCATCAAATGAAACGAGACGGAAGTTCAATGAGAAGAATCTGTCAGAAATTAGCACTTAATTTCCGAACCGTAAAAAAGTATTTATCAATGTCAGAGCAAGAGTTTTTTCAAAGGTTGGAAAGCCAAAAACACAGGTACAAAAAGCTGGCTCCATATGAAGACTTTGTAAAAGGCAAACTGGATCTTTTCCCTGAAACAAAATCAGCTCAGATGCATGATTGGTTAAAAGAAAATTATGTTGATTTTCCTACATCATGTGAAAAAACAGTATACAATTTTGTCATGTATGTTCGCCAAAAATATTCTATTCCCCTTCAACCTGTCAATCGTGATTTTTTCCCTGTAGAAGAGTTGCATTACGGTTATCAGGCTCAGGTTGATTTTGGTGAATATACTATGCGCACTTGTGATGGAAGCCGGAAAAAAGTATACTTCTTCTCAATGGTATTATCACGATCACGGCATAAGTATGTGTGTTTCTCCACTCGGCCTTTTACCACTCAAATGGCTATTCTGGCCCATGAAAAAGCTTTTGATTTTTTTCAAGGTATCCCAGAGTTAATTGTATATGATCAAGACAGTGTTTTTCTGCATAATGAAAATTATGGTTCTTTATTGCTGACCAAAGAATTTAAAGCATATGCCAATATCAGGAACCTGACCCTACACTTTTGCCGCAAAGCAGATCCACAAAGTAAAGGCAAGATTGAAAGTGTAATAAAATACATCAAACAAAACTTTTTATACAACAGAACATTTATTGATATCGATACGCTAAACGACCAGGCATTAAACTGGCTTTCAAGAACAGCAAATATCATGGTACATCACCGTACCCGCAAAGTACCTTTCAGTGAATGGCAGATAGAAAAGCAATACCTTAAAACTTATTTTCCTATGCCCATAGATTGTAATCCCTACCTTCCCTATTGTGTTCGCAAAGACAATACAATAGCCTATAAAAGTAATTTTTATACGCTTCCGGAAGGAACCTATAAAGGGAAAGGCACAGATGTGCTTATACGTGTCGAAGAGGAGAATATCCATATCTATACAAGAGAGAAAAAACTTATTTGTACACATATGATCTCCAAT
>CAYWUI010000162.1:0-1346 GCA_964461435.1 uncultured Bacteroidales bacterium | reverse complement strand
GAGTTTATTACCAGTATCAATCCATCAACAGATATCCTTATAGCTGGCATTGAAAATAATACCGGTACTGAAAAAATGTATGAATTTGAAATAACTGATGTTCAGGACGCATTAAATGACAGCATCCCGGGAGATGTATCAATGGCGGGAGTCAGTATTTATGTTCAACCGAAAACCTCAGCAGGAATGCTTAAAAATAGTGATTATTTAATACGCAGATAATGAAGTATAAACACTTAAATATAAAAATATTAGCAATGGAAAATGTTAAGTTTAGCTGGTTGGCGATAATTTGTATGCTTTTCGTACAAAATCCTGCCAAATCACAATTTATCGGATCCGAAACAGACAGCTCATCAAGTTATATAGAGGTACGAAAAGGATCAGTGGTAGAATATAGTCTGGAACCCGACGCAAGTCCGGGTGAAGAATTCAGGTGGGAAGTTACCGGAGGTAAAATTATTACTTCAGGTGCGGTTGGGAGCGGTACAATTGCCAGTCCCTCAATACTTGAATTTACAGAAGACAAGCACACTATTGAAATACAATGGCAACCGGATGACAGTACATCAGGCTTCTTTACCGGAAATATTCTGGTACAAAAGAAACCGGCAAGTGGTTGTGCAAGTATTATCACAAAACAAACTGCAAGACTGTGGAGCATGCCCACCGCATCCATTGACAAAAACAATTCTGATTTTACCATTTGTTCCGGAGATTCGGTTGGCGGATACATTGTTGTAAACTTAACAGGAGCTGCAGGTTATACATTCAGTTACAGTATTAAATCAAACGGTTTAAAGAATGAAACCGGCAACGCCATAAATACCGAACATCATACGATCACTACTTCAAATGATACTGCCCATATTATACTGCCTGCCAGACTGACAAATCCGAGTGAGGCTGCCAGTAAATATTTTACAATAGAATTAACGGCCATGAATGATGACTTTTTAGGAGATGGTGAAATTGTCTCAGGCAGGGAAGATTTTACCATCACTGTTTATCCGTCAGTTAAAATAGGCACGATAAAATCCACGAAGCTAAACAGAAGGTAAATGAAAAAATGAAGCGTATAAGAAACATATGGTTCAATAGTGTAATGATCATCCTATCATTACATTCGTCTGTTTTAAAAGGACAAACAGATACTATATGTTTTAATGATACCATATTGTATGAAGTAACAGCCTCTAAAAACTCAAAATACTACTGGAATGTCTCGGGTGGGACAATTATTTATACCTCCGAAATTATGGATTCCGTTATTGTAGTTTGGAATGAAGAAGGACTACATTTTGTTGAAGTAACAAAACAATCCGACAATTATTGTACAAGTGAGC
>CAYWUI010000161.1:0-1354 GCA_964461435.1 uncultured Bacteroidales bacterium | reverse complement strand
TGTCTAAAAACCAAAAATATCTCCTAAATTTGACTCAATGTAAGCCGTTTTATACATATCTCAAAAAAAGATCTGTTTTCCGTACTGGAATTTTTAAATAGCTCAAATGGTTTGTAAAAAAGCAATATTTAGTCAAAAAATTGATTAACAGAGAATTAATATACTGAAGGTATTCCTTCAATACATTCATTCCCAGAATATTTATCAGCCTGCGCAGATTGTAACAGGTAAACATAAGCCCGACATCTGCACTTGCCCTGTTCATTAATTTTTTGGTCAATATATAACTAAACCCCCACTGCCGTTTTATGGTCCCAAATGGGTGTTCAACTATGGCCTGCCGTTTTTTGTAGGTTTCTTTGTTTTCTTCAATTCTTTTTTTGTTTTGTTCTATGTTTATGGCATATTTTCTTCGTTGTACTATTTTACCATTTTTTTCTGATGTAGTGCATAGTGGCCTGACATGACATGTTTTGCACTTGTTAGTTTTAAATTGCTGGAAAAGGCTTCCACTTTCTGATTTATGCCAGGTCCCGTTGGTAGTTAAAAGGTGTCCTTGTGGACATGTATAAGTATTATTATTTTCATTGTAGGTGAAATTTTCAACATCATAAGCAGGATCAGGGGCATGAGAACTCTGAGGTATGGCCGGAATTGCCACCATAACTCCTATATTCAGCCTGTCTGCAATATCAAATTCAGTCCCGGTATGGTACCCTTTATCGTACAGTACGGTAAATTCATTGGAATGCAATATGCTTTTTGCCCTTTGGAGCATATTCCCCATGGCTTTGCTATCATTCGTGTTAGTTACCTTGTAATCAATTGGCAGGTTGTGCTTTGAGTCTGTCGTTACCTGAGTATTATAGGCTACTTCCGTAATATTATTCCGGATGATCATCTGACGGCTTTCAGGATCAGATGTGGATACTTGTGGTTCTCCGGTTTCATGTAACTGTCTTTCTAATTCATGGTATTGCTGTTGTCTTTTTTCCTGTTTTTCAATTTCCTGACCTATCTTTTTCTTTTCATCTCCATCAGCCTGTGCAAGGGCTTCGTTATATTCAGCAAGTTTATTTTCAATATATTCCAGATGCCGGTCAATTTTCTTTTGATTAAAGTTGTTCTTTTTGCTGTTCTGAGCCCTGAACTTGGTACTGTCACCTGCTAATAAAACCCCGCCAATCAGGTTAAAATGTTTTGCTATTCTAACGGTCTCCCGGAAAACTTTTTTTATCGCTTTAGGGTTATCCCTGCGGAAGTTAGAAATGGTATTGTGATCCGGGCATAAAGTATTCAGCAACCACATCACTTCTATGTTTCTGTGGCACTCTTTTTCCAGATCCCTTGAAGA
>CAYWUI010000160.1:0-1355 GCA_964461435.1 uncultured Bacteroidales bacterium | reverse complement strand
TCTTTTATCCCGGCAAGTTTTTCGAGGAGAGAAACATAACTGTCCATTTGAGCACCGAAGTTACTGATATTCTCAGGAAAGAAAAACGCATTGTTGCCGGGGGTAAGAGCTATTCTTACGATAAGCTGGTTTTAAGTCCGGGAGCTATTCCTTCCATTCCTCCTATTCCCGGACTGGATGGTAACAATGAATTTACTCTCAGCACGAATATTGCCGATGGCAGAGCCCTGGAGAAAATCATTCCCAAATACACCAGTGCTGCCATTATCGGGTCGGGGGCAATCGGGATAGAGATGACCTTAACCCTCGCAGCCAAGGGCTACAATAAACTATATTTACTGGTCAGGCGGGGTATCTTACGAGCACATCTGGACGACGATATGGCTAAAAAGCTGGAAGAGGTGATTAGCAAGAACGGGGTAGAATTAATCCTGCCGGCCAAGATAGAGAGTATAGCAACCAACGCGGAGAAAAAGCACATACGCCTCTCTGACCGTGAGCTAGAAGTGGACTTCGTCTTCCTGGCCACGGGGGCTAAATCTAACGTTGAGCTGGCACGCAAAGCAGAAATCGAAATAGGGGAGACAGGAGGGATACTGGTAAATGAGTATCTGCAAACCAGTGACCCCGATATCTATGCCGCCGGTGATTGCCTGGAGCTCTGGGACAGTATTACCGGCTCAAAGACCCAGCACCTAATGGTTACCACGGCAGGTAGTACCGGCGATTTAGCTGCCAGAAACCTGGTTTCGGGGAATTCTACTCCCTATAAAGGTATACTCATGACCTTTGTCATAGATATCTTCGGTCATCAGGTAGGTGCTGCGGGTCTTACGGAGAGGTTTGCCCGGGAGAAGGGACTGGATGTCGTCTCCGTCACAAGGAGTATTCCTACCTCACGACCCCACTTAGGCGGTAATATTTTAAACTACAAGCTGATAGCCGACCGCCAGACCGGCACTTTGGTCGGGGCACAGGTTATCTCGGAGGAGATGATAAGGGGCACCCTCAACGAGCTGGCGCTGGCCATAGCCGAAAAGGTACCGCTGCACAGGCTGGCCCTGCTTGAGTCTCCCTACTCGCCTGCAATCGGGAGGGACCCGATAGGCGATGGGGTAAGGGGGCTGGTAAATAAACTCGGCTGATGGTACTTCTTTACTCAGTAATATGGGAAAAGGAACTCAAGAGGGAGGAAAGGGGGAGACAGTCAAAGATGATTAAGGAAGAGATCTTAACCATGAAAACAGGAAGGGAACTGAATATAGCAGTGGCTGAAGTTGTGATGAAGCACAAAGTTGTAGTAGATGAGATTTTTGGGGACATGGAAAAGCCTATAGACGAGGATGATAATAGTG
>CAYWUI010000159.1:0-1362 GCA_964461435.1 uncultured Bacteroidales bacterium | reverse complement strand
TGTTACCAGTAACCAACAATGCAATATTTTCGGCAATTACGAGTGCAGCATTTTTGGCAAATAAGATGCAGCAAAACGGCAATTAAAAATGCGGCACTTAGACAAAAATAAATTATTTATTTTGACATTTCAAAAATTGTTTTTCGGTTTTTCATTCTGTAACTATTTCCTTGTAATTTAATAATCTCACATTTATATAATAATCTGTCCAATAAGGCAGTTGCCAACACCTCATCATTTAGTACCTGGGCCCATTCTTTAGGAGATTTATTTGTGGTAATGATAAATGATATCTGTTCATAAAGTTGATTGACCAGATTAAAAAAAGCAACTGCATCATTTTTAGTGACAGGCAGAAGCATAATATCATCAATAACAATGAGATGAGCCTTTTGTAAACGTTTATGTTCAGCAGCAGCTGTTCTTGTAACATCTTTCATTTTAAGTATATTAACGATGTCTTCCATGGTTTTAAAATAAGCCCTGTAACCATTGTTAATGGCATCATAACAGAGACCTGCGGCCAGATATGTTTTACTGGTTCCGCTGGGACCCATGAGCAGTATATTAAAATTTTGTTCAAGCCATTTAAGCTCCCTGAGTTGATTAAGTTGGGTTTTATCCAAACCATTATTAAAGGAGAAGTCATAGGCGTCTAGATTATGGTATAATGGTAAATGTGCAGCCTTTTTTCGCCTGTCAGCATCTTTTTGTTGACGATAAGAGATTTCTGAATGCAGCAATGATATTGTAAAATCAAGATAACTGGGCGATTGATTTTCTGCTTCAAGAACAATGTCGTTGATCTTAACTCCGATATTGCCTAACTTGAGCGAACGACAGTAATCTTTAATAATCTGGGTTTTATTCATAATTGTTTTGATTTATTAATTTGATAATAGGTTTTCATAATCATCTATATTACTTGCCAAAGGCTTTGCATTGACTCTTTTAAGGTTTTCAGGAGCAACAAGGAGTTTTAGATCTTCGGATTGCCTGAGTTGATGATCCTGGGATTTTATTATTTTTTCAACAATGGATTTTAAACTTATTGCATCATATAAACTATGTTCATGGCAATATTCGATTGCTTTAAAAACATCAGGAGATCCAAAAGATTCTATGGTTTTTCGGATTATCATGAGCTGGTCTCTGATATACCTTGGTTTAGTTTTTCGAACCATTTCAAGGTATTTTTTTACCTGGTCTGTTTGTTTAAAATGACCGGCTATCTGATCTAACAGATGGTGTATTTTCATTTCTTTATCTCGTTTATGATCAGTATTTCGGATTATACGACCTTTATCATTGGAGATCATATGTGTACAAATAAGTTTTTTCTCTCTTGTATAGATATGGATA
>CAYWUI010000158.1:0-1368 GCA_964461435.1 uncultured Bacteroidales bacterium | reverse complement strand
ATAGACGTCGTAGCCATAGAGCTCGACGAAAGAGGCAAGCCTAAGCGTATCGAACTAATCGAAAACGCCATCGAGCAGGACTCCCAGTTTAATTGCTAGCTCTGCTTAAGCTCAGTTTGTGCTGATGCTAATCCCCAGTATCTTGAGTTTGGAACGAGCCTTGACAGTCCTTTGTGCCATTGCCGGGAGCGTCTCTCTTTCGTCATTGTGAGGAGCATAAGCGACAAAGTGATTCGATGCCACAAACTGTTGAGCATTGGCTTTAAATATCGCAGATGGCCACCGCGTCGAATAAATACTATGGCATCCTTGGTTTAAGGATAAGTCTTGAGAGGTTTCAGGGTATGCTGATTGCCAAATCTAAGTATGTATGTAAATATATCCTAGAGATCTGAAGAATTCTAACAATGGATGCATATGATAATCTTGCAAGCTGATTCTCACTTTTCTCCCGTGTGTATGTTGTGCTAAGCATTCCGGGCATAGCCTAAACTGGAGTTGAAAACACTTCTGCTTTTCCCACAACCAACTCCATCCAGAGAACGATCCAATGACAGCCCAAACGCCCGAACGAGCCACATCAGGAGTCGGTGTGCTACAGACAAAGAACTCTTTCGCATACACCACTTCCGGGTTTTGACAGAGGCTGCACTTCTCAGCCCGTTCAGATAAACGTTTCATCTCCTCATCCCATACTTGCCTTAGACTTAGACCGTGCTTGTACCTTGAAAGCAACTCCGTAGTAGCTATTTCCACGGCATCATTTGTATAGCCACCATCATAGTTTGTTGCAATGAGCAACAATTCTACATTCGTTTTTCCTTCATATCGAGATTTAAGTTCACTCTGACTCATATTCCACACACCTTGATTTAGCAACTTAATGGGCTTATTGAGGAAACCCCCTAGAACCGTAGAGCCACCATACCTATAAATTAGGCCCGTTTGGATTCGTTTCTCACTTTATAAAGATTAGTGGCTTCTTACTTCACTCTCGATTATAGCTGCACATTTCTGCCTATTTTTTCTTTAGACCTTTCTTGGCTTGCCTCCTCACTCGGTCAATAGTGGCACTTTCCATCTTAGACACTGGCGTTTTCCCCAAGGGACTAAGTCGCCCGAGTTGACCTTTTCTCACCATCTTATCACCTCCTTCTAAGCTCGCTGAACTCTATTGATGATCCTCTACGCTCATGCCTCTATTATACACTTGAACAAGGATGAGTGAAATAGCCATTAGTAACTCGCTGTCTCCTCACTTCCTCTCTTCACATTCGGATATTGACCAGAAGGGCAAGGCAAAGCGCATCGAGCTCATCGAAAACGCCATCGAGCAGAGCTCGAAATTTACAGGCTAGTTGCTCTATA
>CAYWUI010000157.1:0-1399 GCA_964461435.1 uncultured Bacteroidales bacterium | reverse complement strand
GTTGCCTTCACCTCCGATAACGGCATTATATTTTTTCATTGCTGCTACAACATTTACCTCCCCCACCGCCGATGAGTGATATGCTCCTCCGTATTTCTCCGTGATATCCCTTAATGCCCTTGTAGAGGACAAGTTTGAGACGCTTGCTCCTGCCCTGTTTTTCAAAATATAGTCTGCCACCGATACCAAAGTATACTCCTCACCAAACATGGAACCATCCTCGCTTATGATAGCCAGCCGGTCAACATCGGGATCAACTGCAAAACCAACATCGGCTTTGTACGTGGTGACCGCTTCTGAAATATCTGCAAGATTCTGCGGAAGGGGCTCTGGATTATGGGGAAACTCACCTGTAGGATCACAATATAACTTTATTACCTCCTTTACACCCAGGGCATACAGTAGATCCGGTATTATCAATCCCCCGACAGAATTTACGCAATCGATAATCACCTTAAAGCCGGCTTCACATATAGCCCCCTTATTAACAGTTTTCAGATTGAGAATTTTATTTATATGTAACCTGTTTAACGTATTATTATTATTCAGCACACCCAGGTCATCTACACCGGCATAATTAAAATTTTCATTATCCGCTATCTTTAGTATGTCATTCCCGTCTTTATCCGATATAAATTCTCCGTCTGAATTCAGCAGTTTTAAAGCATTCCAGTTTTTGGGATTGTGACTGGCAGATATTATTATTCCGCCGTCAGCTTTTAATTCGGTAACTGCTATTTCTACCGTGGGAGTGGTTGCGAGTCCGATGTCAACTATATCAATACCCAGGGCTATAAGCGAGCTGCAAACTAGCCGGTTCACCACTTCACCCGATATGCGGGCATCACGCCCGATAATTATTTTTATTCTCCTGTTCCCTGAATGCATCCTTATCCATTCGCCATAAGCCGACGCATACTTTACAATATCCGGCGGCGAAAAGCTGTCTCCCTGCTTACCCCCAATTGTTCCCCTGATACCCGATATAGATTTGATTAAAGTCATATAATATTAATTTCAAATTACGTCAAGCGATTTAAACTACAAAGTTTAAAGATAGAATAAAAATTAATCTGAATTAAAGCAACATTGGTAGCATTTTTGCCGTCTGTTATAAAAAATTAACATATATATTAATTCTAATATAATATAATATAGTATATTTACTAACTATTTATAAACGTAAATATCTATAATAGAAATTATTAAGCAACTCTGCAATTTTTTTTGTATAAGTCAATATTAAAACCTGTTTTTTTTGTAATACGTAATATATAAAGAATTTATAAACAATATAATTTTATAAAAATGGCTATTGAAATTAAAACCATACCTGTTCTCGAAAACAAGACAGCAGAACGATTTATTTCTAAAGCCGAAAAAGCCCTCAGCAAAAAAG
>CAYWUI010000156.1:0-1426 GCA_964461435.1 uncultured Bacteroidales bacterium | reverse complement strand
TTTATTCATTATTTATGTTTTATCTATGAACGAATGCCTCTCTCGGCTTGCCTACGTTTGGCGGTATGGTTAGTAAGGGATTGCGGACTGCGTTCGTATCCACCGTTATCGAAGTTGAAGCGGGAGACAATGCTCCAAAAACCACTGAAACCCGCATGCACTATACCGCGCTTTGGCGTGTCGTTGTTTATTTCTTTATCATCCATTTATAATCTTTTCTAGAATATAATCCTGGACTCGCATGAGAACCATAGTCCATTTCAAATCTTACAAACTTAATCAAATCGTTTTCAGTTAATGTAAAAATTGTCTCTGCCATATAGCAATCTGCTCCAGAAGTTCCCATTTGTTCTGTAAGATACTCATCATCCAAAATCTTTATTTTTATTGTATCTCTAATTATATCAATATAGTCAATCTTACATTTGGTTGGTCGTAAATTTAAAATCTCGATTAATTCATTCGGTGATTTTGAAATCGAATCAAGCATTAAACCTCTTTTCAAATATTCATGATTTGTAATCGTATCGAAATCAGAATCCCAGTAATAGTCTGTAATTCGGTTTGTGTCTATCGTGTAACATTCACATTTTTTTAATTCATAATTCCATTTTCCACCTTTATCAAGGCATGAATCAATCCGATTGTATTTAATAATCCATTTTACTCCAAATATTAAAATCAAAACAATCCCAATAATTGAAGAACTCCAAATAATTATTTTCTTTAAACGCATTGTCATTACTTTATTTCTTCGTCTGTCATTGGGTCTTTGAGAATTGGTTCAGAGGAAGAAGTCTTTTTAAAAAATCCATCTGCAACCACTGCATGTCCAAACCCGCAACCTGAGTTATAATCATTCGTCGTTTCCTTAACAACAATCCCTTTCTCCGAAAAATCAAGTTTAATCTGACAAGATGGGTCAAAATCTTGTGCTGTATAAATAACGCAATTTTTATTGTAATCTAATGTATCAACAAATGAGCCTGAATTATAACTTGGTGCCCCTTTACAAATCATAAAAGTCATTATGATTTTGTCATGATTGCTTTTTTTTACTTGGATTTTCCCAAAATATCCATAAACATCATCTCCTTTTTTTTCAGTTTTGCTATCAAGTTCATAAGTTCCTGTCGGGTCAATATAACTTGATTGACAATATGTTTTTGTCATTAAAAACAAGGCTAATAATATGTAAACTGTCTGTTTCATGGTCTTTGTTACAATGCACGCCAACGTTTCGCAAATATGGGTAGGCTGGGTTTCAAGAGCCAGTCAATTGTCAGAACATTAATATTTTTATTTTGTGTATTCACCTTTAATTTAGCACTTTGCCCAGCTTAGCTATATTTGCTGTTGAACTAAACCTCCTAAAAAGGAGGTAGTTTATTACAAATAAATTTCGTAAACTACCTCCAATAATATA
>CAYWUI010000155.1:0-1455 GCA_964461435.1 uncultured Bacteroidales bacterium | reverse complement strand
CATCCCCGTCAGCCGCCTACTCATATCTTTGAAGAATATTAATTTATTATTTTTAACCAGAAATTATAATTATGCTAAAGGAGATTAAAGACTAGTCTACTAAACCCGTTTAATACGAGGTTGTAATCGAGGAAGCTTCTCCTTTAGTTTTCTTCCTGAGTTTGAACAGTACTTAAGGATATATTTTAATAATATAATCCTGAATAAATTATGAGTAAAGACGGAAGAAGAATTACTTATTAAAAAATAATAATTATGAACAGATTACTTAGATATTCAGTTGGGACTGATATTTCGAAAGACAAATTTGATGCCTGTATATCTTCAATAGATGATTTACAACAGGTAACTATTAAGGCTTCAAGAACCTTTAAAAACAATCCGGAAGGATTTGAAGATTTTCTTACATGGGTAAAACGACATTACAAACAAGGCTTGCCAATTTCTTATATCATGGAGGCTACCGGGGTATATTATGAGAAATTGGCTATTTTCTTGTCCAATAACAAATGCTATGTAAGTGTTGTGTTGCCAGGTAAATCCAAACACTATATAAAAAGTATTGGATTAAAAACGAAGAATGATAAAATAGATTCAAAAGGCCTATCCCGCATGGGTGCAGAGCAGAGATTAGATCAATGGAAACCCTATTCAAAATCAATCTATAGACTTCGTTCATTAACAAGACAAAATGAAAGTCTTAACAAACAAAAGTCTATATATACAAATCAATTGCATGCAATTGAACATAGTGGTTATGTGAATAAAACCGTTGTAAAACAAATTAAACAGTTTGTTAATTTAATTGATAAACAATTAGCAGAGGTTGCCCAGGAAATAGAAAAAACGATAAATCAAGATATTGATATTAGGGATAAAGTCAAAAAAATCTGCAAGGTGAAAGGACTTGGTATATTGACAGTAGCAACTGTTATAGCAGAAACCAATGGTTTTATTTTATTTAAAAATCAAAGGCAATTAGTCAGTTATGCAGGCTATGATGTTATTGAAAATACATCAGGAAATCATATTGGTAAAACCAAGATATCTAAAAAGGGTAATAGTCATATTCGAAGGGTTCTTCATATGCCAGCATTTAGCGTTGTTAAATATGAGCCGCATTATAAAGGACTATATGAAAGAGTTTTCGATAGGACAAGAATTAAAATGAAAGGATATGTAGCAGTACAAAAGAAGCTTTTAGTGTTAATATATACTCTATGGAAAAAAAATGAAGAATATGATCCAAATTATAATAAAACTTCCGGGAATGATGAGCCTAAGTCACTCTTTTCGCTCGATTTTGAAAAAATCGAAAAAAAAGTCCCGACTTTCGCCGGGACACAAGATGAACTTCCGTGCAACGAATCGCCTGAAGTCCTCTTTTCGCTACCTTAAAATTACTAAAAATAATTTGAAAATAATTTGTATTTTAAGACAGTACCTCGATTATGC
>CAYWUI010000154.1:0-1458 GCA_964461435.1 uncultured Bacteroidales bacterium | reverse complement strand
AGACAAATTCGATTTGATCCATAATAATTTTGATTTTCTCCCGCTAACCTATTCAGGTTTAATTAAAACACCCATGGTAACCACTATCCATGGTTTTTCTTCTCCAAAAATACTTCCTGTTTATAAAAAATATAACAATACCGGCTTTTACGTTTCTATTAGTAATTCAGACCGTAATAATGAACTTAAATACATTGCTACAGTTTATAATGGTATTAATACCGATGAATATACGTTCAGGCAGGTTCCGGAAGATTATTTGCTGTATTTCGGCAGGATTCACCCGGAAAAGGGTACTTATGAATCCATTCAAATAGCCAAACAGTCGCGAAGAAGGCTAATTATTTCAGGTCTTATTCAGGATCAGGATTATTTTGATAATAAGGTCAAATCCTTTATTAATGATGATGATATTGTATATGTTGGCAACTCAGGACCGGAAAAGCGGGATAAATTACTGGGTGAGGCATATGCGCTTTTGCATCCGATAAGTTTTGAGGAACCTTTCGGATTAAGTGTTATTGAATCCATGGTTTGTGGAACCCCTGTTATTGCATATAACAGGGGATCTATGGCAGAACTAATCCTTCACGGGAAGACCGGTTTTCTTGTACAAAACATTCATGAGGCTGTGGAAGCTGTAAATGCGGTCCGGTTCATTAATAGAAAACATTGCATGGAGTGGGTTACCTCAAAGTTTACCCGCCAAAAAATGATTGAAGGATACCTCGAAGTCTATAAAAGTATTTTAAGTTAAAGATAATAGCGGAAACATCGAATTTCAGAACTCGTGTTTCAATATCTATTTAATTATTTGGAATTCTTTATCTCATTTAAAAGTTCCCTTAAATTAATGCATGCATAGGTAGAAGCATAGTCTGACATTGCATATGGAATAATCAGCTTATCATCATGAATAATAGAACCGCATGAATAAATTACATTAGGTACATATCCTTCCCTTTCTTCTGCATTTGGCATCATTAATGGGGTTTTTAACCTGCCGATTTCTTTTTCAGGATTATCAAGGTCATAAAGACTGGCGCCCAGGACATACTCCCTCATTTGCCCCACTGCATGGGTTATAACCAGCCAGCCTTCTTCTGTCTCAAGAGGAGATCCGCAATTTCCGATTTGAATTAGTTCCCAGTGATATTTCGGTTCCTGAATGAGTTTGGCATTCCGCCAAATATTGATATTATCTGAAAAGGCAATATAATTATTTACCCCATCTATCCTGCAGAGCATAGCATATTTCCCTTTTATCTTCCTTGGGAACAATGCCATCCCTTTATTTTTCGCAATTTCCCCATGGATGGGCAAAACTTTAAAATGGTAGAAAGATTTGGTTTCAATCAACTTCGGCAAGATACTTATGCCATCATAGGCAGTATAAGTAGCATAATAAGTTACTTCCCCGTCATCATCTGTGAACTTAACAAAACGTGCGTCTTCAAT
>CAYWUI010000153.1:0-1461 GCA_964461435.1 uncultured Bacteroidales bacterium | reverse complement strand
TGGCTGGTCGAAGGTCGTTATATCGTTGGTGCCGCGAGCCTGAGACGCAGTTTGATCTGGACATCCAGGGGTACCACCAATTGTTGCCATGAGCACGCGAGGCAGATTCTTTCTGCAATGGATGTCTGGCCAGCCCAAACTTACAAGAAGGAGGTAGCTGATGCGCATAGTATATCAACGAGTTGGCGGTCTGGATGTACACAAGAAGAGTGTGGTAGCGACGCGGATGCAGATTACGGAAGACAACAGGTTGGAGTGGGAGACAGAGACGTTCGGCACAACGACTCCGGACCTGTTGCTGTTGCATGATTGGCTGCAGGAGTGGCGATGTACGCACATAGTGATGGAAAGCACTGGTGATTACTGGAAACCGGTGTTCAACCTGCTGGAAAGTGATTTTGAGGTGTTGTTGGTCAACGCGTGGCATGTCAAACACGTGCCTGGGCGTAAGACGGATGTCACCGATTCGGAATGGCTGGCGGAGTTGTTGTTGCACGGCTTGCTGAAGCCGAGCTTCATTCCGCCGAGACCACAGCGTGCACTGCGCGACTTGACACGGTATCGTACCAAGTTGGTTCAAGAGCGTGTACGGATAGTGAACCGGGTACAGAAACTGCTGGAGGGAGCCAATATCAAGTTGGCGTCGGTGGTGACAAACATTATGGGTGTGTCGGCGCGGGACATGTTGGCAGCTCTCGGCGATGGAGAAACCGATCCTGTGCTTATGGCAGAGTTGGCGCGCGGTCGGTTGCGCAACAAGATTCCGGAGTTGGAGAAAGCTTTGACTGGAGTTGTCGAGCCACATCACCGGTTTATGCTGGGAAAGCAATTGCTGCATATTGATTTCTTGGATGAACAGATTTCCGACATCAGTATAGAAATCGCCCAGCGACTTGAGGCCATGAGTTTGCCTCCTCGCTCCCCAGACCTCAGAGGTGATCCCACAACAGAGCCGGCCGGAGCGGATGCCGAGGCCCTCCCCTTGACGTGGAGTGAAGCCGTTGCCCTCTTGGATACTATCCCCGGTGTTAACCAGAAAGTGGCGGAAGTGATGTTGGCGGAGATGGGTCTTGATATGAGCCAGTTCCCCACGGCTAAGCATCTGGCGGCCTGGGCAGGGTTGGCGCCAGGGAACCACCAAAGTGGTGGCAAACGCTACTCGGGGCGTACCCGCAAGGGGAATCGTCCCCTGTCCGCCATTATGGTTCAGGCAGCCTGGTCTGCCGTTTGCACCAAAGACACGTTCTTGAAAGCTCGTTACCACCGTTTGGCGGCCCGACGGGGCAAGAAACGTGCCATTGTAGCTGTTGCACATTCGATGCTGGTCAGTGCTTGGCATATGCTAACCTATCGTCAGTCGTATCAAGAGTTGGGCGGTGACTACTTCGATCAACGCAAGAAACAATCAAAGATCAGCTATCTCATCCGACGACTGGAGCGGCTGACAGGCGGCTCCGTGTC
>CAYWUI010000152.1:0-1525 GCA_964461435.1 uncultured Bacteroidales bacterium | reverse complement strand
AAGTTGAGGCCTAAAAAGATTTTGCTTAAATCACGATCTCTTTCTATGGTTATAGATAGCACTAAAAACCAAAAAGAAAGAGACCGTGATGGAACAAGAAATTCATATAACACTTCGGTTTACTCTGGCAACAGGAAAAGTTGGTCTTAATGAAATCGTGTATAGATTAAAGCAACTCAGAGATCCTCTTATGTTGAAGCTCTTAGAGAAAATCCTCATGGGCTATGATAATCTCATCTCTGAGCGCTTAAGCAAGACAAAGATTTATCCCAGCAAAGCAAGAAAGGGATTAGGACGGCACCTCAGGAAAAATGATTCCGAGAACCGATTTTGTCGTGGGCGCAAGGTTCGCAAGAAGGGGTATCGTAAGTACACCAGAAAGATATCCACTCTCTTTGGTCCTCTTAACCTTCGAATAAGAACCGTGGAATGCCTCACCTGTGGAGCCCGATATTGCCCTCTGCTCAGTGCCTTACAGATAGGCACCTATGCTCGGAAAGAAGCGAATTTTGAGCATGAGGTGATTGAAGCGGTCATTGATACCAACTATAGAAGACTCATTGATGGAAGATCCATCGATATCTCTCTGGGGGGTATTCATAATATCGTTGTTGGTAGTGATATTGATGAGACATTTCAGAAGCCAGTTTCTACAGATGATTTATCAGCCATTATGGCCGATGGTACAGGGGTGAAACAACATAAGGGACGGAAGGGAGAGCTCAGAGCGGTGATCGGCATAACGAAAGCGGGCAGAGTAGAACCCCTTGGATCATTTACCAACACCACCTGGCCAGAGATAGAACGGAGTGTCAAAGAACGTATCAAAGAAGCAGAACCATACAGTATCCCCTTTATCTATGATGGGGAGCCAGGGCTTGATGATTTCTTAGCTGATGTTGCTGAGACCCAACGCTGTACCTGGCATGGCCCCCGAGGACTGTATCATGCCCTGTGGGAAGACGGGGTAAAGAAAAAGGAAAGTCAGCCAGAAACCGATAAGATCAAACAGCTCATAGGCATAGAGCTTCCCGAAGGAGACTTTGAGATCCTCAAAGAAGAAGATAGGAATCAGGTAAAGGCCAAATATGAAACCAGTAAATCAGAGATCAAAGAGCTCATAAAAACCTTCTATGAGAGAGGCTATAGACACGGTGCATCCTATATTGAAAAACTCTCTGAGCGTCTCTTTACCAATATCGAGCTCTGGCTCAAGACAGGGGTAATTGCCCCAAAGACAATATCTTTACTTGAGAGAGTATTTAGAGAAATCGGTCGTCGCCTTAAGAGAATAGCATGGGGCTGGTCTGATAAAGCAGTGACTAACATTTCCAAGATGATCATGATAAGGCAATATTCCAGAGATAAATGGGAGATGTATTGGAAAGAGAAACTTGGCATCAAAGGCTACTTTAGTATCCAGATCGAGGCAGTTGAATTACCCTAAAGCCTCAACTTTTGAACGATACCAAGAGATTGCGCTCTTTCCAATTCAGGTGCTCTTCTATGGCCCTTTTATGTTTCA
>CAYWUI010000151.1:0-1544 GCA_964461435.1 uncultured Bacteroidales bacterium | reverse complement strand
TTATCGCCTGAACCAACGGTTAAAAGGGCAGCTGGCGTTGTCGTCCCGATGCCGACGTTGCCACTGGCCGTAATTATAAACGGAGTAGTATCCCCAGATTCGTCATCTACTCGGAAAACTGGAGGCATATAATCAACCTCAATATAAACCTGAGTGCAATAAGCATTACCTGCTGCTGGAACCTGTAGACCGATAGCTACCTGTAAATTATTGAGGTCAGTTACTGTCCAAGAACCGCCTCCAGGTCTAGCTAAAACCTCGGAAAATGTGAGCCATTGGGACAGGTCAGACTTGAGATACTTCCGGACTGTGTAGGTAGTATCTCCGCCAGCATAGATATGGGTGTCGTCTATGGCTATGGCCTTGATAGTGCCGCCGTAACTGGCGGTCTCGCCTTTATAGGAAAGGTCAGACTTGAGATACTTCCGGACTGTTTTGACAGTACCTCCACCAGCATAGATATGGGTGTCGTCTATGGCTATGGCGTTGATAACGCCGCTGTAACTGGGGGTCTCACCTATATAGGAGAGGTTAGACTTGAGATACTTCCGGACTTTGGTGGTACCTGATCCGCCAGCATAGATATGGGTATCGTCTATGGCTATGGTGTAGATATAGCCGCCGTAACTGGGGGTCTCACCTATATAGGAGAGGTCAGACTTGAGATACTTCCGGACTGTGTTGGTATTACCTCCGCCAGCATAGATATGGGTGTCATCTATGGCTATGGTGTAGATAGTGCTGCCATAACTTGCGGTCTCGCCTATATAGGAGAGGTCAGACTTGAGATACTTCCGGACTGTGTTGGTAGTATCTCCGCCAACATAGATATGGGTGTCGTCTATGGCTATGGCCTCGATATAGCCGCCGTAACTGGCGGCCTCGCCTATATAGGAGAGGTCAGACTTGAGATACTTCCGGACTGTGTTGGTAGGAGCTCCACCAGCATAGATATGGGTGTCGTCTATGGCTATGGCCTTGATAGTGCCGCCGTAACTGGCGGTCTCGCCTTTATAGGAAAGGTCAGACTTGAGATACTTCCGGACTGTGTAGGGAGTATTTCCACCGGCATAGATATGGGTGTCGTCTATGGCTATGGCATAGATAGCACTGCCATAGCTGGTTTCAGTAGCTACCTTTGCCCCCTCTGTTTCAACACCAGCCAATCTTAAGAACGGCTGGGCGAGCCCCCTGATTCTTAGATAAGCCTTTACTGAGCTAATTACAGAATCACCAGGTATTGCCGTGTCCTGAAGATTATAGGCATCCTTTTCCTGCGTGGCAGAAGATGTATAAACATAGGTAGTGTCATCATCTGGTGCCGTCTCATCCACCTTATCCCAATGCTCCCCCTCAGCGGGATACTGGCTTGCTATATTCGTATAATCACCGGCAGTATTTGGTCTCAGTATTTCAACACCGCTTGCTGTTGTTTGTAATATATGCAGTTTTGAAGTTGGCGTCGTTGCCCCGATGCCGACATTGCCCGCAGGGTTCAAAACTAAATCGCCAGTAGTAGTGGTAATTGAGCCTGGGCCATAGGT
>CAYWUI010000150.1:0-1557 GCA_964461435.1 uncultured Bacteroidales bacterium | reverse complement strand
TCCAGCTTTTCATCACTTTTCTTTTCCATGATGCAATTTGTTTAGCCAGTTTATAATTATTCCGGGTAATGGCTTTTGTCCTGTTCAGGAGTTTTTTGTAAAAAATGTCCCTGTAATCATCGAGCATCCTTTTTGTTGTAAATTGCGGAGCTATTTCTGCAATATCATTTTTTATACAGGCAATCCATTCGCTATTTATTCCTTCATCATTGATTTTAAAGTACAGGGGAATTATTTCGTCTTCAAGCATATTATAGATTATTTCGGCATCCAGCCTGTTCTGGATATCCTGGTTATCATAAGTCCGGAAATCTCTGATGGCCCATCCTGCCCCGGACCTGTATCCTTCATGCCACCATCCGTCGAGTACACTGAAATTAAGTACTCCATTAATTGCTGCTTTCTGTCCGCTTGTACCCGATGCTTCCATAAGCCGGGTCGGAGTGTTTAGCCACAAATCCGCACCCCTGACTAATTTTTTTGCGACCTCAAGGTTATAATTCTTTATAAAAATGATTTTCCCGAGGAATTGCTGCTTTTTGGAGATCTCCACAATCTTTTTTATTAAATCCTGGCCTGCCTTATCCTGGGGATGAGCTTTCCCCGCAAAAATAAACAATACGGGTCTATTCTCATTATTAACCATCCGCGATAATCTTTCAAGATCATCGAATAGAATATAAGCCCTTTTATATGTGGCAAAACGCCTGGCAAAACCTATTATTAAAGAATCTTCATTAATAGATTCAATTGTTTCAAAGATTAAGTTGGGATTCTCCTGTCTGTCTGTTAAATCATCATTTAAACGCTCTTTTAAATAAGCTATCAGTTCTTTCTTTAATTCTTTTCTGATATTCCATATGATTTTATCGGGAACATTCTTGATTTTTTTCCAGAATAACGGATTGGACTGATCTGAAAGAAAGTCTTTACCGAATTCCTTTAAATAAAGTAACTGCCATTGTTTTGCTGTCCATGTCTGATAATGCACACCATTGGTCACATGTCCGATATGCAGCTCACCAGGGAAAAATCCATCATATAAATCACTGAACATTTCCCGTGTTACTTTTCCATGTAATTTGCTTACTCCGTTCATTTCCTGTGATAGCCGGGCGGCAAGAATGCTCATGGAGAATTTTTCATTAGTGTTGTTTTTTCTGAACCTCCCCAGATTAATAAAGTTTTCCCAGCTGATATTAATATGTTCGGTGTAATGTGACAGGTAGGTTCTTAATAAATCCTCGCTGAAACTATCGTGCCCTGCCGGTACAGGTGTATGGGTGGTAAATAACGTTGAAGCTCTGACCAGTTCTATTGCCTGGTTATGAGCAATATTTTCCTCCTGAATAAATTTTCTGAGCCTTTCCAGTG
The DNA here is from genome assembly GCA_964461435.1 of uncultured Bacteroidales bacterium. GTDB lineage: Bacteria > Bacteroidota > Bacteroidia > Bacteroidales > UBA10428. The sequence goes on along the minus strand of CAYWUI010000150.1, from coordinate 183 downwards.
TAATAAATGCAGCATGTCCCTCGTTGCAGTGATATATCGAAGGAGTGATATCCAGAGCCTTTAACAGCCTTATGCCTCCTATGCCCAGCAGGATTTCCTGCTTTAGCCTGTTTTCATTGTCACCTCCGTAAAGCTGATGAGTAATGAAGCGATCAGCTTCGGAATTATCCTCAATGTCAGTAT
>CAYWUI010000149.1:0-1579 GCA_964461435.1 uncultured Bacteroidales bacterium | reverse complement strand
AACATCATAGCATTTAAGGCGCAGTCGGGCCATAAAAAAGAGATGGTTTCGAAAAATCATCTCCTTAAAATATATTTCTGAGCTTTTGGATTTAAATGCCCGATTGCGTTTTAAATGTTGTTGGACTAAACCCATGATTAAGAGCTGTGTACCTTATGGGTTTTTAATCAGCTTTCTTTGCTTTTTAAGGGTAAGTTTTATTGAAAAAGTTATTTTTTTACTGATAAGGATGTGAATTTCCTTATTTCATGGGAAAAACATCTGAAGAATGAACATACTTCTCCCCTTCAGCTAAATCACACTGTCGACAAAAGATATTATATCAAAGAACTATGTGTGGATGATATTTATCCGCCACCCGGACGTTTCACCTGACCTCCATATACCATCTTTCCTGTCCCGCATACAGGGCAAAGATTGTATGGTTTATCAAAGATCAACTTATATAGCTCATCCCAGATGGGATTCTCTGACAATTTGGTATTTTCGATCCCATGGTCATGAAAATACTCTTCTTTTTGAAGAGCACCTTCAGCCTGGAGAAGTTCTTTGGCCTTTTCGATATTTTCTCTTTTGTAGCGGTTTGAGAAGATACCGTAATAACGGATCTTTAAAAATCCATCAGGCAAAAGATGTAGCAAAAAACGCCGGATAAACTCATGGACTTCAAGGGTCATCCGTTTGGTTTTTCCATCGCGGTAGTCTTTCCATAGAAATGTTACGCGGCCTTTTTCAACTTTGAGTATCCTGCGGTTGGCTATGGCAATACGGTTAATATAACGTGACAGGTATTCCAGTGCATGATCTGGTTTGAGAAAAGGTTTAGTCCCTGAATTTACTACCCAGGAAATTTTATATAACCTCTGCAAAAGTTGTTTAAACTGCATGCCTTTTTCAAGATGGCTGATTTTTCCCCTGAAGCTTAACGGGTTGTTTTGATTTGCTTCTTTCAGGTATGCACAGAATTTGCCACTGAACATGGAAGAGAGTGCAAAGACTGATATAAAAAAATCCTCGCGGGAATGTACCCATTGATGCCTGTCCCTCGACAAACCGCCTGCCGGAACCATACAATGAAGATGGGGATGTTCCATAAGGTTTTGCCCCCAGGTGTGCAGCACTGCTATTATTCCGGTCAATGCCCCCACATGTTTGCGGTCTTTTGCCAGTTCTATCAGGCTTTCGCTGGCTGACCGGAAAAGTATATCATACATGATTTTCCTGTTCTGAAGAAAGAGCTCATTTAGCTCAACCGGAACGGTAAAGACGATATGAAAATACTTCACAGGAAGAAGTTCCTGCTGCCGTTTTCTGAACCACTTTTCCCTGTCCTTATACTGGCATACCGGGCAATGCCTGTTCCGGCACGAATTGCATGCCGTCTCCCAATAGCCGCAGTGGGTGCATTGTTGTATGTGGGTGCCCAGTACCGGGGTACGACAGGATGAAAGCAGCCGGATTATGCCTTTTTCCTGTCCGGTAAGTTTATGTTTTTGAATATATCCTTCTCCATACCTGCGGAATAGTTCACCTATGGTAGGTGTATTTTCTTTAACTTTTGCCTGTTCCATGATCATAC
>CAYWUI010000148.1:0-1584 GCA_964461435.1 uncultured Bacteroidales bacterium | reverse complement strand
TTCCGCCAAATCTTTCAAGGCTGCGGTTCCAGACCAGTTCGCCCCACAGTCCGCCGTTGACTGAATTAAAAATATGTTCAAGAAAGTGACCATATATTCTTTCATCAATAGTATGGAGTTTATTATTGGTATTAATCGTGTATGTCGTTTGGGCATCGACAGCTTTAGTATAAAATAATATATATATTAAGACTAAAGCAATTGTAAGTTTATATACTATATTTTTCATGATTAAACCTTATTATGAAATCTAAATTTAATACTTTCTAAATTATGTAATTAAACGTAAATAAAAAAGAGGGAACGGCTTAATCTATAAAATCCTTCAAAGGTTCTATTTTTGCAGCAAAAGGACATGCCTCGGTGCCTGAGAAGGATACGTTGTATTTATTATCAGAAACAAGTGAAATAGCCGGTTTAACAGCCAGTCCCCTAAATGAAGATTTCAGATCGGCCTCGGTTGTATTCTCAACGGTGACAGAAACACTTTCGGCATAAAGTAATTCCTCTAAAATGTAAAGACGTTTCAACTCTTTGCGGTAGTATTTTTTATCCTCCTCCCTTGCATTCCGAAGTATTACTATCAGCCTTTCCTTTACAGAGGCAGGCATTATCTTTGCCTGAACATTATCATAGCTGTATTGCGAAACCTTATGTTTTTTAAACCTGGCTCTAACTTCAGAATTAATGTTTGGTAAATCTGCAGATATGGACAGTTCCGAATCCTCATTAAAGGAACATGATGAGAATTGAAAAGGAGTCAGGGACACAGCGGCCAGAACAGATTTTAATTCTTTTTTCTCTTCTTCACTGATCTTGAGAAAAGCAATAAAGCTGAAGCCTTCCATATCAAGAATACGTTTTATGAATCCGTCCCATTCGGCAACAAAACCCAGTTGCAGCGTTGAGCTGGAAGAGAATAAAAGATCGTATTTAGGATATAAGGTTTTAAAATTCCTGTTAAGTTTACCTCGTGCACTCATAATATTATAATGACATAATCAAATATAAAGAATAAATGAATTAATATTTCCAAACCTGTGCTCTATTTGCATATATGGCTGAATAAAGTTAAATTTAATTGGGATAATTATAAACACTTAATTAAGCAATACTTTTATTCCTGCAACATATTGTACAGGGAACCATTTAGTGTTGGATTATGTATATTTCTTCATATCATAACTTTAGGGATTTTTACACTTATACATTGTGGAATTATGCATTCCAATCTGCCAAAAATTTCTGATAAAGGTTTTTCTGGAGGAAAAGCAATAGGTTTTAGATTTATACCATGTCTTTAATCTTTACTGGATTTTTGTTTTTTGGGAACAATTGTCAAGAAGAGTTAATTTCCAGTTCAGACTAAGAAATAAGCCAATACCTGTATCGGTTGCCTTAGCTGATTGGGCCTGTATTTTGCGAATATTAGGAATTATACCTTATCTCGGCTATGTAACTGCTGCTATTGCTTTTTTAGTTTTATTTCCAATTTTATTCAGCCAGATTCGATCTGCATGCAATGAATTAGCACTTGAGAGATTTAACCGATAATAATACGATACAAAGCATCAAATACAAGTA
>CAYWUI010000147.1:0-1625 GCA_964461435.1 uncultured Bacteroidales bacterium | reverse complement strand
TGGCAAAAAGATACTTCCAGATACAGAACGTCAGCATAACATAAAACACTTTTTTCAAGCTGAAAAACTAAAACAGGTAGTGTTGGTTCTCGTTAGTTGATGCTAGTGAACAATAAACTAGCAGAAAGTTGAGCAGAGGTTTGGTCAATAAATCTTAACTAAATCACTCAATTACGTATCATTTATTTGGTCAAGAAACCTTTACAAAAACCCTTTTCAGTTCCATTAGTGTAGGTATTGTTGGTGCCTTTAGGGGGGAGGAAAGAAGGGCATGAAAAGAACAGCGTCGGCACTAACACTCATCTTGGCACTCTTAACCTTGGTTGTTACTGGAGCACAGTTTATGGAATTTGGTAGGGCAAATGCTGTTCAAGTGCAGACACTGCAATCATCAGAACTTAAACAGCAGTTTGATTTTGATGTAGTGTACGCTTATGTTCAAGGTGGCTCTAACAGACTTGTTTACAACATTACATGTGTTTCTGACTTACCTCCCTCTTCAGAAGCTATAATTGAGGTTTACAGAATAGAGATTTTTTCAGACGGGCACCTTGTAGGTAGCGGGGCGGTGCACTTGGATATCGGTCCCGTGCCCATGGAGTTATTAATGGATCTCGTCATGAGCCTCCATTCTTTAAGGGGTTATGGTGTTTATGGGTTGCAGACGGGTTCAATACCTTTTCAACCCGACTTTAATGCTGACTTGGGAACCGTTTCCTTGAGCGTAAGGAGATTGGGTTGGATCACAATTGACGGTGACTCTGTTCATAGTACTTTGTCAAGTTTGTCAAGCGGTGAACTCATTAAACAGGTTCAGCTTGAAGAGTTTGGAAACGGATTTCTATATAACGTTTTAGTGCCCACAGAACAACTATCGCAAATCGACCTGTTTAGACCGCTAAATTCGTCTAACCCAAATTCACCTTCACCAAGCCCATCTCCCTCTCAAAAACCTACCTTATCACCAGAACCTCAAAATCCAGAGCCTTTCCCAACAACATTGGCGATAGCTTCCGTAGTATTGATGACTGTTATTGGCATAAGTCTTGTTGTTTGCTTCGTGAAGTTCAAGAAGAGGTAGGTTGAATTATGAAAAGAACAGCATCGGCGCTAACGCTCATCGTGGCACTTTTAATCTCGCTGGTAGCTGGAGTTCAAACTGTTAAGGCAGATTCTCAAACAGTCCCTCCTTTTTTCTCTGGAATTAACATAATATCTCCCTCTAATAGCACGTACAGTTCTAGTTTGCTAACTTTGAATGTAAGTGTCACCACTTTAGGCGGTTCTAACATCAAAATTTCGATGAATTACAGTTTAGATGGAACCTACAACCAAACGATACCCGCCACAATTCAATACCCCACTGGCAATTCGTTTATGCTGGCGTTGCATACTGGATTGGTGAATTTACCAGCGTTGCCTGAAGGTTCACATAACATAACAGTATATGTAGAACATGAATACCCAAACTATAACAAGTATGTTTCACCATTCCCTGAAACAGTTACTCAGCTTTATGACAGTACAGTTCATTTTACCATCAGCACCAATTCAGAACAAGAAATCCCAAAGTTTCCATCATGGACACCACTACTGATTATGCTAATTGCAGTAGTAGCAGTAGC
>CAYWUI010000146.1:0-1639 GCA_964461435.1 uncultured Bacteroidales bacterium | reverse complement strand
TTGATAAACACACATATAAGGCAATTTGCTTTTAGGGTCATATGTAATATAATATTTTCGCCTTATTGCTCTTAATAATTTTGTTTTCATTTTATATATTTTTTAATTATTGAATGTCCTATAAATGTAGTCAGAATATAAGCTATATTCAGGGGAGTTATTCCTGCATAAAGAAAATGCTTGCGAGCTTTTCTCATGTATCCCTGTTTATACCAAAATCGAGCATACCGGGCATTTAGCCTTTTCTGTGCCTGTTTTACTTGTGGATAATTATATTTTTCAAGTATATAAAGTGAATAATAATAATTAATAATCTGGCATCTGGGAGATTGGGACAAGTTATTTGAATCAATAAATTTGTATAACAAAATCTCAGGGATATTATAGACTTTATTATTTTCCAGTATCCGAAGCATATAATCATAATCGCAAAACCCGAAATTTTCTTCAAATATTATATCTTTCAGAGCAGAACTTATCATTAATGTATTAATATTTATCCCTTTACCATTTATTGCAAGCTGATTCAAAAAGGGATTTTTAATCTTTTGCATGCATTTATATGTTACTCTTTGTTTAAAAATAACAGCTATACCTGAAGATATTATCGGATAATCTTTAAATTTAAGCTGTTTTAAGAGCTTATCAGGCTTCCATGCGTCATCATGGTCAAGAAAACATATAAAATCGCCTGTAGCTAATCTTAAACCTATATTACGGCCTTTATTCGGCCCCCCTGAGTTTTGTTCTATTGACCTCCAGGTTACTCTATTCTTCTGAAGTATCTTTAAAGTGTTGTCTGTTGAGCAGTCATCAATACAAATAAGCTCGATTTCAAAGTCAATTCCTATCCCGTGCTGATGAAATACAGAATCCAGTGTCCTTTGTAAGGTCTTTTCGCTGTTATAAGTTGTTAAAATTATGCTTACCAAAGTTTTTTGCATCGTAGTAAGTTTTCTGAATATTCTTTTTTCAAATCTTCAATAGTCCGGTTGTTATAATGTGTATCTAAACCTTTATTTATATTAAGCAAGCTCTGGCGGGGCATCCTGTCCTTAAGAATGCGGTTAAAATAAAACTCCGGTTCAATCATGTTCCAGTGCGCTCCCTGAATTTGCGGTAATTTCCTGTGTATTCTTTTGCCTTTTATTTCTATGCCATGATGCCCTACTGTAAAAAGAGCCTTTAATCCCGTTCTTATTATCGAAGGTTTAATCATTAATTTCTCTTGAAATCCATAGCTCCATGTATCAATCGGTAAACGTGAATCCAGTTCAGGATCATAAGGCGTTCTCATAATCTGTGCAAGAGCGCACCAGTAAATTCGTCTTTTAAACCTGCAATCTTCATAAAACACAAATTCATCAGCATCGGCAACTATCACATAATCGCATTTACTTCGCTTATAAGCCTCGTTAATATATCGAATCTTCCTAAACTCATCAAGTCCCTGGTCAAGATTAATTGTTTGAAGTTTAACTTTTATACTTTCATTATGATTTGCTATTTCTTCCAGCGTATTGTCCCTTGTGGCATTATCATAAAATATTGTTATCTGTTTAGCCTGCCAGTAATGATTAAGAAAGAAGGGAGCTAAAAACTCTTCGTTATACCACATTGTTATTACTTCAAAAGTCAT
>CAYWUI010000145.1:0-1639 GCA_964461435.1 uncultured Bacteroidales bacterium | reverse complement strand
TCCTGTTTTCCGCACTTTTATGCAACACCCTCTAAAACCCTTGTAAATACTGCAATTAATTTTTATATTGGGTGTTGCAAAATTTTAACCTATGTTCGTCCGTAAACTTAAAAATCGTTCAGGAAGTCAGTCTATACAGGTAATACAGAAAGTTAAAGGAAGGTATAAAGTACTAAAAACAATTGGTTCTGCTACTATACAGCAGGAAATTGACAGATTGGTTAACCTTGCCAAACAAGAGATTGATAGACTAACTGCACAACCTAAATTATTCATTAGCGAAAGTGATGCAGCTATAGAACAGGCCTTTACCGTATTAAACAATTCCAATATTCGCACACTTGGCCCTGAAATCATATTTGGGGAAATATACGACAGTATTGGCTTTGGAGCTATTGGCGAGAGACTGTTCCGACATTTGGTAATAGCCCGTTTGGCTTTCCCGTTAAGCAAATTAAAAACCATTGATTATTTATACCGATATCAAGGTACAAGTCTTGATATTGATTCGGTTTATCGCTTTTTAGACAAACTGAACGACAAATTAAAACCACAAGTTGAACAAATTGCCTTCACTCACATAAAAAAAGTATTAAAAGGTAACATCAGCGTTGTATTTTACGATATGACAACTCTTTATTTTGAGGCCAGCGATGAAGATGACTTGCGCAAAACCGGGTTTAGTAAAGATGGGAAACACCAATGTCCACAAATTTACATTGGTTTGCTGGCTGGTCTTGGAGGGTATGCCATAGGTTACGATATTTTTGAAGGCAATACCTACGAAGGGCATACGCTCATCCCGTTTATCGAGAAAATAAGCAAGAAATTTAACCTGAATAAGCCTATCATAATAGCTGATGCCGGGTTGCTCTCAAACGACAATATTAAAGCACTAGAAAGCAATGGATACGAGTATATTCTTGGAGCCAGGATAAAGAACGAAACAGAAGGGCTAAAATCGCAGATATTATCAACCATCTTTGCTGATGGAACGACAAAAAGTTATTCAAAAAGTAAAACCACAAGGCTCATCGTAAGTTATTCAGACAGCAGGGCTGTAAAAGATGCTTACAACCGAAAACGAGGGTTAACCCGTTTAGAAAATAAGGTTAAAAGAGGTCGATTGACAAAAGCGAATATAAACAATAAAGGTTACAACAAATACCTGAAATTAACCGGCAATTTGGTAATTGAAATTGATTACGCCAAATATAATAATGACAAGGTATGGGATGGCTTAAAAGGATATGTAACAAACACAAAGCTAAGCGATAACGAGGTAATAGAAAATTATAAAAACCTTTGGCAAATCGAAAAAGCCTTTCGAATGTCAAAAACTGACCTTCGAATAAGGCCAATATACCATCGGCTAAGAAACCGCATTGAAGCCCATATCTGTATATCTTTTACAGCTTATTGTATTTACAAAGAATTAGAGCGGGTTCTGTATGCAGAAAAATCATCGCTATCGTTGAAGAAAGCTGCTGAGTTAATGCATAACATGTACCAGATCACATATACATTGCCTGTATCAAAACACACAAAGTCGCGACTTCTCAATATGGACGAAGAACAGGCTGAACTATACCAAATAATCAAAAAAAATTTTTAGGGTGTTGCAACGCTGAAAACAGGA
>CAYWUI010000144.1:0-1704 GCA_964461435.1 uncultured Bacteroidales bacterium | reverse complement strand
TTGCAGTATTTACAAGGGTTTTAGAGGGTGTTGCATAAAAGTGCGGAAAACAGGAAAGAGTACCTGAAAGGTATCAAATCTGTTTTAATTCATATATTTGTCAAAATAAGGCTTAAATTAAGCGGTTTTAAGAGGGGCAAATTTTTAACTTCCCCAAGTTGCCCTAAAATTAAAAGTGGCTGTACGGGCTTTAAAACAACCATTGCACACCCACTGGCAAGCTCGCCGCATAATTTTAGGTTTTTAGACAAACTGCCGTTATGCACAAGTGGATTAGAAACATGCTGCACAAAATAAAATCAAAAAATATTTGACAATTTAAAAATATATTCTACATTTGTAGAGTATACTTTTAAATGATAGAATAATGCAATTGACAAATGCTGAAGAACAAGTAATGAGACACCTCTGGAAATTGGAAAAGGCCTACATGAAAAACATACTTGATGAGTTTCCAGAACCTAAACCTGCATCGACTACACTTGCCACCTTATTAAAAAGGATGATTGATAAGGGGTTTGTAGGTTTTAACCAACATGGCAGCAATAGAGAGTATTTCCCATTGATTAAAAAGAATCAATATTTTTCAAAACATATTAATTCTTTAGTTAAAGATTTCTTTAATAACTCTGCTTCTCAATTTGCGTCATTCTTCACAAACGAGACCAATTTGAGTATAAATGATTTGGAAGAGTTAAAACAAATCGTTGATAATAAACTCAAAACAAGTAAAAAACAGAAATAATATGACAGATTATGTTGTCAAATCGACTATAAGTCTTACAATATTGTATTTTCTGTATTATCTTTTTCTTAGAAATATTAAGACTTTTGAATTCAATAGATTTTATTTTTTGTTTACAATAATATTTGCACTTACAATACCATTTGTTCAAATAACAACAGGTATTATATTAATAATAAATCAAAATATATATGACTACTCTTCTTCATTAAGCGACATAAACATACAAAGCTCATTCGAGAACGAACAAACAGATAATATATTAAACTTATCAAATTTCTTACTGTTAATTTACTTCCTTATATCCTCGATTTTATTGATGCGATTTGTTTTCAATCTTTATAAAATCATCAAAACGATTAAGAATTCTAATAAAGTCATAAATACCTTACCCAAAATAGTATTATCACCAGATAAAACATTACCATATTCATTTTTTAATTTCATAATTGTAAATAAAAAAGAATATGAAAAAGGGGAAATAGATATTAGTTTGATTCTTCATGAACAAACACATTGTAAGCAATTTCATTCGATTGATATAATATTCATTGAAATAATAAAAGTTATTTTTTGGTTTAATCCTTTTATATGGATAATTAAAAAAGAAATACAATTAAACCATGAATATTTGGCTGATAATAAAGCTTTACAAACGCAAAACCTGAAAAATTATCAGAATATTTTATTAAATCTTGTATTCCGGAATAATTCAACATACTTGGCCAGTAATTTTAATTATTCACTCACAAAAAAACGATTGATTATGATGACAAAGAAAAAGTCTAAGACAACAATTATAAGGATAATGATGGTAATACCATTGTCTTTATTCTTAGGTATAGTTATGACTAATGCACAAGACTCAACCAAAACAAAAAATGTGCAGGTAAAACAGTCCGATACTATACCACCACCACCACCTCCTATAGAGGATAAGCAGTCAAAACAAGATGATG
>CAYWUI010000143.1:0-1719 GCA_964461435.1 uncultured Bacteroidales bacterium | reverse complement strand
CGTCAGCCTGTGCAAAAACTCTCCTAAAGTGTTAACAATGAAAAGTTGAAGCGTTAGGCAAAAAGAAGAATATCAGCTAACTTGTATACCATACCAATACGCTCAAACCATGCAACACAAACAGGGAGAAGACAGGATGCAGATGCTCATGTTCAGCCTGGAGAGTGCCATATCTGCTGATTCCTTTGTTCGGGTGGTGGATGCCTTTGTAGATATGATCGACCTAAGAAGTTTTGGTTTTGCCCATATTGAATGCAAGGAGGAAGGGTGTCCGCCCTATCCTCCAGCTGCTTTAATGAAGCTTTATTTATATGGTTATCGGTATGGCATCAACACCAGCAGGAAACTGGAACGCGAGGCACAGACAAATATTGAAGCCATGTGGTTACTATCGGGATTACGTCCAAAATACAAGACGATAGCCGATTTCCGTAAGAACCATCCCAGGGCTTTTAGGGAAGTATTTCGCAGGTTTGTATGCCTGTTAAAGGAATGGAAGTTAATAGAAGGGGCAACTATAGCAATTGACTCTTTTAAGATCCGCGGCAATAACTCATTAAAGAACAATTTCAATAAAAAGAAACTCAGGCAACATCTTTCCTATATCGATGAACAAATAAACCAATACGAGGCATTACTGGATGCATGTGACAAGGAAGAAGACAAGAAAGAGATAGAGGCTAAGCTGGAGGAACGTAAAGAAAAGCAGGCAAAATATACACAGATACAAAAAGAATTGGAGGCAAGTGGTAATGAGCAGATATCATTAACCGATCCGGATTCGCAGGCTGTAGTACTACTCAGAAATATTGTAAATGTTGGCTACAACATACAGACAGCCTCTGACTCAAAAAACAAACTATTGGTTGAATATGACACAGGGAATGTAAATGACACCCATGCGCTAGCTCCAATGGCCAAGCAAACCAAAGCACTACTTGGCGTAGAAGAAATAAGTGCATTGGCTGACAAAGGCTACCATACCGGGGAACAATTGCAGCAATGTGTTGAAAACAAAATAACCACTTTTGTGTCTCCAAAAGAGCCTTCCACAAAAGATATCGGATTATACCCGATATCAATGTTTTCATATAATAAAGAACAGGATAACTACACCTGTCCAAAGGGTAGTATATTAAAAACCAAAGGTACATGGTATACACACAGTGATTCACGTAGAGGTGATACGGGGAGTTATCGTTTTAAACGATATACAACATCGGACTGTAGGTTCTGTGCGAACAGGTATAAATGCACACAAAGCAAGCGGAACGGGAGGGTCATTGACCGACATGAGTATGCCGATGCAATAGAAGCCAATGCAAAAAGAGTAAATGAAAATGCTGGTTATTACCGTCAGCGGCAAGAGATAACAGAGCATCCCTTTGGCACTATAAAACGACAACGGGGTTATACCCATACCAATCTTAGGGGCAAAGAAAAGGTGCTGGGTGAAATTGGTCTACTGTTCATTGGTTATAATTTGACCCGGTGTATGACTATGCTTGGTGTGCCACAACTCATTAAAGCACTGAGGGAGTGCTGTTTACTCATTTTAAGATTAATAAATCGGCTTATTTTAAGCCTTTCTGTCGATTTAAAATTTTCCTGTAAAAAAATTGCTGTTTGCTAAATGGAGAAAAATTATTCACTCAGATCAAATTTAAATAGGCTTATTGCCTATATTTATTTCATGAAAATTAGTTTTTGCACAGACTC
>CAYWUI010000142.1:0-1722 GCA_964461435.1 uncultured Bacteroidales bacterium | reverse complement strand
ATATGTTTCCATTTATTGCACCCGACGAAAGCTATCTGATTTTCATCTCTGATCGCGAAGGCAGTTTTGGTGGTGGCGATTTATATATTAGTTTCCACGACATAAATGTAGATACCTGGACAGAACCAATAAATATGGGAGCACCAATAAATACTGATAAAGAGGAGCGCTTTCCTGGGTTATCCCCTGATGGAAAATATCTATTCTTTACTCGTTTAACACGTTCAGGTTTCCCCGATTTTGATCATGATGTTTTTTGGGTTAGTACTGATATCATTGACAGATTAAAAGAGAAACATGATATAAAAAAATAAACGTGACCTAACAGCCGTAACTGTTGCACAACTAACGAATAATGTTAATAATATAATAATCAAAGCTTTGGCTTAAGTAAGAGTATTTAGTATCTTGTAAATAAAACCATGCTTGGTAAAAAAGACTATGAGGAAAAGCTATATACTAATTTTCAGCTTTCTCAGCGTATCCCTAAGGATAATTTCTACCGAAGGTTAAAAGGATTTCTTAACCTAAGTTTTCTATATAAACTGGTAGAGCCATATTATGGAAAAGAGGGCCAGAAGTCGATTGATCCGGTTGTGTTTTTCAAATTAATGCTAGTAAGCTACCTTGAAAATATAATCTATGACAGGAAACTAATTGATTTCGTTAGTATGCGCCTTGACATATTGTATTTTCTAAATTATGACATAGATGAAGAGTTGCCATGGCATAGTACAATAAGCCGCACCAGAAAGCTGTTTCCAAAAAGTATGTTTGAAGAAGTATTTAACCGTGTACTTAAAATATGTATTGATTCAGGCATGGTAGCCGGGCATACACAAGCAATTGATTCAGCTTATATCAAGGCTAATGCCTCACTTGACAGTTTAGAGAAAAAACAACCCAGCCAAAGCGTAAAAGAGTATATAGCCAATACATACGGCGAAGATGAAGATGAGCAGCCAAGAAGGAAAGCCAAACAAGATAAGAGTAGTAAAGGACAAAGAACAATCCAATCGGATAAGAACCAACTGCGGGATTTAAAAACCCATCAAAAATGGTTTAAAGACAGAGAAAGTGGGCCAATGGGCTCGCCGGATCCCCGGGCAAGATATTTAAGCAATAAGACACATTACTCACCTGTTGATCCTGATTCAAGGATCGCTGTTAAACCGGGTAAACCGAGGCAATTGTGTTATCAGGGCAATTTGAGTGTAGATACGGCGAACCATGTAATAACTAATATACAAGCTAATCACTCAGATAAAAAGGATAGCAGGTACCTGATTGATATAGTCAGAAAAACAAATCAGCGGTTAAGGAGGAATGATTTAAAAATGAAGCGGGTACTGGCTGATGCAGGATACAGTAACGGTGAAAATTATAAATACCTGGAAAGTATTAATGTAGAAGGTTTTATTCCTCTTCATGGCCAATACGAAGGAAAAAGGAAAGGCTTTGTTTATGAGCCTGAACAAGACAGGTGGAGATGTCGTAATGGCAAGTATGTTACATTCAGGAAAATAAAATATCAAAAGGGCCACCCGGAAAAGCACTACCTAACAACAAGCCTGGATTGCAAAGGCTGTCCGTATGCAAAGGAATGTTTAGGAAAGTCAAAAGAAAAAAGAATAAGAATTACGATATACAAAGAAGAATATGACAGAGCAAAAGAGAGGGCAGAAAGTATCAAGGGCAGGATTATGAAAAAGGTAAGGCAAA
>CAYWUI010000141.1:0-1773 GCA_964461435.1 uncultured Bacteroidales bacterium | reverse complement strand
CTGCTCCCACAATCAGGTTCTGAATATCAACACTTAATGTGAACAGTAACCAGAAACCCAGTAATATTATAAAACCAAAGATGTACTTCATATTATATTCTTTATAATATTAACAAATAATTAGCCTTATCAATAATAGCATTTACTACAGGTTCCATTACTGCTTCCCTTATTCCGGGTATTATCAGCAGACTTAGCGCGATACATAATATTGACAGTACGATCATCGAAAAACACATAGTAAACGGTACTTCTTTTATATTATTTATTTTATCAGATACTTTACCATAAAATGTATTTTTCTGAAGTTTAAGAAAATAGGCCAATGTTATTATACTAATAATTATAGCTATGGCTGCAAGCCAGTAATAGTGTGCCTGAATTGCAGCTATTATTATTACCAGTTTACTAAAAAATCCATTGAACGGTGGCATTCCCGATATTGAAAGTGATGCAATCAATGATGAAGAAGAAGTAACCGGCATCTTCCCTGACAAGCCCCCCAGCTTATTTAAATCGCGGATACCTGTCCGGTATTCAACGGCTCCTGCACTTAGAAATAACAGGCCCTTAAATACAGCGTGATTGACAAGGTGAAACAATCCCCCGAATATTGATAATGCTGCAATAGTCTTGCTCCCGCCTCTTGTTAATATCAGCAGTCCGATTCCTATTCCCATTATAATATATCCGACCTGACTTATGCTTGAATAGGCAAGCATGCGTTTAATATCCCACTGGCCTATAGCCAGCAATGAGCCAATTACCATTGACAGTATGCCCAGGGTAGTTATCGTTAATGCTACTTCGTGGGATATGGCAAACATATTAAAGAAAAGCCTTATAATTGCATAAATCCCTATAGCCTTGATCAGGACCCCCGACAACATTGAAGATATGGGCGAAGGGGCTGAAGAATGGGCATCCGGGAGCCACGCATGAAATGGTATAATCGCTGCTTTTAGTCCGAAGCCTGCTATCAGAACCAGTTGAGTAAAAATAAGAAATTTGTTATAGGCAGATGTTTTTATTATTACCGAAATATCAGCTATATTAAGGGTTTTTGTATTCCAGTATATAAGGCCAATACTGAAAAGTATTAATAAAGAAGCCAGCCCTCCCAATACCTGGTATTTGAATGATGCTTCCAGTTCCTCTTTTTCAATTCCAAATGCCACAAGCGCATAAGATGCAATAACAGCGATTTCCAGAAAAACAAAAAGATTAAACAGGTCACCTGTAAGCACTACTCCATTCATACCTGCGACCATCAGAGCGAACAGGGCATAGAAATTATTTTCTGCCGTATACTTTTTGATATATGATATTGCATAAAATCCTGAAAGGAAAGCAAGCAGGTTTATTATACATAACATAAAAACACTTAGTCCGTCCAGCACCAGGTAAATTGCTACAGGTATATTATTCACTGGTTCCCACCCGCCGATTTTATATACTATTGGCTCATTAATTCCCCCTGCAATAAACTTTATGCTCATACCTACCAGGAACAGGAATACAAGTGAAGTTATGGTTTTCTGGAATCCTTTTATAATTCTTCCCAGAATAGGTATAAGAAATGCTGCACCTAATGGCAATATTATATATAATGGAATAAATCGATCCATAATTATCCTTTTAAGCTATTTATTTTTCTTATATCAAAAGTGTTGTATTTTTTGTACAATCTGATTGCTATCGCCATTAACATAGCATTGGTAGCAAGTCCAATGACAATAGCTGTTAATACTATTGCCTGGGGCAAGGGATCGA
>CAYWUI010000140.1:0-1780 GCA_964461435.1 uncultured Bacteroidales bacterium | reverse complement strand
AATACAATGAGCCGAACTTAAACCTACCGACGACAGGCGGTTTAGTTCAACAGCACATATAAAAAATAGCTAGGCCGGCGGTGTGCCAAATTTTGTATCTTGTAGCAAAAACACTAACGGAGGATAGGAACGTAGCCCGGAATGCCGCTACTTTTCATATCTGCAACACGTTGGCAACCATAGCAGAAAGCCCCTAACATATAAAAATAGGGATATGAAAAAATGGATAATATTTGGACTTTTAATAGGATTTGGATTTTCTTGTTCAGTTAAGAATAAGAATGAGAAGCAAGTTGATAAGTTAGTTTTACCTGACAGTTTGTTTGCATTGAAAAATATTATAAATGCTGATTTAGTTTATAAAAAATCACAAATTTTTTTAATTTTGAGTAGTACACTTTTGCATTTCATTTTCAAATAAATGTATTGTATTAACTAAATAAAATAATCATGAAAAATTATGGATTATTGTTATTCAGCAAACATAAAATTTTGAGTAGCTGTTTTTTTGTTATCTGGGGATTAATAGACTTTCTACCAGATGCTGAATCACAGGTAAAGGTAAATTATAATGTATTGGAAAATGATGCCTACAAAAAGAATGTAATAGTAAGTGTTGGACCATACGGTTATATGTTTGGCGAAAACAGTGGTGGCTTTGGCTTTGAAGCTAGCTCAACCATTATGATAAAAAGGTTTTTAACACTTAATGGCTTGTGCAGGAACATATTCCTGGCCAAGGATTTTAAAGATGACTTCTATGCCAATAGAGGTTTTTATTATACTGAAATTGGCGGGAACATTCATCTTTCAGATAAAATAAGCTCAACTAAAGAAGATTTGGAAATAAGTGCCAGTTCTTCAGGATATTATACATACAAGACATTACTTAAGGATGTTCCTTTAGAAAAGAGGAAAATAAAAGCAGTGCGTATAGGGTATTGCAATTTGAAGATTCCTTTGAGATTACCAGAGGATGCTGCATCTGCTGGAATATATGCATTTGGAAAATATTACTTATATTATGTGGGTTACAGTATTAGTTTAAATCATTACGCAAAATATTACGTTGAAAATCATGGTTATATAAATAAAAATACATATATGTCATTTTTTATTGATTTGATGTATACTCCCAATGATATTTTGGATGGCATTACATATTCCCGTAACTATTCAGATTTGGAAAGTCATGGTTTTGGATTTAGGCTAGGATGGAGATATTATTCAATTTTAAACAGGATAAAATTTCCATATAGCCTAAATTTTGAAATCGGATATTATCCGGGAATACGTGGAGAGGAGGAACTGAATGACGTTTATTTTTACATATCCTGGGAAATTCCTTTTAGTACAACATTAAAATTTCTCATGCCAAAAAAATGATTTTTTGATATATTGAACAGGTTTTACAAGTAAATAATATTTAAGACCACCTTACTGAAATAGAATTAATTAACGGTAAAGCTTTATTAAAACTGTAATTTGCATGAGGCTTAATTAGGATTGGATGAAAGTATACGAGAAGGGCGATATTTATTTAGCTATTTCAATATAAGTTTCTTACCTGTGGCCACAAGGCGACAAAAATAATTGTGATGGAATAAAACATATAGAAAGTATGCAGTCAATGTATAGCAAAAAGAAACATCATTTCAATCTGTATCCAAAAGATTAGTACAAAGGCAATATAGATGGTGATAATAAATGGATTAATTTACGGTTGCCAACATTTAGAATATAATTAATCGGCTACCCAAAAAAAATAATTGCTTCTTCG
>CAYWUI010000139.1:0-1781 GCA_964461435.1 uncultured Bacteroidales bacterium | reverse complement strand
TTGCAAGTGGCAGAGGCAAGGGAGAAAGTGCAGGAATGGCTTATTGCAGATATACCGGGGATGCTCTGGCCAGTAGTAATCTTAATGATATAATTAGATTATTGCAAGATGCATAATAAAGAGATTGAGTATGATGATTTTGGAAAAAAAGTTAAACAAAAAGATGGGAAGCTAATTAAAGGCATTGACAGGATAAGAGACTACAACACAAGATAAATTATATTTAAAATAATGATTATTATAGCTTAAAAAAAAACTGTAATGGTAAAACCGCACAAGATGTCAAAACCTTCACCATTACCAAGAAAAAATCCGGATAAAACTAACGGGGACCAAAAACTGTATCCGTTAGAAGACATAAAAGGACTCCACCTGATTAAATATTTAGATCTAATTGGATAATATAAAAAAAATAGGTTCTAAAAAATCTTCAAAAGATAATATTTATGTAACCAAAAAAATATCGTGAAATTTTTTAAATTTAAGATTTTTAAATAATTATTTGTTTTTTGATAATATATTAAGTTAAATTAATAATAAAACTATGAAAAAAATTATTATCTTCTTTCTGCTTAGTATTATAACTATTATCAATGTTCAAAAAATTAAGTGTCAGTCCAATGATTCATTACAGGTGGGTTTTATTTTGGCAAACCTGTTTTATGAAAGATGGTGGAACGATAAAGCTTATTTTGAAGAGCGGTTTAATGAATTGGGAGGTAAAGTAATTTTTGAAGATTGCTATGATATGACTGATAACCAGATTAAAGCAGCAAAACAATTTATTCAGCAGGGTGTTGATTGCATAGTGATTGTCCCTGTTGACGCTGAAAATACCAAAACTGTGGTGGATCTTGCCCATGAAGCCAATATTCCGGTGGTAGCATATGACAGGTTAATTTTGCACGCACCGGTAGATTTGTATTGCACTGTGAACAGTATTACAGTTGGTGAACTTATGGCCAAATCAGTAAGAGAAGTACTTGATAAAGGACTTATTTTATATTTAAATGGTCCAAAGGAAGATTTTAATTGTCATTTCATAAAAGAAGGTACTTTTAATGTTCTTGATACTATTACGGGTGATTTTACAATAGATACCACGTGCACGTCATCATGGAACCAACTGGATGCTTATCTGGTCTTACAAAATTATATAGCAACCAAAGGGTTAATTCCCGATGCAATTATATGTGCAGCTGATATGCTTACCTACGGTGCAATCAGTGTTTTAACTGAAAATGATAAGTTGGGTAAGGTATTTATTACAGGTCAGGATGCCGAACTGGAGATTTGCAGACACATTGTACAGGGTAATGTTTTAATGACTGTTTACAAATCAAATAAAGAATTGGCTTATGCTGCCGCTGTGGCCACATGGAAATTAATCAATAAAGAAGAATTCAAAGTTGACGGATATATAAACAACTATCTTATTGAAGTACCTTCCATACTGATACCACCGGTACTGATCAATAAGCAAACATTGAACGAAGCCCTCATTAAGGGTGGAATTTACAGCAAAGATGAAATATATAAATGATGTTTAATAATTTCTTTTTTTCTTCAGACTATTTTCTTCAAATAAGTCACAGGTTTATAATTTGTAAGAGATATTTTCTTACATAAAAAGGTTAATTGTGATCAGGCAGGGAGTTGAATGCTGAATGTTGAATGTCGAATGTTGAATGCTGGAAAATGTTGCGTTATCGTGATGTATGTTAAGATAGCTTTGGAAAAAAGTTTTGCATATGCCCGCAGGGCGTAAGGCAAAACTTTTC
>CAYWUI010000138.1:0-1790 GCA_964461435.1 uncultured Bacteroidales bacterium | reverse complement strand
TTTTCCCATTCATTGATTATGAAAAACATTTTTCCCTGATTCCTGTAATCTCTGGTCATGATATTTTTTGCCCTAAAGGTAGGTGTCTCCAGAATCCCAGTCAAGATGTACTTCGCCAAAGGCTTACAAAGTAACTGATATGAATAACAATGTTAGTGTTTTAAAAATTGTATTGAAATAGTGTTTCATTATCCATAAAAGATTATATATTTGAAGTACCTTATTTAATATATGAAACTGTTATACAAATAACAAAAATTAAAATATTTTAAATAAATATAGAAATAATTATGAATTTAAATAGTCTCTATAAAATACGTATTTATTATTAATCAAAAAAACAATTATTATGAAAAAAATTATTTTACTAACAGCTACTTTGTG
This sequence comes from uncultured Bacteroidales bacterium, assembly GCA_964461435.1. Classification (GTDB taxonomy): domain Bacteria; phylum Bacteroidota; class Bacteroidia; order Bacteroidales; family UBA10428. Next base: position 1,406 of record CAYWUI010000138.1, on the reverse strand, counting down.
TATGATAACATACATGATTAATGCTCAAACCAATTACGCACTTGAAATTACAGCTGACGGAACATCGTTTTATCTGGCAGGATTGGATGAAATCCTGGTTAGTAACCTCACCATGGAAGGTTGGGTTAAATTTGATGGCGCTGTTCTTCCTGTTGATAATTACACTGCGCTGGTTGATTTTCGTAATGCTTCAAATGCAGCTTCTAAGGCACTTATTTTTAAAACTCTTGACGATAATATTACAACCAGTTATGAATGGAATGAACAATGGGTCTACGAGGGCGCTGGCAATATTGTTCCGGCAGATGAATGGCATCATATTGCTATTGTTATTTCAGGAGATGACGCAGAAACAAGGTTTTATATTGATGGAGTAGAAACGGGGACAGACGCATCTTATACTTTAGGTGATGAACTTCCCTTAGGAGAAAATATTAGAGTTGGCGCCGGTTTAAGTGCTGAAACTTTTAGAACAGTCCTTGGTATCATGGATGAAATTAGGATTTGGACTATTGCAAGAACTGAAGATGAAATTTTTGAAAATATGGCAAAGCAAATTGACCCGGCTTCCGAAGGATTACTGATGTATTACAGATGTAATGAAGAAGATTTGGACATCCTGCATGATGCCACCGATAATGGATACGATCTTGCTGTTACAGGCGGTACGGATTATGAATTTGTTGATGATACACCTTTTGAATTAGAATCAGGCGTAATCAGTGAAAGGTCAAAAATTATAAATACCTATCCAAATCCTGTTAAAGATATTTTGAATTTTAATAAAGATTTTCAAAATGCAGCAATTAGAATATATGACATTACAGGTCAACTGGTTGAAGAAACGTTATTAAATTCTTCTTTCCTGAATGTTGCCAATATTGAAACCGGTATGTATATTTTAGAAATTAAAGAAGGCAATAACTTTTATAATGGGAAATTTATAAAAGAATAAATGATAATTTTTAAAAGTTTTTAGAGACTATTTAAATTTTGCATAATAAATTGTTCATTGTTATTTTATAAATCAAATTATATACAATCGGGTAATTGTTCAATTATCAATGGCAGGACATTGGTTGTAAAATTAAAAGCGATTATAAAAACATTATAAATTGTTGACATTTAATAATTTCCACAACTAAAAATGGTTTCAAATGTACAAGAGAATAAAAAAACAGCGGCAATCAATTTATTAACAATAATATTAGTATCTCCCGGGTATTCTCAAAACCCCATAATACAGACAATATATACAGCCGACCAGGCACCCATGGTGTATAATGATACTGTTTATCTTTATACTACACACGACGAGGACGTAACAGTAAACAACTTCTTCATAATGAATGACTGGAGATGCTATTCCTCAACAGATATGGTAAATTGGACTAGTCATGGTATGG
>CAYWUI010000137.1:0-1828 GCA_964461435.1 uncultured Bacteroidales bacterium | reverse complement strand
CGTGAAACACGGGATACAACCGACACACGGTATGCGTGGCACTTTACCAACCGAATAGAACTTTCTGAGAGGCCGACTCGGCGCTAGACAAAGGGGCGATTGTGTGCGATCCTGGGGCGAGCAAACTCGCTTCAGGAGGTAGGTATGGCACACAAACAATCCCGCACGCTGGTGATGGTAGAACACCGTCGGCACGACGGGAGGCGCCGCTTGCAGCGGGCCTACGGGCGGTTGTGGCAGTGGGCCACAGCCCATAAAGAATCCACGGAGGGAAAGGAGTCGAGTCATGCGTCGAGCGGCCTTGTACGCCCGGGTCTCCACCCGGCATCAGGAACAAGAGGCGACCATCGAGAGCCAGTTGGCGCAACTGCTGGCCTATGCGGAGGAGAAGGAGTATGAGTTACCCTCGGAGCGGCAGTTCGTAGACCAGGCCATCAGCGGCCAATACCTGGCACGTCCCGGCTTGGACCGCCTGCGGGATGTAGCCATGATGGGCGCTTTCGAGGTGCTCCTCTGTCTAAGCCCTGACCGACTGGCGCGTTCTTTGGGCGCGCAACAAGTGGTGTTAGATGAGTTGCGAAGGGTGGGCGTGGAGGTTGTTTTCCTCAACCAACCCGCATTGGGTGACAGCCCCCAGGCTCAATTGTTGCTGAACATTCAAGGAGCCTTTGCCGAGTACGAGCGCGTCTTAATCAGCGAACGGATGCGCCGGGGACGGCTATACCGGCTGCGTCAGGGGCAGTCAGTCCCTCATCAAGCGCCCTACGGCTATCGCTATCAGTCGGCCACCCGTGAACAGGTCGGCGGCTGGGTGGTCGTCCCAGAGCAGGCCGCAGTTGTGGAACAGGCGTTCTTGTGGTATACTCAAGAAGACGTGAGCCTGGGACACCTGGCGCGACGCCTCAACAAGGAGCGTATCCCCAGCCCAGAGAGAAGGCGCTGGTACGCCAGTACCTTGGGGCGCTTACTTCGGCAACCGGCGTACAAGGGGACGGCCTACTACAGCCGTCGTCAAGCCGATTACAGTGGCGTCGGGCAGCCGCGTCGCCAGGGGCGGGGAGTCTTGCGCTTCCCCCGCTACACACCGCGCCCGGCCGAGGAATGGATTGAAATCAGCGTTCCTCCGCTGGTAGATGAAGCCACCTGGCAAGTGGCACAGGAGCGCCTGGAGATGAATGCTCGCTTTGCCCAACGCAACAGTCGTCGCACCTACCTGCTTCGGGGCCTGTTGGTGTGCGGCACGTGCGGCCACACCCTCCAGGGTCGGACGCAGCGGGGGATCGCCTACTATACCTGCACCCACGGCGGCGTCCATTGTCCCCCAGGCGTTCCCCGTCACACCTGCTGGGTGCGGGGCGATATAGTAGAGTCCCTGGTCTGGCAGTCACTGGCGAAGTTGCTGTGCGACCCGCAGCGTATCCGGGCCGCCTGGGAAGCTCTCCAGGCCGAACAAGCGGCCACACCCAGTGAGGCTCAGCGCTGGCAGCAACGCCAGATGCTTCTCCGCAAACAGCGCCAGCGGTTGCTGGACGCTTACCAAGCTGGTGTCATCTCACTGGAGGAGCTCATCGAACGTCAGAACCCCTTGGATGTGGAGTTGCGGGAGTTAGAGAAGCGGTTGGCTGATGCCTCCCAGTCATCCCTGCTGCAAATCTCGTTGGAGACCTTTACCCAGCGCATCCAACAGGCGTTGGCGGCCTCTGATGTGGAGACCCAACAGGAAGTTCTTCGGTTGTTAATCGAGCGCATCGTCGTGACCGACGAGGCCCTCACGGTCCAGCACATCGTGCCTGCCGTGAACAATAGTCGGTTGCATACCGCGTGTTGT
>CAYWUI010000136.1:0-1840 GCA_964461435.1 uncultured Bacteroidales bacterium | reverse complement strand
AATAAACATCGGCCGGTGTAAGATTATTCAGAGATTCATGGTAGCGCTCATTGTTGTAATAGTCCACAAATTTCTGAATGGTTTGCCTCAGATCTTCCGGCAAATAATAGTTTTCCAGCTTAATAACATTCTTCATTGTCCTGTGATACCTCTCAATTTTTCCCTGCGTCTGAGGATGGAATGGTTTACCCCTTACATGAGTGATATTATTGTTTTCCAGAAACTCCTTAAACTCCTGTCCAATATAGCAGGGACCATTATCAGACAATAGACAAACTGTCTTATCCGGCGTTATTCCTGTTATATCTTTTGCTTCACCAACAACCCGGGCAGCATCATCAGAAGTCATCGTTGAGCATAAATCCCAATGAATGATATACCTGGAAAAATCATCCAGTACTGTTGCCAGGTAGAACCAGCCCCAGAGAATGACTTTCAGATACGTAAAATCCGTTTGCCACATCTCGTCAGGAGCCGTGGTTTTGTCCTTGAATTCATCGCAAGCCTGCATGACAATCCATGCCGGACTGGTAATTAATCCCCGCTCCTTTAAAATCCTGTAAACACTACTCTCTGATATAAACCAGCCTTTCTTATCCGTTATATCACAGGCTATCTCACGGGGGGAAAGCTCAGGCCTGTCCAGAGCATGTTCAATGACCTTCTGACGCTCCTTTTCCGGTATCTTGTTCCAGAAATGTTTTCGTTCCGTTTTTTTAGGCTTTAAACCATCGTATCCATATTCCAGGTACCGGTTATACCATTCATAAAAGGTGCTTTTGCTAATACCCAGTTCCTTCAGAGTCCTGTTAACCCCCAGTTCCGATTCCCTGACTATATTGATTACCTCCATTTTCTCACTGGTACTTCTTCTCATATACTTATAATTTACTCTGTACCAGTGAGACTTTTTTTAAGCATCCTCACCTCCAGGCTTAATTCAGCCACAAGCTCCTTCAGGTTGGAGTTCTCGTGTTTTAATTGAAAAACTTCATCCCGGTTTGCCTCTCGTTTAACATCTCCGTTCAACCGCTTTTTACCTGCTTCCAGAAACTCCTTGCTCCAGTTATAGTACAAGTTTGGATGGATGCCTTCCTTTCGGCATAGTTCAGCAATACTTTCCTCTCCGCGTAAGCCTTCCAGTATAATCCTGATTTTTTCTTCTGCTGAATACTTCTTCCTGGTCTGACGACGAATTTCCCGGACTTTCTTCTCCGTAGTTGTTTGTTTTTTCTCTTCCATATAATTTGTTTTTTTAGGTTAATAAATCTACAAAATCTCACCTTAACTTTTAACCTAAAAAGTCCAAATTATGCTGAATATTTACATGCGAATATGAATTCTGTGAACATTCTGAATTCATCGCTAAACGGTCAAATCAAAAATTTTGTTGTAAAGATCATTACATAAAACAGAATAATTATTTAGCAAAAACAAAAAGAGATTTGACAAAAAAAATCAATGCAATTCTGGCAAAAAACCGGGAGATACTTAGAGAAAACCTTGAAAAAAATAATGGGATTATTTCAGAAGAGAAGTTGTCAAGTATGGGATATAATTTTATATATCATACGCAACCAATCTATAACTTCTTGTAAATCTTCAAAATGCGGTGGACCAAAATTATGAATTTACATTAGAAGAAAGTAGAACTCCGGCACAAATAGTTGATATTTTAAATACTTTAGGGGCTGGTATATGGACATTGCATACCTCTAATGCATTTGATGGCAATGTATATTATGTTCTTTCAGAACGTAATTTAGTACCAAGTTAGCAAGGGATCTTATAGATGTACGAACGTTTGAAATTCTATAATCTTACTAATTACTTATTGTAC
>CAYWUI010000135.1:1805-1908 GCA_964461435.1 uncultured Bacteroidales bacterium | reverse complement strand
CACATATAGTGTCATTATCAGCACTTATTACTACCGTCGGCTCTACATATATGTCCACCGTTATGGGCGTGCCCGTGCACCCTATACCATCATCTGACTGCAG
>CAYWUI010000135.1:0-1705 GCA_964461435.1 uncultured Bacteroidales bacterium | reverse complement strand
GGCCCAGGTCACATATAGTGTCATTATCAGCACTTATTACTACCGTCGGCTCTACCCATATGTCCACCGTTATGGGCGTGCCCGTGCACCCTATACCATCATCTGACTGCAGTAAATGCGGCGTTATTGTGTATATTACCCTCTGCTTCTGGTCCGTAGTGTTGTCAAGATCATCCTGTATAGGCACCGTTATTGGCTGGCCCGTTAAATCCTGCGTGTTACCCGTTACCGCTCCCCCTGTCTCAGGCGCACTCGTATATGTATAATATACCTCCCGCGTAGGAGCCTGTACACTGCTTATATCTATATCTGTCTGGCCCAGGTCACATATAGTGTCATTATCAGCACTTATTACTACCGTCGGCTCTACATATATGTCTATCGTATCATTTGTGCCAGCCGCACAGACTTGGTCTCCAGCAGAATTAACTAAATATGGTGTTATTACGAACTCAACCTTTTTGACTGTGTCTGAATCATTAATTAAAGTATCCCTGATAAATGCATCTTCCCTCAAATCAAATGTATCTCCTTTATTAATCGAGACATTATACGGCAGTATAACCCCATACCTGAAACGAATCCCATAATTAAGAGTATCAACCGGCGTTTCAAGCTTAATATTCGTAGTATCTCCATGACATATGGTATCGGATTTCGGAACGGCATCAACAACCGGCAATGGTTCAATCTGGACTTCCAGAGTATCAACCATCCAGCTTTTTAATGAATCAATATAATTAACCATTATAACCAGTGTATCATCTCCTGCTCCGTCCCAATGAACATAAATAGCTGTATCACTTATAGTACTATCAATAATCCCCCCAATCACATTCCAGTAAAATGCATGATGTTCATCTTCATAATTCACATAATAAAACGCCTCTGCCTGATCATGGCATACTATAGTATCATCGCTCTGAATTTCCTGAGGTGTAACAGATACTATTTCCACCGAATAGGTGATTGTCGTATCTGCCCTGGAAGTCATGTCATTCTCAACTTCAAGCTGGATATCTCCCGAGGGGGGCGAACCCCACCTCACTACAATTGTATCCCACTCATTAGAATGATAAACAGAAGTTCCCCCATGATAAGTCCAGTTGTATGTTCTGTCGCTGACAAGAGGCACGGAGTAGAGGGTATAGCAGTCTTCACATACCTGGAAAGAGAAAGTAGAGCCTGTTAATTGTCCGGTTGGTGACAGGAAATCACCGGGAAATTTCTGGTTTGAATATTCAGTGGCAATCCATTCTGCAGAAAGAGCTGTATCAATGACCCTAGCCTCATCTATTATACCATCGAAAAAATTTTCAGGTGAGCCATCAAAGTCACTTGCCCCGATTGCCATAGGTACGTCATTCTGATCAAAATCACCTGACATATCAATATTGCCGATAGTATCTCCTGCTCCGTTGACATAAATGTTCCTTTCGGTTCCATCATAAGTTACTGCCACATGGGTCCAGCTGCCATCAGTGGGTATATTAATGTTTCCGTCAATTCTTTCACGGCTTAAGCTCTGAGATAAAATAAACCTGATATTTGTTGAGCTATTAAATAATATTCCATACGTTGAATAAGGGATATCATCAATAGTATGTGACTTATCCAGAATCCTTTCAACGTTTGCTATGCTTGAAGGCTTTATCCATGCAGAAAGGGTAATTTTTGAAATAATATCCAGGGATGGATCATCAGG
>CAYWUI010000134.1:0-1910 GCA_964461435.1 uncultured Bacteroidales bacterium | reverse complement strand
CCAGCCGGGCGGACTCGGCCTGGTTCATCTGGCAGCCGATGGTCCAGATATGATACTTGGGCATATATTTCAATGCCTTTTATTTGCCGGGGGCACAATAAAATCAAGAATACCTTTTTCTAACATTGAAAGATTAAAGATATGTTCATTATGGTTAAAGGTCTCCCTAAGTGGCCGTGTGGTGGATTTCCATCCGAAGCCATCGGTAATCCAGATGAAGGGATACTTTTTATCCAAGACATCAAAAAGATTCCTATACTCCCCAGCAGTAGATTTAAGTTTGGAACCACTTCCACTAAAATAATTGGTTTCAAATATCGTTAGTTTATTACCGTTACATACGACGAAATCATATCTTCTAGAAGATTTATCAACTGGAACATCATACCCCAGTTCGGTTTTGATTTTCCTTGAGTTAGCTTCTTTCAAGTATCTGAATCTGTTTCTTATACACAAATCTTGAATAAAAAATTCGACGATGTTTTCCATGCTATGACCACTACGGTTTTTCCTGCCATTGCTATCGATTCCGGCTTCAACACCTATCATATAATCAACAAGGTTTTTCACTTTTTGTGAAACTATCAAGTCTTTAAATCCTGTTTCTTTAATAAATATTAAGTATTTCTCAATATCAGATTCACTTGGTTTTACTTGGTTAAAATCATAATCCTCATAGACCAATTTCTTCTGCTTGTAATCTACGAGGACTTTATAAAATAAACTTGTATTTCCGCTTCTCACCACGAGAGCAGGAATTACTTTGACTAAACCCGGATCTTGTTTTATTAAGTACCTAAATTCTTCATCAAAATTGTCTTTTCCAATTAGGTAATTGAATTTGTTAAGAGCTATCTCAATATTTCTGGTATTTTTAAGCACCTTTTCCCAATTTACGAAATATGACCAAAGTAATATACTTGGCTTAAAATTATTGATTAAATAATTGAAAACATCTTCGTCGTCGGAGCAATTAAGTACTTTGTTGTAAAAATCAATGTACTTCATTTGGTTCCTCTGCCACGGTAAAAACCATTCTTCGATTCTCCGAAGAACTTTTATTAAGATCTTCAAAACGCTTGATGGAAAGATCTAAATACTCTTGCGAATTATCAATACCGATGAAATCACGTTCATAGAAATATGCAACTAAACCCGTGGTTGAGCTTCCCGTAAATGGATCTAAGATAGTATCTCCTTTATTCGTGCTTGCCAAGACGATACGTTTTAACAAGTCTGCTGGTTTTTGTGTAGGATGTTTCCCGTATTTCTTTTCTCCTTTTTTGGGTGTTTTAATTGCCCAAACTGATCTCATCTGATATCCGCTCTTTTTAATGAAATCTTCTTTCCACATGCCATTTTTCATTAGTTCATAATTAAAAGTATGCTTGTACTTTTTATCTTTGATAGCCCATATTAGCGTTTCATGACTGGCGGTGAAATATCTACAACTAAGATTTGGTGAAGCATTAGGTTTAAACCATGAAATGTCATTAAGGATATGATAATTATTCATCTGTAAGGCAAAGCCGCATTGATAAATTGAATGGTAAGTACCGCTTATCCATATTGTTCCATTTGGTTTCAATACCCGTTTACATGCTTTTATCCACTCAATATGAAAATTGAAGTTACTTTTTAATCCGGTACTTAAATCCCATTCCCCCTTTTTCACGCTTACCCTTTTGCCATTCTGGCAGGTAAACGTTCCATTAGAAAGAAAATAGGGGGGATCAGCAAAAATCATATCAATAGATTCTTCTGGAATTTTAGCCAAAATATTAAGGCAATCATCCAGAAAAAGCTTGAAGTGAGGAACTTCATAATATGGGGTTTTCATTTAATCATTACCTGAATGGCGGAGGGGGAGGGATTCGAACCCTCGACCCCAGTTACCCAGGGTAAGCACT
>CAYWUI010000133.1:0-1910 GCA_964461435.1 uncultured Bacteroidales bacterium | reverse complement strand
TTTATTTTAAGTCCGTTCATAAGCATAATAGTATGGTGCAGCCAACGCTTAGAGCTGCTCGACAAAGGTAAGGTTTGAGAATATTTGAAAGATTTGAAAATAAATGAAAGGACAGCGCTTCGTCATTCAGCGTGGCTGAGCGTTGCCCGTTATGTGTATAAGAAAATACTTTGTGGACACGAACTAATCCGTTAAATTTTTCCTATGAAGAAAATAAGTACAGAAATATATTTAGGAGATAGTCGAGAAGTTTTAAAGGGAATACCTGAAAATTCTATTGATTTAATTTTTACATCACCTCCTTATGCAGATCAACGTAAAAATACATATGGTGGTATTCATCCTGATAAATATGTAGAATGGTTTTCACCAATAACCGAACAACTTTTTAGAGTATTAAAACCAACCGGTACTTTTATATTAAACATTAAAGAAAAGGTTGTTGAAGGTGAAAGAAGTACTTACGTTCTTGAACTTATCCTTGAAATGAAAAAACAAGGATGGTTGTGGACAGAAGAGTTTATTTGGCATAAGAAGAATAGTTATCCTGGAAAATGGCCTAACAGATTCAGGGATTCATGGGAAAGACTTCTTCAATTTAATAAAAATAAAAAGTTTCATATGTATCAAGAAGAAGTAATGGTTCCAATGGGAGATTGGGCGAAAACCAGATTGAAAAATTTGAGTGATACGGATAAGATCAGGGATGAATCAAAAGTTGGAAGCGGCTTTGGTAAAAACATATCGAATTGGCTTAATCGCGAAAATGTATATCCAACAAATGTTCTTCATTTAGCCACTGAATGTAACAATAAAAATCATAGCGCAACCTTTCCGGAAGGATTACCGGAGTGGTTTATTAAATTATTTACAAAAGAAGGTGATACTGTACTGGATCCATTTATGGGTTCAGGTACTACGAATTTTGTTGCAAAAAGGATGAAGCGCAATTCCATCGGCATTGAAATATTACCTGAATATGTCGAGATGGTAAAGAAAGCAATTCAGCCCGTTGACTTATATTTATTTGAACCGAAAGTACAATATGGAAAAACTAAACTTAAAAGATGTAACGCTGTACGTTGAGAAAAATATTGGTATTTTTCACCAGAAAAGAATAGATAGTCTTGATACATTAAGTCTATCAAAAGTACTGAGACGGAAAAATCCATATCTATTTAAAGCCAAGTATCTTTTAACTTCCGAGAAAATAATTAGAGTTTTGGTAGATGCGCATATTTCTTCAAGTGAAGAAGGTATATTTGGTGATTGGCTTGAAGGTTTGGCGATATTTATTAATGAAAAAGTGTATAGTGGCTGGAAATCCGGGATAAAAGGCGTTGATCTTGAATTTGATAAAGACAATAAAAGATATATTGTCAATATAAAGTCAGGTCCGAATTGGGGGAATTCCAGTCAAGTAGCAAAAATGATTGCTGATTTTAAGACTGCAAGAAAGACATTAAGAACAAGTAATTCCAACCTTAATATTGTTGCTGTAAATGGTTGTTGTTATGGCCGAGATAATCGCCCAGATAAAGGAGATTATTTCAAATATTGCGGTCAGAGATTTTGGGATTTTATATCGGCTAATGAAAATCTATATACTGAAATTATTGAACCTTTAGGTCATAAGGCCAAGGAAAGAAATGATGAGTTTATGGAATCGTATTCACAAATGATAAATAAATTTACCATTCAATTCAGCAAAGATTTTTGTGATACTAACGGCGCTATAAACTGGGAAAAATTAGTTCGATTTAATTCCTCGATTGCAAATCCTAATAAACTCCATAAGTAATAAAAACACAATAATAAAAACCACATAACCATCGCTTGCACCTGACGGCTATAGCTTTTGTCTAATTGCCAGTTTTGCGATTTTTTCAGTGTTTTTTGTCATTTTAGAA
>CAYWUI010000132.1:0-1921 GCA_964461435.1 uncultured Bacteroidales bacterium | reverse complement strand
TATTATTCATTAAGGATTACAAATATTTACATTCGGATATTACTTACTTTCCTAAATTAATTTATTCTTTATTATGAGTAGGAATAATAAAGATAATAGCAAGAAAAATTGCTGGCAAACAGTCTCCTTTGATGATTAGACTTTGATTTTTTAAGTATTTCCAATTGATTATAAAATTAAATATTTTAATAAAATAATCCAATATTTTGTATTATATTTTATAAGAATCAATTCCTTTTTAAAAATTTATTATCTGTTGAATAACAATCAATAATAAAAGCAAAAAGAATTTTATGAATGTTGCTATGTCTTCCTATAATATTTTTTTAATCTTTGAATATTAAAAAGGTTTTACAGAAAGCAGTTTTACAAATCATCAATAACCAAATATTCGGGACGTTTTTCAAAGATTAATTTTCAATTTCTAAATTATAATATTATTCCCTGGCTATTTATAATTATATCTGGGCCTTCATGGGAGGTCATAAATTACCTTGCTTTGTTCCGGATTTTTATTTCAGGATCTAATTTTAGGTACTTATACAACGTGGCTCTAATTCCAATCTTAATCGTGTTGAGAATTGTACTTATACTTTCATCTTAGCGATACATATTAGCTGCTGCTGCCAAAATTTATACTTTCTCACTCAGTCAGGGCTGTCGACCTCCACATCTTTCCCCGCCTCACCGGCTTCAAAATGGAAAAAGGCCATAAAAAGCAGGCATTTTCCTATTTTGTGATCCTGCTGGGATTCGAACCCAGGACCCCATCCTTAAAAGGGATGTGCTCTACCTGCTGAGCTACAGAATCGGCTTTTTAAAAGCGTTGCAAATATAGTATCTTATTTATTTTGAAAAAAGATTTATCTTATTAATTTCATCAATTTGTATTGATATTAATATATGTACTGGTAATCAATATATTAATACTTATTTTTATAACTTTGCCGTAATAATTACGTATTAAGAACTGTTATTTCAGAATTAATTTTTGTAATTTGTATAATAAAATTAAACAATTTTGACAATTACTAACCAAAACAATAAACTATGAAAAGGGTAAAATTCTTAAGCAAAAACTATTTCTTAATTATTTTATTTTTTAGTTTTTCAGTATCATTATCTGCACAAATCAAAACTGTAGGTGAGTTTTTTGCAGGCGGTGTAAATGATGCAGGCACATTATTGGAAGCGTATATTACCCCGTGGGCCAATGCAATAGGGACAAGCCTTTCAGGTGGCTGGTACAACACGGCTAAGCCGCATAAACTGGGAGGATTTGACATAACTCTGACAACGAATATTTCTTTTGTCCCGGAAGATGCGAAATCATTTGATCTGGCTGATCTTGTATTATCCAATAATGTCCATTTGCCTTCAGGAAGTACTGTTGCTCCTACTGTAGCAGGTGAAACCACTTCGGGGCCCGAATTAACATATTATGTTTCAGGCTATGAGGTAGCATCCCTGCATACACCCCAGGGAACGGGTGTGGGATTGATGATGAGCCCTATGGCTCAGATCGGACTTGGTTTAATCAAGGGTACTGAGGTTAATTTCAGGTTTTTCCCGAATGTGGAACTCGGCAAATACGGAAAACTGGGATTATGGGGAATAGGAGGGAAGCATAGTATCAGCCAGTGGATACCCGCTATTGACAAGATCCCTGTATTAAACATCTCTTTAATGGCAGGATATACAAAGTTCAGTTCAAGTTTTAATTTATCGGTTACTCCTGATGATTTGCAGATTACGGATAATACCACAAGCCTTATATCCTTTGATGATCAGAGTCTTGATTTGACAGTAAAGAGCTTTACCATAAACGTACTGGTTTCAGCCAACCTGCCTGTAATTTGTTTTTATGGCGGACTGGGAATTGTGAATACAAAGACCGACCTGGCTCTCACAGGCTATTACC
>CAYWUI010000131.1:0-1927 GCA_964461435.1 uncultured Bacteroidales bacterium | reverse complement strand
TTATGTGTTAAGTAAATACTTTAAACTAGTTACAGTTGGCTATACGCGAAATGTTAAGTGGCAACCATAAAAATACAACAGCCAATATTAAACCATAAAGAACCATAAAATGAAAAAAACAATCCTAACCTTAATCTGTATCACCTTAATTTACGCTATATCAATTGCACAAAATCAAGTAACTGCCCCAAAAATTATTAGCACAATTCCAGCCTTTGGAGATTATAATGTTGATCCTGAATTAAATGAAATAATAATCAGATTCGATCAGGATATGGAAACAGGCATGTCTATCCTTGATTCTAAAAATATGCCTCAAATTATGGATAAACCTATTTGGATTGATAAAAGAACCCTTTCAATTCCAGTAAAACTTTATCCAAACAAGCTTTATTCCCTCCTATTTAATAATTGGAGGTTTCAAAATTTTAGAAACATAGAAGGAATTCCTTTAAATCCTGATGAATTACATTTTCATACCAAAGCTGTTTCCTCTGCGACAATTAATAAGAAAGCATACAAAGAACTGCTGGAAATATTCCCAAAAATGTATTCGTATGCTTCTTTAAAAGGGATTAATTGGGAATCTTTATTGAAACAAAATCAATCCCAACTTGAAAATTCTGAAACACCAATTGAATTCGCACTAAAATTAGTCAAGCTTTTAAGAATTGCAGAAGATCCTCATCTGTGGGTTGAAACTGAAGGACAAAAATTTGAAACATGTAAAACGAAAATTGTTGAGAATAATTTCAATTCCATGAAAATATTTCCGTTATTACAAAATCAGAAAATTAGCAAAAGTTTTTTAGCTATCGTTGGCACCATTGATAGTATCGGATACATTTCACTACGTAATTGGAACATTGATTTTGATAGCCTTTATTTGCGAGATTGGGGAAATTCAAGGAATCCTGAAATAGCAGCTTACGATGTGCTTTATGAATTATTCAAGTTTCCCAATCTGATAATTGATGTCAGAGAAAATGCTGGTGGGAATGAAACTTATGCAAAGAAATTTGCATCTAATTTTATAAGTGACTCAATTCCTTATGAAAAAGTTATTAGTTATAATGAAAAAACGCGAAAATTTGATGCAGAAAGGATAAAATGGCTTTATCCAAATGAAAAAAGTAAAAAATATTTAGGTAATATTTATGTGCTTTCAGGGCCAGCCGTTATGAGCAGTAATGAATCGTTTATTTTGATGATGAAACAAATTCAAAATACTAAAGTTATTGGAATGATAACTTATGGAAGTTCTGGAAATCCAATTCCTTATGATTTACCAAACGGTGTTACAATTTATTTACCATCATGGCAAGCATATACACTTGATGAACAAATAATAGAGGGGAATGGCATTAAACCTGATATTGAAATTGTAACATCAAAAAAGGATTTTCAAGATAAAGATATACTTTTTGAAAAAGTAGTCAAAATGATTAATAGGATAGATTAATTAAATATCAATAAATGGCTGCCACTAACACCGCATATAGCCAATGTCGGGCTTTTTAGGATACTAAGCTTAGCCTTTCAAGCGTAGCTTGGTTTTACCTGGACAAGTAAGCGCTCCGAAATCCGCCAATGGCCATATGCGAAACCGTTCTGTGCCATTCCGCTAAAGCGGACTTTTATCCCTTCGTGCTACACACTCCCGGTCTAAAAGAAATGGCACAGAATGAGAGCGTAAACCAAATTGCTAATTATGTTAATAGAAAGAAATTGCCGCTTTAGCGGCACATCAAGTGAAAACGGCACAGAACAATGCGTGAAACGCAATTTGGTTCCGCTTTTCGGGCTTTACTCCCGCTGCAAACAAGTTTGCACGGGATCGCCCTTCAATGCGGAACTGCGTTTACGCTCTCATTAGGGTGCCAGATAATAAACAATTAATGTAATAGTTTTCACTCTAATCAATAAA
>CAYWUI010000130.1:0-1966 GCA_964461435.1 uncultured Bacteroidales bacterium | reverse complement strand
CTGCATGTCATCATACAAGGCAACCCTTCAGGGAAATGAACATAAAAGGATCCCTGATGATGTGCAAGTCAATCCCACAATTATTGGCCATGAATTCAGCGGTGAGATTATAGAGACAGGTGAAAAATGGAGGTCAGGGTTTCAACCCGGAATGAAGTTCTCAATTCAGCCGGCCATTAATCATCAGGATGGCCCGGTGGGAATATTAAGTGCCCCGGGCTATTCATACCGCTACATAGGGGGCGATGCCACGTATATTATCATCCCCGGTGAAGTTATGGAACTGAATTGCCTGCTGCCATACAAGGGTAAAGGCTTTTATCCCGCGGCTCTGGCTGAACCCCTGTCATGTGTGATTGGAGCCATGCATGCCAATTATCACACCAGGCCGGGGTCGTATATTCATGAGATGGGGATAATGGACGGCGGCAACCTCGCGCTTTTAGCCGGTGCAGGACCTATGGGGATGGCAACCATAAACTATGTAATTCATCGGTCCGACCGAAAACCGGGACTGATGGCCGTAACGGATATTGACCAGGCGAGACTGGACAGGGCTTCTCTGCTTTTCCCTCCCGAATACGCTTCACAGAGAGGCATTCGTTTGCAATATGTCAACACGAAAGCATTAAATGATCCCATTAGTGCCCTGCTGAAACTGACAGAAGGAAAAGGATACAATGATGTTTTTGTTTTCGCTCCGGTTGAATCCGTCATCGAGCAGGGCGATGCCATCCTGGCATTTGATGGTTGCATGAATTTCTTTGCAGGCCCTGATGACCCCGAATTTAAGGCAAGGTTTAATTTTTACAATGTACATTATAATTTCAACCACATTGTTGGCACAAGCGGCGGTAACAGCAACGATATGAAGGAAGCCCTTGAAATGATGTCTGCCGGCCTCGATCCTGCCGGCCTGGTGACACATATTGGCGGACTGGATGCCGTCATTGACACAACCATGAACCTTCCACAAATCCCGGGAGGAAAGAAGCTGATATATACTCACATATCTTTGCCGCTGACAGCTATAGCCGAATTTGAAGAAAAAGGGAAATCTGATCCTTTGCTCAGGAATCTGGCTTCCATCGTAAACAAAACCAATGGATTATGGAATATTGAAGCTGAAGATTTTCTGCTGAACCATGCAACACAAATCTGATTAAATATAAGATACCAAGGCTGACGATAAACAGGATGATGAAATATTCAGCTGCTCGCCGAATAAAATTCTTATTAAACAGATCATGGGCTATTACAAGACATAAAATAAACGGCAAAACCAGTACTGTCGCCTTATAATGAATGACATCCGGTATCCTTAAAGAAATAAGCTCGTGCACTGCCCTGGTCATTCCACAAAGCGGACAATGGATACCGGTCAGCATCTTGTTTAAACAAACACCTTTTGAATCGCTAAAAAGGACACTGCCTAGAAGCATAAGGATTAAAGCAATGGACAGAAGGATAATTGCCTATTTTATCTTTATTATTTTTTCTTTCCATATAGTATTTTTCGACGATAACAATAAAATGTATATTCCACTATTATATGTTTCTAAGTCGACCGTAAATTCATCACTAATAAATGACTTTTCTATAAGGGTGTTTCCGGAAATCGAAATCAACTTCATATATATCCTATTTTTAATGTAATCAGGAATTTTAACAAATATCTTATCTCCGGTTATCTTTGGATATATCAAAAAATCATTTGTTCTGATTGTTTGATTGATTGCTGATTCACAATTATTATCTTCCAACGGAGAAGGAACATTAAATATTCTCCATTCGCCACCAGGACATATTCCATAGCTAACATCATCGGAAAGTGAAGGTATTCTTATAGAATCTATTACCGTATTACTATCAGATTCACAGAGGATAAGAGATTCTGAAGCCGAAAGCCTGAAATTGGCATGAAATAATCCTTCCGATTCTTCATGATCTGCCCAAATTAAAAAAT
>CAYWUI010000129.1:0-2070 GCA_964461435.1 uncultured Bacteroidales bacterium | reverse complement strand
TGAGCGGATTATCTCATTTCGTAATATTTTAATTCATGGCTATGATATCGTTGAGCATACTGTTGTATGGGATATTATTCAGCAGGATCTGCCAAAACTGCACAACCAGGTCAAAATACTTCTCGGCTGATCTATAGTTTTTTTCCTGCGTTTGCTTAAAATGAAAAAAATAAGTAAAAATATTTTGATAATATTTACGATTGTAATGTCAGCTTTACTCCTTTATGTTTTATCAGTATTTATTTGGATTTCTTCTTTGTTTCCTACCCGCACTGTTCAGGTTCTTTACTCACCGGATTATGATAATAAAGCCGTATTAAAGAGAACTGATGGGATAGATTTAACTTTCACAGTTATTGTGAATGGACGAAAAGTATATTCTTCACCAGACTTTGCACCCGACTCAAGGATTGATTTCAGGGAAAGAATTGTATGGGACAGATCGGGTAATGTGGTTATTTTGGAAGTTGCCGGAAAAAGGTTATTTGGTTATAACGTAAAAATGCAAAAGCCTCTGTCTGATAATGACCTTTTATTTATCGAATATCCTCCTGAGCCGAACGAGTGGGAATACGGTTTTGAAGGTGATTGGCCGGAAGACCGTTTGAAGAATGTAAAATAAAAATTACTATAAAATTTTAACAAAGGTTTTTTCCCAATACTATTCATTAATTTTGATTTTTGAAATTGAGCTTATTAGCTTATAGGCATCAATAGTTTATGTAACATCCCTAAATCGCTCTTCTTATTCTGCAAAAATATCACGATACATAGCATTTATACTCTTATAACGATAATCATATTGGCCATTCCACAAACCGCCTCGCTGAATGGAATAAAAAAGATACTGCCTTAGTTTACCATTTTTCCTTACAACCAGTGTCTGGGGGACATGCATTGGTGACTCATCGTTTCTTTTAACAAAATCCTTTATTTCCCATCGTATCCCGTCTTTACTGATAGCTTCGCGAATCTGCCGTGAACGCCAATCGCTTAGGGCAAATTTCTGGTATCCGGGAGCATCCGAATAAGAATAATACATCTCACCAATTTTTACAACTTCTGGATTTGGCCAATTCGTCAACAACGGTTCGTTTATATCATGCTTGATTTGAAAAGCACCTTCTTCAAAAAAGTCTGATTTATTTTCAGCGTAACCCATACAAACACTACCTGATTGCCCATTCCAATAATCAAACCACAGTTTCCACTTGCCATCGTCCCACATCAGGGACGGCCGGTGAAAATCACCGATTCTCTTGCTGTTTGCTTTTGGAGGAAATACGTATGAATCAATTAATAATGGTTTTTTGGTTTTTTTCCAATTTATACCATCTACAGAAACTGCTCCCATAATGCATTGCACCATTTGCGAAGGATATCCTGCTTTTTCATCGAATTCCTCGGAGGTCGCGCTCAAAGCCATAAAATATACTCCGTCTTTGTAGACTACCGAAGGATCACCTGCATGCCATTTATCATAAAACTCTTCCTGACCAGCAGTGATGACAGGCCGCCATGTTTCAGGCTTCATTTGGTCATCCCAGGTGCCATCCTTTTTAAGCACTTGCCAGTTCAGTAAGTCTTTGGATCTGCCATGAAAGATCGCGTCACTTCCCGGATAGCCGGGATTGCTTATATCAGTGCTCCATCCCATAAACCACATTTTATATTTATATTCTTCGCCCTTAACTTCAACCACACATGGTTGATACATATTGAAAAAATTGTAAACAAGAGGTCTATCAATAGATTTCCATTCAGAAAAACTAGTTTCAGAAAATCCTGTAGTACAAATAAAATAAAAACAAAGTATCAAATATAATATCTTCACATCGAAATCCTATACACTGTTATTTCCCAACTAGACACTTGAAATACATCCTCTATGGCAATTGTAGTTTGAAATGAGTAGATATGATTTTTTAATGGTTTCAATTCGTGCGAATCCTTAACGAATATATTAGCACATTATCAAAAATGGATTTTATAAGCCCGTGCAAAACAAGGGCTTTTAATACCCCCAAGGGGAGTCGAACCCCTGTCTCCAGGATGAGAACCTGATATCCT
>CAYWUI010000128.1:0-2076 GCA_964461435.1 uncultured Bacteroidales bacterium | reverse complement strand
GTAAGGACTTCGAAAGTCAGCACCCGGCAAATTATACGTTCAGTAGAGTATTCATCTACACTCTCTGCATGGAAAGAGGTACATATGGTGCCGGCATCACCGGGCAGAATAGAAAAAATATATGTTGAAACGGGTTCACGTGTTTCAAGCGGAGATATCCTTGTCCGGATGGACCGTACCCAGCTGCAGCAGGCCCTCGTCCAGTTAAAAAATATTGAAACAGACTTTAACAGGCTCGATACTTTGCAAAAGGCAGGAAGCATAGCTGAACAGAAATATGACCAGGTTAAAGCACAGTATGAAATAGCAAAATCAAATGTTGAGTTCCTGCAGGAAAATACACAATTAAAAGCTCCCTTTAATGGTATTATTTCAGGCAAATATTTCGAGGAAGGTGAAATGTATTCGGGTGTACCCAATACTCAGGCAGGAAAAGCAGCCATCCTTTCGATTGTCAGTATAAATCCGCTTAAAGCTATTGTGGGAGTATCAGAGAGCTATTTCCCGTTAATCTCAAAAGGTTTGCCTGTTGAGGTAAGAAGCGACATTTATCCTGACAGAAAATTCAGCGGGAAAATATACCGCATATATCCCACCATGGATCCCTTAACCCATTTGTTCCTGGTGGAAATTGAAGTGGCCAATCCCGGTGAGAAGCTAAGGCCGGGCATGTTTGTAAGGGCAAATATCAACTATGGCACGGCCGAATCAATTCTGGTGCCCTCTGTTGCGGTACTTAAGCAGACAGGAACAAATGAACGCTATGTTTTTATTAATGAAGGTAATAAAGCTGTCAGGAAAACAGTAAAAACAGGAATAATCCTCGATGATGATATAGAAATTACAGAGGGATTGAAAGCCGGTGACGAACTGGTAACAACCGGACAGAATAAGCTTGAGGATAAGGTCAACATAAGAATTGCAAATTAAACAGGAGAATTGTTATGAGTTTATACAGCAGTGCAGTTAAAAAGCCGGTAACTACCCTGATGATATTTATAGGGTTAATAGTATTCGGTATTTATTCCTTTTTTTATATCCCCATTGACTTTTTTCCTGAAATGGAACCTCCCATAATTACGGTGTTTACTTTTTACAGCGGAGCCAGTGCCGCAGATATTGAAGAAAATATAACCACCAGGCTTGAAAACAGCTTCAGCACACTTACCAATCTGAAGAAAATTACTTCGTCATCAAAGGATAACCTGTCATTAATTTTCCTTGAATTTGAATGGGGTAAGAACCTGGATGAGGCGACGAATGAGATCAGGGATGCCCTGAACCGCGTTGAGAGATTCCTGCCTGAGGATTCGGAAGAACCCAATATATTTAAGTTCAGCACAAGTATTATGCCTATAATGATGTTATCCGCCACGGCTGAGCAGAGCTATCCCGCGATTACAGATATCCTCGAGGAAAAACTTGTCAATCCCCTTAACAGGATTGAAGGAGTGGGAGCAGTATCAATACTGGGAGGACCGCAAAGGGCCATAATGGTAGATATTGATCCGCGTAAGCTGGATGCCTATAATCTGTCCCTCGAACAACTGGCCGGAATTATAGGTGCCGAGAACCTTGACCTTCCCTCGGGAAATATCGAGATGAACCAGCTTGATTTCCCGCTGCGCGTAAAAGGTGAATTCAGCAGGAGCGATAATTTTAAAAATATTGTTATAACAAGTTCAGGCGGTAAACCTGTCTATCTCCGTGATATTGCAACAGTGCAGGACAGCCTTAAGAAAACCAATCTCGACGAGCGTACAAACGGACGCCAGGGTGTCCGTATAATGCTGCAAAAGCAGACAGGTGCCAACACAGTTGCCGTTGCCCGCAAGGTGAAAGCTAAAATTGACCAGCTGAAGGGCTCCTTGCCTGATGACATAAAGATAGAAACTATCTTCGATACATCGGAATATATAGTAAATTCAATAAGCAACCTGTCGGAAACATTGTTTTATGCCGCATTGTTTGTTATCGTCGTTGTCCTGTTTTTCCTTGGAAGGTGGAGGGCGACCTTTATTATCATTTTAACCATCCCCGTATCACTTATAGGAGCATTTATTTTCCTTTACCTTA
>CAYWUI010000127.1:0-2093 GCA_964461435.1 uncultured Bacteroidales bacterium | reverse complement strand
TTACTAAAAATAATTTGAAAATAATTTGTATTTTAAGACAGTACCTCGATTATGCAAATGTTGATTTATCTCATACATTATTTTATCATTTCCATTTTTATAATCAATAAAATTATTATCAACGGGTATATCTGGATTCAAGTTTTTAGCTGGAACACCAAAGAATAAATTTAACCAAAATGTTTTAAATGGTATAATTTTGTTATTCTCCCAATCATGGTATCCGGTTGCTGCCCTTATTCGGATTCTTGAATTTGGTAATCGAAATTGCTTACCTTCTGCCCAAAAGCGGAGTCTATCTCCAATTTCTTGTCCAACAATTACTGATTTACCCTCGGAATAATATTTCAATCTTGCAGCGGTACATATTCCAGCAGAAAATGTTCCATATCCGGTAATTATAAATATTTTCCCATCAAATGATTTTGGAATTATTTTCGAAAATGCTGCTTGTTGCAAATAGTTTCCTCCACCATTTAAACGTAAATCAATAATAAGATTTTGAATGTTGTTTGTTTCAATTGATTGTTCTATTTCATTTAATAATCCAGATATCTTTGTCGTGGTATTAATCTGAATATATAATGCATTTAAAGAATCCAGTTGCTTGATAAATCCTGGAATATTTGGTTTTGATAAATATAATGGAATATCATATGATAAAATATGGATCCAGTTAGTAGTATCTAAAATGATTGTGTTTGATGGAGCTAAGTCCCGCCAAGAATCATATTCATCCGAATAATCTGTTTTTTGCTCAACATTTAAGTAATCCACAATTGTGTCATTCGCATTCACAAATTCGTATTTTATAGAATCTGACTGTTCTGATAAATTTATACCTTCAAAAAAGTCTGGACTTGCAAAAAAATACGAGCTTTTATATTTAATCCAAGAATTATTTCCTGACATATAATAATCCAGAATGTCAATAAGTTCATCAATTGTTTTATTACAAATTTTATTTACTCTATAACCTAAGTATTGCTCAAATCCCTTTTTTGCCTTGATTACATATAACCCGTCATCAAATAAATAAAGTCTAAGCGGAATTCGTCTAAATTTTCCAAAGTGTACAGATGTATGTGCATCATCCGCCATGCTAACGCACTTCGAAATCAAAAGTTGAATTTCATTGTCACTGTATTTATCAATATTTTGTTTCATGGAATCAATAATCTGATTTGCTTTAATTACTGAATCCTTTGGAAAACTCTTACAAACTTTAAAATAGTTCTCTTGGAAATGAGACAAATCTTGTACCCATGCATCATTTCTGTTGTCAGATTTATCAAAACGTGCAGTATATCTTGAATTTGCAATAATCTTTTGAAGAACAATTATTACAATTATTGAGATCGCAATTATCCTAATAGTCCATTTGATTCTTTTCTTCTTATTCATTTGTTAATTTATATGTAGGATTTCCTTTGCAATTTTGCATAACGTTGAGTGTATGCGTAGTGGCGGACTTCGGTGCTTTTCGCTATCAAACCGAAATGAGGTTGATACGAGCCACAAACCTTGATATTTATTACTATCCCCGCCATTACGTATGACACATTGTGTGTGCCCTGAATGGTAAATATACGAAGTTCTTTGAATATAAAGAAATTCATCCAGAGGGTGAAAGTCCCTTATGCACGGGAGTGACGACCCGAAGCATTAGCAAGCCGCAAGGTGGTTTGGGGTGACCCGTACACTGAAGTAAGCGGGACTGCAAAGGTCGGTACTGACGAACAGGAACTGCATACGAGGCACATGGAGTTGGATAAGGTAGCACACCATACTGACGTCCGAACATGTTTCAACATGCATAACTTCATGTGTAGATGCAGCAGTAATTGGCCGAAGGATATTTACCTTACCGGGGGAGGTCTCACGAGAGGGTATCGTACCCTGGGGTGAGAAGTCAGCAGAAGCCATAGTACTAACAGTAAACGAGCTGCAAATAGAGATTGCAGAAGTCTCACTGAGTTAGGAAGGGCTGAACGTTAAACTGTTTAGTATTTGCATTTTCATGACATAATCTATTATGGGTGACCGAATCCCAGGAGGCGTCAACGATTTGCAAAGAAGGACAAGGTGCTGCG
>CAYWUI010000126.1:0-2101 GCA_964461435.1 uncultured Bacteroidales bacterium | reverse complement strand
GAATAATCTTCAAAATCGGGCAATTGTTGCATGTTTTTGTAGAAAGTAATCGGCAGTTTACCCGAAGGATTAGAATCGCCAAAGAGCGCGTCGGCAATTGCCTGACCGCCCGATTCCCCGGCATACCATGCCTGAAGGATAGCATCGCAGCTTTCGGTTTCGGGAATCAAACCTATAGCTGAGCCGGAACAATTCACAAAAACAATCTTCTTTCCTGCTTGCTTCAGTGCTTTCAGGCAATGACGCTGTACCGCAGGTAGTTCAATATCGGTGCGGTCGCCACTCTTGAAACCGGGCAACTGGATAGGCATCTCTTCTCCTTCCAACAGAGAAGAAATACCGCCTGCAAAAATAACCACATCAATATCTTTCAATTTTTCGATTAGGGCATCGAATTCAACCGGAACCTCCTTTCCAAAATTCAGGCTAAGACTGGCTGTCCAGTTTCCCAACTGTCTAAAACGAGCCTCGATATTATATTCTTTGCCTTTTTCAACTTTAAATGGAATACGGTTAGGAACCGGTCTCCATGTACCAAATTTAGAGAGTGATTCACCATTAACAAGAAGCTCAAATCCTCCACAGGCTTCCAGCTTAAATACAATTTCTCCCGACTGCGATGGCTTGTAAACCGTTTCGTATTTGGCAGAGAACTCCTGCAGATGAACACCTGTGCTGAATTCGTGCTGTCCGGCAGTTGTTAATTTGATAGGATTGATTATCTGTTCGGTGGTCACAACTTCTCCTTTAAACTCCCGGTTGTTCCAATAAGTGGCTTTTATACATGCTTTACCGTCTATGGAACATTCCCCAATTACGCTTTCTATGATCATATCCTCCGTTAGGTCACATCCCTTTTCATAAACTATCTTTTCGGCAGGGAGCTTTGTTTTAATACCATCGAGTATAGTTACAGTGTTAAAAGGTGTACCATTGTAATTACCCCACATAAGAGGCTCATCATCAGCGTTAGGCCCTATTACTGCTATCTTTTTACCGGATTTGGATAAAGGCAAAATATTGTTTTTGTTCTGCAAGAGGGTCATTGATTCGCGGGCCATATCAGATGCTAATTTCTTATGGTCATCAGAATTGATCACAGACATGGGAATTTTTGACCAGGGTACCAATGCATCGTCGTCCATTTCTCCCAGATCGAAACGGCCAATCAACACACGCATCAAATGCATGTTTATATCTTCTTCGGTAATTAAACCTTTATCTACAGCTTCAGGCAATTTTTTAAAAGCATAACCATACCCGCACTCAACATCGGTTCCAGCTAAAACCCCTTTGGCAGCCGCGTGGGTTGCATCGGAAGAAACTTGATGGCTATGATAAAAATCGGATATTGCGCCGCAATCGGAAACGACCAGGTATTTAAAGCCCCAATCATCGCGTAGAATATTTTGAAGCAAGCGCGTATTGCCACAACAAGGCTCATCGTCTAAACGCTGGTAGGCGCACATCACCTCGCGGACATCTGCTTCCTGAACCAGGGATTTGAATGCAGGAAGATAGGTTTCCCATAAATCCCGTGGATCAATATTATTGAGGTTGATGGTATGGCGGCTCCATTCAGGGCCTGAATGAACGGCATAGTGCTTGGCACAAGCCAATAGCTTTTTATACCTTGAATCGGAAGGCCCTTGTAACCCTTTTACAACTGATATTCCCATCCGTGACATTAAATAAGGATCTTCACCATAAGTTTCCTGGCCACGTCCCCAACGTGGATCCCTGAAAATGTTAACATTGGGGGTCCATACCGATAGGCTCAGGAAACGGCGGTTTTCCAATCCCATTTGTTGGGATTCATTATACTTGGCACGGATTTCATCCGAAACCGCATTGAAAATACGATAAACCAGTTCATCATCGAACGAGGCAGCCATACCTATGGGCTCAGGGAAAACGGTGACATTATCATTATTTGCCAGGCCGTGCAAGGCTTCGCTCCACCAGTTGAATTTTTTTATACCCAGGCGCGGTATGGCATCTGACACATCGCACATCAAGGCTGCTTTTTCACTTAACGTTAAACGGGATATTAAATCTTTAGCTCTCTCTTCCGAACTTAAATTAGGATTCTGAAAGGGCA
>CAYWUI010000125.1:0-2193 GCA_964461435.1 uncultured Bacteroidales bacterium | reverse complement strand
ACGGTTTTATTGCCATCAACTTTATATATGTTCGATACCATTAAGAAATAGATTTTACCATTGTCTTCCTGGACTTTTGTAATGTAACCCCGGATTATCAATTCAAAAAAATTCGTCAGTCGGTTATATTTAAAAAGACCTTTATCTGATGCTACCCAAAGCGTATTTCCTGAATCATAAAGAAGGTGAATGACACCAACACCGGATAATTCTTCATAACAATAAAAATTTTCTCCATCATAGCGGGCAATCCCATTGGTTGTGCCTATCCACAAATACCCATACTGATCTTGTTCGAGGCAGGTAGTAATATTTCGGGGTAGGCCATCAATTTCAGTAAAATACAAATATCTTTCCTGCTCAGCAGTAAAGCATTGCAAAGAAAGCAGCAGCATTCCAAAAATTAAGCAATTGAATTTCATTCCTGATGGTATTTACTACACAAAAATATTAAAAATTAATTAAGCAATCTATAAATATTATCTTATGAAGGTTGGCTTATTTTAAAATAAATATTATAGAATCTCAAAGATTTTAGATATTATTTTCAAGATTCAGGAAGGTAAAAGAATATAGATTTGAGTAGTTTTTTAATTGTTTTAATTTAATTCAAAAAAAATGATTCGTATCTTTTCATTTCTCCTCGCCAGCCTGGTAACATGTGCAGTTTTTGCCCAAAAAACAAAATCAAAATCCACAGAAAGGATAATAAATATAGATTTTAACATGGAAAAAGGCCCTTTGAATGCTATGTTCAATGAATGCATAGGTGCAGGTCGTGCAAACGAGGGATTGAGGGCCGACTGGCAACAACAGCTTGCTTATGTTAAAAAAGAATGCGGTTTCAGATACATACGCATGCACGGGCTTTTAACCGATGATATGGGAGTTTATAAAGAAGATAAAAACGGGAAACCTGAATATAATTATATGTATGTGGATGTTTTATTCGATTTTTTACAAAGCATAGGTATAAAACCATTTGTTGAATTAGGGTTTATGCCATCAGCCCTTGCAAGTGGAGATAAAACAATTTTCTGGTGGCGCGGAAATGTAACACCGCCCAAAGATTATGAAAAATGGGGAGAATTGATAAAGAACCTTGTCAGGCATTTTACAGAACGTTATGGAGCTGATGAAGTGAAAACCTGGTATTTCGAGGTATGGAACGAACCCAACCTTGATGCTTTCTGGGCTGGAAGTCAGGAAGAATATTTCAAATTATACCAGTACAGCGTTAAAGCTATAAAAAGCATTAATTCTGCCTACAGTGTAGGTGGGCCGGGAACTGCAGGGGCGGCATGGGAGCCTGAAATGATCGATTTTTGCACAAAAAATAATCTTCCTATCGATTTTATCAGCACCCACTCTTATGGAGTGAGACAAGGCTATCTTGATGAATATGGCAATTCAGGCACTGTTCTGGATAAAAATCCCATGAGCTTAAGTGGCGATGTGCTTCAATCTCGCAAAGAAATAGTCAATTCATCAAAACCTGATTTGGAGCTGCATTATACTGAATGGAGTGCCTCATATACGCCATTCGACCCTATACACGACAGTTATCACGAAGCCGCGTATGTGTTACAAAAACTTAAACAGGTTGGTGATGCTGCCAATTCCATGTCTTATTGGGTTTTTACCGATATTTTTGAAGAATCTGCACCACGTTTCACACCTTTTCACGGAGGTTTTGGGATGTTGACCATCCAGGGGATCAACAAACCCGTATTTTATGCATACCAGTTTTTGAACCGGTTGGGGGATATCGAATTGGTAAATAGCGATTCAACTTCATGGGTTTGTAAAGATTCGGATGGGAACATTCAGTTGTTGGCCTGGGATTTTACAAATACTCATCCCGGAGACTCAGTTAATAACCAGGTGTATTATATTCATGATTTACCATCGAAGCCGAAAGGAAAGCTAAAGATCGATATTTCAAATGTTCCTGAAGGCACTTACTCGCTCGAAGTGTACAAAGTAGGTTACCGGTGCAACGATGCTTTTTCAACTTACCTGTCTATGGGCAAGCCTGCACAACTTAGTAAAGAACAGGTGGAACAAATTAAAAAGCAGAACGACGGATCGCCCGTGTCCAGGGAGATAATTACCGTAAGGGCCGGAACGCCTTTTTCAAAAGAACTGGCTATCCGTGAAAATGATGTATTCTTTATAAATCTTGTAAAGCTT
>CAYWUI010000124.1:0-2193 GCA_964461435.1 uncultured Bacteroidales bacterium | reverse complement strand
ACGGTTTTATTGCCATCAACTTTATATATGTTCGATACCATTAAGAAATAGATTTCGCCATTGTCTTCCTGGACTTTTGTAATGTAACCCTGAATTGTCAATTCAAAAAAATTAGTTAGTCGGTTATATTTAAAAAGACCTTTATCTGATGCTACCCAAAGCGTATTTTTTGAATCATAAAGAAGGTGAATTATACCAACACCAGATAATTCTTTATAACAATAAAAATTCTTTCCATCATAGCGTGCAATCCCATTAGTTGTGCCTATCCACAAATACCCATACTGATCTTGTTCAAGGCAGGTAGTGATATTTCGGGGAAGGCCATCAATTTCAGTAAAATACAAATATCTTTCCTGCTCAGCAGCAAAGCATTGCAAAGAAAATAGCAGCATTCCACAAATTAAGCAACTGAATTTCATTCCTGATGGTATTTACTACACAAAAATATTAAAAATCAATAAAGTAATCTATATATATTATCTTATGAAATCCGGTCTATTTTAAAATAAATATGATAGAATCTCAAAGATTTTAGATATTATTTTCAAGATTCAGGAAGGCAAAAAAATATAGATTTGAGTAGTTATTTAATTGTTTAAATTTAATTAAAAAAAAATGATTCGTATCTTTTCATTTCTCCTCGCTAGTCTGGTTACATGTGCAGTTTTTGCCCAAAAAACAAAATCAAAATCCACAGAAAGGGTAATAAATATAGATTTTAACATGGAAAAAGGCCCTTTGAATACTATGTTCAATGAATGCATAGGTGCAGGTCGTGCAAACGAGGGATTGAGGGCTGACTGGCAACAACAGCTTGCTTATGTTAAAAAAGAATGTGGTTTCAGATACATACGCATGCACGGGCTTTTAACCGATGATATGGGAGTTTATAAAGAAGATAAAAACGGGAAACCTGAATATAATTATATGTATGTGGATGTTTTATTCGATTTTTTACAAAGCATAGGTATAAAACCATTTGTTGAATTAGGGTTTATGCCATCAGCCCTTGCAAGTGGAGATAAAACAATTTTCTGGTGGCGCGGAAATGTAACACCGCCCAAAGATTATGAAAAATGGGGAGAATTGATAAAGAACCTTGTCAGGCATTTTACAGAACGTTATGGAGCTGATGAAGTGAAAACCTGGTATTTCGAGGTATGGAACGAACCCAACCTTGATGCTTTCTGGGCTGGAAGTCAGGAAGAATATTTCAAATTATACCAGTACAGCGTTAAAGCTATAAAAAGCATTAATTCTGCCTACAGTGTAGGTGGGCCGGGAACTGCAGGGGCGGCATGGGAGCCTGAAATGATCGATTTTTGCACAAAAAATAATCTTCCTATCGATTTTATCAGCACCCACTCTTATGGAGTGAGACAAGGCTATCTTGATGAATATGGCAATTCAGGCACTGTTCTGGATAAAAATCCCATGAGCTTAAGTGGCGATGTGCTTCAATCTCGCAAAGAAATAGTCAATTCATCAAAACCTGATTTGGAGCTGCATTATACTGAATGGAGTGCCTCATATACGCCATTCGACCCTATACACGACAGTTATCACGAAGCCGCGTATGTGTTACAAAAACTTAAACAGGTTGGTGATGCTGCCAATTCCATGTCTTATTGGGTTTTTACCGATATTTTTGAAGAATCTGCACCACGTTTCACACCTTTTCACGGAGGTTTTGGGATGTTGACCATCCAGGGGATCAACAAACCCGTATTTTATGCATACCAGTTTTTGAACCGGTTGGGGGATATCGAATTGGTAAATAGCGATTCAACTTCATGGGTTTGTAAAGATTCGGATGGGAACATTCAGTTGTTGGCCTGGGATTTTACAAATACTCATCCCGGAGACTCAGTTAATAACCAGGTGTATTATATTCATGATTTACCCTCGAAACCGAAAGGAAAGTTAAAGATCGATATTTCAAATGTTCCTGAAGGCACTTACTCGTTAGAAGTGTACAAAGTAGGTTACCGGTGCAACGATGCTTTTTCAACTTACCTGTCAATGGGCAGACCTGCACAACTTAGTAAAGAACAGGTGGAACAAATTAAAAATCAGAACGACGGATCGCCCGTGTCCAGGGAGATTATAACAGTTAAGGCCGGAACACCCTTTTTAAAAGAACTGGCTATCCGTGAAAATGATGTATTCTTTATAAATCTTGTAAAGCTT
>CAYWUI010000123.1:0-2226 GCA_964461435.1 uncultured Bacteroidales bacterium | reverse complement strand
CCTATAATTGTGCCATATGGCATTGACGATGGTGTTATAGTCATGATTGGCTTTAAGCTCCTAGCTGGTGAACGGAAGGAGGGCGTAGCCCGACTGGAGTTCACCAGGAATATGGCTGCGAATGAAACCAGGAGGACCTCGATGATTAATAACACCTCTCTTCAAAAATGGGATCGCCTTGCTCAGAAACAACTGGACCAGCAATTTATGAACGACATTATCCATGGACTGCAGTGCTCCCCTTTTGAAGCGAAGGCAATCCTGGATGCCGTCTACAAGGTGTATCGGCCCTACTTCGAAACAAGCGGCACGCTTAAGCCAGGGCAGATTCTCTTCCAGGTTATCTCTGTCGATGAGGGGCCGAGCACCCATTTGGCTGACAGCAAACAAATCACCGTCACCCTCACCCTGGATGCCGGTGAAGAAGACCTTCTGGTGAGGAAACACGCTGGGGTCACTGGGCTCCGCCGGCATAGGATTCAGCGGGTATGTGTTGAAGCCTTTCAACAGGGAGGTCTCCTTACCATTGAGGATGTTGCCAATAGACTCTTTAACTGTGGAGAAAGAACACTGTCGAGAGACCTCCAGGCAATGAAAAGGAAAAATATCGTCTTACCCCTTCGATCAACGATTAAAGACATGGGACGCTCCGTTTCTCATCGCAGCATTATTGTCAAAGAATGGCTCAAAGGCCGAGAATACACAGAGGTTTCTCGTAACACCCATCACAGTGTTGGTGCTATTAAGAACTACATTGAAAAATTTAAGCGCGTTATTGCCCTGACTGAGGAAGGCTTTGATACCCATACGATTGCCTTTCTGGTAAAGGTTTCCACCGTGTTAGTTGAGGAATATTATACATTGTATCGCTCATGTGAGACAGTCGCTCATCGAAAGGCGGAGCTCGAGCATTTTTTAAAAAAAAACGCTCTCCTTTCCGAAACTCCCCGAGGGCCCCATGCATAAGACCCCTGCTGGCATAAAACGGTATAACGCTGCCAAAGAGCGGTTTTTCAAGCCCGCCGTCGTGAATTTTTTCGCCCGGGAATTCCCGCGATTATTTGGGCCTGTTATGCGAGAAAAACTAGCCGAAGAGCTTATCACCCTTTTTGAAACGCTGTCCCCTGAGACAAAGAGAATAAAACCCGGGCAGATCCTGTGGAATGCCCTCGACAAGAGAACACGGGGCGATTCGCCCAACAGAAGATATGTCGCCGTGGTGCTCTCCCTGATCACCGAGGATGATATCGAACAGCTCACCACTGGGCTGCCCATGTCCCACATCACCAAGAAGGCTGTCGCCAGGATCATGACAGAGGCCTATGCCCAAGGGGGTATCCTTTCCAGTCGTGATATTGGGCTGTTGACCTTAAAAGACCCCACTAAGATTTCTGCAATAAGGAAAACCTATGAAAAAGAGCATGGCTGCACCTTACCTCACACGGGCTCGCTGCATGACATGGGATCGTGCATCTCTCATAAAACCACAATGATCCGTAAGGTCATAGTGGAAAAAAAGGACCCAGCCGATGTGGCCAGAGAATGTAACCATTCACAAAAAGCCGTAGATCACTACCTTAAGGATTACCATAGAGTTAAGACTGTGTATCAACACAACAACGATATTGACTATATTCATATGGTAACAGGCATGGCTAAACATGTCGTCAAACAGTACCTGGAGCTGATCGATGATGAATAACATTTTTACCTTGACATGCCATTTGGCGATATCAGGGCAGGCCAGTATTCCACTCTTCCAATATTCCAATTGGGGCAAGGCCCCAAAGTTGGTTTACCACCAGTTCGGGGTAACGGTTTCCGCGCTCTCTTTCACCAAGTCTTCATGGAGTGCCTTTGCCGCCCTCCGACCGGCCCCCATAGCAGAGATAACCGTTGCAGCCCCGGTAACGATATCGCCGCCCGCATAGACATATCTCTTGCTTGTCCTCCCCCAATCATCGACTTCAACGTATCCCCACTTGTTTACCTTCATATCCGGTGTTGTTTTAGTGATCAATGGATTGGCCTGGCCACCTATGCTCATAAGAACCTGATCGCATTCAAATTCAAAGAAGGAACCCGCTACAGGAACCGGCCTCTGTCTTCCTGATTCATCAGGCTCCCCGAGTTCATATCTCTGGCACTTCATCCCAGTGACCCATCCATCGTCATTGCCGTAAATCTCAACAGGACTAGAAAGGAGCCGAAACTCTATCTTCTCCT
>CAYWUI010000122.1:0-2257 GCA_964461435.1 uncultured Bacteroidales bacterium | reverse complement strand
TAAAAATAAAGTTTCGCAAAGATTAACTTAGTTATAAATAATATGAATTAGATACTTTTATAATGAATTAAATAAAATCTAGAATTATGAAAAAAATATTATTTTCCAAATTACTCATTTTATTTTTATTCACAGGAATAAAAGCTCAAACATGGACGAATTACAGAACTTCAAATACATCTACGACCCTACCTAATAATACTGTAACTTGTATAACGACTGTAGATGATGAATTAATGTGGGTAGGCACAGATGACGGACTGGCAAGTTATGATGGAACGAACTGGGCTATATTCACATCAGAGAATAGTAATTTGTCAAATAACTTTATAAACGGATTAGAAGTTGATGACCAGGGGAGAATTTGGATTGCTCAGGACGATGGTATTTCTATATATCAAAATAACAATTTTACAAATATTTATTATGAAGATGGTTTAAGTGCCTACCATGCAGAATGTCTTGAATTTAATAAAGTTACCGGGGATATGTGGATTGGTTATGGGCAATATTCAACCGGTATTACCCGATATGATGGTGAAAACTTTACTCATTACACAACAACCGATGGCCTAGGATATAACAAGGTTTACACTATCGAAGCTGATACTGCCGGAAATATTTGGTGTGGATTTGGAAACAACAGTTATGGGTTATCGGTTTTTAATGGTTCAACCTGGCAAACTTTTACCACTTCAGATGGACTATCATCCAATAACGTTTACGACATTCATGTGGATGATTCAGGAAGTATTTGGCTGGCTACTTCAGTGGGCATTTCAAAATATAAAAATAATAGTTGGTCAATTATCTCAGAAATAAACAGCGATGTACTGAGTTATGTTTTTTCAATAAATCAGGATCAGGATGGTGATTTGTGGTTTGGAGCAAACAGTAAAAATATATATGAATATAACGGATCTACCTGGAATGATTATCAAATCCCTGATTTTCCTTCAACTAACTGGTTTTACGGTATTGCTCTTTTCAAAGGAAATATGTGGTTTGCTACAGGTCCTGGAGTAAATGAATTTAATGGTGTAAACTGGATTCAGCACAGAATTACCTATGGTATGGAAACAAATGTGATAGGTAATATTTTTGTTGCTTCAGATAACTCCAAATATTTTGGCAATTACAATGGACTAGGATTTAGCAAATTTAAAAATGGAGAATGGCTTATAAGAGATGGAACATCCTCAATAACCTCGGCATGCGAAGATAGTTCAGGAGCAATATGGTTTGGATGTACATTTGCATTATATAAATATGAAAAAGATTCATTCATTTACTACACTACTTCTGATGGATTATCTTCAAACGATATATATGATGTATGTATTGATAAAAATAATGTATTATGGGTTGCAACTGACAATGGTATAACAAGGTATGATGGAGGTAATTGGAGTACATATCATACTTCAGATGGTTTATTAAGCAATGATGTCCATACAATCGATGTTGACCTTAACGGAAATATCTGGTGCGGCTATGGGTACAATGGGCTTGGATCGACATTTTTCGCTGGCGAATCATTTACACATTATACAACTACGGATGGTTTAGCAAATAACTCGGTAAATGTTATAAGGATTGACGATTACGGAACTATATGGTTTGGTACAGACGGAGGCGGTATTTCACGCTTTGACGGTTCTATATGGACATCGTACACAACTGCAAATGGATTGTCAAACAATACAATAAATAGTATCGATATAAATGATACAATTGTATGGTGTGCGACCAATGGAGGTATTTCAAAATTCGATAATTCAACGTGGACCAAATTCAATGAATCAAACTCAGGCTTATTAGAGAACTGGGTTTGGACAATAGCAGCCGATAAATACAACAATGTTTGGATTGGATTTGGTTCCTCCGGATTCGGTGTTCAAAAATTTGGATTACCCGAATCTCAGCTAAATGTGATTTTTGATACAATCCTTATTGGTAATGAAGAAGGAAGTACCGCAGAATTTACGATTTACTCAAATACAAGCTGGGAAATCGAATCAAGTGAAAGCTGGTTATCGGTTAGTCCTACTACCGGGCAAGATACTTCCATAATAACGATTACAGCACAAGCTAACACATTAATAAATGACAGGTATGCAACATTGAATATAACAACTAGTGAGCTAAACGATTATGAATTAATCGTTAAACAACTCTCTAGAGCTACCGGTATATTTAATCAGACCGAGACAAAGTGCGAATTTGACATAACCTTAGAGTTTAATAACTTGTCGAT
>CAYWUI010000121.1:0-2272 GCA_964461435.1 uncultured Bacteroidales bacterium | reverse complement strand
TCGAATGGGCCTCCCAAGTTCTTGTGTACATCTCTTCATACATGCCACGGCTTGAGAACTCCGCCGGTCCTTCACATCCTTGCCTTTAACGGATGATCTTGTATTGCCTTCGGCGTGCGTTACAACCCTCGGCAACCGGAACAAGCTCATTTCGGAGCGATACCAGCTCTTCAGGGAGCGCGGTCTCCCCTACGGCCTGCATGATTCTCTGTGTACGCTTCGTGTGGGTCGTTCGACGGTATGTCTGTCCTTCCCAATCACGCAACACTCGATACGAGTGGGTGGCTAACCCTTACCCGACAGGGACTTGCACCCTGCAAGATGCACCAAGCTTCGCTTGGCGCGCTAACGCCGGGCATGAGAGGCGCGCGGTTTTTTGCGCGTCCTGCTCAATGCCGTTAGGCACATTCAAGGTTTCTCACCCGCAACAACCTGACCAGTTTCTTTGTCAATAATCCAAATCTGTTTGTCAACAACGTGCAAGTATCCTTCTACTTTCCAGTATCCGTCTACTATATAGACGTGGCCGGCCTCGGCGACGAAAGAAAATCGCCATATTGGATGTCCAAAGTGAGGCTCAATGAGCTTTATGGTAACCTCATGCTTACCAGGGAGCATCTCAGCTTCCATTGTGAAATCATCAGACATAATTTTGCCATCCACAGCTGCTATTGCGCATCGGAGAGGATGAAAAACCCCTCTACACTTCAACCTCGCCACCTTTTCGTGTGGGAGAGGTTTCATTCCCGCAACAACCTGCCCAGTTTCTTTGTCAATAATCCAAATCTGATTGTCACCACCGTGCCAGTTTCCGTCTGCTTTATAGACGTGGCCTGCCTCGGCGACGAAATAAAATGTCTGGGATACGCCATAATGCGTGTCGTAACTATGCCAGATGAGCTCTATGGTAACCTCATGCTTACCAGGGAGCATCTGAACCGTGTCCCCAGAGGACCATATACCACCATAGACAGATTCCCCATCAACAGCTACTATTATGCATTCCACCGCGTCAAGTAAGAAGTAAAAATTATAGGTACCCTTCAACTTCGCCACCTTTTCGGGTGGGAGTTGAGGGCCGGTATATGTCAGTTTAGTCGTGCATCCCGTTGCCGTGATGAATAATATAAGCAAGGAGAACACAATTTGTTGAAATGAAGTCGGCAACAATTTCATATTTTGCCCCGTGCCTAACGGGCTGTTCAGGGGCGGCGAGGAACGAGCCGTCCACTGAAACAGCAAGGTTAGGTGTCTGAGTGGTCGTCCAGCGCAGAACGCTTCCCCACCCAAACCAATGATCTTGGAAGGAATGCTGCTGCAATGGTCGCGGTAATCCCCCAAAACAAATAAAAATACCGATAAGGATATTGGATCGCAAACGCCAGGAAGTTCACTGACACATGAAACAGGATGGCAGGAATTACACTGCCTCGAGATTTGCCGACAAATACAGCCATCGGAATGGTCCAACAGGTAAGTAAATAGATGAAAATAAGCACCGAATGACCGTATTGAGATGATCCCGGCATCAAGAATAGGGGCAAGTGCCAAAGCGCCCAGAATACGCCTGTGGCGATGCTGCCTCCAAGTGATCCCAAGGTCTCTTGAAACCGCGGCAGCGCAAACCCCCTCCAGCCGATTTCTTCACCAAGCCCGATATATACCAATAAGAAGGCCATGAATCCGAGTGGCATGGATGGTGAGAACCAACTATCAGCCATTTCGACTCCGTTAATCCAAACTGCCGCGGTCCCGCTCGCGAAGGCTACCAGCAGAGGTGTCAGCAACGCGG
Organism: uncultured Bacteroidales bacterium; assembly: GCA_964461435.1. GTDB lineage: Bacteria > Bacteroidota > Bacteroidia > Bacteroidales > UBA10428. Next base: position 480 of record CAYWUI010000121.1, on the reverse strand, counting down.
ATAGATACCATTTCGGACCGAAACGCCATTCTAATGAATGGCTGAGCAGTTGACGTAGAGCGCCTTTCCCATGAGTTATCAGAGTCACAAAGCTCGCCGCAAACAGGGACGCAGGAATTCCGAAAATGACAAGAATTCCTCCCGGTTCTCGAATATCGTAGGAAAACGGTATGTCAAATAGCCTTCCAATTCCAAACAAGAGCCACAAATAGGCGTAGGAAATCATAACAAATAGAATGAGCTGCGATCTTCTGGATTTCATGTTCATGGCTCATTATCTTTAACTATGACCTAACGCTCAGAGTCACTGGTGGCCAGGGATTGACCTGCTGGATGAATGTAGTGCAAATGCTTTCACCAACCGAAATCCACTCCGACAAGCACCGCGCCCTGGCCATCCACGTGCACTCTGTTGTTATACTAGAGCGCTATCTCCTTAATTATCCAACCATTCAGGTCTTTCTGTTTTTCTACAGTTCC
>CAYWUI010000120.1:0-2356 GCA_964461435.1 uncultured Bacteroidales bacterium | reverse complement strand
TAGTGGTTTTTTTCTTTGCTGTTGATACTACTGGTTGAGCATATTGATATGAGTAAGAAGAACCCACCTGTCCGCTCTCATCAAATCTCAACTTATTCCACAAATCTTTAAAAAATTGTTTTATTCCCAATTCTTTCACTTCCTTTCTTTCATACTCTATCTGCAAAATTAAGATAGAGCTAATTATTAATATAATGATTAAGAAAATAGTCATATTTCTTAACATATTTATTTTGTCCTTAGATACTGCCCGTGCAGTCTAAATCCCTGAATGGAAAAATCCTTATTTGCATAGATACTCTGAAACCTTATCTTTATAAGCTCACCCAAGTATTTTAATTTTATCCTGACCTTTTTGCTTGAAGCCAGGTTAGACTCTGTAGCTCCCGAACCGAATGTAAATCGGCTAAACAGACTTTTTCCGAATAACGGGTGTTGTGTACTTGGAGACGAACTTGACTTTGTAAATGTATATGATTTTAAGTTTGTTCCATTCTGCACATAGACTACAACTGTAAATGACCAGTATGCACTTGCCTTAAAATTAATATCTAAAAGCTTAAACCATTTCTTTACATCAAATATGCCAGCATCATAAAATTTACTGTCAAAGTATGCCTGTATTTCCGCACCGTCAAAATAAGTGTAACAGTTGTCTATCTCATATACATAGCCGTCATCACCGCCATATATGAGCTTATTTCTAAATACTGCAAAACAATTTACTATAGGTCCCCTGATTTTAGTCCATGCAGGAGCATAACCGTTTTTAGTCCTTACTGCCCTGAAGTCTAAAACATGGACCTCAGAATTAGATGTCCTTCCGGCTGCCGGTACTGCCATATAATATTTATGACCGAATATCCTGCCTGACGCATTATGCAGATAATATTTGTTAAACCCGGAGAAGTCTGGTTCTATTTTATTGGACAGCGATATTGTATCTACTACTATGGTAGTGAGAAGTCTATTTCTCTGCAAGCTATAAAGGCCGTCATCGTCAAGGCATATTACTTCGTCTATGCTATAATCAATCGTATCAAATGCTATACCACCAATGGCATTATTTGCAATGGATATTATCCAATCACCTATTTCGGGATCAGGGTCAACTCCTGAAAGCTGATAAGTCTTATGCCCCACATAATAAGTCCCTTCATCATCGGTTATCTTTTTAGCCTTATAAAAGAACATATTACTTTCATAAATAGCAGCTCCCATGAGTATACCACCATCATCAGCCCCTACTGTCCTATAAGACGTACCTTTGGAAAGTTCTGGTTTATAAAGTTCACTGTAATAAAAATCTGAGCTATCGGGAAGAATATAAAAAATTCTTTCATCTTTTTCTATAACAAACTTTGCTATCGGGGGAGCCGTATTATTCTCTGGTGCAACCTTCCATGATAGTAAGTCATCTACATCATCGTCTGTATATTCCGTGGTAGTATTATCATTTATAGTATGTAATTCGTAGTACACCGTACCATCTGCATTAGTCCTGTATAGTTTCCTCTGGGTACAACCTGCACCGCCCGTAGGAATATCCGTTAAGTCTACTGCCTCTGCTGATGGGGCGACTAAATCTGAAACTGGACCTACATTGGATTCAGAACCACTATATACAAAAGATACTCTGTAATAATAATCTCCCGTCAGATTGCCCGCTGCCCCCGTGGCTAAAGTGGGAGCAGTATCCGGATCAGTAAGCCCCATATCCCTAACTGCTGTAAAATCATAAATCTGGTTAGTATCAACACCGTTTACCATTATCACATTGTCGGCATAAGTGTAACAAGACCATTTCTGGTTTGACGTATATCCGTCATTGAGAAGCGAAAACGTAGCACCACCGTCAGTAGATACATATATGCCAGTTCCGCTAAAAGCAAGTAAGTGCGAAGTGCCGTCACTTTTTATAGCTTCAAATAAGGTATTTATAGGACTGCTATAATCAACTACCACATATAATTGGGTACAATCTACTTCTATATTTGCTGCATAACATTTAATACCTATTTGCAGACTATCAATATCATCCCAAGTCCATGCTACTCCAGTATCTGGGTTTGTTCCCCATTCATAAGACACTAAACCAAATACAACATCTGGAAGTTCACCACTACCTCCCGATTTTGCACTACTCTCAAATATTGTTCCGCCAGTTTTTATTATTAAATTTAAATAATCGGTAGATATAGCATATATGCTTGCATATATAGTTATTTTATTTATTGTTCCAGAACCAGAATGTGCTGGCAGGTTATACAAATCAATACAATAACCATTTAAATCGATTACTTCATCATCAGCATAGACATAACTATCCGAACCATCAGCAATTTCTTCATCTACA
>CAYWUI010000119.1:0-2373 GCA_964461435.1 uncultured Bacteroidales bacterium | reverse complement strand
ACAAGCGGTGGAACGTGAAGCGACTTTAAAGAAAGAGCTGCAAGATAAGAACGCTCATATTAAATACCTCACTCGGCAGCTGTATGAAAAGAAAACGGAGCAGTCAAAAAAGAAATCTGAATCAGACAAAACGCAGGTAGTCTCGGGGAGGCGCAAACGCGGCCAACAACCGGATCGTCCCGCCCCGAAGCCCAGAGACCAGAGCCATTTGCCCGTAGAAGAGGAAGTACATGATCTTCTTGAATCCGAAAAGTACTGCTTGATCTGTGGGCTTCCGCTAATCGAAATGCCCGACACGGAAGATTCGGAACTTGTCGAAACACAGGAAATACGCGGATATACCAGAAAGATACGACGCAAAAAGTACAGACCCGGGTGTAAGTGCCCAGGGAACAAAGGGATTATTACAGCCCTTGGTCCGGCCAAACTCATCCCCCATAGCCGCTATGGCGCCTCGGTATGGATCCACATTCTCATCCGTAAGTACCGGTTTCAGATTCCGGTTGCGCGTATCTTGAAGAATCTGGCGCTACACGGCTTGTCCATCCCCCCCGGGAGCGCGGGGGACGGGTTGAAACGCCTAGCTCCGCTGTTTGAACCGGTGTACTGCGCTCTGGAAGAGCGCAGTAGGAAGGCAGCCTGGTGGCAGGCCGATGAGACACGGTGGAGCGTATTCGAGACCACAAAAACGAAATCGACCTACCGGTGGTATCTGTGGGTATTTGTATCCGATGAAAGTGTTGTGCATGTCATTGACCCGACACGCTCGGCGCGGGTCATAGAAGAACATCTCGGGTGTTTTGTCGGTGGAATCCTTTTGGTAGACCGTTATTCGGCCTACAAATCATACGCAAGGAAGCATGAAGGAATCATCCTTGCCTTCTGCTGGGCCCATGCCCGCAGAGACTTTCGGGAAGCGGGGCTGAAATACGAACAGGTAGGCGAGTGGGCCCAGGAGTGGGAAGATCGGATCAACTGTCTTTTTCATCTCAACTCCCTGCGAGTCCAGTATGCTGAAGGCTCGGCGGCATTTACCCGCGAAGATATCCGGGTCCGGGAAGCTGTTGCGGATATGAAGCACATCTTTCAGGAAGAACGGAAACAACCTCGCCTTCATCACAGTCAGAGGAGTGTTTTAAAGAGCCTTGATATTCATTGGGAAGGGTTGACAGTCTTCGTGGATCATCCAGAAATACCCATGGACAACAATGGCTCGGAACGGACCTTGAGAAATCCTGTGGTGGGCCGGAAGAACTACTACGGATCGGGTGCGATCTGGAGCGCCAGGTTTACCGCGGTGATGTTCAGTATCTTCGAAACCCTCCAGCTGTGGGAAATCAATCAACTCGAATGGCTCAGTGACTATTTCAGGGCCTGCGCTCTTGCCGGTGGAAAGCCTCCTGCGGATATCACCGTCCACCTGCCCTGGAACATCAAGGAACGAAAAGAAAAGACCTGGAAGTATTGCGGACGAGAGTTTAGCGAATCGGAGGTTGCCTGCATTCGCTCAATCATCGATGAGGATACCAGCCGAAACCGCACCGCCATTTCGCGAATTGCCTGCGAGCAGCTCCAGTGGTACAGACCCGATGGTACACCAAAAACGCCGAGTATGAGCCAGGCGCTTGTGAAAATGGAAGCCCACGGGCTTATTACCCTTCCGTCACTTCTGCGGGTGCATTCAACACGGATGAAACCGATTGAACACACCGCGCGCACCTATAGGCGGGAAGAGATCGTACTTTCAGCCGGAAAGCTCCCCCATGTACATATCGAGATAGCGAAAACAGGGGATGAGAAATCGTTGTGGAATGAATACATCGACCGGTATCACTACCTTGGATACACGCCGCTTCCCGGAGCTCAGATGAAGTATTTTGTGTATTCAGGGCACGATCTTCTCGCTCTTCTTGGTTTCGGCGCCTCTGCATGGCGGGTTGCACCGCGAGATTGGTACATTGGGTGGCCGGATGAGAAACGAAAAGAAAACCTGCATCTTGTCGTGAACAATGCCAGATTCTTGATTCTGCCGTGGGTGTATTCAAAAAATCTCGCCTCAATGGTTCTGGCCATGGTAACAAGGAGGATCGGCGAAGATTGGCAAAAGCAGTACAAATACAAACCGGTTCTTTTAGAAACATTTGTTGAGAAGAATCGTTTTTCAGGAACGAGTTATAAAGCCGCGAACTGGAAGCTCGTCGGGACAACGAAGGGCCGCGGTAAAAAAGACAGATTCAAGGAAGCGAGTCTCCCCAAAAAAGATATATTCATGTATCCGCTACAGAAAGATTTCAAAATCATGCTCTGTTAGCCAGCTTAGCGCTGACGCATAATTAAATTACCATTTATTAGGTTAACCATATCAATCGAGAC
>CAYWUI010000118.1:0-2392 GCA_964461435.1 uncultured Bacteroidales bacterium | reverse complement strand
GGAGAGCTTCGACCGGATTTCTTGTTGCTGCCCTCCAGCTTTGCCAGCTTACAGTTACCAGTGCAATTAACAGTGCAAGCAAACCTGACAGGATATAGATCCACCAATTTATTCCTGTTCTGTAAGCAAAACTTTCCAGCCATTTGTGCATGGCATATAATGCTATTGGAACAGCAATAAGATACGCAATAATGACCAGGCTTATAAATTCTCTGTTCAGCAAGAGTAATATTTCGGATATTTTTGCTCCGTTGATTTTCCTGATACCGATCTCCTTTATGCGGCGCTCAGAAGAAAAGATGGCCAGACCTAAAATTCCTATACACGAAATAACTATGGCAAGTATTGCAAAGAGACTTATTGTGCGTGCAAAGTATTCTTCCGCCCGATACATCGAGTCAAACCACTCGTCGTAGAACTGGTACTTTAACGGGTATGAAGGCAGTATATCCTCCCAGAGCTTTTTTATATTGTCCATACCGGCGCCGACACTATTTGAGGCAAACCTGATATTTATTGCTGATGGCATGCTTTTAGATGTAAACATGATACATACCGGCCCTATAGTCTTATGCAGTGAACTATAGTGAAAATCATTCACCACACCTATGATATCAAATCCTCCGAAATTATTAAATCTCTTGTTTTCAAGATTTTCAAATTCAAAGTGTCTGTATGCGGCTTCATTTAGCATGCATACTTTGTCGATATCTCCCGGTTCGAGATCTCTCCCCCTGACAACTCTCAGTCCGAATGTTTTTAAAAATGCAGTATCAACCAGAAGACATGGAACACTAATATTCCTGTTGGTATTCTCCATATTGGAACCCATACTCATTCTTATCGCACCAGGAGTACCGGATGTAACTGATAAACTCTTGATGAACGGCGATTTCCTTAATTCACCCAGTAGAGTCATCGCTTTGCCTATATCATTCTCCCGTATAAATGGGAGATCTAACCGAAGCAACTGTTCTTCATTGAATCCGGGATTATTGTGTTTAACATATTGAATCTGCCTCTGTACTATCGTTACACAAAAAATAAGAACGATCGAAATAGTAAACTGAAAGACTATAAGAGCATTACGTAAAAAAATTTTCTTTGCCGGAGAGAAGGTAGACCCGGTCAGAATTTTCACCGGGGAGATCCTTGTCAGTACAATTGAGGGTCCTGTACCGCTTATCAAACCAGTAACAAGTATGGCAGCCGTCAGAATTATTATGTAAGGTATTTGAAATAATATGTTTATACTGATATATGAATTAAACAGAGTTTGATAATATGGAATAAGGAACCATAACAACATTATCCCTAAAACAGATGCAAGGGAAATTACCAGGATTGATTCTGTCAGGAAATGGTAAATGATATTATTCCGTTTTGCACCAAATACTTTCTTAATACCTGTATCCTTGTTATGCTTTACCTGTTGGGCAACAGTGAGATTTACATAATTTATTACAGCAAGAGTTAATATTATTAATGCAATGACAGTAAGCAAGTTTAATAAACCGGGATTCCCTTTTTTTGTATCACTTCCTGTTGTAGGATCGTGAAGATATATATCCTTCAGCTTTAAAAAGCCAACCTGCTCAACATATGGTTTCAGAATACCGGCATTTTCATTTATTTTATCCGACAGTATTTCGGGATTCATATTCTTATCAAGCTGAAAATATATCTGGAAAGGCCACCAGTAAGTGCTTGAATCCCTTGAATCGCCTATCCACTGGTTGAATTTGAACCTTATATTATCAGCATTCACCAGCAATCCGGCGCTTAAGCTTGAATTATCAGGAAAATCCTTTACAATACCTGAAATGGTTACCGGTTCACGTCCCCACACCAGAATATCTTTTCCCATCGGTGATTCTGTCCCGAATAGTTTTCTCGCTGTTGTTTCGGTTATAACCGCTGAATTAATTCCGGTAAAAACCGTTGATCGCAATTTAGAAATAAAAGGGACTGTAAAAATTTCGAAGAAATTATTGTCGACCGACATAATATCATCCAGATAATAACCCTTACCCTGGCATTGAACCTCAACCGGATAACCTGAACGCAGTGCCAGACAGGCATTTTGTATTTCCGGAAAATTCTTTGCCACTATATCTTTCACACGATAATCGATCTCACTTGATTTATCTTTTGTATTAATGAGCCTTACAATCTGATCAGTATTTTTATTGTACCGGTCATAGGAATATTCATTAATCACGAAAAGCGAAATTGCGAGGCATATTGATATTGCAAAGGCAAAACCAACAATATTAATAACTGAAAATTTCTTGTTTTTCAGGATATCCCGTGCAGCTGTTTTTAAATAATACCAGAACAATTGTATAATTATTATTTTACTATATTACATGTATAAATCTGATCAGGTTTC
>CAYWUI010000117.1:0-2416 GCA_964461435.1 uncultured Bacteroidales bacterium | reverse complement strand
TAAAGCTGAGGAAATTCCTGAATGTCCCGTCTTTGTTTTGCATATATTGTATATAGCTTAAATATATGGGAGATAATTTAAGAGCGAGAGTATTCTTTTTTTGCCGGTATGCCATTAAAACCATTAATAATGCCCGGGCATTATCATCAAGACAGTATCCTTCTTTAAGGTTTGGAATACCAAATTTTGCATGTTGGATTATCCCTGTATCGTCAGTTAACCTTTCTATATGAACAAGAGAAAATGGAGGAAGAATAAGTGGATCTATAATCATTTCTTTTTTAGCCACCATTTCCGGCTTTTCATTTAGTATTTTTTCACTTAGTGCAATATATTTCCCCCCTATTGTAGGCCAGGATATTTTTCTGCCATAATCATAGGCCTTTTGTCTGAGATTTTTTAATAAATCCGGCTTATCCAGCAATTCCATGATAATCATTGAAAGTTTTTTAGAATCATTAAACTTAAAAAGCCTGCCTCTCCCTTCCGCTAATAATTCCTGAGCATGCCAGTAAGGTGTTGAAATACAAGCTGACCCCGTACCTACAGCGTATGAAAGTGTACCACTGGTAACCTGGGCTTCATTCAGGTAGGGAGTAATATAAATATCAGCAGCAGATAGATATTTGAATAATTCTTTTTGACTAATGAATTCATTCAGGAAAAATACATGATTTTCCATCTTGAGGCTCTTGATTAAAAGCAGAAGGTAATTACGATATTCTTCACCGGAATGCCGAAGTACATTTGGGTGAGTTTTTCCAAGAATTATATAAAAAGCCTCAGGGAACTTTTCCACAATTTTTGGCAATGCTTTTATCACCGTCTCAATACCTTTATTTCTGCTTAAAAGGCCAAAGGTGAGTAAGACTTTTTTATTCTCGAGTTTGAATTCCTTTTTTGATTGTTCCTGGTTAAACTGAATATCGGGCACACCATGTTCGATAAAAACAATCTTTTCTTTTGGTATATTATAAGTATTTGTAAGAAACTCAATTGCCTTTTTGCTCATTAAAATTATCTTATTAGCCATCTTACAGATCTCTTGTATAACGGCTTTTTCGTTGTATGAAGGAGTCTTAACAACTGTGTGAAGGGTTACGATAAGAGGAATTTCAAGCCTGTGAAGTAAAGGAAGTATATAAATACCACTTTGCCCGCCAAAAATACCAAATTCATGTTCAAGTATACATAGATCTGCTCCGCTGATATTAATAAATTTTGCTGCCTTTATATAGTCCCGCTGATGCTCCTGTCTGATTGTTAACTTTACTTCCCCGGGATAATCATAGGTTTGTTCATAATCAGTCATGGCGATTACGAATCTTTCGATAGGATTCCCTTTTACTCCATTACTGTTAACCATGGATTTGAGCAGGTTCCTGGTAAAGGTCCCAATACCACATTCCCTGGGGGGATAAGTTCCAATATACGCAATTTTCATAATTAGGGAGATTAAACTCGGGAGAAATGAGAAATGATTGTTGCGGTATAAACTTTTTATAAAGATAATCTAAATATTCCAGACTAGCTAAAATGCAGCAGAAAATACAGATGCAATTAAAAAAGGGACAGCGCCCATATTTATATTCCGTCATTTAACTCACATTAATTTCAACTTAGCGAAACGTAACGAAAAGGAAGAAATTTAAAAAATAATTATACGAAAGATTATTATATTTTATATATTTGTTTTAATGGTCTAAAACAAATCATTAAACTTTTTGTATTATGAAATCCTATTTTCTTAAAGTTTTACCCATCCTGATGCTCTTTCTGCTCTGCTCACCTCTGATAAAGGCGCAGCAAAACATCAGTGGTGTGGTGACATCATCTGAGGATGGTTTGCAATTAGCTGGTGTTAACATATTCATAAAAGGAGAAACACGAGGTACAGTTACGGATGTTAACGGTTACTATTTGATCCAGGTTGATTCCCGGGATGATACAATTGTATTTTCCTGCATTGGCTTTGAAACCCAGGAGTTGACTCCAGGAAATAAAAATGTCCTGAACATATTATTGGTTCCTGAAGTCCGGGAGCTGGAGGAGATCGTAGTGATGGCTTATTCAGAGAAGTCGAAAACTGAAATATCAAGTTCGGTAGTTTCCCTTTCAGGCGATCAAATAAACAATGTAAGCGCTAATGACATTGAGGATATGCTGATCGGCAGGGCAGCCGGTGTACTTGTTCAGAGCGCTTCGGGACAACCAGGTGAAGCGGCCCAGATGAGGATCCGAGGTGTAGGATCGGCCTTTTCTCCCCAAACACCATTAATCGTTGTTGATGGTATCATAGGAGGTAGTTATAATCCCAATGATATTGAAAGCGTTACGATATTGAAAGATGCCGGGGCTACTGGATTATATGGTTCCCGGGCTGCCTCAGGCGTGATCATAATCACCACCAAACACG
>CAYWUI010000116.1:0-2437 GCA_964461435.1 uncultured Bacteroidales bacterium | reverse complement strand
TTGAACTAAATCCGCACAGGCGGATAGCTTTTTAAAAGTACAAATAATCTTTTTCACCACAATTTCTTATATCTGTAAAATATTAACCATCAAATTTTATAGATATGAGAAAAAAAACTTCCCCTACAATCGTCGAACAAGCTATCCATGCTGTTCCCGGTTTTAAAAACGTTGTTACCAAACTGGAACAACAAGTTACCCTGCGCGGACAAAGCAAAAGTACATTAAATAATTATATCCGGCGCATCGCTTTGTTTGTTATCCATTTCGGTACACTACCTGAACACGTATCGGAGGATGAGATCAATGAATACCTGGTATCCCTGGCCCGCGATCCGAGGTCTCCGTCACGCAGTAGTTTTAAGCACATGGTATATGGACTGCGTTATTACTACCGTCTGCTCGGAGAAAATAAACGTGCCATAGCCTTGCCTTCGCTCAAACAAGATACCAAACTGCCGGTTATCCTGAACCGCAGTGAACTGAGACAACTTTTCAAGGCGCCCAAACTACTTAAACAGCGTGTTGTATTAACACTAATATATTCAGCCGGTTTGCGTGGTCAGGAACTAATCAACCTGAAAATTTCCGATGTAGATTTTGAACGCATGAGCATCCACATCAGGCAATCCAAGTACAAAAAAGACCGGATAGTCCCACTGTCTCCTTACATGGCCAAAGGGTTGAAAATGTACTTGACGGCAGAGAATCCCCATATCTGGTTATTTAATGGAAAACAACCCGGCAGCCAGTATAGCATCCGTGGGCTGTCATGGGTTATGCGAGAAAACCTGAAAAAAACCAATATCACCAAAAAAGTAAACCTTCATACACTACGGCACACATATGCTACCCATTTACTTGAAGAAGGGTTGAATATTGTAACCTTAAAAGAATTGCAGGGACATTCCGAAATATCCACTACCATGATCTACCTGCATGTAGCCCAATGTGAAATGGTAAAATCTCACAGCCCTCCGGACTCCTTGTACAAGTGCCATGAAAAGTAATTATGAACTTGCCGATGTGGTACGCATATTTGGCAAACAATTAATTGAACAGGAAAATTTGTCGCCACAGCAAACCAAAGCTTTGTTTAATATAGTGCAATGCCGCACAGCTTCGTTGGGCTGGTACGAAGAAATGTGCACCTGTTGCGGACAGGTACGCTACTGTTACAATAGTTGCGGTGACCGCCATTGCCCTAAATGCCAGTCCACAAAACAAGCCCTGTGGGTTGAACAACTTACACAAACTACACTTCCTGTAAAACACTACCATATTATTTTTACCCTTCCCCATTGCCTGAACAAAATCTGTTTATGGGGCAACAATATGTTTTACAAATTGCTTTTCCGTTATATATGGTCAACGCTCCGTAGTTTTGGTTATACTCACTATGGTGTTGAAACAGGTGCCGTTGCCGTCCTACATACCTGGGGCCAAAACCTATGGTTGCACCCACATGTCCATTGCCTGGTGCCGGCGGCGGGGTATACCATTGATGGCCGGTGGAAAAATATTGGTGAAACCGGTAGCTTTCTTTACCCTATTAACCAGCTTAGTAAAGACTTCAAGGGAAAATTTCCCGACAGCCTTAAACGGAAATTGAATAAGGTTAATTTCCCGGATTCCTTTGACAAGTTCATCCAACAGGCTTATAAGAAACCGTGGGTGGTACATAGTGAACCATCCATGGCAAAGCCAGATAATGTAATACAATACCTGGGACAATATACTCAAAGGGTAGCCATTTCTAACCATCGTATACTGAAAATTACACATACCCACGTAACATTTATTGCCAAAGATTTCAGGGAAAAAGCATTGCCCAAACCGGTAATCCTCGATGGGGTAGAATTTCTCAGGCGTTTTTGCCGGCATGTGTTGCCAAAACGATTTGTCAAAATACGCAGGTTTGGAATTTATAACCATACCTCAAAACGCCACATGGAGCTTGAATTTGGCAATGAAGAAATACAGACCGTTAAACCCAAAAAGAAAGAAACTGCCCGCGAAACCCTGAAACGGCTTACCGGATTTGATGCAACCATATGTCCTGCCTGCAAGAAAGGCACCATGGTGATCATAAGAGAAATGCCCAGGATAATGTCCCCGGCTGGACATTTACCTTCGTTGCTCTTGTCTTTATTACTTTAATGGAAACCCCGATGCTAAACAAGCCCATCTTTATAGGGGCATGGGTCTGCATTACCATTTTTCATTGTTTTTGCCCCGTTTTTAGAGGTTTTTATAATTGTTTTCATTTAAATATAAAAATACAGGAACCATAAATGTAAAACACCTAACAAAGCCTGCCGTATTTTTTCCTAAAAACCATATAAAACCTTCAATAAGTGCATGGAAGATATCCCGGGATTTAGCTCAACCGGGAATAATCGCTCGGTCTTGCTGACCGCTCATATTCCTATATATT
>CAYWUI010000115.1:0-2449 GCA_964461435.1 uncultured Bacteroidales bacterium | reverse complement strand
CCTGTCGTCGGTAGGTTTAAGTTCGGCTCATTGTATTAATTTGCAATTATTAATTAATACAATAAAAATATGAAAAAAAAAGCACACTTACACCAGTAGAGTTAGATGAACTGCTGAGGGCTGTTCATATTCGCATGGAAGTGGAACATTTTTCCGATAGTTCCATTAGTTGTTACCTTCATGCTGTCAAACAGCTTTGTTTGTTTAGTGGGAACCTTCCTGATAAATTAAAGGAAGAAGATATTTATGATTACCTGGCCTACCTGAAGAGCGAAAAACAGCTCAGCCGGGAAACTATCCGCAACCATCTGCAGGGTATCCGTTATGTTTATCGTAGTATTTATAAACAGACCGGTATCATACGGGATGTACCTTATCCGAAGAAGACAAAGAAGTTACCGGTAATCCTTAGCAGTAAGGAACTGAGGTTGTTGTTTCATTCAGCCAAAAGTTTAAAGCACCGGATGGTTTTAAAGATCGCTTATAGCGGGGGCTTACGAAGAAACGAAATCAGCCGGTTAAAGCTTGTGGATATCGACACGAAAAACCACCTGATCCGGGTAGAAAACAGCAAGGGAAATAAAGATCGCTATACATTACTCGCCAAAAGCATGGTTCCCGAGCTACGGGAATATTATAAAAAATATAAGCCTGATAAATACCTGTTCAATGGTCGCATAAAAGGGTTTCCATATAGCGAGGAAGGTTTGCGCTGGACTTTTGACCAGGCTTTACTAAAATCAGGGATACAAAAAGATGTGAGCCTGCATTCCCTGCGGCATGCTTTTGCTTCTCACTTGCTGGCTATGGGGACTGACCTGTTTACTATCCAAAAGCTGATGGGACATGACGATATCCGTACAACGATGGTCTATCTTCAGGTCAACCACCAGATCAATCAAAAGCCGTTAATCAGCCCCTTAGACCTTATCCGGCAATGAACTATACCAGGCCCCTGTTTGAGGTTGCTGACATCATACGCGGGTACAGGAATACACTTGAAGAGAAAGGAAAGTTAACAGGCCACCGGAAAAAAGTGTTTACCAACCTTGCGCAATGCCGTACAGCAGCTTTGGGATACCATATGGACAAATGCGATAACCCGCAGTGCGGATATATCCATATTTCATACAACAGTTGCCGTGACCGGCATTGCCCGAAGTGTAACGGCATAAAACGTGAAAAGTGGGTATGCATGCGTGAAGAAGACCTGTTGCCTATTAAGTATTTTCATGTAGTTTTTACGGTTCCGGAAAAAGTAAATCCCGTGTTTCTTTCACAACCGGTTAAGATGTATAACCTGCTATTTTCAAGTGCATGGGGAACGATCAAAAAGTTTGGGTTGGATCATAAGCATCTTGGGGCACAAACCGGTATGATCGGTGTACTCCATACCTGGGGACAGAACATAGCCCTGCATCCGCATATACATTGTATCATTCCGGCAGGTGGCATCACGAAAAACGAAAAATGGAGGAATACCCGCCAGGAAGGCAAATATCTTTTCCCTGTAAAAGCATTAAGTAAAGTTTTCCGGGGAATATTCTGTGACGGGTTGATTGCATTAGACAAGAAAGGTGAGATTCACCTGGAACATAAATTTGATCCTCAGAAGAAATACCTGCATCCGTATTATGAGAAAAGGTGGGTGGTGTATGCCAAATTACCCATGCATAATCCCATGCAGGTTGTAAAATATATCGGCAGGTATACACATCGCATTGCCATAAGCAATCATCGCATCAAAGAAATCAGCAACGGCAGGGTGCATTTCTCATGGTTTAACTACCGGAAATCAAAAGCCGGTATAATGGATTTATCGGCAGAAGAATTTCTCCAGCGTTTCTCCCTGCATGTTCTCCCATATGGATTTATGAAGATAAGGCATTTCGGCTTATTGAGTTCAAGGAAAAAGTCAGATGCGTTGACATTAGCAAGAGAATTATTAAAAGCAGAACCACCTGTTTCAAAAAAAGAAATGAGCTGCGAAGAACTGTTCATGTTACTTTATGGCAGGGACGCATTTATGTGCCCGGTTTGTAAAAAGGGTAAAATGGTAGTCATTGAATCGGTGTCGCCCAAATCAAGAGGAAGTCCCCGGGAAGAACTTCAATCCAATTACAGTTTTTTATTGCAGTAACTTTCTTGTTCCAATATGCCCCAAACTGAGGTAGTGGAATAACTATACCCAATTGCAGTAAAAAAAACGAAATATCCCGGGAATTTCGTATGAGTCTGGTCCACTAAGCGAGATAAAAAATATAAAAAACGTTCTTTCAATACACTTTGGTTAACCCCCAATGAAAAAATTTTGCAAAAAAGAAATGCACAAAACCATTCAATTCACATAGTGCTTCTAATCCGGAACTCGTTCAACAACGGATATAATTAATCGGATCAAACGAAGAAGCAATTATTTTTTTTGGGTAGCCGATTAATTATATTCTAA
>CAYWUI010000114.1:0-2456 GCA_964461435.1 uncultured Bacteroidales bacterium | reverse complement strand
TTGAACTAAATCCCTTCGGGATAGCTCAATTCAAATGTACTACAATTTTTAATATCGTTTTATATTGATTGTAATTATCAACAATCTAATATTAAACGAAATGAAAAAGAAAACAAGTCTTACAATTGTAGAAAGAGCAATTATTAGTGTTCAGGGATTCGACCTGGTTAAAAAGAAACTCGAACAGCAGGTTACCCTCAGGGGACAGAGTAAAAGCACCCTGGATAATTACATCCGCCGGATAGCATTATTGTCTCTTCATTTTGGTAAACTTCCCGAACAGCTTGACCAGGAGGAGATAAATGAATACCTGGTTGGTCTTGCACGTGATCCAAAATCTCCTTCACGTAGTAGTTTCAAGCACATGGTCTATGGGCTGCGTTATTATTACAGGATATTGGGTATGAATAAACGTGTCATCGCCCTTCCTTCATTGAAAAAAGACACAAAATTGCCGGTTATACTTAACCGTGATGAGCTGCGCGAACTTTTCCGTACCCCTGCATTGCTCAAGCACCGCATTGTACTTTCATTGATTTACTCTGCCGGGCTTCGCGGCCAGGAAGTAATTAACCTGAAACTTTCAGATATTGATTTTGTAAGGATGACCATTCACATCCGGCAAAGTAAGTATAAAAAGGACCGTATTGTCCCGCTTTCTCCCATTATGGCTCTGGGCCTTAAAAAATATATTAACGCCGAACATCCCCACCTCTGGCTGTTCAACGGTAAGGAACCCGATGGAAGGTATAGCGTTCGAGGCCTCTCATGGGTGATGCGGGAAACACTCAAAAAAACTTCTATTACCAAAGAAGTTAACCTTCATTCCCTCAGACACAGTTATGCAACCCATTTGCTTGAAGATGGGCTTAATATCGTTACCCTGAAAGAACTGCCGGGCCATGCAGAAATTGTTACAACCATGGTTTACCTTCATGTAGCCCAGTGCAAGTTCATTAAGCCACATAGTCCGCTCGATACACTTTATCCAGGAAAACTGCCCAATGAGACAAAAGTATGAACTGGCAGGTATAATAGTTGAGTTTGGCAATGACTTGGTTAATAATAGCAACCTGAACAGTTTTCAGGTTAAAGTCTTATCCAATATTGCCAGGTGCCGGACTGCCGCTCTTGGTGGCCATGAAGACCAATGCGACAACTGCGGGAAATCACGGTACAGCTACAACAGCTGCCGGGACAGGCATTGCCCCAAGTGCCAGGCTGCAAAACAGGCCTTCCGGATTGAAGATTTAATAAATACCACTTTGCCCATAAAACATTACCATATTGTGTTTACCGTGCCTCATATCCTGAACAAAATCTGCTTGTATAATAACCGATGGTTTTATGATCAATTGTTTGCATCAGTCTGGGACACGTTGCGAACCTTCGGATATACCCATTTCGGGGTCGGGAGCGGAGCAGTTTGCATGTTACATACCTGGGGCCGCAACCTCTCCCTGCATACTCATATACACTGTATTGTGCCTGCTGCAGGGTTCTCATTAGACGGAAAATGGAAAAATATTGGAGGAACGGGAAAATTCTTGTATCCCGTGTACCAATTGAGCGATACTTTTCAGGGAAAATTTATAGACAGTATTAAACGCAGGCTGAGAAAGGAAAATCTGTTATCTGAATTTGATGCGGTACTGCAACAGGCATGGAACAAGAAATGGGTTGTCAATTGCGAACCTTCGCTGGCTAAGGCCGAACATGTGGTCAAATACCTTGGGCAATATACCCACAGGGTTGCCATTACAAACCAGCGTATCCTTAATATTGACAAATCGGGGGTTACTTTTATTACCAAAGATTACAGGGACAGGGCTCTAAAGAAACCTGTCCATATGGATGGTGTGGAGTTCCTGCGCCGGTTCTGTCTGCACATACTACCGTACCGCTTTGTGAAAATCCGGCGGTATGGTATTTACAACCCTGCCCTAAAACGTAATTTAAAACTACAATTTGTATCCAATACAGAAATCGGCCCTTTACCCGCTAAAAAAGAAAAGGCCAAGCCAAAAGAAACCGTCCAGGAAAGGTTCCTCAGGCTTACCGGTGTCGATGTTTACCAATGCCCGTTCTGTAAAAAGGGAAAGATGCATGTGGTTAAAGAACTGCCCCGCGTCCGTTCTCCTGATATTTTCAATATTTCCGCCCAAGCTGTTTGTTCCCCGTAATTCATCGTTTTAAAAAAGCCTCATTTCATGAGGATGGTATATGTATTGCCTTTACTGTAGCAAAACTGCCGGTAATAAACAAAAAAACCAGGCTTTTTGGAACCTGACTATGTATATTCATAAGAATATCCGTCCTAATCATATCCCGCACCAACCATCTTCCTTTCAAAAATAAATAAAAAGCTTCGTTAAGTGCATAGCCCGAAAATCCGGGATGTAGTTCAACACTGACTACATGTTGGGTCTTGCAGACCACACGTAGTCCTATTTATT
>CAYWUI010000113.1:0-2488 GCA_964461435.1 uncultured Bacteroidales bacterium | reverse complement strand
TAACATTTAGGATATAATTAATCCCGAAGACAGGTTAAATTAATGTTTTGCAGAGCATTGGGGATTAATTATATTATGTGTTGGACAGAACCTCGAACCTGTACTAATTTATTTATGGGTATTTAATATTTTTCAGGCATACTTCTATTAAAACTATTGACCTGGTAAATTTGTATTTATTTAGATTTTTATTTGTTATCTGTTATTCATTTGCATGTTATTTATTAATATTTCATTATTTTCCACTGGTTTTAATTGATTTTACAGGTATTTACACAATACAATCCCACTCCTGGTGTCCAGGAAAAATAAAAGCAATAAGTATATATACTTTATGCATATTTTTTCACGATAAATTCAAAATAATAAGAAGGATCACCCCGTATAGGAGGAAATTCTATGATACATTTATAGAGACCTTTTTTGCATTTGGGGCAAAGATCGGGGTGTCGCCCTGTTGTGAGTTGGAATAGTTCTTTGAATGAAAGGTGTTTAGCGTTGTCTTGCGGGATTACTTTAACGCCAAACTCATTTCTAAGATTTTTAATAACATTTGCTTTATTACGATTGCTTAATATTCCATAATGCCTTATTTTAAAAAATCCTTTAGGCAAGACATGCAACAGGAACCTGTGGATAAACTCTATGGCATCAAGTTGCATTACCTGACCTTTTTTGCCGGTATTGTAATTGGTATAACTGAAAGTTACTTTGCCATTTTCGATGCTTATAATCCTGTGGTTTGAAATAGCAATACGGTTGACATATTTACCCAGGTAATCGATAACTTTATCAGGTCCTTCCATTGGTTGGTGTGAATTTACTACCCATTTATGTTTGTATATTTTATTATTAAAGGATTTGCATGGTTCATTGATAATAACATCGCCTTTATCAATGAATTCTTTCAATCCACTCCTGAACTTGCCTCTAAACATAGGGCTTAAAGCTTTAACAGGAAAGATGAAGTCTTTTTTACGTTTTGATTTTATGCTTTTGATTTTAGCATTTTTCCAGTAACCTGCTTTGGTAATTCCACCACCGGGTACGATACAATGCAAATGAGTATGGGGGTATAATGTTTGTCCCCAGGTGTGAAGAACAGCAATCATTCCAGTTTGAGCACCCAGATTTTTGGGATCATGACCAAAACAGTTCAAGGTATCCCAGGCAGATTTAAACAATAAGTTATACAATTTTTCGGGGTATTTTAAGCTATACTCCTCCAGGAAAGCGGGCAATGTAAAGACAACGTGGAAATACTTAACAGGCAATAGTTCTTCCTTACGGGAAAGCAACCATTTTATACGTTTAAAACTGTTACACTTTGGACAATGGCGGTTACGGCAACTATTGTAAGAGATTCTTATGTGATTACAAGCAGGGTTGTCACATTTATCAATATGGCCGCCAAGAGCTGCCGTACGGCATTGCATTAAAGCATTAATAACTTTTCTATGTGAGGCAGGGACAATTCTTTGTTTAAGATATTCACCGGCATACAAACGAAAGATATCAGCTACCTCATACCTGGGACTGTTGTACACTATTGATACAATACATCGAGGGGACTAACCGGCGGCCTTGCTGTTTTATGATTAATTTGCAGATATACCATAGTTGTGCGAATATCTTCATGTCCTAACAGTTGTTGAATTGTAATCAGGTTATGTCCGGTACTTAACAAATGAGATGCAAATGAATGCCTGAGAGAATGAAGGAATACATTTTTTCTGATACCTGCTTTTTTAACAGCATTATCAAAAGCCCAACGGATAGCTTCTTCACTAATAGGCTTATCTTTAGAGCGTCCAAAGAAAAGGTATTTTTCAGGCTGGAGTATGCGGCAATATCCTCTTAACTCAGGCATAATACTTTTGGGCAGGATTGTATCCCTGTCTTTAGCGCCTTTTGAATTTTCGATCCGGATAACCATACGTTTACTGTCAATATCCACAACTTTAAGCTGCCTTATTTCATTTCTTCTAAGCCCGCAGCCGTATGTAAGTTTTAACAAAACCCTGTGCTTAAGGTTTGTTGTAACTTCAAATAACTTTTTTACTTCCCTGCCTGATAAAATAACCGGGAGTTTCCTTGCTTTTTTCGGGTAAGGGATATACTCAAGGATATCTTTACGGTTGTAGAAATGTGCATAAAGGTATTTTATACCGGCAGCGTAAATACGTATGCTTGAACGACTATGGTTTTTTTGCTCCTTTAAAAATACCAGGAAATCAAGAATTTGTTCATTGTCAATTTCGCCAGGGACTAAATTGTAATAATCACTTAACTTCTTTGCACCCCTTAGATAGGACTCAATCGTACGCTCTGAGAAATGATTAATCACCATTCTCTTGCGCATTTTTTCAAGAATATTGTCTAATTCATGACTGGAATTCAGATCTTTTTTTTATTTTTCATAATTATAAGATTTATATTATTGGAGGTAGTTTACGAAATTTATTTGTAATAAACTACCTCCTTTTTA
>CAYWUI010000112.1:0-2551 GCA_964461435.1 uncultured Bacteroidales bacterium | reverse complement strand
AATTCATTCTCGATATGGTATCCCGGACCGGTGTCCGGTAACTTGGATACCCAGATATCCAGCACTGTAGGAGACGCAGGAACACACCCGTACGTATCCTCATAATTGATGCTCACTGTCTGTACTTCAATATCATCCCACCTGATAGTAATAAAATCGTTTCCGTCACCGCCGCCGGTTATGGTGCCTCCTGCAGAAACTTCCCAGTCGTAATTGCTCATGCCTGCCTCTGTTGTATAAGTCTCCGTACTCCCCTCGCATAAGGTGTCGGCTCCGGAAATGCCTGGCACAGGCAGAGGATTAACATTAACATTAATTACAGTGGGTGCAGTAGCACTGCATCCGCCGGCATCGGTATAACTTACATCCACTGTTTGTCCACCTGATATGTTCCATGTAACGGTGACACTGTTATCATTAACTCCGCCACCTGAAGTCACGGTACCGCCGGCTGAGACGTTCCATGCATAAATGTTCATTCCTGCATCGGTAGTATATACATTGCCTGCAGAACCCTCGCAGACTTCATCCGGACCGGTAAGGGAAGGGGTAGGTTCAATATAAACAGTGACACTGAGTGTGTCAGAAGCCTTACCTGCACCACAATCCGGATTATTACCCTTGACTACTATTTTAGCTGTTCCATTGAATGCAGCGTCCCAGTCAACAATACCTGTAGTGCCTGTACCTCCAATGATTCCGGCAGTTCCCGGGAATAGTTCCCAGATGTATGTAGAGGCGTACTGGGAATAGGTTGTATAGCCGGTATTGGCACTATTCTGGCAGAGTGATGTCGGACCTGAGATTGCTGACGGCTTGCGCGGTACACGATAGACGGTAACTGACACGGTATCGGAAGATTCACTCACACAATAGTTGGCATCTACGATATTAACAAAATAATTGCCGCTTACAGTCACATTAATTGTGTCTGTTGTCTTGCCGTTTGACCAAAGTGAGAACAAACCTCCTCCCGAGGATATTAGTAATAAAGTATCACTGTCACAGAAGGGCGTAGCACCAACTGTATCGATATCAGGCGGCGGTATCGGAGGATAATATTCTACTAT
The DNA here is from genome assembly GCA_964461435.1 of uncultured Bacteroidales bacterium. Classification (GTDB taxonomy): domain Bacteria; phylum Bacteroidota; class Bacteroidia; order Bacteroidales; family UBA10428. Next base: position 1,481 of record CAYWUI010000112.1, on the reverse strand, counting down.
GGCTGAAGAGCCGAAATTAGTTCCGGCACAGCTATTTCCATCGGTTATTTCTATGATTCTATAGGTGCCGCTATCACTGACAAGAAATGGATAAGGATTCAGGCTTGTATTAACTTCTGTTGTATCTGCCGTATTTGTATATTTGAAAGTCCATGGAGCCAGGCTTGTGAAGTATGCTGACAGGACTGTCGAGCTGCCCTCGCACATTGTTGTTGTCCCATTCAATGTTGCAGTGGGAATTTTATTTACGGTAACATTTTGTGTGTCAACACCTGCACAGCCGGATGCAGGATCCAGGTATGTGTAAGTAACTGCAAAAATACCGTCACCTGCTACAGAAGGGCTGAATGTCCCCGTTCCGTCCCCGTTATCACTGACACCTGTTCCCGAAAATGTTCCGTTTGCATCCTGGGGACTGCCAGTAAGGTCAACAGGAGGCTCTGATTTACAATATGGCCCGCCAAGTCCTGAAAAATCAACTATCGGGAAAGGATCACCGAATGTTACCGGATTACTGTTATTACTTATATCTGAAGATGATGTAATTGTTCCTGCCGTGATATCTCCGGTTGTCCCGCCATTACCCAGGTTAGCCCATTGAGCTCCATCCCACCCGACAACCTTGAGCTGGGCAAGATCATCTATGCAACAACCTGTACCATCCCATCCAAGGGTTACCGCAACATCGGACGTGCCGGCTGTCCTGTCAACTACCCAGTACTCGCAGTCGGAAACATGGTCTATTGTGACTTCTTTGGAATTAATGTCATATACAGGGTCTGCGTTTTCATCGATATATTCGGCCTTAAAAGCATCTGTGACATTTGAGGGAGCAGCTATACTAACAGGTTTGTATGCACCATTTTTGCCGACAGGAAAACTAAATGCCGTATTACCTGTTTTTGCAACCGGACCCTCAATATAGCTTGCTGATGATCCGCCTGCAACGGAAGCAGCACTGCCAAGAGTGAGCAGATTGGCAGAGGTTGTCTGGATAACACCATCGGTAAGAGTCAGTACACCGGGAACAGCAACGGGACCTTCAAGAGAAAGCTGTGGTGATGTTATTTTTGAATTGTTAACAGTGATATTCTGAAAAGTAAAATCGTCAGTTCCGGAACCTGTATTCTGTGGAATAACCTGTGTATATGCAGAGCTGTTAAATACTATTGTTGAATTATTATTGCAGTCCAGTATGCCATATGCAGGAGAACCTCTTATAAAATCCCCTGAAATATTTATAACAGATGTACCATTAAGTTCAATTTCTATTTGATTTTGTGCAGTGGCGGAAAAATTTACATCATTTAAAGCAGTCAGTGCAGCCGAATTATTCAGCTGGATATTTATTTTTTGTCCTCCTGTGTTAACAAGATTAATATCTCCGCCTGCCTGCAGAGTGGCACTGTTATTGAGTGTAAACTGATTCTGTGTTGCTGTGCCGGCTGAGCTTGTAATATTCAGATCCTGTCCGGTTGACA
>CAYWUI010000111.1:0-2554 GCA_964461435.1 uncultured Bacteroidales bacterium | reverse complement strand
ATAACGATGTACCCATTCTAATAGGCTATAACTCCGATGAGGGAGCCAGCTTTTCAAGGGAAAAAACACCGGAAGAGTACATTGCTGAAGTTAAAAAACGTTATGGTAAGTTTGCTGATGCATTAGTAGAAGCTTATCCTGTGGGTGAGAATTCTGTACCAAAAACAGCTCGCGATTTGGCCCGCGACGCAGCTTTTGGATGGCATACCTGGAGCTGGGCGCGCCTTCAGGCTCAAACGGGAAAATCGAAGGTGTATTACTACTATTTCGATCAGCACCCGGATTATCCTGAAGATTCAACTCTTTTTGGATATGGCTCACCTCACGGTCAGGATGTAGCTTATGTTTTTATGAATCTTGATACCCTAAATCCAAATATTACTGAATCAGACCCGGAACTTTCAGAAGCCATAGGCACTTATTGGACCAACTTCGCCAAGTATGGAAATCCAAATGGCGAAGGGGTTCCGGAATGGCCGGCTTTCAGTGATGCCAATCCGTTGGTGATGTACCTGGGGCCCACTCCGTATACAGGACCAGTACCCAGTGCAGAATCGCTCAACGTGCTGGATGCTTATTTCAAATGGAGACGTACACCGGAAGGTGAAGACTGGGCAAGATAAAAAACAATAACTAAATAACATATGGGGCCGGATGAGTTTTATAACCCTGTCTTGCAGGGATGCTACCCGGATCCTGCCATCACACGCAAGGGTGATGATTATTATTTGGTTTGTTCATCGTTTGCCATGTTTCCTGGTGTGCCTGTATTTCATTCCAATGATTTGGTTAACTGGACCCAAATTGGACATGTACCTGACAGAACATCTCAGCTGGATGTTCATAATACAGGTATAAGTGCCGGAGTTTATGCTCCCGGGATTACCTGCAATCCCTATAACGATACATTTTATATGATAACCACTGCTTTTGCAGGCGGACTAGGGAACATTATCGTGAAAACGAAAGATCCCAGGGAAGGTTGGAGTGAACCTATTAAACTGAATTTTGGCGGAATCGATCCATCTATTTTATTTGACGAAGACGGCAAGGCCAAACTGCCTGCAGGAGTCACCAATAAAACTACACAAGAGGGGTTTTTCCCGAATGGTAATTTTACCTGCACTGGGGATTTTTCATCCAATCAACTGAATTACAGATGGATTGGTTTAAGAGGTCCTCGTGAGGAGTTTATTGAAATTACAAAGCAGGGATTGCTAATTAAGCCTTTCGAGGCTAATATTAAGGAGCTTAAATCTACTTCCACCCTTTTTTACAGACAGCAACACAATAATTTTTCTTTTGAAACATCAATAGATTACAAGCCAGGTTCTGAAAAAGATTTGGCGGGGATAGTTTGCTTACAGCATGAAGGTTCAAATTATATATTTGGAATCACCAGGACAGGGGATGATTATATCCTGCTGTTCTGTGCCATTCCGCTAAAGCGGACTTTTTTCCCTTCGTGCTACGCACTCCCGGTCTAAAAGAAATGGCACAGAATGAGAGCGTAAACTAAATTGCTTATATTTACATAAATTTTTAGCCGCTTTAGCGGCACATTGAGTGAAAACGTCACAGAACAATGCGTTAAACGCAATTTGGTTCCGGTGATATATTTTCCACCAATGTTGCAGGAGGCTTCACAGGAGCATTGATAGGTTTGTATGCGACATCCGGGAATAACTCTTTGATAGTTGAATAGATAAGACCTGGTAATTGTGAGTTGAGCTGATTCATCATAGCACTGGCTGGTATGAAATTGATTACTTCTTTAATGGGTATTCCTAGTTTTCGGTTCAGGCTGGGAAAAATTTGGTCAGGTTACCCTGGACCAATCATTTGCGGAAGAACACCTTGTTGGACTGGAAGTACTTTCACATACCAGCCACATGCTAAACACTTCAACTTTCGATGAGGTGAAAGTTGGCAATGAATAATAAGGATCTAAGGATTATTAAATGAAACCAAATAGTTCAATTATGATATATACACTAAATTTTCCAAAGCGGAGATTCAATAGTACATCACCGATCTCCAGGGTCATTTTGTTGTCGGTTATGGCAATTCTGGTTGCTAATACCGAATTGAATGCCCAATCGTATGCAACGTGGTATAACAATGCTCAAGAGCGCATCGACACCTTAAGAAAGGGTGATTTTGGGATACAAATTCTTGATAAAAACGGAGAACCTTATTCAGGCGAAGTCTTTGTTCGTATGAAAAAACATGAATTTCCCTTCGGAATTGCTTTTGATCTCTATGAAGGCTCGGCAGCTATGGGAAACACTTACTCTACATCGCAAACAATCCAGGCCGATGTGGATGCCGAAATCTATCAAACGGAAAGATGGAACGATTACCTGGCCTATGCCATCCCTGTGGAAAGCGGCAAGGATTACGAAATTACGCTGAAGTTTGCAGAAATATACTTTAGTGCGGGTGGTTCCAGGATCTTTGACGTATATGTGGAAGGGCAACTGTTTCTTGATGATTTCAATGTATTTTCCGCAGCAGGTGGAAGGAATATAGCTCTGGATACCTCTATTGTTGT
>CAYWUI010000110.1:0-2562 GCA_964461435.1 uncultured Bacteroidales bacterium | reverse complement strand
AATTTCTTTATATTCAAAGAACTTCGTATATTTACCATTCAGGGCACACACAATGCATAAATTTAATTGGGGTGAAAGTGGTAATTTTAAAAGACTTGCAAGTATTCAAGGTCAGTATAGATGGATAGGTTCGTGGCTTCTAAATCCCCAACTAAACTTATGCGTAAACGTTTTGGGAGTAATGCCAAAACCTTGCATCTTCAAATAAAGACCAGCAATAATTTTGGAAATGTTACCTAATTAGCTAACTTTGTATAATGGAAGAAAAAGTTATCAGGAACATCTTTTATTACAAAAGCTATTACTTGGATTTCTTTAATACTCTTGATGATGAAGTTAAAAGGAAATTCAACTGGACTTTAAAATTAGTAGCAACTGTTGAAAGAATTCCTGCTAAATATTTCAGACATATTAAGAATTCTACAGGACTTTATGAGATTCGAGTTGAATCAGGCAGTAATATTTTCAGAGTCTTTAGTTTTTTTGATAAAGGACAATTGGTGATTCTGATAAATGGATTTCAAAAAAAGTCTGAAAAGACACCCAGAAGAGAGATAGAATTGGCAGAAAAACTTAAAAAACAATACTATGACGAAAAAGAAGACAAATAAAAACTTGACATCATTTGAAGACCACTTGGACCAGCAATATGGTAAAAGAGGAACAGCAAAGAGAGAGAAATTTGAAGAAGGATTCGAAGCATTCAAACTTGGTGTAATGATTCAAGAATTACGCAAGGAGAATGGGCTAACTCAAGAGCAGTTGGCTAAAAAGTGTGGTACAACAAAGACATACATTTCCCGGATTGAAAACAATGCTTCAGATATTAGATTATCGACACTTATGAGAATAATAAGGGAAGGATTTGGAGGTCATTTAAGATTAAGTCTTGACATTTAATAAGGCACTTACGCCCAATATATTAGGATTTATGCCGCATGCCACTATTTGATAAGTTTTAAGAATTACTTAACTTGTGCCAAAATGAAGGGAACATGACCAGAATATTAAGGTATATTATTGGATACTTTGTGGGCGCTACGGTCTTTTTCGCATTAATTCCGTTTGGCTTTTATGAATTATCAAAACTCGATGATTTTCCCATTAAAACGATTCAATAAGTAATATGTGCAGCACACACATACGGTACAGCCGATAAAGCTTTCAGAGGTATACGAAGCTCATCACCTGCTTCATATACCGATACCGTTGGTCATAATTAATAAAATGAGATATCTAATTTTAATATTAATATTCTTAAATATTGTAAAGGTTTCCGGACAGGAAGCATATGACAATTTTATTGATTCCAGAGGACAGAAACAAGGAAAATGGATATATGAGAAAATAGATACCTGTAATAAATCTTATATAAGTAAATGTATTTACCAGGAAGGTAATTATAGTAATAATCAGAAAATAGGAGTGTGGAAATACTACCGATGCCTCGGGAATCCCTGCAACATGAAACAATTATTGGAATATGAGATACATCATATAAATGATTTCGTTTTCGATACTTTAAGGAAGTACGATGGTTCAGAACAAATGAAATTGACATTTATAAAAGAAAAATATCAAAGTGATGAAATAAGAACACAACATTCCGATTATACAATTGGCCCTTCCGGTGAATTAAAAGTCAGTATTTTAAATGGTATTCTAAAAACTTATTATGATAACGGAATACTGAAATCAGAATTCGAATTTATAAACAATAAGCCTGTCGGGAAGTTTAAATGTTTTTATGAAAATGGAAAAATAAGATATGATGGAGAAATTACACCGGAGTCGGATTATGCAAGAATCAAGGAATATTATTTTACCGGTGCTTTTAAAATCGAAAAGAATTTCTTATTGGAAACATTATTGAAAGAATGGACCTATTATAATGAATTACAATAATTAATGGCCGGCCAACATGGGGAAATCAATATCATGGTAAGGATACAGACAAATTAAGTTTCAATTTTCTGGGAACAACAGGTATTCTGTGCGGTGGCCCCGTATACTTTCTTGAAACAAGTATAGGATATACTTATTTTTCAGGTAATACCGACCGGCTTATTGTTTTAACAGGAGGTTACCGCCTCCAGGGACGAAAGGGACTGGTCAGTTAAATTAAATATTCCTGTATCCGGAAGTTTATAAAATCCGGCATTTTCATCATGTGATGCAACCTTTATTGCAAACTCCTGTCATTAAAACTGAATTTAAAATCAGAAAAACTTATGACAGGAATGTATCACTCATGCTACCCGGTAATCTTAATTATCTCCCTGCTTACTTGTAAAGAATTAAATGCACAGGAAAGTTCAAAGCCTGAATTATTATTACTAACCATTCAGGGCACTGTAATTGATAAAACAACACATGCCCCATTAATAGGGGCAACCATAGTTATTAACGATTCAACTACCGGAGCCATTACAAATGAGGATGGAATATTTGAAATTAAAGGTGTTCCGGCAGGAAGGAATAATATTTATGTTTCATACCTGGGATACGAGCCCCGTATTTTTAACGATATTTTAGTAAAACCAGGCAAGCAGACTATATTGA
>CAYWUI010000109.1:0-2587 GCA_964461435.1 uncultured Bacteroidales bacterium | reverse complement strand
AAGGTAATAATGCGGAGTACAATTGATTTCAGCATATTTGTCAAGTGCCGGAATTTTTCCGTCGAAGCTAAGCTTCAGCACATAGGCAAAATCTTCAAATGATTTTTCTGGCAGGTTTACAATTAATCCCTCGGTGGTTTGCTTAAAAGTCAATGAAAGGTATTTTCCGGCCTCTCCATTGATAAGTTCAACAAATTTAAGGTTTTGACAATTGATTCTGTCAGATGACAAGGTTGAAAGCCAAACATCTTTCTGACCTTTATCCCAACCCAGTAAAATTGCGTAAAGTATTGTATTTTCCTTGTTACGTGTGAAGCGGATATCTTTGGCCGTTCCGGCTATCGGAGCCATCATTACACCATGCGCAGCGCCCATTTTGGTGGGCCCTTCACCGTATTGTTCCCATGCACGTGTCGAATACACTGCTTCGCCATATTTTTTTAGCCAGGAACCCATAACAAGTAAAAGATCTTTTTGTTCCTGAGGTATGGTTCCATCGGCTTTTGGAGAGATATTGAGAACCATATTCCCGTTTTTACTTATTCTGTCTATAAAAGCATGAAGAATCGGGGTTATTGAATAATATCCGATTCCTTCTGTGTAGCACCAGCTCGAAGAACTTATTGCATCATCGGTAAGCCAATAATTATCTGTAATATCGGATGGACCTCCCCGCTCATAGTCCAAAACAGCGCATTTTTTGTTCAGTCCATCTTTAAATGTGGCAACCACTTCTTTGTTCCAGTCGTTTGCACTGTTGTAGTAGTAGGATAAAAAATCAAGCAGAACAGGTTGAGAAATAAGATGTAAATTGAAATCCTGGTAAATAATATCGGGTTTATAAGAATCAATTATTTCTTTAAGCTTATTTAACCATAATGCCTCGTTTTTTTCTTTTCCCTGTTGTCCAAAAAGTATTTGAAGTTTTGGATCGGTAGTTTGTGGAACAGCAGAGTAATATCCTGTAATGTTGAATGCATGATGCATAGAGAGCATTACCTTCATATTTCTTTTACGAATTGCATCGGCAAACAAACCAGCCAAATCCAGATTCGGGCCCATATCTTTTGAATTCCAGGGATTCACCTTGCTGGCCCACAACGAAAAACCATCGTGATGTTCAGCCACAGGGCCTGCAAATTTTGCCCCGGCATCTGCAAATAATTGGGCCCATTCTTCGGGATCAAAATTACCTCCTTCACACTTGAGCCTGGGTGCAAACTGTACATAATTACCTTGCTTGTCCTTTGCCCCGGTAATGAAATTGTTGTATGGCCATTCGGTTATATCACCATAAATTTCTGTATGGTGCTTATTTTCAGCACTACCCTTAATATACATGCTGCGGGGATACCATTCGTTTGCAAAGGCAGGAACTGAATATACTCCCCAGTGAAAATAAATACCAAACTTGGCATCCCTGAACCATTCAGGAACGGGGTTCGACTTTTCCAGCGATTCAAAGTCAGGCTGATACTTTTGTGCCAGACCTGAAAATTCAATTAATACTCCTACTAAAATCAGTGGTAGTATGTATGTTTTAATCTTTTTCATCCTATTGATTTATTCTTGTTTCTGTTATATTTTAATTGTATTCTATTTTGGTATCCATTCCCGTGTAAGAAACTTGCCTTTTTATTGTACTTTCAGATATACCTTTACCTGCCGATTCACCCACTAAAACCACATTAAATGTTCGCTTCGTCAGGTAACCCGGATAAGATCCTTGTCTTTTGCAGATTGTTAAGGATTGGTTCTTTTCATCCCATATGAACGGAATGATCGTATATTTTCCTTTTTCGTAGTTGTAATTGTCACCTTCGTCTTCGTATAAATCGAATTGGGCATCTTCACCCCTATAGATACGGATTTCCAATGTGTCAGCAGGTTTCTCCCCCGCATATTGAATGAGTTTTCCCATCGGAAGAATAGTGCCGGCCTTTACAAACAATGGTAGTTTATCGAGAGGAGCTTCTGTTTTTATTGTTTGTCCACCGTTGTAATGTTTTCCTGTCCAGAAGTCATACCAGTCGGTTGATTTGGGCAGATAAACATCCCATTGATTTGCTTCGGGTTCAGTTACCGGGGCAACAAGTATGGATTTACCAAACAAATACTCATATTGGCAATTTATTGCTGAAGAATCTTCTCTGAAATCCATTACCAACGGTCGCATTATGGTCGAACCATTTCTGGTAACCTGCCAGGCTTCTGAATAAATGTAGGGAAGCAAACGATAACGAAGGTTCAACAACTTATGCAAATTATCTTCGACTATCTGGCCATATTTCCAGGGTTCTGTTTCCGTTTGATAACCATGAATACGAAAAACAGGGTTGAAAGCTCCCCACTGGAACCACCTGGTAAGTAACTCATGGTATTTCGCGTCGGAATATTGAGAGTTGCCGGGGCGAAAGAAGCCTCCAATATCGGTGGTCCAATAAGGTAATCCGGTTATGGTATAGTTTAACCCTGCAACAATCTGCCGTCTATATGCATCCCAGGTTCCACCAATATCACCTGACCAATTAATGCTTCCGTATTTTTGTTGACCGAGAAATGCTGAGCGGGTCAGGATACAAACCCG
>CAYWUI010000108.1:0-2622 GCA_964461435.1 uncultured Bacteroidales bacterium | reverse complement strand
ACTACAAACCCGGGGTCAAGCTGTACGTGAAGAGGGTGTTCATTACCGACGATGAGAAGGAGCTGCTGCCTACCTACCTGCGCTTCATCCAGGGGATCATCGACTCTGAAGATCTTCCCCTCAATGTCAGCCGGGAAATGCTCCAGGAGAACCAGGTTCTCCAGAACATCCGCAGCGCCTCGATCAAGAAGATCCTGGGGGAGCTGGAGACGATCGCCAAGAACACCCCGGAGAAGTACGGGGAGCTCTACAAGCAGTTCGGCGTCTGTCTGAAGGAAGGGGTGTATCAGGATTTCAGCAACCGGGATGCTCTGCTGGAGCTGCTGCGCTACAAATCCACGACCGAGGATGGGCTGACCAGCCTGAAGACCTACAAGGAACGGATGGGGGGCGAGCAGAAGTCGATCTACTACATCACAGGAGGCACGGAGGACAAGCTGCGCAACTCACCCCTGCTGGAGACCTACAAGGAGCGGGGAATCGAAGTTCTGATCATGGATGACGAGATCGACGAACTGGTGGCCCCGGTCATCGGACGCTACCAGGACGTGGAGCTCAAATCGGTGGGCAGGAGCGGAACCGCCGAGGACCTGAAAACCGAAGTGGACAAGGAGAAGGAGAAGCAGATCAGCCCGCTGCTCAAAAAGATCAAGAAGATCCTTGGAGAGGAGGTCAAGGACGTACGCGCCTCCACGCGGCTGAGCGATTCCCCGTCCTGCATCGTGGCGGACGACAATGATCCCACCATCCAGATGCAGCACATCTTCAAAGCCCTCGGGCAGAAGGACCTTCCGGAGGTCAAGCCGATCCTGGAGATCAATCCCGACCACAGCATCGTCAAGAAGCTGGCCGCTACCGAGGACAAGGAGCTGTCCGAGGACATCAGCAGGCTGCTGTTCGAGCAGGCCCTCATCGTGGAGGGCGCGGAGCTGGCCAATCCGGCTGAGTTCGCCAGGCGGCTGAACCGGGTCATCGACAAGTCCCTCTAACTCTGGTAATCGACAAACCACGCCGGTTTTGGGTATAGTAGTTTGCGAAAACAGCCGGAGTGGTGGAATTGGTAGACACAGAGGACTTAAAATCCTCTGACCCGTAAGGGTCGTACCGGTTCAAGTCCGGTCTCCGGCATACCTGTGCACGCCTATTCACCGACCCGATCGTCGATTTTGCTGTAGGTAAAAGCTAAAACCACCTGTCCACGATCTGCTCATACGTTTCTGTAGACAAAACGGAGTCCAGCCCCGTGTTTATCGCATCGAGAACTTTCCGGTTACCTTTTTTGACCGCGACACCGTAGTGCTCCTCGGCGAGGGGCTCACCGACGATGTGCAGTTTTCCGGCGTAGCGAGGGTCTTCTTCCACAAGACTGGCTTGGACCGCGTCAATCATGATTGCTGCCAGTCGACCAGCCGCCAGGTCCTCGATAAGGGGTAGGCTGTCATGATAGGTTTCAACCGTTAAACTGTACCGGTCCTTCATCGTGGCGAGTTCGTCGGCACTGGCCGATCCGGCCAGGGCAGCAACAACCTGCCCGGAGAGATCTTTCAGCTCCTGTGCATCACTGCTTTCGCGGTTCACGGCAAGGACCTGCTCCATAACGAGATACGGCATGGAGAAATCCATGGTACTTTTGCGCTCTCCCGTAATGGTAACCGACGACATAATCGCGTCGTACTGGCCGCTGGCCAGACCGGCAAATATGAAATCCCACGGTATCTGCCTGAACTCAAACGTGAAGCCGCTGGCCTCTGACGCCGCATTCATCAGATCGACATCAAATCCAACGATCTCACCCCTTTCGTCCACGAACTCCATGGGTGGCATGGTCGCGTCCGTTGCGATCACGACATGAATCATGTCGCTCCTCCGTACCTCTTCCTTTCCACCAACCCAAGCCTGGCTGATCAAGAGGAGCATAAGCATCGCAAGAACCAAGATTTTTTTACCCATACGATCCTCCTGGTGTTGAATCCACGACCGTCTGACAATAGTATGGTGGATAATCGTTTCACGATTGTTTCACGATCGTTTTTCAAGGCGTCCAATAAAACACTTCGCATCACAATGGTTGTTGGAGAACATATGGATTGTGTAAATCAGAAGAAAAACTCGGCTCGCTGCAACTGCAGCTATCCCGGATGCTCGCGCCACGGTATTTGCTGCGAGTGCATCGCCTATCATCGCGGCATGAACGAACTTCCGGCCTGCTACTTCAGCGCGGCGGAGGAGCGGACCTACAATCGCAGCATCGGCTACTTTGTGAGCAGCCGGCGGTAGTCTTGGCAAAAAGCGCCCCTCGCAATGCTCAGAGAAACAGGAAAATTTAAAGTTCTGCTTCAAAATGAATGGTCAAGAATACCAAATATCTAAACAGTCACCGCTCCTTTTCCCCATTTTGGTTGTTCCATAAACCGTCGAAGTAGCACCTACATGTTGTAGGTCAAAATCCTAATAGGTGTCCGGCGGCAACGGACCTATATATAATATCCGCCCTGTCCGTATATACCACTCCATCCTTGTTTCTATCATCCCGGCTGTGCCTCGCACGTACAAAATTTGAAGCGGTTTTATTGAACCTCGGCAACAAATAATCCCGGAGTTGGGGAACACGCGGATACTCGA
>CAYWUI010000107.1:0-2625 GCA_964461435.1 uncultured Bacteroidales bacterium | reverse complement strand
AGCGGAGGGCTTTTGGTAGCGCCGAGTGGACAGACAGGGATGTCTGGGAACGAGGCGCCTACCAAAACCGAATCCCCCTTTTGAGCATCCCCCCTCCCAGAGCTTCAATAGGATACCTTAGCGGGGGGTAAGCCTGGGGGGGAGGGTCTGGGAGGGGGGGGCGGCAAGTATAAGCGCTAACTTAAAAGATGCCTCTTTGACCCACTCTGGCGACCTGGACGTGACGGGTCCGTGGGCGCTCGGCCAGCAAAGCCGCCATCCGGCGCCCGTGTTTGATAAGTGACGTTGGCGACAAAGGCATGGAAAGCACCGACAAGACTGAGTCTCGAGACTCGAGAAACTCACGCCAAGCGCTCCTGCCGATGGATCTGAAAGCCCCATGGGGAAAAAAAGCAGGCTTCCTCCTGCAAGCGCTCGATGAGCAGGACGGCTAGAAGTTTGGCCTGTATCCACGCCCGCGCCGAAGCCTCGTCGTACTTGGGAACGTGGCCGGCTTGCATGAGCGACTTTAGCCGTTTGAAGGCCAGTTCTACCTGCCAGCGAGCACGGTAGAGCTCCAGGACGGTTTGAGTATCGAATGCCGTTGTGGCGACAGTGGCAAACACAAAGACATATTCCGCTGCCTCGAGGGTCTGCGGCATGACCTGCTTCTGTTTCTTCTTTGCTGCCTTCAGTATCCGTTCTTTGGCTCGCCGCGCGGCTGCTGCGCTTTTCCGGATCGCGCATAGTCGTCCTGTGTAGATCCCCGATGAAGCCTCGAAACAGACATTCCATTCTTTGGGCTGTCGACCCCGGAGAGTTCGAAGCCTTGGGAGGAGTTGGAACGGTTGTCTTGTCTTTGCATCCACCAGAGGAAAGCTGGTGGTGTTCAACCGAACAACGACGTCCCCGCCGTGCTCTTTCACATAAGCGGCTCCCTCCCGGTGGCAATAGCCCCGATCTGCCAGAACGATGTCTCCGATCTGGATCGGAAGCCTTTTGTACGTCTCCTCGCCCCGACGATCGGTGACCTCGAAGAAGTCGCAGACCAACGTAGGTAGACTCAGACTATAGTGCACCCGCCAGCTCGTCCCAGTCGCCCCAGGCTCCTGGACCGCAGTGGCATCTACGACGCGTAGCCGTCGCCCCGTATCCACTGTGAGTAACTCAGAGCCATACCGACTGCGGCGGAGAATCTCTCTCGTCATCCAACGAAGCCACGACTCAGCTGAACGCAAACGCTTCAAAAGCGCCACATCAGATATCGACGCTAGCCCTTGTACCTTCGCTCTTGCGGTTGCCTGCCGGAGGGACAATCCCGCACCTGCATGCAATAAGACAAGTCTTAAGAGTACCTCGGGGTCCTTGATCTCTCGCGCCCGCTTGAGGGCTCCTTGCTCCCGTGCAGCTTCTCGCCAACCCGCTGGCAGAAAGCTGGCCAGGAGGTCCCATTCGCTCTGAAGTTCGGCGGCGTCCATGCCCCCGATGATACCACACCGAACAGGATCCTGCAAGTCTTAAGTTAGCGCTTATAGGGGCGGCAAGGGGGGGTGAGGGCAGGCCGGAGCGTTGGTGACCGGTAGCGCCTGAAAGCCCACTGCCTTTTCTGCAGTGGTCATGTCAATATCGTTGCGTTTCCGCAGGATTTGCTCTAATATCCGAGTAGAAGTACTGTATGTGGGGGTTACGATCCGGCAGATTTGACGACAAATACGCTTATCTAATTGGCTATACTGCAGATTTGCAGCTTCTTGAGACCATATACTTCATATTTGCAGTATACTCACTTGATGGCGCGGACGCCGAAGCGCCGCGCCATCGGGGCTGCGGATAGTCACCCGCCGTCTGTCCGGCGCTCCGCGCCGGCCATCCAGCGGATGGAGCGGACTGCGGTCGCCGCGAGCAAGCTCACGCCTCCCTCCGCCGCTGATCCACGGCCCCGTTAGGCAGGTTCTGAGGGGAGGGAATTGCCTTTGGGAATCAACGTAGAATACAGGGACGAATCCGGAGCTTCGCTATCGTCAGTGCATGACCCAAGAATGATTCTGCCAAGGCTTCTATCAAGGGTGGATACTGCCGATAGTGTCTGTCTGAGATTCATTGATCCCTACGGTGATGCCGTATTCAACTACTTGCAGGCTCCGGTACTAGTATACGAACTCAAGAAGGTGGCGTGTCACTGTGAAACGGATGAAGAACGGCGACACATCGGAAGAATCCTACACCTTGCCAAGAGGTGTGCCTCAGATCGCCATAGATACTTGTCTTTCGAGGGAGACTAGGAGCGAAGTCAGCCATGTGTCGACTACTTGAAGATGCGACTTTCGGCAGAGGAAATACGCTGTCTTGGTCCGGTGTTCTTCCGCTGGCGAATACAGATCCAACAGTCGGACTGGAGAGGAATCCACGACAGAGCTTTCGCTTGTAGTCGCGGTCCGTCGTCGTGGCGAGCGCCGAAATAGCTGAAAAGAAGTAGGACCGTGAATTCGAGGTCGAGCCGATTGGTTGAACAAACGGCTGTGGAAGCAGTCGCCGAAACCAGGCACGTAGTACTGCCTAACACGTATAAGGCCTCGGAAAGTCAAGAGACAAACCTTCCCCTGACAATTCTTTCTTTCATTGCCGTTCTAGAAAGATGAACGATCG
>CAYWUI010000106.1:0-2661 GCA_964461435.1 uncultured Bacteroidales bacterium | reverse complement strand
TTTATATTCAAAGAACTTCGTATATTTACCATTCAGGGCACACACACGGTGTATACCGCATGCCACTATTTGATAAGTCGTGATAATTATTTAACTTGTGCTAAATTAATTAAGTTTTAAGAAATAAAGAAGGCACGGCGGCATACACCCATCCGTTAATGCGCAAGCTATATCGTATGAAAAGATTATTTTACCTAATAACGGCTTTAATACTAAGTCAAGTATCATTTGGCAACGAGTTGCCTTACTTTATTACTGATCCAATTGAGAATCTTACTGAATTTGATTTATACTATTACCAAATTATAGCTACTGATCCAGATAGCGAAGACTCACTATATTATTTTGTAAAGGAAAAACCGGATTGGCTTTATTTTACAGATTATGGGAATGACACAGCCCTTTTAATGGGATCACCTGATCAGTTTTATGAATCAAATATGGTAGTCATATCTGTAACGGATGGTAAAGACACAGTATCACAAGAATTTAACATTAGCATTTTATGTTTAAACTGTGGTCCGGAAATTATAACTGAACCTATTACACAAGTTATTGTTGATAGCCAATACATATGCAGTATTTATGGAACTGATTGTAGTGGTAATGTAGTATTTACCGCTGATTCTTTACCTGATTGGTTAAGTTCAGATAATTCAGAACTTAATATGATACAATTAACCGGTGTTCCTTCACTTTCAGACACTGGCTCACATTATGTCTCTTTATATGCAGAAAGAGAGATATCTATTTGTCCTTTTATAGATTATCTTATATTCACTATTGATGTAATACCATCTTCTATAAACAATGTAAGTTCAGAATTATATATACTCTCCTCATTTTATCCGAATCCTTCTTCCGGCATGATTACAATAATTAACAATGAAATCCTATCCCAATATACAGCTATAGAGATACTTGATATCAATGGTAAAACTCTATTTCATAAGATTCTTGATAACACAAAAAATAAAGAAATACTTAACTTGGGATTTTTGATTCCGGGCATCTACTACCTTAGGTTTAGTAATGGCATAAAATCGAGTATTCAAAAAATAATAATAGCAGCACACTAAAATTAACACCAAAATCGTCAGCAAAAATGCATAGCAAAACAACCAAATTTCAAAGAAAATTTATGTAAAATTACCAAAATGGTAACTTTTTATTATCTTTGTCGTTATTATTAATAAATTAATGAGGGTAATTGCTAAAAAGATACTTCGAGAATTTTGGGAGAAAAAAACTGATTCAGAAGGTCAACTCAAGACATGGTATAAAGAAGCTTCTAAAGCAATTTGGATTTCGCCCATTGATATTAAAACTGAGTATCCAGGAGCAAGTATTCTTAAAAGGGGAAGGGTAGTTTTTAATATATGTGGTAACAAATACAGATTAGTTGTGCAGATTAACTATCTAAGAAAGTGGGCTTTTATAAGATTTATTGGAACGCATAGAGAGTATGATAAAATTGACGCAGAAAAAATATAAATAACATGAATATTAAAGTAATAAAAACAGAAGAAGAATATAATCAAGCCCTAAAAAGACTTGAAATTATATTTGATGCTCCAGCTGATTCCCCTGAAGGAGATGAAGCAGATTTATTAGGAATATTAATTGAAAAATATGAAGATGAACATTATCCAATTGAAGCACCCGATCCTATTGATGCAATTAAATTTAGGATGGAGCAAATGAATATGGATAACAAAGATTTGGCTAAAATCATAGGATATAAGAGCAGAGTCTCAGAGATTTTTAATCGTAAAAGGAAATTAACGCTAAAAATGATAAAAAATCTTCATGACAAATTAAAAATACCCTACGAATCATTAATTACAAATTATTAACAATGCACTTTTGCTAATAGCGCATATAAGTCATTGGCTTGCTGGTGGCTTCCTATTGTTTTGCTCAGTATTTGAAGCAAATTGTGAGTTGATAACGAATGGCGATAATTTAATAAGAAACCATATGAAACAGATTAATTTTATTCTATTACTATTTCTCATTATTGGTTGTTCAAAAGAAAATGATGATGAGTATAATAATAACGATGTTAAAATTGACACGATCTTTCCAAAAGAATATTTTCCGGCTTATCCGAATTCCTATTGGATTTATTTAACATCAAATGACGACACTGTTATCCATGAAACAGATTCGATTTACTTTTTAAACACAAATTATGATCCTTATAAAAATCCTTGGGATAGTAATTTATATTATGCGCCAAGATATGATGGAAAAACCGTAAAAGGTTATTTGTTATCGCTTGGAACGACTGATTATCATAGCAGTAGATGGAGATTATTAATTGATGATAGTTTATATATATGAGGAAAATTTAATTAATTATAGGATAAATAATTAAACTATCGCCAACACTGTTTTAAGGAAAAACCAAATTTATAAGTAAAAAAATTGCCGAAATAAAATATTTTTCAAGGTTTATGGCTCTTTCCGAGATTGGCACATCCGAATAAGGATAAGCTTTTAAGCCGGCAACTTTTCATACGCTTTATCGTTGGCAGTTATATTATGAAGACCATCTGAATTCAATAACCTGGCGCAACAGCATCAGGCTTGGCTGGTACTGTTGCACGACTTGAATGCTCGCTCAAATTGAGCCGAATGAAGTTGTTGTTGCGGTCG
>CAYWUI010000105.1:0-2826 GCA_964461435.1 uncultured Bacteroidales bacterium | reverse complement strand
ACCGATATCTATGATAAATCCAAATATTTTTTATTAAAATTTCTCAATAATAATTTATAATTATTAATCAATTTCAAAAAATAGCCACCTTAGCTTGCAATCTTCATGATTTGCACGTAAGGCGTTTTTCTATTTACAACAGCTACTATTCTTGCCAGCAATTTATTTCTAACAGCATTAATGACAGTCATTTTACTTTTACCTTCTTCTGTTTTTCTTAAATAATATTTTTTTAATTCAGGATTATGCTGAATAGCAGATATTGATGCAAGGTGTAATGTTGATTTCAGATCCATATTAGCAAATTTTGAAACGCCAGCTTTACCTCTTATAGATGTTCCGGAGCGGTATTCAAAAGGAGCTACTCCGCAATAACAGGCTAATTGCCTAACATTGTTAAACCTTGTGAATGCTTTTGTATAAACGATAAGTTTAATAGCCAAAACTTTACCAACTCCGGGAATACTTGTAGCTAAATCATAATATTCTGTAAACTGCTTATTTCTATTTATTAAATCAAGCATTTGTTTTTCTATTTGCTGAATACTATTTTTTATTCCGCGTATAGCATGCAAGTTCAATAATTCCATCTTTTTACCCTGCTCCTTATCAATTTTTGTAAGTTCTCTTACTGCAGTTAAAATGCTTTGTAATGATCTTTTTAGCCTGTCTCTTGAAGTCAACAAGTCTTTAATGATTATTAACTCAGGATTGTTATTTATTAAAAGAACAGCTTTATCTGTAAAACGGTATGCATATTCAGCAATCCTTAAGGAGTCTATTTTATCATTTTTCCCCCGGTTTAAACCGAGACTTTTTTTAATATGAAGAGAAGACTCCATCCATACATTTGCTTTTTTATTCATTAAAAATTCAAGCAAAACACGTGTATACATTCCTGTATGCTCAAAACAAAAAATGCTATAGTGATATTTAAATCCGTCAACTTTTCTAAGCCAGGAATTTAGTAAAATCATTCCATCAGAAGTGTTTGAGAACTGTTTGTATTTCTTTACTCCCTTAACCGGATTAAGTAAAGTAACATCAAGCGTTAACTTGGATACATCAATACCAATGAAAAAATTAAATGAATTTGAAGAATTTTTCATAATTTTATCTAATTAGTTAATTAAAAGCGAACGCTTCTAAACCTTGATAATAAGCCTTAAAGCTTCAATATCTATATGAATATGTTCGCTGAATAAAGATTCCTGGGGTCTTAATCGGTTCATAAGTCCGAGGCTTTGTTAGCGCATAGTTCACCCCAGGAATCTTTAATGTTAAGCAGAAAATATTTATATTACTAATCTAAAGGTTAGCAACAAACCTGAAGCCGATGATACTTTTCTGCTAATAGAACAAAAAAAACATGAAAGATTATTATGCCTTATTAGAAATAGCTACAAATTCTACAGAAAAAGATATCCGAAAAGCTTATCGCAGGTTAGCAAAGAAATATCATCCTGATATTAATAAGTCAAAAAATGCTCATGAAAAATTCATTGAGATTTCCGAAGCGTATGAATTTCTAATTCATCATAGTCAACGGTATAAAAAAGGATACACAACAGTACCCACCGAAGAACAAAATATTACTTATAATCGTGCAAGCGATGAATTTGAGCGATTTAGGCAGAAAGCACGTGAAAAGGCCCAGCAACAAGCAAAGATGCAATACGATGAATTTAAGAAGCAACATGAATCATTCCAGAAAAGTGGGATCAATGATTTGGCTTTATTGTTTACAATAATTGTCCGAATTGCTATTATCCCTCTTTTCTTTTTTCTATTATTACTACCAATCCATGTGGCATTACACAATGAATGGACAATGATTTTCTTGTTTTTTATTACATGGCCCTTTGCAGGTATTATAGCCTGGTATGTTTACGATAAAAGAATTTTATGCCCGGCAGGTTTTATTATTCACTGGAACGGATAAAACAGATCTACTCGGAGACTACTCCTACTGAGCAAAAATGTTATTATTGCTCATCTAAATTAGCAGATTCCAAACCATACAAGCTCGACTTAATCAAACTAAAAGATATAAAAGTAAAATCAGGTGGTTTTCGCCAACACAATGTCAATTACATAAATGAAAATGCAGCAATATTGATTCCTCGGTCAAGAAAGGCATTTATTATTCATTCCATAAACACATTGATAAAAATTGTATCAATGCTTTCTTGCTTAATATTTTTAAACTTATCAAGCCTTGTATGGAGAATTATCATAGGTATGGTATTAGGAGGATTGATCAGTTCGATCATTTTACTTATAACTTGGACAAAATCGAATGTTAGTTATCTCTTCAGTTACGGCACTGTATTTCGGGTTATTGTTTGGATATTTATTATTGCTCTGATTTCCCATTTTAAAATTACACCTTTTAACATTACCACATATGATTCTATTTATTTTGTAATAACTGCAATAATTTTATTCGATTGCGTTTTGATGCAGTTAATAAACTTTGTATTTGGGATATATTCATCAAAACCGATAACCAGACAATATACAGACACAAACCAAAAGTTTAACGATGGCTATAGAGTATACAATGATGTAACTGTCATATCTGTTGTTTATCCGATTTTTTAATGGATATTTGGATGATAATAAAAAATAACAAAGGCCTGTTGCTAACATGCGATAATAAATAATTGCCGGGTTTGATAGTATTTGAAAGTTTTATATATTTAACTAACTTAATGGTAACCGGACAAGGAAGTTTTTCAAAATCGGCAACTATTCATATCGCCATTCGTTTAAGTGCAATGGCTCCGAATAGAAAACGAATTATATTAAATGCTTAGTATTAAT
>CAYWUI010000104.1:0-2928 GCA_964461435.1 uncultured Bacteroidales bacterium | reverse complement strand
GGCGTTGGCACCGGCTGTCCCACCGTAGCCACCGATCAGCCAACCAACGACCCCAAACTAGGCCCTTTGCAGGATAACGGCGGCCCGCCGGACGGCTCTGGTAGCGCCCCCCGCACCCACGCCCTGCTGTCCGGCAGTCCCGCGCTGGACGCCATCCCGGAGCGGGCCAACGGCTGTGGAATCACCTACACCCGCGATCAGCGCGGCGTCCCCCGGCCCATCAACGCTTCCTGCGATATTGGGGCCTACGAAGCCGGCGCCGCCATCTGGGATGACGGCGGCAGCGGGAGCAACTGGTCTACGGCCGCCAACTGGAGCGAAGACACAGCCCCCGGCGCCTCCAGCGTGGTCGTTTTCAACGACACCAGCGACGCCAATGCCATCATGGACGCCGCCTTTACCGTCGCCCGCCTGTTGATTGACGCCGGCTACGACGGCGCCATCAATGCGGGGGGCTACAGCCTGCGGGTCAACGGCCCCTACGAGCAGGCCGGGGGGACTTTCACCGCCCCCGCCGGTTTGATGGCCGTCTCGGGCGGCTTCTCCCACAGCGGGGGAACCTTCGACCCCAACGGCGGGCGCGTGGTGCTCGATAACACCAGCGACCAGACCCTCTCCACCACCTTCTACGACCTGGTGATCAACGACGGCCTGCTGGGTTACTGGAAGCTGGACGATGGCACCGGGACAACGGCGGCCGACGCCTCCGGCTACGGTCGCAATGGCACGCTGACCAACAGCCCCACCTGGAGTGCGGATACCCCCACCACGATGGACTTCAGCGATCCCTACAGTTTGAGCTTCGACCGCAGCGACAACGATTACGTGAGCATCGCCGGCACGCCCGACATTGACGGCTTGCAGCGCCTCACCCTGGCGACCTGGGTGAAACTCGACAGCCTGCCAAGTGGGTACATGCGCTTCTTGACCCTGGGTAACAACAAAGCGGGACTGCGCTACCATGACCGGGACCTGCAATTCTACGTCACAATCAACGGCGGGGTGTACTACGCCACGAAGACCAATGCCCTGACCAGCGGGACCTGGTATCACGTGGCCGGCACCTACGATGGGAGCCAAATGCTCCTCTACCTGAACGGCGTCGAACAGGCGGGTCCCGGGATATCCGGCACGGTCGCCGCCGGTGATGGCGTCGAACTGAGCGGGCCGTCGTCCTTCACTCTGGATGGCTGGCTGGACGATGCCCGGGTCTACAACCGGGCGCTCTCGGCAACCGAAATCGAAGCCCTGGCGAACGGAGAGCACCCGGAGACCTACCAGGCGACCACCTCCCTGGACACCGAACTCAACGTGAGCGGAACCCTGACCCTCAACAGCGGCCGGCTGGAAGCCAGCCCCTCCCTGGGAGGCTATTGGAAATTCGACGAAGGTTCCGGCACAGACATCGGCGATTCATCCGGCAACGGTCACTTTGGCGAGCTAATTGACGGCCCAACCTGGACGAGTACCACCGCGCCAACCAGCTTCGATAACCCCTACGCCCTGGCATTCGATGGCTTGAACGACCGGGTGCTCATCACGACCGGTTTTGAGCGCCCCGAAGCGGCCTTCACCTACGCCCTGTGGTTTCAGCCTGGCAGCGACTGGACTGCGGCCTCCAGCCGCAAAGACCTGCTCTACGGCCGGAGCAGCGCTGAAGCCCGTCCCGCAATGATCTTCAACTTTGGCGGGGAGGGCAAAATCGGGTTGTACACCGGGGTCGGCGGTTCTGATCAGGATAACATCAAAACCACCACCACTGCCTGGACAAGCGGGACCTGGTATCACATCGCCTTCACCTGGGATGGGAGCCAGGCCATCGTCTACGTCAACGGCGTCCAGGAAGGAGACCCATTCCCCCTTTCCGGCTTCCACAGCGCCAGCAGCGGCATGAGCATCGGGGCAAAGTACGACGGCGCAAACCCCGTGGATGGGCGCATTGACGACGTGCGGGTGTACAACCAGGCGCTCTCCGCGGCCCAGGTTCAGACGCTCGCCAGTGGCGGTGAAGTGTTCGCCAACATCAACCTGGCCGGGGACTTCATTCGCAACGGCGGCGTCTTCGCCCCCCGCGGCGGCACTGTGACCTTCGGCGGGAGCGGGTCCCAAACCCTGGATACCGACACCATCACCTTCTACGACCTGACCGTGAACAGCGGCAGCACCCTGGTGGACGCGGCTGAATTCACCGTGACCAACACCCTCACCAACACCGGCACCTTGCAACGCACCCAAGAGGTGACCGGCACCTCGCCCGTGAACTTCTTCAACACCGGGGACTACGGCGGGGTGACCCTCAACGCCAACGGCTCCGACCTGGGCAGCACCACGGTGAAAATCCGCGGCAACCAGGACTGCACTACCGGCACTTCTGGCAGTTCCGTCAGGCGCTGCTTCGACATCGCGCCGGAGACCACCTCCGGTCTCGATGCCACCATGCGCCTCTACTTCTCCGCCAGTGAGCTGGGCGATACCACTTGTTCCTCGATGCAGGTCTGGCGCTGGAATGGTTCCGCTTGGGTGACCGCTGGCACAAGCCCTAGCCGGCAATGCACAACTGAACCCTACTACGTCGAGGTTACGGGAGTGAGCAGTTTCTCGCCTTTCGTGGGCGACAATGATGAGCCCGGCGGCAACCCCACCGCTGTCACCCTACGCAGCCTCATCGCCCGCTCAGGGCTAGAAACCGGGTTTCTCGGAGCAACCTGGTTTCTGGGAGTGCTGGCGGCGCTGGGTGCGGTGGGGGGGATGCTGGTGTGGGTGCGGCGGCGGTGAGAACCGCGGATCAGCAGAAAAGCGCGGATGAGTCGCGGATAATGATGTAAAATTGACAAAACGAAAAAACGGAGGTATAGTATTGGCCTGAGATTTTTCTGGGTTCTTTGGCCAACAGCGCGAATTGCATACACCCAGCCCTCGTTGCTGAAA
>CAYWUI010000103.1:0-3017 GCA_964461435.1 uncultured Bacteroidales bacterium | reverse complement strand
ACTGCCGTTATGGCTAATTGTACAGGACACCTGCAATGAGTATATTTTGAGTTAGGATTCTATTTTTCTACTAAAGGATTTTTCTATATTAAACTTTAGACTTGAAAGGTATGTAGCGCAGATAATTGGACTTCCTTTTTCTCAATGGAGAAGTGATGACATTGTATAAAGTAACTACTTTAATACTAAAGATATAGCTGTGTTATCAACTATATCTTCAGTAAAAATAATTATTTATCTTTTACAATCCTGAAACTAATTCCTGCACCCCTGTTTCCCGGAGGAACACTATCACGGCTGGCTGACCGACATACCTGTGCCGAAACCCAAAAACCACCACCACGGAGAACCTTTTGTTCGCCTGTTTCGGGTCCCTTAGGATTTGATGTCTCTTTTAAATTGTATTCGCCATACCAATCACTGCACAATTCACCCATATTACCGTGCATATCATATAATCCAAAGGCATTGGGCGGAAAACTTCCAACGGGCATGGCTTCCCTTCCTGATGTGTTATTAAAATATGCCTGATCAGATGTTAGGCTATCACCGGTAAAAAAAGGAGTGGTAGTGTTTGCACGGGCTGCATATTCCCATTCAGCTTCTGTAGGCAATCTGCATCCCATCCATTCAGCAAATGCCTGGGCATCGTACCAGGTTATTTGTGATATCGGCATGTTTCCTCGTTTAAATCCAAATGGTTTTCTCCGGCCTGTAGCTTCACAAAATGCATCAAATTGTTCAAAGGTTATACAATATTTACTCATTTTAAAGGAACTTACGGTAACTTTATGTTGAATTTCATCCTCTTTTCTTCCTGGTTCCGTTAAAGGGCTTCCCATCATATATGTACCTGCCGGTATATCTACAAATTCAATAACTGGTTTGTTAATTGAGGAATCTTTGGCTTCAGTGTTATTTTCAATATTTATGATAACAGGTTCATATTTCTTTGTAAATTGAATTTGAGGGGTATTATTGTAGATTTCTTGTAATTTCGAAATGTTAGCAACATCAATGGACTTCATTAATTCACTGATTCTGTTCAGGATTTCAACTTGCTTCGGAGTGAATTGATTGTTTTGAAAAACATAATCCAATATTGGTGAATATTGACCAGCCGGATATTCGGTTCCCAATATCGATGCCAAATCATAACAAACAACTGTTGTCATTAGGGGTGATCCATTATATTCATTTTGGCCGGGTATTCCATATAATTTTGGGTTAATTTCTTTTTTTTGCATTTTTAACCAGACATCATTGCTGAAGTCAAATTCTTCTCTACTGAAATCAATTCTATCCGCACTGGGATCTACCAACATCCAACGGTTGTCCTTTTCATTCCATACTTCACAAATGACGTGGTTCGCATGAAAACCAGGTATTAAATACGGGGCAAATCCATAGCGAACCCTGGCTGGAATGCCGCGATATTTAAGTATGGATACCAGTAAGAGGGCATTATCCCTGCAGATCAACATTAATCGATTTTCAGGTATACGATCATTGACTAACCCCCGGGAGTCATAGGACATAAGCCCCTCCAGAGCCGATTTTACTGTTTGATACTTATATGATTCATTCCATCTTTCTTTGGGAATTTGTTCACGATAATTATCCAGTTCCCACCCATAGTTTATATATTGTGATCTAATGAGACGACAAAGCTCCGGTAGCGAGTTAGGAAGGTTTTTATACAAATATGCATATTCGCCCGGATCTGTATATGAACTAAACTGACAATAAAACTTCAACAAGGATTTGTTGTCCTTTATTTTGACGTTTTTAGGGTTTAATACATCTTTTTTTTGTGCAAAAGTTTGCTGCCCATAACATAGCACCATAAGGGTTGCTGCCAATAAGATAAATACTGTTTTTTTCATGATTTTAAATATATAAAGTAGTTTATATTGTAAACTTAATTAGTAAAAAAAATTATTTAGGATTGATATAATTTTTTAAATTATTTACATAGTTCTCAAATGCTTCAATTCCTTTTTTGGTAATGGAAAGAGAAGTATTCGGATAATTATTCTTAAAGGTTTTTTTCACCTCGATGTACCCTGCATCCTGTAGTTTTTTAATTTGGATACTTAAATTACCCGATGTAGCCTGAGTTTCTTCCTTGATGAAGTTAAAATTAGCCTCAGCTACCGACATCAATAAGGATACAATCGACAATCGCAGTTGCGAGTGCAGTATAGGGTCTAAATCTTTAAACATTTTCTTTTCTTCTGGCATTATTAAGTAATATTCCTGGTATTATCAATCCTACCACAGCTCCTAACATCATGCTAAATCCATGATAATCTGTGGCAAAGAAGAAAGAGCCGAGTGCGATTAAATTCATCAATAATCCTCCAATGGTAAGAGGTCTAAATTTAATAGTTAACCCGCAGGCAATTATAAATAAGGCAAATAAAATTAAAAATACCGGGGCAAGAGCTTCTCCAAGTTCATTAGAAAAGAAAAATCCCATTATCATAAGATTTAATCCAAATACCCATCCCAGGTTTCCTAAAATATTCCCGATAATGGTTTTGGGCTTGTTTTGTTTTTTTTCTTTTATCCAAATGTAGAGCATATAAATTCCACCAAGTGGAAAAAGAAAAACCGGATACCATGCTATTTTATAGTATTCCAATAGTGAAAGAATAAGCTGACTCCCAAATACAATCACTGTTAAACTGCCCCAGAATATAAATATGTGGCCGTTTTCCTTGAACCGTTCTTTGGTCTCTTCTATTGTTTTTGCTATTAACAATAGGCTTTGTTCTGGTGTTAAATTTGTTTTTTCCATTTATTTCATTTTTATGTTTATAGATTAATTATGGTTCAAATATAAATATGTTTATAATATAAACCAAATAAAATCAACATTTTTTAATATTAAGGTCGAATAATGGGCTATTTTTAGATAAAAAGGTAATAGACGTAATATAACAACTAGCCACAATCGTAGGCGGCTGACGGGGATGAAGCCCCGCCAGTGCACCTCTCACACCACCGTACAT
>CAYWUI010000102.1:0-3035 GCA_964461435.1 uncultured Bacteroidales bacterium | reverse complement strand
ATTAAAAATTGTAGTACATTTGAATTGAGCTATCCCGAAGGGATTTAGTTCAACACGCGATGATACGCAATGCAGGTATCATTGATTTTAAAAAGTTTATGCATATATTTTTATTTATATAAACAGACAACTATTAGCTTTGAAACCTGCACTGCACATATCGCCATACGTTTATGCCCAATGCTAACAAACCATACTAAAAAGATTGAAATATTAAAAAATATTATGAGAAATAAAAAGTACATACCGATAATTTTACTTGGATTCTTTGTAACTTTCAATGTTATTGGTCAGTGGGAAAACCCGGCAGACCGATATGTTAATGCATATAAACAATATTTGGATGCCACTTGTCCTTTAGAAAAAGATAGTATTAAACATTTTGTATATTTTGCCAGAGACCGAGAGGCTATTCATAATCACCCGTTTTTAGAAGTCAAACGATTTGTTGGAGCACAAATAATGTATCCATGGGAATTACTGGAACCTGAAAAGGGACAGTATGATTTTTCAATTATTAAGGAAGATTACGAATACCTGTTATCATACGATAAAAAACTGTTCATACAGTTACAGGATGGTACTTTCAATCCCAATTATGTGGGGATTCCGAAATATTTATTAACAGAGGAGTTTGATGGAGGAGCTACCCCTCAATTTGACGATAATGGAGTCAAAGATGGATGGGTTGCGAAAAGATGGGATCCACAGGTTCAATATCGTTTTGCATTATTAATGAAAGCATTGGGAAAAGAATTTGATGGTAAAATTGAAGGTGTAAATTTACAGGAAACGGCTATTGGGGCTAATGGTGATATTGATACGTCTTTTACACCTAAGCGCTATACGGAATGTTTAAAAGAAAATATGCTTGCGCTTAAAAAAGCTTTTCCAAATTCGACCACTATGCAATATGCTAATTTTATGCCAGGAGAATGGCTGCCATGGGAAGATAAAGGATATCTTCGTTCTATATACAATTACGGTGAAGAAATAGGAGTTGGTTTGGGTGGTCCAGATCTAATGATTCATACTAAGGCAAATCTTAACCATACAGTGGCCATGATGCACGAAAAAAAATACACTGTCCCACTTGGAATTGCTATACAAGATGGTAACTATATTGGAAAAACAGGCACTTATGAAGAATACAACAAAAATAAAGATATAGGAGTTGATGGACGCGAAAATATTGTACCATTACTTCATGCATTTGCAAAAGATTTTCTAAAAGTAAAATACATGTTTTGGGTTAATCAAGAACCTTATTTTAGTGAAGATGTGATTCCTTGTTTTATAACAAATTGAAATGAATAAATCAATATATATAAAAGTATAAAGCACAGGGCATAACAAACGGACAAAAAAAATTTGGGGTAAAGTGGGGATTTAAGCTGTATGCCACGCATTAATTTTATCAACGGGGGATACGAACGCAGGCCGCATTCCCAAACATTTTTTACCGTCAACCATTGTAAGCAAGCCTGGAAAACTGCAAGTTACATTGATAGATATTCGTTAATATATTATCTTTGAGTAAAATTAAATAACAATGCAAGGATTTATAAAA
Organism: uncultured Bacteroidales bacterium; assembly: GCA_964461435.1. Classification (GTDB taxonomy): domain Bacteria; phylum Bacteroidota; class Bacteroidia; order Bacteroidales; family UBA10428. The sequence continues at coordinate 1,465 of CAYWUI010000102.1, read as the reverse complement.
AATAAATTAGATGATTTAAAAAAACTTTGTCAGGACTATGATGTCAAGACAATGTATGTATTTGGATCCGTATGCACTGATAAATTTAATGACAAAAGCGATATTGATATATTGATTTCATTCAAAGATATATCAATTGAGAAATACACAGATAATTATTTTGAACTACATTATAAATTAAAAGAATTATTTAATCGTAAAATTGATTTATTGACTGAGAATTCCTTGTCAAACCCCTATTTTATTGAGAGCATAGAAGAGACCAAACAATTACTTTATGCAGCGTGAAATTTTAAAATATTTGCTAGACATTCAAGAATCAATAAATTCAATTTATGATTATTTGGATGATAAACGAGACTTTAATGAATACAAATCCAATAAACTTTTACGCAGAGGTATTGAGAGAGAATTAGAAATTATTGGAGAAGCAACAAATCGGATTTTAAAACTTGATGAGAATATTGATATTTCGGACTCAAGACGCATTGTTGATTTAAGAAATTGGGTAATCCATGGATACGATAAAGTTGATGATGTGATTATTTGGGGGATAATTTCGAGAAATTTACCCAAACTAAAAGAACAAGTTGACAAATTGATTGACAAATAAGGCCAGCTTACAACATCAAATATGGCACAGCGGGGCAAACGATTTTTTATTGGCATTTTGTCTCCTTTTCAGCATCTGGCTCGGAGGATAAAAACGCGTTCCAAAAACCCCGCCAATGCCATATTTGAGAACCGTTGTAAGCAAGCGGAGGACATCCTGCAAATGGATTAACTGATTGGGAAAGATATTAATAATCGGATTCGTATATTTGAGGATAAATAAAATTTAAACAGCAATTTAGACAATGGATTTTGAAGACCCTTATGGATTAGAAGATTGGGAAGATGATAAGATTCTTTTTGAAAAAGAAGATTGGCCCAACTTATTAAAATTGCGAGAAGAAAGAGCAAAAAAAAATCCTTCTGATTTATATGCCCAACAAAGATTTGCGGAAGCACTTAATTTAAATAAAAGATTTGCAGATACATTGGAGTTCATTACACCTTTATATCAAGATAACTATGAGGTTGGATTTGGAATACATGAAATAATTGAAGCGTTGCATGGATTAGGTAAATCAGAGAATGATTTTAATTGGATTGTAAAACCGAGAATAATTAAGCTTGATTCCGATACATTGAGACGATGTGTTGAATTCTTAAAACCAAAGAGAAAGCCCAGCAGCATTTCAGACATATATTGTTATTTGATAATGCAAGGTGATTATTCCAATTTTAATGAAGAGAAGTTGGCAGAGTTCTTACTAAAAAACACAGACACTATTGATATAAAATCAGACTGTGAATACCATTGGGATATGGAGATAAAATTAAAAAGAAAGTAAAACCGCCAGCTTACAATAAATAGGACTACGTGTGGTCTGCAAGACCCAACATGTAGTCAGTGTTGAAC
>CAYWUI010000101.1:1341-3047 GCA_964461435.1 uncultured Bacteroidales bacterium | reverse complement strand
ATACAGGTTTCTCTTGTACCTGACCTTCTGTCGTTGGATGAAGTTGTAGTGGTAGGCTATGGAGTACAGAAAAAAAGTGATCTTACAGGTGCAATTGCTTCAGTGTCCAGTGAGGAGCTGGTAAAAACACCAAGTACAGGTGCATTGCAGGCTTTACAAGGTAAAGCCGCCGGGGTGCAGATTATTAACAATTCAGGTATGCCTGGTGCAGGCATTACGGTCCGTGTAAGAGGTATTAATACAATTACAAAAAAAGATGAATGGAGTGGTGTCCCGGGGCCAATATATATTATTGACGGGATTCCGGGCGATATTGGCTCAATCAACCAAAACGACATCGAGCATATCGAGGTGCTGAAAGACGCTTCATCGCAGGCTATATATGGCTCGTCAGGTGGCAATGGCGTTATACTGGTTACTACAAAGCAAGGCTCAAAAAACCAAAAAGCAAAAATTGACTTCTCGATGTACCGCGGTGTGCAGAAGAACGACATTAGGGTTGATATGTGCAATACAGAAGAATTTATACAAATTTACAATAGCCTGGAAAGCAAATTGACTAACCCTATTACGGCAGATCCTGATACTTTGCCCTATACCAACTGGTGGGACGAAATTTCGCACGATGCGGTGATGGAAGAGTATAACCTTACTACTACTGCAGGTACCCAAAACTCAACATTGTATTTCAACCTGGGATATTTAAACCAGGATGGGATTGTTAAAAAGACCGAATATCAACGTTATAATATCAGGGTCAATTCCACTATTGAAATTAGTAAAAGGATAAAAATAGGAGAAAATATTAACCTGACTGCCACCCGACAGCGGGGTGAATACGATAATTCATCATGGGGATCTATTGTGGCCGGGGCAATTGCTACAAGTCCGATTTCTTACATACGGGAAACATCTCCAATGTCTCCTGCTATGAAAGAAGCCCGAAATATAGTCTGGGGTGGCTGGGGCGTTCCATTGTTTTCGACAGGGACCGGCAATCCCGTTGCACAGGTTTATTACAATAACAAACAATCAGGATCATACAGGGTTGCAGGTAATTTTTTTGTAAATGTTGAAATTTTGAAAGGGTTGACATACATTAACAACCTTGGCCTTGATGTGAATTTTTGGGAAACGGATAATTTCACACCCTATTATTATATTGCAGTTACCCAGTCAAATCCAATTCCAAATGTAACCAGGGATTTGGACCGCAATTTAACATGGGACTGGCAGCATATCCTTAATTACAAAACCACGTTATTTGACGATCATAAAATCGACCTGATGGCCGGTTTTGAAGCAAACGAATTCGTGAGAAAAACACTTTCCGGACAGGCAGATTCATTGCTTAAAGGAGGTGCTACCCCAGAGTACCAGTATATTGATGCTACATTGAGAAAAAGTGGTTCAGAGTTTTACCTGTCGCATGGAACAGTTAACCATGATGCAAAATATGCCTATTTTGGAAGGGTAAATTACGAGTTTAAAAATATGATCCTTGCACAATTCTCTTATCGCTATGATGGTTCAACCAAATTCGGGCCAAAACACAGGTATGGCAGTTTTCCTGCTTTATCTGCGGGATTTAAGTTCAGCGAACTTGATGCGGTAAGGAGCAACCTGACCTTTTTAAGCTTTGGAAAAGTTCGTTTCGGCTGGGGAATAACCGGGAATGATGGTATTCCCGGATCGAAATTTTACTC
>CAYWUI010000101.1:0-1241 GCA_964461435.1 uncultured Bacteroidales bacterium | reverse complement strand
GGAAAAAAGATTTTCTTTCAAAACCTTGCAAAACCTGGCGATTTGAGGTTTGTTGATATTAATGGCGATACTATTTTTAGCTCTGACAACAGGGATAAAACAATAATAGGTGACCCTAACCCCAAATTCACTTTCGGTTTTTCAATAAATCTGGAATACAAAGGATTTGACATGAACTGTTTTTTCCAGGGCAGCTATGGAAACGATATTTTTAATTGGGCCAAAAGAGGTAAGTATAATCCATCGGGCAATGAAAATTGGATAGTAGATGCGTTGGATGCATATCGTGCTCCTGTTTATGATGAAAGCGGGAATATGATTGACCCGGGAAACACAACTTCTAACCAGTTCAGGCTTGCAGGAACCGATAATTATAAGTATAGTGACTGGTATATCGAGGATGGTTCATATTTAAGGCTCAAGTCCCTTCAATTGGGTTATACTTTGCCTGAAACCATATCCAGGAAATTCGGAGTTGAGCTGTTAAGGGTTTATGTCGGAGGGAGAAACCTTCTTACACTTACCAAATACACCGGTCTTGATCCGGAAATTGGAGGGAACGACCCGACATTATTTGGTATCGACTATGGAGTTTACCCTCAGGCCAAAATGTACAGTATTGGACTCAATATGTCGTTCTGATTACCTGATTAACTGATGTTTAAAACTTAAAAAATGAATAAAATGAAAAAGATTAAAAAATTTATATATATAGCAGCAACTTTTATAAGTATGTTGTTTGTTGGGTGTTCCGAAGATTTCATCGATATTAAACCCATGGGAAAAGTTGACGAACTTAGCTTTTTTACTGATACTACCTATATGGACATGGTCCTTAACGGAGTGTACAATTCATTTGAGTTCAAGGAAAACTGTGATGTATACGATAATTTTAGAATGTGGTTAGGAAGTGTTCCCTCAGATGAAGCGGAATGTGGCGGGGACACGCCAACAGCCTGGGGTGAAGGGTACTCGTATGATGATTTGTCATACACTGCAGATGGAAGTATGTTGATATCCATATATGGGGCTATGTTTAACGGAATTTCACGCGCCTCGGAGGTTATTGAAAAACTACCTGAGGCTAAACTAATAGAAGGAGTTAATATAACGAAAATCAATAATCGTCTCGGAGAAGCTTATTTTTTGAGGGCTGCCTATTACTTTGTGCTTGCAAGGGCATTTGGCGGTGTACCTGTAGTTGACCATATTTTATTGCCATCGGAGTATAAAACTATACC
>CAYWUI010000100.1:0-3058 GCA_964461435.1 uncultured Bacteroidales bacterium | reverse complement strand
GGTATATGCGAAGTATCAAAATGGTGACGGATTTCTTTGCAGAAATCATATCCATTCATTCTGGGCATTTGAACGTCAGTTAAAATAAGATCAGGATTAAGTTCTTTTGCCATATTTAAACCTGTATAACCATCTTCAGCCTGATAAACCTTATAACTTTTTTCAAAATGCCTGGCTAAATATTCCCGAAGTTCAGAATTGTCTTCAACTATTAAAATTGCTGGTAAATTATAATGTTTCTGTTTTGAACCGGTTAGCGTTTTTATTTCCATGCTTTCAAAATCAGCGCATTTATTCTTTTCATAATTTGTTATTATATCAATCCCGTCTAAATCGTTTTCAGAATAATATTCTTTACCTGAAGGGATTTTAATAGTAAAGGTAGTTCCTGAACCTAATACCGATTCTACATGAATTGAACCATGATGCAATTCAACAAGCTCTTTTACAATCGAAAGGCCTATTCCTGTACCTTCTTGATTCTTCATTTCAGAATTCTTAACCTTGAAAAAACGGTCGAATATTTTGCTTTTATCATCCTCTGATATACCGATGCCCTGGTCACTAATAACCAGTTCTAAATTCTTTGTTCCTTTATCGGATAGTTCTTTAGCGCTTAAATATATACCCCTTCCTTTATTTGTAAATTTTAAAGCATTTGATAAGAGGTTCCAAAGTATTTTTTCAATTTTCTCAGGATCAACAAAACCTATAAGATTATCATTTACAGAACATTTAAAATTAATCGTCTTTTTTTCGCATTCTTCTTTAAATGCTTGGTAAACATCTGTTATAATACCAGAAATTGCAGTTTCCCTCACTCTTAATACATACTGCTTTTGTGTTATTTTTCTGAAATCGAGCAAATCTGTAATTAATTTATAGAGCCGTTTTGAATTTCGGTTAACAATCATAAGTTTATTAACCTGTTCCTCATTCAGGTTTTCAGATTGCAACAGATCGTTAACAGGGGCATCAATAAGAGTTAACGGGGTTTTTAAATCATGTGATATGTTGGTAAAAAATGCCAGTTTTTTTTCTGTAAGTTCATGTTCTTTCTGTATCTTAAAATCTGATATTTCTTTTTCTTTCTTCAATTCTATCCTTTTTAAATATGCATAAATGGAAAGACATATAATTGTAAAAAATATGATAAAATAGGCAAGGTATGCATACCAGCTTAAATACCAGGGTGATCGAATATGAATAATAAGCCTGGTTGGAATACCTTCCTGAGTTTTATCGGTGCTTTTTATCTCGAAAGTATAATTACCGGGCGACAAATTAGTATAAGTGATATAATTGGTTTCACCTATATAATTTGTGTTTTTTTCCAGGCCGACTAACCGGTAGGCATAATTGTGATGTTTTATATAACTTTTTGCTTTTACAAAAAAATGGATGGAGAATGAATTTTTATTATATGGTAACCATAGTTCTTTCGTGTCTTCCAATGGTTGGTTTAATAACTGCTTTCCTTCCGGATTTCTGATGCTTTGGTTTTGAAAAGTGATATCTGAAATAATTACTTCGGTCTTTGAAGTATCGGGACTGTATTTTGAAGGATCTATAATGGTAAAGCCAGACGTAGAACCAAAAATTATTCTTCCGTCATTCGTTTTTGCAGAAGCCCTTTCCTGAAACTCATTTGCCGGAAGGCCATCGCTATAGTTGAAATTCAGCACTTGACCGGATTCAATGTCGAACCTGCAAATACCTGAAATCGTGCTGATCCATAGAAAATGATCATCTACAGATTCAATCCTGACAAGGGTGTTGGAAGGCAATCCGTCCTTAACCGACCACTTTTTATAGATCTTTCCATCATCTGAAACACATAATAAACCATCAGTGGAAGAAGCAAACCAGTAGTTGCCATTTTTATCATTGTAAAAATCGGAAATATAACAATCTATACGTTTATTCATCTCCTGTAATCTGTTTTCCAGTACGTTAACTTTCCAGTTCACATGAAACAAACCCTTATCTGAAATTAATGCCAATAATTCACCATGCTGATTTTCCCTTAAAGAATTTAACAAACAATAAGTTATGTTGCTGCCTTTGGAATATAATTCAAATGTGCTGGTCGTTTCAGTGTTAATATCAAAATTTAATAAAATGAGATTATGAAATTGTGTTAGTATTAGCAAATTGTTATTATCTATTTCCTGCAAAAAAACAATTTGCTGCATCTCATCAGGGCCTTTGCTACTGGGATGATATGTTTTTATAAGTTTATAATCCATATTATATTTTCCTAAAAGTCCGTCATACGTACCAACCCATATATTATCGTTTTGGTCTAAATTTATTGCAGTAACTTTGGTTCCATTTAATTCCTTTTTTAATTTATCACTTGACAGATTCTTAAATTGTTTCGTATTTTCATTCCATGTGGATAATCCATAATTAGTGCCAAAGAAAAAGTATGGTTCTTTAATAAAAACAGAAGTTCCTTCATTGGCTATCAATGAGTTTTGATTTCCTTTTTCAGGAAGAATATTTTGAAATAAAAGATTGTCCGGCAAAATGCAAGTAAGACCAGCACCATAAGACGCTATCCAAATTTCGTTATTATTTCCCGGGAAAATATCGTAAATACTATTACTGTTGATTGATGCATTTGTATTTTTACTTCTGCTCAATGTTCTTGAAAAATGAAGGTTTTTATCAAGGATTATGATTCCGTTGCCATCAGTAGCTAACCAGATTTCGTGGCCGACTTTTACAATCTTTTCAAAAAAGTAATGATTATCGATCTCTATTTGTGCTGTTTTGCCATTGCTCAAAATTGAATATAATTGACCATTATAACAACCAGCAAATAATTTATCATCAATTTTACTAATAAGTGAAACAGATTTGCCTTTAAGATACGTGTCAATTTGCCTAAAACCGCTTTCCCTGCTAAGAAGCCTGACTCCATCATTGCTTTTGCTGAACCAAATTCCTTCTTTTGAAAAACAAAAATCAGAAAGATCATTTCCCTGGAATATATTCACGGTTTTATTGCCATCAACTTTATATATGTTCGATACCATTAAGAAATAGATTT
>CAYWUI010000099.1:0-3068 GCA_964461435.1 uncultured Bacteroidales bacterium | reverse complement strand
TTTGCAGCTACTGTTTACAGCAAGGTTTTGGCGGAGTTTTTGCCTTTTCCATTGAAGTTTCTATATTACCAGCAGACTTATATTATTTGAAATCAATGTTGAGGACACGGATGCTTCTGCAAAAACTGTGACAAAACCGCAGCCCGCAGCGACCAGCAGGCGAGCCCAAACACTGGCAGCCGATGGACTGCAAGCGGCTGAAACGAAAGTAGCCGGAATGGAACGAAAGGTGTTGAGCTTGCGAAGCCCTGAAGTGAAATGAAGGCGAAATAAGTAAAGCGGCTTGCAGGACAGTAAAGGCTGCCGTGACGATGACGACTGAGCTGCAAGGATTGTGACAGCCTTGCGATAGCAACCCGGAGGGCGTTGTAGTTTTTACCTATACCTTAGAAATAAAAAATATTATAGGCAAATACTGCAACGGGCTGGCGCAAGACTTGCCGAAGAAGGAAGAGGAACACCTTATAACCGTGCTTGTGCGGTGGGATTATCCTGTGGATTCAGTTATTTGAAGGTTAGTCAACAATAAAAAATGTCACGTTTTTACCGGTATTAACGTGACAAATAATTTAATAATTACTCATATAACTTGTTTTGAAATTTATCGACAGATGTTTTGGATTTTAGATATATGTTCAATATATTTGTTTGTTCACGTAACGTGAACATTTATTGAATATGAACAAATGGAAGATAAACTCATATATACGGTAATACACGACATCCTTAAGGAATTAAATATTAAAGGCAAATGGAACGAGATGACTATTGCTGAAATCGATGGTATATTGGAGATTGAATACAATGGTAAAAAAGCAAAGTTTAATGTCGAAGCGAAGAAAGAGATACGTAATTATCACCTTCCTAAAATCTTCCAGTTGGCAGAATATTATAAGCCATTAATGGTTATAACTGAAAAGAATATATTTCCTGCTATAAAAGATGAATTCAGGCGACAGGGAATAGCTTTTATTGACCTGAATGGCAATGTGAATATTGAAACGGATACTTTGCTCATTAAGGTAGAAGGCAAACAACAAAAATATCTCCAACCCGAAAAACAAGGCAGGGCTTTTACAAAAGCCGGATTAAAAGCAATTTTCCTGTTTTTACAGAATGAAGAGATGATAAATGATACATATAGGGAAATTGCCAAAAATACTGGCATTGCTTTGGGTAATGTTAAATATATTCTTGAAGGATTAAAAGAAGAAGGATTTGTTTTGAAAAAAACTGAGAAAACCTTATACCTGGTCAATAAAAAGGAATTACTTGAAAAATGGCTGACAGCCTATGATGAAAAGTTAAAACCTGCTTTGCATATTGGCAACTTTAAGTTTATCAGGCAGGAAGATTTCAGGAACTGGAAAAACTTAAAATTAAATGAAGGTCAAACTTTTTGGGGTGGAGAAGCTGCGGGGGATATAATTACTGGATATCTGATTCCGGAAATCCTTACCTTGTATACCAATGAAAAAAGAGTTGATATAATGAAAAAATATAGGCTGGTCCCGGATATAAAAGGAGATATAAAGATTTATGAAAAATTCTGGAATTATGAAACCGGGTTTAAACAAACAGTGCCTCCTTTATTGGCGTATGCCGATTTAATGAATACCGGTGATGGCAGATGTATCGAAACAGCACAAAAAATTTATGAGCAGCATATTAAACATACAATTCAATAAAATAAGGCAGGAAGGCAATTATAAAGAATTGCTGGGTGCATTGGAAAGAGGATTCAACAAGTTTAATATTGATTATTACCTGGTGGGGGCTCTTGCAAGAGATATCTGGATGAAAGGTGTTTATGATACTCCACCTAAAAGGGCAACAACGGATATTGATTTTGGTGTTCTGATAAAAGATAGCGAAATGTTCTCAGAACTTCGTGAATACCTTATTAAACATGAAGGATTCACTCCATATAAAGAAAACTCCTTTGTTCTGATTTGGAAAGATAAAACACAGGTTGACCTTATTCCTTTTGGAGAATTGGAAAAAGAAGGGGTAGTTACAATAAAAGGGACTGGTTTTACTTCGATGAATGTGGAGGGCTTTAAAGAGGTATATGAAGAAGCCACAACAGAAGTGAAGCTTGAAGATAAGAGGCAATTCAAGGTATGCACCCTTCCCGGAATAGTAATTTTAAAGCTTATAGCCTGGGATGACAGGCCGGAAATGAGAGGTGACGATATAAAGGATATTGCTGAAATTATACAGTATTATTTCCATTTTAATGATACTGTGATATGGGAACAACACAGCGATTTGTTTTCCGATCTTGATATAGATTTAATGCAAGTGGCTGCCCGGTTTATGGGCAGGAAAATCAGTAAGATTGTTAGCAGAAATCAGAAGGTAAAGAATAGAATTGTAGAAATTCTGGAAGCCGGAATATCTCCGAAAAAATCAAATACGTTGGATGAACTATTGGCAAGATACCTTGAAAAAACTGTGGAATTCTGTCAAGGATTAATCAGAAATCTATTAAAAGGCATTGAGGGCAAATCAAAATAATGAAAGATTAAATTATGTTGATTCTTGTATAAAATTATTGAATAATGAAAAATTACTTCATAAATCATGTTCAGCTTCAATAACGAGATTTGTATTAGATTCAAATTGGGATATATTTCCCTGTTTTCAGCGTTTTGATATGCCAATAGGTAACTTACTGACTGAAGAAATAAATTGGATATTTGACAATAAAAACCCAATAAGAAAAAAATATGCACGATTGCTCAATAGTGCACCCTGCCTTTCTGTTAGATGTGTATGTTTAGTAAGTTGAACGGATTTAATTTACAGAGAGATTATTTTCGGAATTGCTCAATTCGAGACAGTGGATTTATTACAACTTCACATTCTTTAAGAAGGTTAAACATATCATAATAACTAAGGGAAGATGGAATTACACTTATATCTTTAGGAGAAGAGATATCATCAGTAATTCTAATAAAACCATAATTATTAAAATTAAGATGAAATTTTGAACCTGGTAAAATGTTTATGTATTAGCCCCCGAAATAGCTGGACAAAAAAATAAAAACAGATTAGAAGAAAAC
>CAYWUI010000098.1:0-3175 GCA_964461435.1 uncultured Bacteroidales bacterium | reverse complement strand
TTTAATATTTATTTTTCCTATTTAACATAATATTAATTATAGGACAAACATAAGAGAAATTTACGTCCACGCTTTTAAGCGTGGTTAATATAATTTCAGATATCGGACTTTAGTTGCAAAAACCGATCTCACTGACCACCCAATTCCGGTTTTTTTATCATACTGTTCCGATTTTAATTGACCACCCAATACCGGAATTCTGTATTTTATAAAAATCTAATATTCAACACTTTTCACAAAATCCATTAAAACTAAATATTATATTTTCTGCGCTGGTCACTAGTTCCGGTTTTTGGTGGTCAATGTAACTGGGTTTTCCAATATACCACAAATAACTCTGACCACTTTTTTTTACTTATAATTAAATAGAGAAGCGAAATTAATATTAGAATAATGGGAGTTAAGTAAAGTGTATATTGCCAAAAATCACACCATTGAACTTCACTTGCAATACCAGTTGTAATAGGAGTTACTATTAGAATAATTATTGAAATTATAATAGCAAAACTTAGTCTTGGATTTGTTCTAATATTAGTTTTTCGGAGTCTGTGAAAATTTTTGTGTAAACAGATAACTGCTGTTTTTTTATATTTTGCATCTATCCCCAAATTTAATAATAAACTGATTAATAAGTTTTCCCCATTCCCGGATTGGCATGGTCCATTTTCTCTCGATATTACTGATAGCCAGGTACACAGCCTTTAATACAGACTGATCATCAGGAAAAACTGTTTTTGTTTTAGTGTATTTCCGGATATTTCTGTTAAGGCTTTCAATAGTATTAGTGGTATAGATGATTTTTCTGATTTCTACCGGGTAATCAAAATAGGCCGTGAGCTCTTCCCAGTTGTCTTTCCAGGATTTGATTGCATAGGCGTATTTTGAGCCCCATTTCTTTTCAAAATCTTCCAGGGCGTCATAGGCTGCCTCCTTGTTGATAGCTGCATATACAAGCTTTAAATCGGCCATAAACTGTTTTCTTTCCTTCCATACCACATACCTTGCACTATTACGTATCTGGTGTACAACACATAACTGTGTAACAGTATGTGGAAAAACAGCGTTGATGGCCTGGCGTATTCCTGTAAGATTGTCGGTACAGGCGATAAGAATATCCTCAACACCCCTCGCTTTTAAATCAGTCATAGCATTCATCCAGAAGGAGGCACTTTCAGTCTCAGATATCCACATGCCAAGGACCTCCTTCAGTCCATCCTGCCTGAGCCCGATCATCAGGTAAATGGTTTTTCCCTGAACTCTTCCGTTGTGCCTTACTTTGATAACAATACCATCCATCCAGACAACAAAATATACGCTCTCCAGTGGCCGTTGCTGCCATTGCTTGATATTCTCGATAACTGCTCCGGTAATATTTGAGACAGACCCTTCACTTAACTCTATGCCATAAATATCCTTAATGGTAGCTTCGATATCCCTGGTACTCATACCCCGGGCATACAGAGTAATTATTGCCTGCTCAATGCGGGCTGACATTCGTTGATATTTGGGTACAATGACCGGATCAAAGCTGGAGTCCCGGTCCCTGGGAACATCAAGGGGTATATCCCCGATGTTGGTCTTGAGAACTTTGTTACTATAGCCATTGCGGCTATTTTCCGTTTCCTTGTCTTTACTTTTATGCTTCCTGTAGCCAAGATGTTCATCCATCTCAGCCTTCAGCATGCCCTCGACAGCTTGTTTGTAAAGATCATGGAAAAAATCCTCCAGCTCTTCCTTAGATTTGATCTTTGAGAGAGCTTCTTCAGGAATTTTAAATTTGTCTTTTTCTTTTTTGTCCATGTTGCTGCATCTATTTGTAAAATTATACTTTTTTATTCCGCTCTGAACATCCTTTGAGTTTTTTATTACTCCAGGATGTTCAGCCCTTGATGCAGCTATCTGAGTTTACACAAAATTCTTTACACTACCGTTTTTCGTTTTCTAGCTAATAAATCTTCAAGTTTTTGGAACCAAGTAATTTCATTCTGTTTATCATCTATTACTACTTTTGTTTTTCTTGGTAATATATGATTATCAATTAACTCATTTGTTAAAGATTCCAAAAACGATCTTCTCTGCAAATCTTCTTGATGCCCCCAAGCATCATATTCATATATAAAGTGTGTATCTTTAAGATACTTCATTTTTAATATTCCTATCATATTAGATTTTCCCGAACCCCAACTACCTTCAAGACCGATAATATGTGGAATACTATTGCCATTTTCTTGTTCTTTATTGTTATTCTCTCCTTTTATAATATGCTGAGCCAATGTTTTTGCGAGACGTTCTTGTGATTTCCCAACATACATATCTTTACCACATGGTTGATTCGAAATAAATTTAGGATATTCAGACTTGTTCTTCATTTATTAATTCCTTTTAACGTAATTAACACAAATTGTGAATGTTCAATATACTGAAATCTAATGGGTTAAATATTTAAATGAATAATTTTTTTTAAACTTAATATTAACACTACACCCATTTCACTTCGCTTTGTATAATTTGTGCTGCTGCTTGCAATTGAATTAGCACCCCTCCCCTTTCAGATTCATGCGCATTTGGAACTCATTACAACAACAATGATTCTTTTTAGAAACAAATCTTTCTCTCTTATCTTTTCCCTTAAGTGATATTCAGATTCTGTTTATACGAGTTTCTATAACGGTCTTTTTCCTGGGGATATAATTTTTATTTCAATATTATCTAGTCTGTCTTTCCATTTTCTAATAAATGGGTCAATTTCACACCAGATAGTTATTGATATTCCACGACTTTCTTGGATATAAGGTTTTGCCCATCTAAAATAATATATCATAACATTAGCCAAAGAATTGTATATGATATCTTCATCTATAACATTATTCTTTATTTGTAAACAAACATTATCAAAAAAATTGAAAATTGCATCAATAGTCTTTAAGTCTTCTTGATTTAGTTTAGATTTTACAGTAGTATAATTTTCTTCAGTATTATAAATATCAATTTTATTTTCAATCTTATTTCTTAATTGACGAAAACGTCCAAGACATGCTTCAAATATTAAATCATGTGCGGACTTTCTCCTATTCCATTCATGATTTGTTTTTATCTGCCGATATAGAAAGAATGCTGATATGGAATTGCAACAATAAACTGGACAAAAGGTTAAGCAACTAATTGTTGATTTAAT
>CAYWUI010000097.1:0-3267 GCA_964461435.1 uncultured Bacteroidales bacterium | reverse complement strand
AAAATATAAATCAATTTTTTTCAATAAAGGCTTCCTGAAAAATCCAAAGATTCTGTTCTTTGTAAGACTAATGGGGTCATCTTCATTATACATTGTTGATCTGAAAACCACTTTTTTATTTAGTAATTTTCCAAATAGAATTGCGAATTCCCAGGCAATAATGTTTCCACCATAAATTATTATAATGTTGGTTTTAAAGATATAGTAAAAATAAAATGGCAAAATCAGGATTAATGATAACACCTTTAATATGATACCCTTGTTAAAATAAGGTATACGATATATGATTAAGTCTTTGTATACCGTTTTTAAAGGCAATCTGAGATTTCTGCTGAAAGTTAGGATTTGGCAATTTATTCCCCTATCTGTAAGAAATTTCCCGAAATTAAAGGCATTGATGCCACTACCGGCTGTATACGGTGTTGTATAAGAAACTAATAAGAGAATTTTTTTGCCATGAAGATTAAGCATATTCTTTAATAATCCTTGAATGATGAATCAACCTGTTTGGGATGCTATTAAAGTAGTAATCCTGCTTTATGAAGTATTCTAAAATTTTCGGCAAAGCATAAAACATATTCTCACTGGCTTTGACGGAATCATGAAAGACTATTATCGAGCCCGGGCGGACATTATTCATTACAATTGACAGGCATCTTTCTTTGGTGACGGACCGGCTAAAGTCGAAGCTCATAACATCCCACATGATAATGTTGTAATAATGTCTAAGGTATTTAAGCTGGCTTCTTTTTATTTTTCCGTAAGGAGGGCGGAAGAGATTTGATTTTATATATTTTCCCGCAAGTTCTATATCGCTGTAATATTCTTTGTTCCCTGTCTCCCATCCTTTCAGGTGGCTGTATGTATGATTGCCAACAGCATGTTTCCTGTTAAGGATCTCCTGGTACAAATCATTGTATCTTTCGGCATTTCTTCCTATACAGAAGAACGTAGCCCTGGCCTTAAATGAATCCAGGATATCAAGGATTCTGGAAGTTATTCCAGGCGTAGGCCCATCATCAAAAGTCAGGTATAATTCCTTTTCCCCGTTATGCAGGTCCCAAATCAGACTGTAGTAAATCTTCTTTATGATATATGGTGTTCGGGCTGAAACCATAAAAATCTTAACGGATAAAGGTTAATGACATGGCATAATTTTTCAGTTTTTCTTCAATCTCTGTGCTTTTCTCTTTCTGTCCGTAAGTATCTGAAATTCTGCCCAGCTCATTTAAGATATGTAATGCCAGTCTTTTCTCGTAATAAAGGTCTTCGCTAAACTCTCCTTTAAGGCTGATATAATAATCCAGATCGTTACACACATGGCTGGCAAGTTTATCTGTAAGAGAACTTGCTGTTGCAGTCTCTCCCAGTTTATAGTAACTATCTATTATTGAAATAGTAAAAACGTCAAATCTGACCGTCGTATCCGGCATGATTTCAATACATTTGTCAAGGACAATCTTTGCCGAATCAAGTTTGTTCTCTTCGATTAATGTTTCAGCCAGGGTTGCGAAATTATTTCTGAAATTGGAAAGCATCCGCTCAACGTTCTCATCAATATATATGTGAGGATCATTTATACCTTCCCATTTAAACTTATTAATCATATTATCATACATAATTTTTGAATCAATACTTCCCCTGATATACATTGAGTGATCTGATTTTATGGGCACAACCCGGTAAGCAAGTCCTTGAACCTGGAAATAATCTTCAAGGTTTAAATAATTATCACTTGACACTGTAATAGCATAGTAGATAGGTCGTTCCCAGTCATTGGTAGCCAGGAAATCAAGTACCATCAAATGGTTTTTTGTGATATATCTCCTGTCAATTTCGAATCTGACAGGTGTTATCTTATCGGCCATTTCCGGACTTACTGTCCCGTTTTCGATCACTTTTGCCGAATCAACGCTAATGATTATTTTTTTGCTGGGAATATAATCAATCCTTTCACGAACATTTGGTAAATGCTTTGTCCTCGGATCATCATCGGCAACAAAATCCATGATTCGCTTTAAATCAGTATATTCTTTTAATCTCTCAATGATATGCACAATATCGCGGCTTCCTTGCCTGTATTTATCTTTTGTAAATGTCATAGGCAATGGTTCTGATTCATAAGCTTTTCTTCCCATTTGTTCAATATACCAGTCCGCTCCCAGGTAGCTTAAATTTACTACTCTGACATCTGTCCTTATACCTTCAACATCCTGTGCGTACCACAGGGGGAAGGTGTCATTATCGCCGTTTGTAAATAGTATGGCATTTGGGGCACAGGAATTTAAGTAGTTGTATGCAAAGTCCCTGGCAAAATATCTTCCCGAACGATCATGGTCGTCCCAGTTTTCTTTTGCCATAAGAAAAGGCACTGCCAAAAGACAGAGAAGTGAAGATACTATGGCACTCAGGTTAAATGGTAATATTTTTTTTAATAAATCTATAATTCCCAAAACTCCTAGTCCGATCCATATAGCAAAGGCATAAAATGAACCTGCAAAAGCGTAATCCCTTTCGCGCGGCTGGTATGGATATTGATTAAGATAAAACACAATGGCTATTCCTGTTAATATAAATAGCAGGGCTACAACCAGGAAGTTTTCAGGATTTTTACGCAGATGGTATTTTAATCCTATTAAACCCAGTAGCAAGGGCAGTAAAAAGTACCTGTTCCTTGCTTTATTTAAAGTCATGCTCTCCGGCAGGTTGTCCTGATTTCCAAGCATTATTTTATCGATGAACTTTATGCCGCTTATCCAGTTTCCTTTTGTTATTTCCCTTAATCCGTACCGGTCATAACCATGTCCCTGAATATCATTTTGCCTGCCTGCAAAGTTCCACATGAAATACCTGAAATACATATGACCCAGCTGGTACCTGAAAAGGAACTTTAAGTTCTGATAAAAGCTAGGGCTCTTTTTTGGAGACCTCCTGTCATAGACAATATGACCATCCCTGTCACTGGCCACATTTCCATTTTCATCAAGCCGGGGTTCATAAATATCTCCCTCATTGATCCCTGCCCATTGGATATAAGCATCTATATGTTCCGGGTCCGAACTCCACATCCTCGGGAACAGAGTAATAAAATTTTTATTAAAGACATATTTTATCTTGTGGTTTGTCAATTTATATTTCCCATTGACCGGAGCATAAACAGGGGCATAGTCTTTAGTGTCAGTAGCCGGGGCATTAAAATACTGGCCTATGAACAGGGGCCTGTCGCCGTATTGTTCCCTGTTGAGATAGGAGAGCAGGGAGAATACA
>CAYWUI010000096.1:0-3268 GCA_964461435.1 uncultured Bacteroidales bacterium | reverse complement strand
GATTTAAGCCTGGATCATGAACTTCTAAAAGATGTTTTAGGAAAAAAGCTTTAAAGCCCTCAGAGCGTAAACAAGCTGCGGATTATTTAATAGACGAAAAAGGGACCAGTACTCAGAGGGCATGTAAAGTAGTAGGACTAACTCGCTCCATGTGGTATTATAGCAGTAAGAAAAACGATAATCTGGTCATTGAAAAACTGGATGAACTTGCTGAGAGCTTACCTAATAGAGGATTTGATACATATTATGGCCGGTTGCGTGAATCGGGATATAATTGGAATAGAAAGCGTGTTTTACGCATATATCGAAAAATGAAACTTACAATGCGGCGTAAGCGAAAGAAAAGGTTACCATCAAGAGTAAGAGAACCTCTTATTATACCTCAGAGACTTAATGAAACATGGTCTATGGATTTTATGTGTGATACACTTGAAAATGGAAGGAGATTCAGGATATTAAATGTTATTGATGATTATAACCGGGAAGCCTTAATTATACAACCACAGTTAATATTTCCGGCAGAGTTTGTTATCAACGCGTTAAATGATCTGGTTTTTTATAGAGGAAAACCAGCTCAAATACGCGTTGATAACGGGCCTGAGTTCTTATCAAAAGCTTTTGTATCCTGGTGTAAAGAAAATGATGTAAGGATATTATACATACAACCAGGGAAGCCTGTTCAGAATGCATTGATTGAGAGATTTAACAGACTCTATAGAGAAGATGTGCTAGATGCTTACATTTTTGAAGATATTCATCAGGTAAGTGCTATTTCAAAACAATGGCAGGAAGACTATAATAATAATCATCCCCATGGATCTTTAAATGGGAAATCCCCAATAGAATATGCAAAAATGAAGAACAAAGAGGTTTTAATGGAGTGAGAAAATTAAAGAATTGTATAAATTAGCTATGTCCTAAAAAAGGGAAGGCTTCACTACAGCTTGAACCCAAGATACGAGGCTGGATAAATTACTATGGGAAATTCAGGTTCTCAGAGATGCGCAAAGTTTTCAGGGTACTCAACTATCGTCTTATGTTGTGGGTAAGGAACAAATACCGTAGGTTCAGGAAGAAAATCAAAACACATGCTTTTAAATGGCTATGCAATGTTGCCAGGCAATTTCCTAATCTGTTTTTGCATTGGCAATATGGTTTCCGTCCTTAGCGACTTGGACAGGAAGAGCCGTATGACGGGAGACTGTCACGTACGGTTCTGAGAGAGGTTCAGGGGTGAAATTCCCCTTTACCTACTCGACTTCACTCATCCTCAGCTATTTGATACAGTTTTTTTATTATTTTCATTTGTCCACCTACACAATTATTCTGAAAAGTGATAATCCCAATCTTATTTTTTGGATTAAAAATCAAATATGTTGCAATTCCTGGATCACCACCTGTATGACCCCAAGTTGAATCAATTTCAAATGTATGCCAACACAAACCTTGTGAATTATTACCTTCTATCTGAAGTAAAAGCATTTTATTAAGGGTCTCGCTTTTCAATATTCTTGAACCATTATATTCTCCTCCATTCATAATGGCAATCAAATATTGTGATAATTCTTTAACGCTTGTACGAACAAGTCCATCAGGATAGTTTGGAAAACTATATAGGCAATTCTCCGCATAACTACCAACTGCAAATTCTGATTCATTTGGGTATAGTCTTTTATTTTCCAGAATATCATTTCTATCTTCTTCAAACACGTAAGCATAAGGTCTAATGTGCTTACTCGTATCTATTTCACTCAATAACCACCCTGTGTTATTCATGTTTAAAGGTTCAAAGATATTTTCTTTGCAGTAATCATTGAATGGTTGTTTAGCAACTTTCTCAATTATTAACCCTAAAAGACCAAAAGCTACATTTGAATATTCATCTTTAGTTCCTGGAGACCAATTGCCAAAATTACTCCCGACATAATAATATTTCCCTTCTGGTGTCAAATTGTTATCAATCCAGTCGTTTAATGAAATAGTTGGGTCTCCACAAGCATAGCTATGGTGATAAGCTTTTCCGTCTTTTATTGAAGATGTATGGGTTAAGATTTGGAAAATTGTAATTGGAACATTGGGGCAATTTGGATTAGAAATTTCAAAACCTAAATATTCGTTAATATCAGTATCTAAATCAATTAATCCTTTCTCCCATAACTGCATTGCTGCAATAGCAGTAAAGGTTTTTGAAACAGAACCAATATTCATTATACCATCCATGCTCATTAGTTTTTTATTTGGTATGTCAGCTAATCCATATGATTTATGCCAAATAATCTTATTGTCTTTAACCATACATGTTGTGAACCCAGGTATTTTTCTTTCCGACATATAATTTTCAACTAAAACATCAATAGAATCAAATTTTGACTGAGACGGATTTTTAATTTTACTGGTATTTTTTCTTACTCTGTTTTTATTGTAGACCTCTACTTTATCTTGGTATAAAATAATTACATCATTATCTTGAACTGTTCCAACTTTCTTATCATTTATATAGAATTTTCCTCGCTTTTCAGTTATTTGATAATTAGGAATTTTAATCTTAGTATACATAGAGTTATTAGTAAGATTGGTTTCTACGTTTTCCGAGATTAGATATACGTAACTCTTAGCATCTATCCAATTAAATGATTCTTCATTGTTTCTATTTACTCTGAAATGTTTTTCATCTTTGTCCCAATATAATTCAATTAAACAACTATCTGTAGGATTTTTTTCAAATAAGCTCTGAGCGTTTAATTCAAAAATGGAGCTTGACAAGGCAATAATCCATAAGAATCTAATGGGAAAAGTTAATTGACTTATTTGTACATTTTTTATTTTCATATCTTTCAATCTTTAGGATTTTACTTTCATAGTAGCAGCGGTCTTAAATGTGCTATAACGATAGCGGTAAACACTGTGCGGCTTTCAAAGCTCTTTCCCCCGATATTAGCAGTTTTAGTAACTAGCTGCCACCGAGGTTCGCGAACTACTACAGCCAGCATTGGGTTTACCGTCCTGTGTGTGCCCTGCATGAGCAGTTCACACACTTTTTGAAAGCTCTTGAAAAACTTCAAATATGCAAATTTATTTTGAGTTGACAAGAAATATTCAACAAGTGTTTTTTTCCAGAGGGTGAAAGTCCCTTATGTGCCGGTGTAACGCTCGGAAGCATTAGCAAGTGGCAAGGTGGTTTACCGTGAGGTATGCACTGAAGGAAGCCAGACTGCAAAATCCGGTACTGACGAACAGAAACGGGATATGAGGCATAATAATTTGGGTA
>CAYWUI010000095.1:0-3268 GCA_964461435.1 uncultured Bacteroidales bacterium | reverse complement strand
AAACGGCTTACATTGAGTCAAATTTAGGAGATATTTTTGGTTTTTAGACAGACTGACGTTAGCAAACATTAAAAAACATCGCGTACATGAAAAAGATTAGATTAATAACAATCACTTGTTTGACATTTTTTTTGATGCAATCCAATGCACAGACAAATTACTCTGATTATGTTTTCCCAGATACTACATGGAAATATCTTGAGAAACCAGATACAATGGGTTGGAATATTGAAAAGCTCGTTGAATTGGAACAATTTGTCATAAATAAAACAAACCTGACTGGATTAATGATTATTTATAAGGGAAAAGTTTTATATGATTTTGGTGATACTAAGGAGTTGTCATATATCGCTTCGTGCAGAAAAAGTGTTTTGTCTATGCTTTATGGTAAGTATGTTGATGATGGCATAATTGATTTGAACAAGACGTTGGCTGATTTAGAAATTACAGACAATACAGAGTTACTCGAAGTAGAAAAAAAGGCGAAAATTGAAAATTTATTGACTGCTCGTTCCGGAGTTTTTCTTCCAAGTACAGAGTCGGGTACAAATAAGAATATGCCTAAAAGGGGCTCAAAAGAACCTGGAAGTTTCTACTTGTATAATAACTGGGATTTCAATGTTGCTGGATATATTTTTGAAAAAGAAACAGGGAAAAACATATATGATGCAGTTGGGCAAGATTTCTCAATTCCATTAAAAATGCAGGATTGCAATAGGAGTAAGCAAAAAAAAGAGATATTTGGAGATTTTTTATATTCAAAGTATCCAGAATATCATATGTGGTTTTCAACACGGGATATGGCCAGATTGGGGTATTTAATGCTAAGAGAAGGCGAGTGGAATGGTAAGCAAATAATCCCTAAAGCGTGGGTAAAAAAAACTACAAGTCTTGTAACTTCTGTTAATGAGATGAAAATATCAGACCCGAGTATAAATAATAAGCCGTGGTTTAAATGGGGTTATGGCTATTTATGGCGAGTCTGGGATAGTACTCAAAATATTAGACCTGAATTAAAAGGGGCTTTTTCCGCAACTGGTTCATGGGGGCAATATATAACCGTGATACCAACAGTTGATATAGTAATTGCGGCCAAAACAAAAAGTGAATATCGCAGATCTACAAATTATGAAACATATATGAATTTGCTAGACATTCTATTAGATGCAAAAGTAGATTATAGAAAGGAAAGTGAGATTTTAAAAAATCAGGGTAATAAAACAATTGGACAAATTATTTCTGTTATGAGAAAAGAAAGCGGTGTTGATTTCTTTAAATATCGATTTTTTATAGACGGACAAGAATACTTTGGTTGGTCAAGTTCCGCAAATAGTATTATGGGAAGTGGGAAATATACTGTTTCATATTGTCCAAACAACCCAAAAATAAATAGAATAGATTTGAATAGTAAGATTGAATGAAAATTAACGTGTGCTAAGCGGCATATAAGTAATGGCGGAGTTTGTGGATTGCCAAGGGCAGTACTTCTATTGTAGTTTCTGCCTCGGTTGACAATGACTCACTTCGAAAGCCGCCACTACTCATATGCCCACCGTTGGCACCAATTTTATGAGCTCTAATGCATCGAAAATATTTTATCGATTTATAGATATGAAAAATATTTTGAAGAAACTAACCAGTAATAAACTGTTATTATTCTTACTGATTTTTGTTTTTGCCACTTTTTTCTACTTGTTCAACATTGGGTTTAGTGATTTGTGGAGTGATGAGATATATACAAAAGCAATGTTGGAAGGTTCTTTATCGGACTTTTACGTTAAGTTTATAAACGATTTGCACCCACCACTATATTATTTGGGATTAAGATTGTTTACTGCTTTATTCGGTTTAAATCCCATAACATTACGATTATTTTCGGTGTTAGGAGTATTATCAACATTATTACTGGGGTATTTTGCCGGTCAACGTATATTTGGAAAACAAGGTGCACTGTACTTTTGCCTGATGCTGATTTCGGTTCCAATGCTGGCAGTATACTCACACCAAGCCAGAATGTACACCTGGGCTGCATTTTCAATAACAGGAGTATTTATCTATTCTTACTTATTTATAAAAACAGAGAAAAATTACGATTTAGTGCTTCTTTTTGTTTTTACTGTGATAGCCGTGTATATTCACTATTATAGTATGGTAGCTGCGTTTGTAGCAAATATATATGTTTTATTGCACCTGCTTCGTACTAAAAACAAAAAGTGGCTTCATCATTTATTTTCATTACTATTCACAGCCTTACTCTTTCTCCCATGGCTTTTTATGTTTATTATTCAGGTAAAAAGAGTTCAACATGCTTTTTGGGTCCCTGAAGTTAGTCTCACTACTATTTTACATTGTTTTGCAATTCCATTCACCGAACAATTCTGGACAACCGGTTATTCCATTTCGTTGTTTATTTTGAATTATAGCCTTATTATTTTTACCTTTTTCAAAATTTCTACAAAATCGTTTTCTGAATACCGATTAGTTTTGTGGTTGTCGCTGATTATTTTTGTAGGGACGCTGATTGTTGTAATGATTATTTCCTTGTTTTCACAACCAATTTTATTTTCCAGGTATGTCGTGGCCATAGTTGTTATGCTTGTTATCCCGCTTACGATTCTTTTTGTCCAAATGAAGTTAAAATGGCTAAAAATGACTTTAATATCTATTATTTTATTCCTGGGTATACGGATTTCTATTTCCACTTTTTATTTTTCATACGGACCCTATAAACAAACCATCGAATATATTTCTAACACTTATCCTGAAATTCGTAAAATCTTACACATTACCGAAATAACTGCTGGCCCAATGGTTGAATACACAGGTAATTCAGGTTTGAATCATTATTGGCTTAAGGCTGAAATGTCGAATGTTGATGCCTTTCCGCAGGTACATCAATATAAACAGCCCGAAGAATTTATAGAGCCTGGAGAAGTATTTTGCGCCGTTAGATTTAACGATCTGGAATTGAATAAAGAAAATCTTGACCTTGTTTTGTCAGAATCGGAACTTATTAAAAAAGATACAGTTAGAGATAATAAGGTTAAAGACGGAATTATTATGATACAGCTTTATCTTCTTAAATACAAAGGAAGTCAAAATAACCGACATAATTCTAAATCAACGGATTTGAAAAACAAGAATTGAGACATGCATTTTAACAGACAAATATAAACCCAAGTTAACAAATATTAAAAGTGAAGTAAAAACTGGTGCCAATAAATAGGACTACGTGTGGTCTGCAAGACCCAACATGTAGTCAGTGTTG
>CAYWUI010000094.1:0-3290 GCA_964461435.1 uncultured Bacteroidales bacterium | reverse complement strand
TTTATTTTCATATTTTATTACAATATTAAAATATCATTTTTCTTTTTTAAGATTGGCTTTTTACAATTTCTTGTATAGGATTAATTTTCTATGTCAAACAGTGGCTAAAGTAAATATATATTTCGATCATTATTTAATTGAAATGTGTTTTGGATTTTATCAATCTGGTATAATTAAATGATATTTCCTGATGTAAATATAATGAATTTATATAAATCAAAACTAGCACAAAGAGTATGAATATGTTATTACTTTCCATTTTGTTTATATTTCATCCATAATTTTAATTGAGCTTCCGGCCGGAAGGTTATAGGTTTTTGTCTTTTCGCCATAGCGTACGACACAAGGATTTCCCAGAATTGATTTAATCTCGCATGTTGTAAGTTTACCATTTTCCCAGCTCATATTTACCTCAAATCCACCTCTGGCTCTAAGTCCACTCACCGATCCGTTTTTCCAGCTGGAAGGTAATGCCGGCAGTAATGATATTTCACCGGCATGGCTCTGTAACAGGCATTCTGCAATACCGGCGGTAAATCCGAAATTGGCATCAGACTGGTTACTGCTCATATTGTGAAAATTATTTCCAATTCCGAACCTCATCATTCCTGCAGGAAATGCTGGTCTTGCATTCGCTCCGGGCGCTGCATTTCCTTCCGGTCCTGGAAATCTTCTTTGTCTTGGCTCGGGAATACGGAAGAAATCCCTGATAACCGTATCGACTTTTTCACCGTTTTCCAGTCTTGCCCAATCACAAATATCCCATGCGCTACCCCAACTGGTCCTGGTCTGACGAGGCTCGAGCCATTTCTGAATGGCTTCTGCAATTTCCGGATTTCCACGTAACGTGATTGAGTTGCCAGGGAAGAAGGCAAAATTGGCAGACATATTATGCCCTTCATTACCCCTTTTCCAGTCTTCAATCCATACCTGTAACAAGCCATCATCCCCTATCCGGTAAGGAGGTATCTTTTCCAATTCCTCGGCGAGTTTTTCACCGAATGCCTGATCTGTATTCAATATTTTCTGTGCTTCAATACAATGTGGAAAGAGGTCTCTGATTATGCCGACATTCATAGTGGTTGACGAAGATAAAAACATTTCTTCCTCATTATCACTAACAAAATATCCCTGTTCCGGAGACACTGAAAATGGTACTACCAGCCAGTTGTGTTTAGGCTCAACATCCATAATATCCAGAAGAAACTGAGCTGAACCCTTCATTATCGGATAGTATTCTCTCAGAAATTCTACATCCCCGGTATATAGGTAATGTTCCCAGATATGCTGACACAGCCAGCTTCCTCCCATTGGCCACATACCATAACGGGCTGCATCAACTGGGGCTGTACCACGCCATAAATCCGTATTATGGTGTAATACCCAACCACGGGCATTATAATATGCTTTTGCAGTTTTTACTCCATTTATGGATAAATCCTTTAGCATATCAAATAGTGGCATATGGCATTCTGATAAGTTGGTAACTTCAGCAGGCCAATAATTCATTTCAGTGTTGATGTTTACGGTATATTTGCTCCCCCAGTTTGGCAGTAAATCCTCATTCCATCGTCCCTGTAAGTTGGCCGGTTCGCTGCCTTTACGGCTGCTTGATACCAGGATGTAGCGGCCAAATTGAAAAATCTTGGATAATAGTTCCGGATCAGGCTGACCATTCTTTAGATCGGCAACCCTTTCATCGGTTGGCCTTTCATTCATCATGGGATCACCTATCTTAAGGTGAACCCGGCCCATCAGGTTACTGAAATCTTCCAGATGAGTTTTCTTTAGTTTCTTAAAACTTTTCCCATTGACTCCTGCCATTATTTTTTCACATTTGGCTGCAGGATCTCCGCTTATATCGGTATAATCAACAAAGCTTGTTGCTGCAGTCAGGATGAATGTCACCGAATTGGCATCGGTAACAAGAAGGCTTGAGTCGGTGGTTTCCAGGTTGCCATTTTCAGGTACGGCAGACAGGGATGTCTGGAAATTCATCCCTGTTCCTTCAACCCTGGCTATCAGCCAGCTTTCTCTTTCCGGAATGTACTTCCATGTTCCGTTTAAGATGAGCTTGTTATCTTCTGCTATTGTTTCCTCCGTAAAATAACTCCGGAGCTTTGCTTCCACAGACACCCGGCCCGGTTTGTCTGCCGATACTTTCATCACCATAACATGGTCGGGGTAGGACATAAAAACCTCGCGGGTCATCTTCACATCACCATCCTTATAGCTAATTTTAACCACACCCGTTTCCATATCCAACTCGCGATAATAATCTTTTATTGAATCTCCTGTCACTTTAAAGTTCAGGAGAAAATCTCCAAGAGGCTGATAGGCTTGTTGTGCCACAGGTATTCCGTAAAAATGTTCATTTACCATTTCCTCCGCCTCCTTGAATTTATCTGCAAAGACAAGTTCCTTTATCTTTTCGAAATAATTGTATGCATCAGGATCATTATAATCATGGGGCCTCCCCGACCAAAAAGTGGATTCATTTAAAGCTATCCTCTCATTCTCAACTCTTCCAAAGACATTAGCACCCATGTAGCCATTCCCGATAAACAGACCATCAAACCAAACATTTTCAGCTGGCTTATTATACCAAAGGACCATCTCCTTTGACTCGGGAGATTTTTGCTTCGATTTTGAACAGCCTGAAAACAAAATTGTAACAGCCGCCAACAAAACAAATGTGATTCCGGTGAAATAGTTTGTTTTTTTCATAAATAAGTTGTTTAAAATAAATGCAATTATAAGCGATGTCCTTTAATTTTCAGGTAAATATAGTTATATTCGCGCTATAGTCCGGTAAAACTTGATTTCAATTTCTTTTCCCTATGTCACATAATGGTTTCTTCTTCTTGTAACACCGTTGAAATTCGAAAGGTAATCCCGACTTAACACAAAGGTCTGCGACAATTTCAGATGAAGCATTCACAACATTTGAAGCAAGGGGCTGCCCAATAACTCAGGAGTAATGATTTCTTAATGAAAATCATGAACTTTTTGAGCACATAGTTTGTCCGGGGATTGTCACCTGTATTCTTATATGAATCATACCCCCATTGAGAACCATCTTCTGATATCCACATCTCATAAGTATCTCCCCGGAATACGGTTTCGTCATGAACAATGGTCGCATCAAACCGGGGATCACGGTCCTGGAATGGGTTTTGCGGGTCATAGCCTGAAGCAGGGTTAACCGTTCCATCTTCCAGGAATGGTTGTTGAACAATCTCGGTAAGTGTAAAGTCATAGGAATAGGCGTTGGTTTGCCCCTGGAAAAA
>CAYWUI010000093.1:0-3300 GCA_964461435.1 uncultured Bacteroidales bacterium | reverse complement strand
TAATCTCCTGCGGCTGGGCATCTACCATTTGCTCGGTAATATTGACCCGAATCATCCTGTCTATAACGGGTATTATCCAGTGAAAGCCCGGCCCGGCGAACCGCTGGTATTTCCCCAACCGTTCGATAAGTCCTCTGTTCGTTGGCCGTAAAATCCTTATCCCCGCCAGGAACAATATTACGACAATTACAACAACCGGTATCAACAATTCCATAATCATCTCCTTTCCGCTCCTGTAGAGTAAGATGAGTTTAGCTTTGATTCTAAAATTAACTTTATACTATAAATTACTTTATTTCACTTTGCAACCTTTATATTTTCATTTTAGCCCTACCAACTGCTCAAAACCCTAATATTAAATTTTCAAAGAGCAATAACACTATAAATTGTTTATCCTTTATAAAAATATTTTAGGTTCTTATCTTTTCATCTAACAGTCTTATATGTGCTTCGACACTATTAGCAACAGGTTTACCACTTGAAAGTTCCCTCAATCCCCGAACTACACGAGAAAGCATTTCGTTTCTGCCCATAGATTTTAGCAATACAGAGAGATATTCTAATCGCTGCATTTCTGTAAGACCGGGTGCCTCATCAGTTAACCAAAGTTCAAGCAAATTACCATCTTTAATATATTTCATTAAAGCTTTTATACCATATTCTTCAATCAGCTTGATGAGTAACGATGCTAATTGTTTTACATCTATAGATTCCTTAATCTCCCACCAAACGTCGGTTTTTTCGGGCATAAGATAACCTAATCTTTCCCTCCAATGACCTTGTTCTTCGCCAAGTTTATCAATTGAGACATGGTGTCCTTCAAACTCGTATATCGTTCGCAATACTACCGCCAAATTTACTGTAAAGATTATTGTTGACTCTGTACTGTTCCTGCTTTTTTGAAAATCTATGATGCCCAAGTTACCATTCTTTATGATCTTAAATGCACTCTTGTCCTGCTTGAATCTTCTGCTTTTTAAATAAGGACCAATATGTTCTTCAATAAAATATTTATAAAGTTTCTTTACTTTCATATTATGCTTCCTTACATATCATGTACGACTGTAACTATATAACCTTTCATTCTATATAGCCAAGCATCTTTTAGCTGTTGCTTCGGAGTATACGGCGAAGAACCTGTTTTCGTCTCAATACCTCCTAAAATTTTACCATTTTTTGATACCTCTATGTCAATGATCCGCCGTCCAAAAGATGTTTCATATCTCCTCTCAAACTTTATATCATACCCCTCTTTTTTCATCAAGTGCCCAATTTCATCACGATAGGAATTTCCTTTTAATCTATTTAGCCTTAGCCTTTCAGCTTTAGAAATTACCGGATTTGAATTAGTGTTTTGCTTAGAAAACAGGCCTTTCACAAACTGTTTTGACTTCGATGCTATTTTTGTAAGGCCGTCTTTACCTATGGCAACAGCTATAGCTACTGCTAATGTTATTGTGAATGCAATCTTTACAGACAACGGATATTGAGGTGTACGCCAAAACTCGTACATATTGTATACTGTAAGCGAGGCAAATAATATTAAAAGACCCACTTTTGCAGCTATGGCACTAATACCAAACAAACCAGCTATCCCAGTAGCTAAAGAAATCAGCAAAGGTGCTATTAGGGCGAGACCAATACCTATGCCAAAGCTCACTGCCCAAGTTAAAGCTGCATTTAAGCCGATTTCTAACCAACTTGCTCCTGCTTTAGCTGCATCATATGCAGAAAGTATTGCAGGTGCTATTGATGCGATAGCAATTGCAATAATCATATTTGTAGTTAAAGCTTGTACAAATTTTCCGCTTTGGTCTATGTTATTAATAGGATTTGCGTGACAATATAGATATTTGTGTAGTGACAGTGGATCTTGTAAATTACCATTGAACGGGTCGGTTCTGTTAAACAAGCCATTAAGTGGATTGTAATATCGAGCACGCAGATAATAATTCTGCGCATCATTGTCCCATTGTTCGCCTGCATATAAAAGATTAGTTGCTGCTGGATTTGCCGCTATCGGATTGCCGCCGAGCATTACACTATAAGAATCGTAAATATAATTTCTAAAGAGCAAAGATAATTATGGGCATCTTTAATCTCTATAGATTCCTAAGTTACATATACTGATCCCAAAAGAAATGCAACCTTAGAGCAATTATCGTGTAAAGAATTAAAAATACCAAAGTCATTGACAGAATTATAACATGTAGATGTGCCCTTTTCCTTCTATACCTTACAATTAAACATAGTCCAATCGTTGACAGAGCAAGAATGCCAATAACCAAAATATAAATCGTAAAACTATTAGGGAAAACTGAGTTTCCGTGCCTTTCAATGTTTTCGATAAACGCATACCTCATCATAAGAAGAGAAAAACATGCAAGCACAGAATATAATACACTTGTTGCCCCGCAAAATATTGCATATCGATTTAGTCCACTACTAATTTGTCCTTCCTGTTGTCGCGACATTTTTAATCACCTCGATTTGATTCTGTGTAAATATTGAAGGCCTTAGAAGACCTTTTATTACATCATCTACTGTAACTTCCCCACCTGGTCCAGTTCCCTCATTTTCTAGAACAATTCGCGAACGCATAATGTTATTTGATTGTTCTAAATGTTCCAATTTATAACTATGTCCTATTTCATGAGAAGCTAAGTAAGCTAGTGCGTAAGCTAGTTGTGAATCATTTAATAATTTGCCGTTAAACTTGTCAACCTTAAAATTTCCTAAGTGAATCTTTGGGCGAACTCCTCCTACCATATTTCTACCAAATTCTATACCACCACTCTCGTTAGTAAAAGAAAGTATTGGCGTAGCAAGCCAAGTTTGTTGTTTTTTCAACTCATAGACCTCAACTTCAGCAGGTTCAAACTTTTCATTCATGAATTTTAACATTTTCATTTTTACAATATCTTTGTTTGGTTCGTTTCCATTAGCAAACTCAATTCCAGATAAGTTGAATTTCGAAAAATCAACATAAACAGAAGAACCTCTTGCGCCCGATGAGATTAACGCACCCCTTAAAGCAATTAGTCCAACCGTAATCCCAACTAAAACCGTAGCAATGGCCGCAAAGATAATAATACCAGTTATTAATGGAATATTACCACTCGGATCAGTAGCGTTGATTGGATTGGCATAACAATATAGATATTTATGAAGTGAAATTGGGTCGTAATTATTCCCAGAATATGAATCAACGCTATTAAATATTCCATTTAATGGATTATACAAGCGAGAACGTAAATAATATTGTTGAACATTAATATCAAAATATTCACCTGCGTAAAG
>CAYWUI010000092.1:0-3468 GCA_964461435.1 uncultured Bacteroidales bacterium | reverse complement strand
AACTTACAACTCTTAAAAAGGGATTAAAAATTAACTATATAACTAAAAAAACCATACCAGTTAAATTACTGGATAAAAGAAAAACTGAAACCGGTTTTATTTATATTTCAAATCCCGAACTGACAGCAGCCGACTTAGTTTACTATGATAACAGAATCGGCGGACTAAACAGGGTAACTACAGTTTTACACGAACTTGCAGAAGTTATGAAACCCGGACAAATAACTGAAGAATTTATCAATAATTTGTCTGTCCCTGCAATACAGCGTTTAGGGTACTTACTTGACAAAGTACTGAAAAAATCCAGGTTAGCCGACAGGCTGTTTAATGAATCCCGGAAACAAAATAAGGTTTTTTACAGGCAACCATTAAAATCAGGTGCAAAAAAAATTGGTTTTCATACAGATGATAAATGGAAAGTAATTATAAATATTGATATTGAAATTGACGAATGATACCGATCAACGAAATTAAAGCCTGGAGTAATGTGGTTCCATGGATCGTGGATTCAGACAAAGTTCATCTTTATTCCTCGGAAACCGAAGCTTATTTTAATTCAAAAACCTTATAAAACAGAACACTTGTTTTTATCAGATATTCCCTGTTGAAGTATTTCTCACCTGTATTCTCCTTTTCAATAAGTCCGAATAAAAATAATCCGCGGTTAAATACCCTCAGGATAAAACAATCAATGGCAGTCTGTTCCTGGCTTGTAAAAGTATAAGGTCTTACTTCCCGGATCAAGGTTGGGAATGCCCTGAAGTAGAATTTAGCATAAAATTCAGCATTTCGTTTTTCACTCCCGTATTTCAAAAGCAGATAAACCACATACAGCATTCCCAGGTTTCCTATTTCAGTCTCTCCGTAATAGTCAAGGAATCCTTTTTTATATCGGGTTGCAAATGCAGTAAAAAGGGCTTGAAAAAGCAGAGCTTTATCTCCTGATACTTTTTTGCCTTTTTTGGTGAAATGCATATGATTATAGCGAATTCTGGTTATTCCGGCCACTTTTAGCAACGCATTTGCCATAGCTGCCGGAATGTAATCATGTTCATTACGCACTTTATCCGGATAAAGCATGTCAGTATCACCTGCAAAAAGGTCAAGATTAAAAATATCACTTACAACCTTACGTGGCAGGTTACCTTTTTGGGTCAGTTTTAATCCTTTATCAGGATGAATGGCATCAAGGATTGTCATACAGGCTTTTAGAATTGGTGAATATGACACGCCCTCCGGTGAAATTTTTGTTTTAAATCTCACAGGACAACCAGGGGAGAAAGGAAAATGCAGTACCATATGCATCTGTAAAGGGGAAAGACCTTCAAAATCCGGTTGAGGTGCCAGATTATGGCGGTCATTTATTTCGGCGGCTATTCTGTTCAGCTCTTCAAGAGAGCCGACATTTCCTCCCCTGCGGTTAATCTCATCCTGAATCTGTTTAATAATGTCATCAGTAATTCTTGACATACTATTCAATTATTATAGTTAATACGACAAAAATATAAGAAAAATTGGGATTTGAAATAAAAGACCGGATCGTCCTGTTAAGTCGGCAACTCCTGAACGAAGTTCGAACTTTTTGTCAACACGAAATTCACAAAAGCCACTAATTATCAACAAATTGACCAATTTTTAAAAACTTAATCAGCATTTTTTTGATGTTACGTAACTTTATTTAAACTGGATGTTAGAGGTAAGCATGCGGTCAGATACATCTTGTGATTAAAGTGTGCCCTTGCAAGAATGAAAATTTATGACTATATTTGATACAACTAATTATTTTTACCAAACTAATAACATTCATTATGAAAGCAAAAATTTTTACTATTATTATGTTACTGCTTGTAACATTTGGACTGGCAGATGCTCAAGAACCTCTTCTTGAGATACTTAAAGTACCCGCGGGTGCTGAACCCACTATTGACGGTATTATGGATGATAATGACCCATGGACAGAAGAAGCCTGGATACCTATGGAAATTGAGGTTGAAGGTGCGACAACACATGATGCAATAAGTAAGTTCCAGATTCTGCACAATGATGAATTTATTTTCATTATTCAACAGATAGAAGACAACACTCCGAATAATGATCCTACTGATATTCCCAACACCTATGAGAGGGACAATATTGAAATCTTCTTTCATATGGATGCTGAACCAACATCTGATGGTGTATATACTCCTGGTATTACAGTTCAGTTAAGGTTCCAACGTGATGGAGATGGGGAAGCAGGTTTAGATGCAACTGGTGCAGAAGTGCTTGCCAACTTACAGGCAGACGATAATTTTGAATGGATGGTTAATGGTGATGATGCAGGTTTTATTTTTGAAGGCGCATTCCCTATTGCGACCTTAAATAATGTTGGAGCTGGCCCATTTAATGGCTCTGACTTTCTCTTTGAAATTAAATATGCTGATAACACAACTGGTACTGGCGGCACTCCTGCAGGCAGAAGCCAACAACTTTACTGGCTTAACGCGGATGACAACAAGTATCATGATACACGGTTGTTTGCTCTGGTTACTTTAAGCGAGACTGAAATTAGTGTAAATGGTACTTCTTTATCACAAGTTGAAGTTGGAGCCGGTTCAATATATGTTACCAATAACATGCTAATGTTCAGAAATGTTGAAGGCTCTGTCAGCATTTACAATATTGCTGGTTCCCTGGTTAAAACAAATGTTATTGAGCGTAATGGTTCAATCGATATTTCATCATTAAATTCAGGCGTTTACTTTGTAAAAACTGAAGCGATGACCGCCAAATTTGTAAAATAATATAAGTGCAATATTATAAGAAAGAGGCTGTCCAAAAAGGTTTTTTTTAACATTCCTGCGAAAGCAGGAATGTCTTTAATTTAAGACTTTTTGGACACCATCTTATTTTTTGAAATTTTTTACCAACACGCCTGATACCGACACGCTATCAAATTACTCAAAATACTTCACTTTTTTGTATTTTGAGATTGATAAGTCGGCAACTCCTGAACGAAGTTCGAACTTTTTATCAACAGGAAATTCACAAAAACAACTAATTATCAACAAATTGACTTACTTTTTAAAGACTTTACAAACATTTCCTGATGCTTAGTTAGTTTGTGCAAACTAGGGCTCAGGATTGTTCGGTAGCTCGTAGCCGGATTTTAGTAAACGAATTAGGACATTTGACTAACTAGTCCTCTGGTTTAGGCGGAAAGCCTGAAACCTTCATCCTTTGTGCCATTCGGAGCGACGTTTTTACAATTATCAAAGAACCTTATCCGGACACCTAAGCTAATTTTTTGCCCGGCTTTACTGGGCTTTCCCCCAAAGGGGAAATTTTTTGGGCGCTCTTTTATTTTTTGATTTTACCGTGGGAAAATAACTTTTTTAGCAGATTTTTTGTTTGAGGGGCAGCGTTTTGCTCTTTTGCAAAAGTTTACTCACAGGATTAGTTTATTTTTTAAAGATGTTCGTGAGCTCA
>CAYWUI010000091.1:0-3477 GCA_964461435.1 uncultured Bacteroidales bacterium | reverse complement strand
AAGTAAAGCGCGGCGAGGTGGTGGGCATCATCGGGCGCAACGGGGCGGGGAAGACCACGCTGCTCAAGGTCCTCTCCCGCATCACCGAGCCGACTGAGGGGTACGCCGAGATCCACGGCCGGGTGGGTTCCCTGCTGGAGGTGGGCACCGGCTTCCACCCTGAACTGACCGGGCGGGAGAACATCTATCTGAACGGTGCCATCCTGGGTATGAAGCGAGTGGAAATTGACCGCAAGTTCGACGAGATTGTGGACTTTGCCGAGATCGAGAAGTTCATAGACACACCGGTGAAGCACTACTCCAGCGGCATGTACGTGCGGTTGGCCTTTGCCGTGGCTGCCCACCTGGAGCCGGAGATCCTGCTGGTGGACGAGGTGCTGGCGGTGGGGGATGTTGAGTTTCAGAAGAAGTGCTTGGGGAAGATGGGGGATGTGGCAAGGGAAGGGCGGACGGTGCTGTTTGTGAGTCATAACATGGCAGCTATAAAACATCTCTGTCAGCGAGCCCTCGTTCTCACGGAAGGAATGGTATCGTTTGATGGACAAGCCCATGAAGCCGTTAGATTCTACGTGTCCAAGACGGATTCTGAGTACTCTCAACGGTGTGATAGCCTTTGCTTGCACAACCTGAATCCCGATTTGAGCCTTCCGTTCGAGGTAGATAGCATCGAGATACTGGATGAGAATGGCAAGATCAAACCGGTGCTTTGCACGGGAGACTATGCACGGTTCAGAATAACGTGGCGTTCTACTGAATTTGTGGAGAGAGGCGCGGTAGAGCTGGGTATTCACACCTTGGAAGGGGTCCCCGTGATTCAGTATTCTACGAGACCGGTCTCCAACGTAGACGTACAGTTCCAGATCGGGCTAAACTCGCTAGAATGTGAATTTCAGCAGTTTCCCTTGGCTGCTGGGCAATACTACCTTTCGGTTGGACTAACACGCCCTATGATAGAGTGGCTCTATCGTAACGACCGCTTTGGCTTGCTACAAGTTGACGAACGAGATGTGTTCCGCAGCGGGGTTCCTGTCAGGACATCGCGTGCTCTTTTGGTCTTGCCACACCGCTGGATCATAACAGGCCAGACTGTGCAGGTATCGTCTGATGGATCATGTGCAACCCAAGCCTGAGTACATCCTGGTCTCCGTCGCCGGCAGGATTGGCAGCTGTGGCAAAGCGACCACCCAACCGTTCTTCATACGTTTTTCTTCCGGATGCGCCATTCCAAAATATGGAAGTGCCCATGCGCTGCCCAACTCTGAGCGAACTTCCGCCACCCCCGCCGGGCAAGACCGGCTGGCCGTGGACGGAGGAAAGCCCACAGCTACCTGATACTATGCCTGATGGCTCGCCCTGGCCCCGGGTGAGCATCGTCACGCCATCGTATAACCAGGCGCAGTTCATCGAGGATGCCATCCGCTCGGTGCTGCTCCAGGGGTATCCGGACCTGGAATACATCATCATTGACGGCGGCAGCACTGATGGCAGTGTGGACATCATCCGCAAGTATGAGCCGTGGCTGGCTTATTGGGTCAGTGAGAAAGATCGAGGACAAAGTCATGCCATTAACAAAGGATTTGCACATGTCTCTGGAGAGTTGCTAGCCTGGTTGAATTCTGATGATATATACTTTCCTGGCACACTGTTCAGAGTAGCTCAGATTGCCACGAAAGATCGCAATAATTGGATCGTGGGCACGACAGTCTACGTTGACAAGAAGCTCGTTGAACGAGGTCGCTTCGTACCACGTTGCGTTGGTCGCTCCTGGCTGGATTATGTGTGTACTAAGCAATCTGGCGTTGCTTTGCCGCAACCATCTTCATTTTGGTCACGCGCTGCCTGGCTCGCGGCTGGTCCCCTTGATGAGTCGCTTCACTATGCGATGGATCATGAATATTGGGGCCGGCTGGCACGTGTTGGGTTCTCCCCTTTTTGTATTGAGGACTCTTTGGCAGCTCTGCGACAGCACGAACAAGCAAAGGGCGCCGAGGGGAAGATAGCCTTCTGGCGTGAGGAACTGTACGTCGTGGACAAGTGGATTCCGAGGTCTTCCCCGGTCGAGCGCGAGATTCTCAGCAGCTACCGCATTTGGCTTCAGGAACGTATAGCACAAATCCGGAGGCGAGAATTGTTAAACCGTATTCCTCTCTTTTCGTCAGTTACCTTACTCTGGAGGGCTGTCCGACGAATTCTATTCCGTCTTAAGCATCATCAGTGAAGCGACCAACTTTGTCAAGAGACCTAACGGCGACGTTTTCGCGCAGAACACAGCGAGTTTGTATGGCGGGTACTGCTGGATGACAGGGAACACCTACGAAAGCACTTCTGACCCACAAGATGCCAAGCAACCGATTCAGTTCACAGGCATCGTTGTCACCTATAACGAGGCGCGGCATTTGCGCGAGTGTCTGAATAGCCTGGCGTTCTGTGAGCAGCTCCTTGTGATAGATTTGGGGTCTGTGGATGAATCGATGGAAATCGCACGAGAGTGCGGCGCGGAGGTAGTGCATCACGAGAGGGTGCCCTTCGTGGAGCAGGTATGGCCAGATGCGGTATCGTTAGCACGTAACTCCTGGATCGTTCGATCTGATCCAGACGAGATATTTCCATTTTCTCTTGTGGACGATCTCATTGATGTGATCGCGAAATCTCAATCATTGGCCATGGTTAGCCTTCCACACCAATATTACTTCCGGGGGAAGCCCTTGAAAACAACCATTTGGGGGGGGACTAAGTATATTTCCAACAAAGTATTTCACAAAGACAGAGTTCAGTTAAAGCCGCACGTGCATCGCGGAATCCGTTGCAGAAATGGCTATTACTCTGAACGTATTAAGGGAATCAGTAATAACTTGATACAGCACTATTGGGCAGATACCTTTGGCCAACTATTTGAGAAACACCGACGATACATCAAGCACGAAGGGGAGTCCCGGTACAATTCCGGTCAACATTTTTCTTGGTATACCATGATAATAGATATATGCAGGGCATTGGGGCTCAATCTAATAAACTGTCGTGGTTTGCGCGGTGGTTTTACGGGTATTTTCCTTAGTTTCTTCTATAGTTGGTATACCTTGATGAGTTGGCTCTCACTCAGGAAGTACGAGCGACATCAGCAGTCGTGAGGAGTTATCTATGGAGGTCCTGTGCGCTGCCCAACTCTGAGCGAACTTCCGCCACCCCCGCCGGGCAAGACCGGCTGGCCGTGGACGGAGGAAAGCCCACAGCTACCTGATACTATGCCTGATGGCTCGCCCTGGCCCCGGGTGAGCATCGTCACGCCATCGTATAACCAGGCGCAGTTCATCGAGGATGCCATCCGCTCGGTGCTGCTCCAGGGGTATCCGGACCTGGAGTACATCATCATAGATGGCGGCTCCACCGACGGCAGTGTGGACATCATCCGCAAGTACGAGCCCTGGCTGATGTACTGGGTCAGTGAGCCGGATGCGGGACAAGCTGATGCAATCAACA
>CAYWUI010000090.1:0-3534 GCA_964461435.1 uncultured Bacteroidales bacterium | reverse complement strand
GAGCTGCTGAAGGCGCGTAACTATTCTCCCCGCACTGTCTGCAGCTACTCCGCAGAATTGCGGTTTTTGTTCAGTTATTATCCCGATGTGGCTCCCGACCAGCTTACCCAGGAGCAAATTTGTAAGTATATCCTTTATCTGCGCCAGGTGCATGGCAGCGGGTATACAAAAATACGAATGCTGGCCTTTAGTGTCAAGTTCCTATTCAATAACATCTTAGGCAAGGCTTATGCATTGCCATCCGACCTTTATCCGCGAAGGGAATATAAATTGCCTCTGGTGATGACGCAAAACGAAGTAGCCCGTTTGCTGGACGTTACCGGCAATCTCAAAAGCCGTACAATACTCGAACTTTATTATTCCACAGGAATGCGCTGCGATGAACTGCGCCACCTGAAAATCGACGATATCGACAGCGCCAACATGCGCATACGGGTGAATCATGGCAAAGGCCGCAGGCAACGGTATGTTCTGTTATCATCCCGTGTCCTTGAATTGTTACGGTCTTATTACCTTGCCTATCAACCCGGTGGGTGGCTTTTCAATGGCCGTAAACCAGGCCAGCAACTGTCGCTTAGGGCATTGCACTGGATCATGCGGAATGCCGTAAAAAAAGCAGGGCTTAATAAGGAGTACTCTTTGCATACACTTCGTCATTCATTTGCATCTCATATGCTCGACCAGGGCAACGACCTGCATACCATCAAAGAATTGCCTGGCCATGCCAGGATTGAAACAACCATGATTTACCTGCACCTCCAAACTCAAAAGAGAGCTGCGCTAGTTAGTCCCATCGACACACTGATGTGACCCCAATACAAGCCTAAGTCCAAACACCATAAAAAGAATATCCATGAAAACCGTACAGGAAATCATTAGTTGGTACAGGGCCAAAAACCCCGGCATTCATCATGCTGCCCAGGTAGAAAAGGTGTTTACCCATATACAGCAATGTGGAACATCCATCATGGGCTATCATCTTTATCGTTGCACACACAAAGGTTGTACTTATAGCAAAATGCAGTACCACTCCTGTCACGACCGCCATTGTCCGCGCTGTGGAAGCCAGAGGGCAGATGAGTGGGTCGAAGACCGTCAGCGCGACCTGTTGCCTTGCATGTATTATCATATTGTCTTTACTTTCCCACATGAGCTCAATAGCATTTTCCTGGGCAATATGAAGGTTTCTTATGACCTGCTATTTAAATCAGTATCGGAAACATTGCTCGATTTCGCAAGTAATCCACGATATCTCGGGGCAACACCCGGAATCATTGCCCTTCTTCACACCTGGGGTCAGAATATATCGTTCCATCCTCACCTGCATTGTATTATTACCGGTGGCGGGATGCGCAGGGATGGCAGTTGGAAACAACTTCCCTTTCAGGGAGACGGATTTTTATTCCCTGTAAAAGCATTGCGTAAAAAGTACCGGGGAAAACTGCTCGATTATATCCAGCAAGCTATCACGGAAAAAACGATACGTTTACACCCTGCATTGAACTGGCACAGGCTAAAATCGCAGTTGTACAATGTGGAGTGGAACGTGTATGCCAAAAGTGTAATGACAAGCCCGATGCAGGTCATTGAGTACCTAGGGCTCTATACTCATAAGGTTGCTATATCAAACCAGCGTATAATACAGGCAAATGAGCATTCAGGAGTACGTTTTCGCTGGCGCGACTATCGCGATAATGACAAAACAAAAGAAATGACCCTGCCTTTAGATGAGTTTGTAGACCGGTTGGCATTACACATCTTACCCAAAGGCTTTGTTAAAATCAGGCAGTATGGTATTTGGGCTTACAGGGAAAAATCCAAACGTATAGGTAATTTATTCCTTAAGATGAACCTGCCTCAGCCACCTCTTTCGGTTGCTATACCTTTTTACCTGCGGCTGATGGAAAAAACAGGAATTGATATTTTTCGATGCCCTTTGTGTAACAACCGGTCATTACAATTAGTGGAGATTGTATATCGTTCAAGGGCGCCTGTATAACTGCAAAAAACACGTGTTCACCGGTTAGCAGTTAAATGATATAGCCCGGCCCCTTGTAATAGTTTTTTTACCTGCTGTAAATGAATTTATGGCAGGCAGGTAATGCTTTGCAAATAAATGAGAAACTGGTGTAATAAATCATTAAAAATTACTTTCAAAAAAAGTTCTTGAAGAAAAAATGTTACTTATCAAAACATTGTTGCAAAAAGAAATGCTGCTAAATCAGAAACCAGCCAAAAACAATCCTGTAAGCGCTTATCTTTTTATGATACAAAATCCCTTAATAAAAACTTGCTTAAAAGTTATCCCGCCGGGATCGGTCAACACCCGGTAGACAAAGTTGGCTTAATATCTTCAACCTTTCTTCTTTGAATTAGCTCCCTGGGTTATTCATCCTTAGAGGCTTTTTTTGGCCAACTTCGTCTTACCGGTCTATATGTTATATAGCCAATAGCTTTATATCCATTTATTTTTAATCTATTAATATTCAACCAAATCAAAGATGTTAATGCCAAAATTCCAGTAATCAAAACCATTGTCAAGTTGCCAAATACAATATTAAATCTTTCTGGCTCTCCTGCAAATTTCTCAGTTAATTGATTGATAAAGAATCCGGAAAAGAAAATCATGTTAAAACTTAAATGAATCGCCCAAGAGTAAGCTATCTTACGAGTTTTTAAAATCAATACATTTCTTAAAATCCCAACAAAGAAAAGTGTCATAATAGTCTGAGTTGTCAATAATATTCCTGACCGAACTGGACTCCATCTATACATCGCTTGATGCATTAAACTGAATATTAAAGCTATACCGATAGCAATAATATTCGTATCAAGTTTTTTAAAATTACGTTCCAATCCTAATAGAAGCAACGCTCCGATAAAAATCTCCTCATTGAAAGTCTCTGGTATGTAATATAAATAGTCACCAAGAATCGAGGAAAATCTTGCTGTGGGTAGAAAATAATCCTTGTAATGTAGAATCTTTGGTTTGAAATCGAATCCACAAGCATTTGACAAATAATCAACCAGAAAAAATGTAACTATCAAAATAGCTGTTGTGGTAATAAAAAATCCAATCCAGTCTTTAATTTTGAAATCAATACCGAGTTTCTGTTTCCAATTTTTTGGGTCACGAAATCGAAATATTAATAAAGTCAAAATCGTTGCGAGTAAAGATAAATTCCATCCCCAGTGCTGGTAACTTGTCTTAAAGTTCAATTGTGGATTATAATTAAGACAAGCCAAAATCAAGAACGTTAATACAATCAATCTGTACTTTTTTCTCATCATGTTTAGTTTGTGCAGGATGTCTCTCATGCTATTGGCTATAAATGACTATTTCCTTAACTTTCCTACTAATATACAAATACTTGCAGATACCATTCTAAAAAAGTTCTATTCCTAATATATCTCAATATTTGTGATTGCATTTTTTAAAATAATTTTTAAATAGTTTAGTCTTTTAAAATTATTAATATTATCTAAAATATATTTGTCCCGTGAAATAAATTATCTTCATAATAAAAGTAAAAG
>CAYWUI010000089.1:0-3537 GCA_964461435.1 uncultured Bacteroidales bacterium | reverse complement strand
TGAAAAGGGGCAGGTAACGTTCCCCACAGAAGGTACGCCACAAGGCGGGATTATTTCGCCATTACTAAGCAACATTTATCTTCACTATGTTTTGGACAAATGGTTTTCAGAACAAATCCAACCACTGCTAAAGGGCAAGAGTTTCATTGTAAGGTATGCCGATGATTGTGTGGGTTTTGCCAATGAACAAGACGCAATGCGGGTATTGGAAGTATTGCCAAAACGATTTGGTAAATACGGGTTAAGCCTGCACCCTGACAAAACAGAGTTAATAGACATGAACAGTAAACGAGGATCAGGGGAAAGGAGCTTTGATTTTCTTGGGTTTACGCATTTTATTGGAAAAAGCCGAAAAGGCAAACCTATACTAAAACGTAAAACCAGCAAAAAGAAGCTTACAAAATGTATAACCCAAACAGAAGAATGGATCAAGGTAAATCGTCACAGAAAACTCAAAGATTTGATCAATGAGCTGAACGTAAAACTACGAGGACATTATAATTACTATGGGTTAACCTTTAACAGAAAGGGAATCTGTCGTTTTTATGATGCTATACGTGGCAAGCTTCACAAATGGCTCAACCGTAGAGGGGGTAGGAAGGTTTGGACATGGGAGCGATATATTACTCTCATTAATAAATGGATACCATTGTTGAAACCGAAAATTTATCATACTTTTATTTCAGCGAAACCAATTTTGGAGGAACCGTATGCGGGAAATCCGCTCGTACGGGTCTGTGGGGGAGCAGGGAGGTAACGAACTGCTCTACCCGGAAAATCGCCAACTAACCATATACCCATCCGTTTGTAGCCAATATTAAAAATTGCTACGTGCAAAATTATTACCTGATATTTGTAAAATTAAGTTTTAAAGATTATGTTTGTAACATAAAGGTTATATATAGATGATTAAGTGTTACATTTAAAACTTTAAATTATGGATACTTCTTTGATTGAAAAATTAGATAAATCAAGGTATAGCTTGATGAAGTGGTTAACAATCGGTTGGACTGTTTGGTATGGTACATATATCGCAAAAGACTTGATTAATAATCGGCTAATAAATGGATTTTTATTTTTAATAGGATCAATAGGATGGATTTTGTTTACAGTAAATCTCGTTAAAACTATAAGATTAGGAAAAAAAGTCAAATCAGATAGTAAATTAAAAGAAGCATTGAATAATGAAATGCATCAATTTTATAGTTACAAATCTTTCTTTTGGGGCTTTTGGATAGTTATAGTAACAAATGGTATCTTTCTAGTGATTTCATCATTTTATCAGATATCTGCCTTGATTGCTTGTGAACTTACGTTATACTTTGGAATATTATTTTCTTTTATTGCATGGTTAGTATTCAATAGAGATTAATATGGGGAATTTCGAGTTACGGAATAAGATAAAAATTCAGCGCGCGATAAAGAACATAACTCAAGATGAACTTGCCGCTAAGATTGGTGTGACACGGAAAACTATTAATACAATTGAAAATGGCAGATTTGTTCCTTCAACGATTTTAGCGATTAGATTAGCAAGATTCTTTGAGATTAAAGTTGAAGAATTATTTGAATTGATTGAAAAATAATACTGGCTACAACACGGACAATAAAATTAATAGGCTCGTCACGGTTTTTGCTTTTGCTCCTGCACCTATGTCAGCTTTGTAACTGGTGATAAACACGGACCGCTCCACTTGATAAAATTTCATTAAAAGTGTACCACTTATTATCATTAAAAGTGTACCACTTCAAAAATACAAAAATTATTGTTTAGAAGTTTTTGCAACAGATAAAATTTCATCTTTTGCAAAAAACTTGCTTTGTTTTAATTCCTTTACCCGGTAGCTTTCACCGGTTATTTTTATTACCACAGCGTGATGAATGATCCTGTCTATTATAGCTGAAGCTATTACCGGATCGCCTAACAATTCGGCCCAGCCTTCAAAAGTCCTGTTGGTTGTAATGATTATTGAGCCTGTTTCATACCGGCTCCGTATAATTTCAAAAAAATCATCTACACCTTTTTCGGGTAATTTCTTAAAGCCTAATTCATCAATAATGAGTAAATCTATCTTTAACAGCTTTTCCAGGATTTTCCTGTAGTTCCCTTCTGCTTTGGCAATATATAGTCTCTCTATAAGCTCATTAGCATGGATAAATAATACAGGGGATCCTTTGTTTATCGCTTGCAGTCCTATTGCATTGGCTAAATGAGTTTTACCTACTTTATGTAAAGTTTTACATAACCTACTCCCGGTTTGCCCATGAAAACAATATTCTTCTTCTCACCTATAAACCGGCAGGTGGCCAGGTCATAAATTAATTTTTTATCAATTTCCGGTTGGTACGAGAAGTCATAAGTATCCAGGGTTTTTGTTACATTCGGTGCTGATGTTTTCAGCCTTTTTTGTAAGGCATTGGATTTACGGATAGTAATCTCGTCTTCCAGCAACAGTTCTAAAAACTCCAGGTAGCTGATTTTATTGGATAGGGCATAC
This sequence comes from uncultured Bacteroidales bacterium, assembly GCA_964461435.1. Lineage (GTDB taxonomy): Bacteria > Bacteroidota > Bacteroidia > Bacteroidales > UBA10428. The sequence continues at coordinate 1,039 of CAYWUI010000089.1, read as the reverse complement.
TGGTTATGTATCTCCAGAGAAGATACAGCTGCTGATAATCTTGATTTTTTCATTCTTGACTTTATTTCTTCCATTTTTAAACCTTTTTTTGTTTTAAACTATTTTATCATAATAACTGAGGTCGTGCTTAAATCTGCCTAAATCAGCGTTTATCGGGCGATGATTGCCCTTAGTGTTATATGCATGGTTTTTACAAATATTTTTTACATATTGATAGCGTAATATCCCATAATCGAAAGCTCTTTGACACGCCTGGTTAACGACACACTTTTCGTAAGGCTCGCTAAGTTTTATTATCCCTCTTGCCATGTCATGCCAATGTCGTGGAAGCTTTTCTTCCAATGCTGTAACAAATTGCATGGCCCCGGGACCAATTTGCTCAATGTACTCTATGTAATATTCCCTGGGTTTTCTCCTTTTTTCTTGTGGAAGATGTTCTTCACGGGTAATATATTGGCCTTTATCGTGTGATAAAGAATGGATAGCTACCATATCGGCCCCATTATACATTTTTAGAAGCTTATCATTACTTTCTACACGTAATGTTTCTCCAACAAATTTGCAGGGAACCGAGTAATAATTATAGTTGTACATGATATGTCCCATCCGGGTTACTTTCCGGTGTTCCATATCCATGATCTCATAGGGCTGAGATGGCAAAGGCTGTAAACTCTTTTTTTCAACCTGGTGAAATACTTCTGCCGGAACTTTACGTGTGGTACCATGTATCAGCTTGCCGTTAAGTCCATCATCAATATATTCTTTAATCGTGTCATGATAGGGCAATAGTTCCTTGCTCCGCTGCTGCAGGGGAGGCTCTAATTTCCCTTCTTTAATATGATTTGATAGACGTTTAACGGTACTCCGGTGTATCCCTAGTTCCTTTGCTATCTTACGTTGGCTCTTGTTTTGACATAATAAAGTCTTAATTGTATAATACATGTCCACTCTATACATTGTGATCCGATTTTTTTATTTCGGATCAAGTTTAATATTTTTTTGAGTGGTACACTTTTAGTGAAATTTACTGGTACAGTTT
>CAYWUI010000088.1:0-3586 GCA_964461435.1 uncultured Bacteroidales bacterium | reverse complement strand
CTACCACTACAACTTCATCCAACGACAGAAGGTCAGGTACAAGAGAAACCTGTATTTCGGTTTGCTCTCCCACAACGACCTCTTCGGTTAAATAACCAATATAGGAAATCGTAATTACGGGATTTTCATAACCTGTAAGGTTAAGCGAGAACTTACCCTCAACATCGGAGACAGTACCGGTTGTAGTACCTTTAATTACAATGTTCGCTCCCGGAATGGGCATTCGTGTATACCCATGCGACTATTGTTTTGCCAGTCGCCTTCAGGAACAAGTCCGCCTTATTTTCCGGAATCCCCGGGTGGAAAAACCACACTTATATTGTTTATTCAGATTTTAGATTGATTTCAGCTTCTTTAAGTGTTTCGGAAGAAGCCTTTAACCTGATTTCACCAGCTTGTTTATTAGTCTGAACAAGCACCAGGCAATATCCATTGAAGGCCATACGCTGGCTGGCTTTATCGGGTTCGTGGCTGCAGGGGTTCCCATTACCTGTTCCAATGATCCTGCCAGGCCCTTCAATTGAAAATTTAACAAGGTTGTCGGCTGTCGGTACCACTCTGCCCCTGTCATCTTTAATGGCAATCCTGATAACCGCCACATCGCACCCGTCAGCTTTGAGGGTATTACAATCGCTATTCAACGCTATCTGTGAAGGAGCAGAGGTTGTCTCTACAACATCCCTGGTTATAACTTTTCCACCTTTATAACCTCTGGCTTCCAGTTTCCCTGGTTGATAAACAAGCTCCCATTCAAGTTTATTGAAAGGAACAGCCTTCTTCTTTCCCATGCTTTTTCCATTGAGAAACAGCTCTACTTCTTCACAATTTGTGTAACATTGAACTTTAATAGCTTTTCCTTCTTGCCCGGGCCAGTTCCAATGAGGGAACACATGCACCACGGGCATGTTTGTCCAGGCTGCTTTGTATGCATAATATCCATCTTTGGGAAAACCGCAAATATCCATAATTCCGAAATGGGAAGATACACATGGCCACCAATAAGGTGTTGGTTCACCCCTGTAATCGAATCCTGTCCAGACAAACGTTCCTCCAAGGAAAGGATAACGAACTATATCCGCCCAGTCCTGTCCCGGCAGAGGTCCCCAGTTGGGATCCCACGTCCCGAAGTTTGAAACGTAACCTTTTTCTCTATTGTCCTCATATTCTCCGCGTGTTGAAATGAAACTCGTAGATTCGGTTGAAAATAATATTCGCCGGGGATACTTTTCATAGTCTTTCACATACGCCATGCCCTTGTCCCCGTAATTATATCCCACAACATCCAGCACATCGCTATACCCGCCTTCGTTCCGGCCATGGTTCATAGCGGCAGTTACAGGACGTGTAGGGTCAATCCTGTGGGTAGTTTCAACCAGCGTTTCAAGTATCCTTGTTCCGGTTACAGAACCTTGAATCCATTCCTCATTCTCCATACACCACATAAATACCGAGGGATGATTCCTGTCTCTGTGCAACATGGTTGTCAAATCGTTTAAACCATATTCGGAACTTGACAGGTGACGGTTTTCATCCAGGACAAGCATACCAAGGCTGTCACAAATATCGAGCAGCTCCGGTGTGGGGGGATGATGGGCGCAACGGTAACCATTACTTCCCATTTCTTTAAGCAGCTTTATTTTATACTCGTTTATTTTTTCGGGAAGGGCAACACCTATTCCTGCAAAATCCTGGTGGTTGGCAGTTCCTTTTACAGGATATAGTTTGCCATTCAGGAAGAACCCGTTGCGGTTGATTTCTATCGTCCTTACACCAAAAGTAGTTATATAAGTATCAACGATATTACCATTTTCAGAAACTTCGGTCAGGACCTTGTAAAGATTTGGTGTTTCAGGCGACCAAAGCAAGGGCTTTTGAATCGATCCTGCCTGGGATATTTCTGTTTGACCAAAAGGCTCAATTGACAGTGATGAAGTTCTGGTGTCAAGAACAACACCTTTATGGTCGACAATTTTTGAAACAAGCGTAACGTTTTTAACTGCTTCATATTCGTTTTTCAGCGTGGTTTTTATGCTTACAGTAGCTTCTTCAGCCGAAACAGCGGGTGTAGTGACATACGTCCCAAACCGGACTACATGGAGCTTATCGGTTTTGGTAAGCCAAACATGCCTGTAAATACCGCAACCTTCGTACCACCAGCCTTCGTACTCGCGGGCATCAACCTTCACAAGTATTGCATTTTTGCCCTCATTGCCGTAACGCAAAACATCAGTCAAATCGTAATTTGATGGCGTGTAACCGCTCAGGTGGTTGCCCATGAGATGACCATTGACCCAAACCGTACTGTTTCTGAAGATCCCATCAAATTCGATAACAATTTTTTTCCCTTTGTCGGTGTCCGGTATTTCAAATTCTTTCCTGTAAAAACCAATACCGGCAGGTAAATATCCGTTGGCCGCCGGTTGGCTGCCAAGTGAATTGTCATGTACAAAAGTACCCTCGACACACCAATCGTGAGGGAGGTTTACCTCTTTCCAGTCACCGGGATTAAATATTGTGTCGTTTTGCTTCATAGCTATGTCGCCTTTGTGGAACTGCCAGTTAAAATCAAAATTCTCCCTGGTTCTTTTTGATGGAACAGTTTGCAGGTTTTGCGCTATTCCGTTAACAGCAGAAAAAAATAGAAAAAGTAATAGCCCAAAAGTGTCCATTGTTTTACAAAAGCGTTCATTTTATTTCTTCAAATACCATCTTGTCAAGGTTTAAACCATCACCATCGACAACCAGTTTCAAAATATGTTCTCCAGCATTAAGTTTTATTGTTCTGTTAACAACTTCCCACTTTTGAAAAGCTCCGGTATTTGGAAATGCTATAACACCGGTTATATCCGTACCGTCGCATTCAAGATGAGCCATTGTGTTATCTGAGGCTGAAGCAATATAAAAGGATACCAGATATTTTGAGGATTTACTTATTGTTACTGTGTATGCTATCCATTCACCAGCATTGGTCCAACCGATATTGTAACCGCCTGCACTGCAATTTTCAATATCTACACCTGAGTTCAACCGATATTTGCCACCTTCATTAATATCATCTTTGTCATGGTAAGCATCATCCGGGCATCCGTTATCAAAATCTTCAGCTTCAATAGTCCCTGGAATAGAATTGGATTTATATGCCGACTGCTTAATTTCGCAGACTTCTTTCAGCTTCCATCCGAAAAACGAACCATTATCTGTGTTAAGCAAGGCTGCTGAATTTCCTTCGGTTAATATGGAATCAACTGATAATATACTATGTGGAAATTGTTTGTTTGAAATTTTCAATAGTCCATTAAATGAGTTTTCAATTTTCCATATTTGATTATCTCTTCCTGAAAAGTCTGAGATTGCAAGCTCGTGATCAGAAATGCCACATTCGAATACCTTTTTGTTATTTTCTCTGTTTAGAATCATATAATAGCCTCTACCTAACGATTCCAGCTTCCATTGATTTGCCAGGTCTTTTCTTTTTCCAGAAAGAGTTAAATCCGAACCAAGCACAAGATTTCCGGAATTATCGCCAGGTACAAGGTAATAATGCGGAGTACAATTGATTTCAGCATATTTGTCAAGTGCCGGAATT
>CAYWUI010000087.1:2698-3925 GCA_964461435.1 uncultured Bacteroidales bacterium | reverse complement strand
TCCAGCTAAAATATATATTACAGCCGAAGACAATACCGATGCTGAATATCCGGGTGCAGTTATATTATCGACAGGCAATTTTTAGGATTAATTGTCGATTAAAGTGAGAAAGTTATCCGCAGCGCAATAACTTTGTTCAACATTTAATTCCATGCTTACTTTGAAGACATACATTGCCTGTTCACAATCCAGCGGATTTATCATATAAGCTGTAAACCTTTTAAAAATATGTGAATAATGTAACTTATTTATAAAGTTATATAACACTTTTGCCAATATATAGCCATAAATTTGTATAAATACTTATTTATTAAAAAGTTAAAAAAAACAATCAAATGGAATTATCGAAGCCTATTACGCTAAACTGGGATGTGCAAAAAGATAAACTCATGCAGAAATTTCCAAAACTTACAGAGAAAGACCTGGACTTCAAGCAGGGTAAAATGGAGGATATGCTGGGGAAACTGCAGATCAAGCTTGGGAAGACCAGGAAAGAACTGTATATAATTATTTCTACGCTTTAACCTGATAGCCGGCCGGTAATTCTCTCTCTTAACAAACATTAATATAATTCAACATAAAGCATTTTAAATATGAATACCATCGAAGTCGAAAAATCAAAAGCGCTCATAATTGTTGAAATAATTGAATATATGTCAAATTCCGTTGTCAGCAAAACGATTATTCACAAGACAACAGGGAACATCAACGTAGTGGCTGTTGATAAAGGTGAAGGATTAATTGAAAAGATATCGCCTTTCGATTCTTTTGTCCAGATCATCGATGGAAATGCTAAAATCGTAATCGATGGGAAAGTAAACTTGCTTAAAACGGGTGAATCAATAATAATCCCGGCCCATACTCCGAATACTGTAACGGCAAATGATAGATTTAAAATGATTTCAACCGTTATAAAAAGCGGATACGAATAATTAGATTATAAAAACATCAGCAATATTTGCTGACCGACTTGCCAAATTCGCTATTATGTCATTATGCCGGTCATTCGATGGTTCAAAATTATTTCTTAATCAGTTATAAACGAAAATCTGAAAATCATGAAAAATGCACTTTATGTCATTGCTGCCCTCATATTAGTTATATGGGGTCTTATATATTATGGATTTCATTCAGGAAATGGTATTCATATACTGCTTTTGGTGGCAGGAATTATTGTATTAGTCAGAATTGTATTTAGTAAACAATTAAACCGAAATTAACTAACTC
>CAYWUI010000087.1:0-2598 GCA_964461435.1 uncultured Bacteroidales bacterium | reverse complement strand
TTATAGGAATCAGAATTGTCAGACCTACTCAAAAGGGATTAATTGAAAGGCTGGGAAAATACCACCATTTTGCCAATCCGGGATTTCATTGGATTATACCTGTTATAGACAGACTATATATGGTGAATGTTACTGAGCAGATGGTAGATGCCGAGCCACAGGAAATAATCACCAACGATAATCTGAATGCAAGCGTTGATGCGCAGGTTTATTTCAAGGTCAAGTCGGATGAAGAAAGCGTGAAAGGATCCATTTACAATGTGAATAATTATAAATGGCAGATTGTAAATCTTGCACGCACTACACTCAGAAATATTATTGGAACACTTACCTTAAAGTCAGCCAACAGCGAACGTGGAAAAATAAACGCTGAATTGTATAAAACCCTGCATGAAGAAACCCAAAGCTGGGGAATTGAAATCGTACGTACAGAATTAAAAGAAATTGATCCTCCGGCAGATGTACAGGAAACCATGAATAAAGTGGTAAAAGCAGAAAATGAAAAGATAGCTGCCATAGACTTTGCCACTGCCAGAGAAACCGTTGCTGATGGAGAAAAACGGGCAAAGATTAAAGAGGCGGAAGGATATAAGCAATCGAAAATTTTACATGCCGAAGGAGAAGCTGAAGCAATAAAACTGGTAAATGAAGCTGCTGATCGGTTTTTCATTGGTAATGCACAGTTGTTGCGAAAGCTCGAAGCTATGGAAGCAGCCCTAAAGGATAATTCCAAAATTGTCATTCCTACAGGCTCCGAGTTGGTTAATATCATTGGTGAAATGGCAGGAATATTACCATTGAACAAAAAGCAAAAAGAAGTCTAGTATCATGTAATGCTTAATGATTCGGATTCAAAAACCTTACAAGAGCTAATGTTTAATCCGTATAAAAGAACAACCTGATATTTGAACTTTCTTATGGTTTACAGCATTTTATATTTGATATAAAACTGGATTTTACTGCTAAATCGATATGATCGGGTGGTTGTGATCTTAGGTAATGATACTCAAGAAGGGATTAGGATTATTTTAATCCCTTTATTTTTGGTTTTTCATGATTTTACGAACCTCTCTTTTTAAAAAGTCTATTATGAAAATAGGGACAGCGCCCATATTTTTTCAAATGAGATACTTCAGATAAAAGGGAACAAAATGCCTTTTCTATTGTCATAATTACTTATTTAATCATAAAATTACCTTTAAAAAATTTCTTCCGTAACGTTAAAAATTAATTTTCTCCAAATCAATTATAATGAGTAAAATGATTTATAAATTTGACCTTTAAAACATTAATACCTACCAATATGAAAGCTACATTATTTTTACTTTTCCCGACAATGTTTCTCTTAGGTATCGTGCTTAATTCAAGTGCCCAGATTGACGTTAAGCAGAAAGCCAGGGATAAATCAATTGAGCGCGCCGACCAGCGGACTGACGAAGGCATAGATGCCGGACTGGATGCTGTGGAAAGCGGTGTAAAAAGTGTTTTTCAGAAAAAAGACAAATCTGAAGACGAAGAAGAATATAACGACAATAGTGAATCTGGCTCTGAAGACGAAGATAATGAGGAAGTATCATCGGATGTAAATAAAAAATCTGAGGCACAGCCGGCTTTGCAGAGTTATTCAAAGTACGACTTTGTTCCCGGAGATAAAATATTATTTTTCGAGGACTTTTCGCAGGATGAAGTTGGTGATTTTCCTGCACTATGGACAACAGACGGCAGTGGCGAAGTTAAAACCCTTAACTTATACCCTGGCCATTGGATGCATATGCTGGCCACTGATATGGAATTTCAGCTTATGGATCCTATTAGCCTGCCTGAGAATTTTATTTTTGAGTTTGATGTAGTGCCTGTCCCCCAACCTGATGCTTACGATGCTTCATTCAGCGTCTGCCTGTACAATTACGATAACGATGATTTTAACGAGTCAATACTTCCCGGTTATGAAGGTGTTATTATCAGGTGTTCGGAAAACGAATGGCAGGTAACCGGTTATAACGAGGAAGGAGGCAACATGAGTGAAGGTTCAACAACCATAGCCCCGCTGGAAGAACAGAAACTGAACCATGTGATTGTCTGGATTCAAAAGAGAAGGGTAAGAATTTATCACATGGGGCAAAAAGCAGTAGATCTGCCAACCGCCCTTTACCCCAATCAAAAATTTAATCATTTGCGCTTTTCTCTATGGGGCTGCACGGGATTTCCATATATTACCAATCTGCGTTTTACGACAGCTTCCCCCGATATGCGAAGCAAGCTGCTCACCGAAGGCAAGATTATCAGTTACGGGATATATTTCGATGTAAACAGTGACAAGGTAAAACCCGAGTCCTACGGAGCTCTGAACGAAATAGCCAAGGTGCTGGCAGAAAACCCGTCAGTAAGGATACAAATTGTCGGCCACACCGACAGCGATGGTGATGATGCAAAGAACCTCGATCTTTCAAAACGGCGTGCCGCATCGGTAATGAATGAGCTTTCTAAGAACTTTGGCATAGACGCATCCCGGATGACAACCGACGGCAAAGGTGAAAGCCAGCCTGTTGCGCCCAACGATACACCTGCCAATAAAGCAAAAAACCGCCGGGTAGAATT
>CAYWUI010000086.1:0-4109 GCA_964461435.1 uncultured Bacteroidales bacterium | reverse complement strand
GGCTTGATTCTGCGTCAAACTGTTCACCAGTGTAAAACAGGCCATCATTGATAACATCTTTTAACGGGTCAACACGATTCCCATAAGCATCATAAGCAAACGTGTCACAGCCGCTATAAGAAACCAAATTACCATTCGAATCACTATGATGACGGACAGAGCCCTGGCCATCATAAAATTATTTGATTTTCAAAGAGCTATACCAATAAGCCACATCCTAATTTAATCAAAACAGCACATTGTCACACAATCCTACAATCACAACCGAGGAGTGTTTCATATATGCTCCCCTTGGCTGGAATCCCAGCAGCCTCTGCACATTCAATTGCCCTCTTACGAGCTGATTCGTTATTCATAGTTAATTGCTCTTTAGTAAGATTACCCTTGAACTCAAGGAAAGGAGCCTCATATTCAGCAAAAAGAAAAAGAGCATCTAAAAATCTATTACCAGAAACAGCGCATACTTCCATTACATAATCTGTTTGACCATGGTCTAGTAATTCTACTTCACCACTTTTAGGATTTATAACAAGAATATCAGATTCAATCGCACCTATGTGAATCTTATCAGAAGTTGGTAAAAAGCTATTCTTTGTTTTGCCTAATGTAACAAGACCTAATCGAAATTCGGAGGTGTCATAGTTAGTTATAAGGTTTACAAGTGGATCATCATATATAGGTTTTTTCGAACAACTTTTAGGCAAGAAATAACTTTTTCGTATCTCTTCAGCCACTTCTTGCAAATATCCTAGAGAATACAAATATTCGATCGAAGGTGAAATACTCGCGAGTTTTTCAACAAATTCCTCAGCTTTCATTGCTATACTCCATTAAATATTATATATACTCCAAATCAATATTATTTGAATAATATAATGATTATCTTGTAGTAATCAACTTGTTCTTTCACATTAAATATCAATTAAAATCTACTATTCTCGTAATAATACAAATATTTTATTAATTACCACTTTTTGGGTGCAAAACCCCTGTCCAAGCTCTATGTACCGTCTGGGGCACTCCAACAGCAAATGGTCCTTGATGATGATGTACTAAAACATCACCTTCAAAACTCATATTCGATGGATGATATTTTATCCATTGGGAATTCACTCTAGGTGAAGTTGGCTTACTACTATTATAAATCCTTTGAACATTATCAGGGCTGAAATATTCTGGTTTAACAGAGTGAACCTTTCTCCAGAACCAGATATTATTGCGTGCATAACCTGCTGATGTTCTACCAGATCTTACTGGGGCATTTCGCATATCAACAATAACATCGCTGAAATATGATTCTGGTAGTTTGCAAACATCTCCTTCAAATGTGGCTGTAGGTGGTGCTTTGGGAACTGCCCCTGCTCGCACGGCACCGGCAAAAGCCAAAAATGTTATAATAGTCGCACCAGCTATTATCTTATCAATCGTGTCCATACCAGGCCAGCCTCTAACTATGTTCACAATTCCTACTATTGCTGTAATTAACAAAGCGAGCCCAGAAATGACAGCAACCGGCCCTGACAATAAAATAGCACCTGCTATTACCGCAAAAACGGCAAGATTTTTAATTACCCGCCAAGCAATCCCGATCAATTTAATGCATTATCAAATTTTCAAAGAGCGATATCATTGCTAATCGCTACGTTATTCACAAGTTATAGCAGTTTTTCTGTTCCTATTTCCATCCTTGTTATAAGCTAATTTTTTGTCACCAAATTCAATATCACCAAAAACCAAATACGGAATAACGCACTTTTCAACATTTACCTCGTCTAACATAACTATTAACAAATTAATCGCTTCTTGATTCAAACCTTCGGCGTTAATTACAACTTGAAGTACCTCGCCTTTCTTTACTCTTATATATTCTTCACCCTTCAAGAGTTTAATAATGCCATAAACATCAGAATTTGATTCAATCTGACTAATCCAATTCTTAACCAAGCTAGTGATTTTATTTTTAATACCCTTTAAATGACTAGACATAAGAATAAGGTTAATTTTTAAACAATCACGGTTTATCCGGTCTGTAAATCTAACTTTTACAAAATCGGTCGGTCTTAGGTCTAAGCTCGGCAATCTATAATATAATGACTCTCTCTCAAAAAGTCCGGAATAATCTTCTATGTATTCATGCACATAGCGGTTACCTTTTCCAGATCCAGGAATAATTAGTTCATATAATTTTCTTAGATTTTCGGTGTGTCTTTGAGCATCTTCAATTGTTAAAATATCAGGTTGCCTTATTCGAATATAATCGTAAGGTAAAACTTTTATCTCTTTTGAAGGATATCTTAATTTTATATTCTTAATGTCACCTAATCTGTCCAATTGTAATTTATTTATAAGTAAGTAACCTTGCAATGTCTTCGACTCACCAAAGCCTGCGAGCACTGGCCTGAGCTTTTCCCTTATTTTGAATATATCAACAAAAGATCCCGATCTTAAATAGATACTAGCGCCGTATAATTTCAGGCTATTATCAAATATTTTTTTCACCTCAACACTATAATTATCTTCAAATAATCTTTCGATATCACCCAAGGATAAAAGATGTTTACCGGAAAGTAGATTATATTCGTAAACGTTCTCAATATGATTAGCATAATCAAAATCAATAAAGCGTTGTCTTGAGGAAGATTCATTTTGATATTTTAACAAATTGAAAGGGTTTGAAATAGGAAATCTGGTCTTATTGATATTGCCGTAAACACAATTCATATCTACAAATAACTTATTTATTTTCATTTGCAGTTCATATCGCGATTCCTCATTACCAAAGACATCTTCATATATATGTTTATCAATCGAAATGCTCAAGAATTTTAGAGCTGTTATACATTCCGTTTTGAGTGGAATATCAGGATCTAGAAATATCATATAGTCAGGAAGATACTCAAACCACAAATTATGAAAATATACAGAAAAAACTAAAGAATCCCACCGATTCTTAACAGTCAGACCCATTTTTTGAAGATTCCGATTCAATATTCGTGTTTCACACTCGGCTAATACTTTTTCTGTAAGAGCTCTCGGTTTTTCAATTACACCCGACCTATTAGTAAAGACCACCTGCGCATTCCTCATAAGTGAAACTCTTTCAATGATCCAATGGATAAATAACAAAAGAGGCTTAGGATCCTCCGACCAGCCGTAACTAGCCAAAAAAATTGTATAGTACTTTTCTGTCATCTGCATTACCCTACGCTGCTATAGGTATTGGAACAGGTTCTGGCTGTGGGAATGGAATTATTCTACCAGCAGGTGCTTCAAGAAAACCATTTAATACCAATATCATAAATGTCAAAGCAGCAGCGCCAATACCATATTTAACCGCTTCATTATAATCAGGTTGTACATTATATGTAATGATACCAGGAAAAGGTAAAGAAACAAATACCTTTAAAAACTTAAAAGGAAGCTGCCACTTGGGGATAACAGGTGGGCACAATAATTTGCCACCTGGATACCAGTAAATCGAAGGGTACTTTTGACTTAACATAACAATATATTCAGTAAGTTGCACTTCACCTTCTAATATCCTATTATAGGGTTTAATTTCATATACTTGTCCAAGGAACGGCCCCAAATTGTGACAACGACAATCTGGGCGATACTTATTAAATGGTAGCGGATCTCCCGTTTTTGCTATCCAACTATTACACCTGAATCCAACGGCCCTATAGTAAAAGAAAATCGCTTGTTCGATAATAAGACCAATTGCCTGAGGCGAGTAATATCTTTTCTCCAAAAGACCAGCACCTATATATATAAGAGAAGTCAAAATTCCCACTATAAGTGAAGCTACTGAGATTACAACCAAAGAGAACATCCCCGTAGGATCTGTTCGATTTACTGGATTTGCATGGCAGTATAAATATTTATGTAAACTCGGAGGGTCGGAATTATTACCGGAGAAATCATCCATTCTGTTAAATAATCCTGTTAGGGGATTATAATAACGGGCGCGGAGGTAATATTGGCTTGATTCTGCGTCAAACTGTTCACCTGTATAAAACAGGCCATCGTTGATAACGTCTTTTAACGGGTCAACACGCTGGCCATAAGCGTCATAAGCGAACGTATCACAGCCGCTATAAGCAATTAAG
>CAYWUI010000085.1:0-4119 GCA_964461435.1 uncultured Bacteroidales bacterium | reverse complement strand
GTATTGAAAATCTGAATTCACAGATAGGAAAATACTTAAATAAAGTAAAGCTTTGAAAGAACTCAAAAGAAAGGTATCGCTGGATCGCAGCAGCATTGCCAGAGATTGAATTTAAAATGAGAAACACTAGTGTCCGGTTAACAAAGATATAAGAATTGTGAATAATTGAATATATAAGTGATTGAGGTTCTTTGAAATATTTTTCGATTTGAAATCTTGAACGGTTTTTCTTATGATTTTTGTTAAAAAAATCGATGTATTCAGGGAAAACTGTTTTATCTCAAATTTTAGATTTTGTCTCCAAATATGAGTTTGATAAATGTGTTGAGAAGTATAATGGCAATTACCGTGTAAAAACTTTTACTTGCTGGGAGCAATTCATAGTAATGAGCTTTGCACAATTAACATTTCGTGAAAGTTTACGGGATATTGAATCCTGTTTAAATGCTATTTCAAGTAAGCTTTACCATTGTGGAGTAAAAAGTCAAGTTTCTAAATCTACTTTGGCAGATGCAAATGAAAGTAGAGATTGGAGGATATATGCAGAATTTGCTCAAAAATTAATTATTGAAGCACGTCATTTGTATAAAGACGATAATGATTTTTCTGTTGAAATAAACGAGATTGCTTATGCATTAGACAGTAGTACCATTAATCTATGTTTATCACTATTTCCGCGGGCAAAGTTTCGTAAGAAAAAAGCAGCTGTAAAAATGCATACATTAATGGATTTAAGAGGTTCAATGCCGACATTCATTAAAATAACCGATGGAAAGATGCATGATGTTAATATTCTGGATTTAATATTTATTGAACCTGGTTCTATTTATGTGATGGATCGAGGTTACTTGGATTTTGGAAGGTTATATTGCATTCATCAAGCCTTAGGATACTTCATTATTAGAGAAAAAAGCAACTTTAAGTTTAGGCGGCTTTATTCTAAGAAAGTGGATAAAGCAAAAGGATTTATATGCGATCAGATTATTGTTTTGACCGGTTCTTATTCTTCAAAGAAGTATCCAGAGAAACTTAGGCGGATCAAATATTATGATAAGGAACAAAACAGGGTATTAATATTTTTGACAAACAATTTTATTTATAACTCTGAAATCATTGCTCAGCTTTATAAAGAAAGATGGAAAATCGAATTATTTTTTTATGGATAAAACTACATTTACGTATTAAAAAATTTTACGGAACAAGCTTTAATGCAGTATATACTCAAATATGGATAGCGGTGTGCATGTATTTACTTGTAGCAATAATAAGAAAGAGATTGAATTTAGAACAAGGACTCTACACAATTCTACAAATTTTAATATTAGTTTGTTTGAAAAAGTTCCAATAAATCAATTATTTACGAAAGAAGAATACAAAAATAAAAACAAAGAACAATATAAACAATTGACATTGTTTGACTTATAACCGGACACTAGTGAGTTTAAATATATACAAAAACTTTCATTTTACCACTTTTCCCCAGCTTGTTTTTGATGCCATGTTGTAGGCAGGCTGTTGTTAATTAATTTTTAAGTATGATTTAATTTCTGATATAAATTCTTGCATTTCTCCAAACATCTCAATTACAATATCTTTATCAAATTCAACATATGTATCATAATCTCCTTTAGTCCTTCTGTTAAATGCTTTGTTGATAATTTTCCCGAATTTTAAATCTATTAAACCTCCGTGTATAAACTTTCTATTAAACCAACCAATAAATAAAGCATGTTTTGATGTCTCAAATTGATTTGCTAATCCTAATGCTAAAAGTGAATAAAACATTCCATAATAAATTCTGTTAATTGCTGAACGTAATCTCTTATTCTCAATTAGCAATTGAACATCTGATATAGTTTTTTCCGCTTGTTCAATCCGATATTTTATTAAATTTTTTATGTTACTATTTTCATTTGTCATGCGTATATTCCAGATTTAATAGCATTTATAAAAACAGGCTGTTTCCCACGAATAGAGGATAACTCTTTGTTCGATATAAGATGAATATCTAAGAGAATATCATATTTCAAATCAATATCATAGCATAAATCTAAAATATGATTCTCATCTTTACTAGAATAGTCTTTTCCCAATACTATTAAAATATCATAATCAGAATATTCCTGAGAATCCCCTCGTGCTTGAGAACCAAATAAAATAACATGCTTCACTGAATCCCCATAATTTTTTATTAAATGATTTCTCAAGTCAACTAATATTTTATTTTTATCAATCATATTTTAATTTATTATAAAAATACAAAAAATGTATTAATTTGAAATTGGATGCTTCACAGCTTGCCTACAAACGTTCGCGTATAAATACAGGCCAATTGCCGGCTTTTATTTTTCAGTTATACCTTACTACTAAATTAGCAATTTCTTTCAAATCCCACTACGCTGTCCCGAAGTCCGCGATGGCAGACAGCCAGACGACGGCAATTCTTCCCAACCGTTATTGCGTTGTCTTCAAAGTGCCGGGTTAAATCTCTTCACTCTGGTAAACTCTTGTTTAAATGAACCTCGTTATCCAATCCCAACCAACTGTCTCGTTGTGCTATTACCACCGCCCATCACCTTCTGACTGCCGGCGGCTGGAGGACTATTGGCTTGTATTTATACCGTGTTGAACTAAATCCCTTTGGGATATCTTAACACAAATATACACAATCCGGATATTTGCGACATTATTAACAATCAAAAGAATAATGTCGTATGAAAAAACAACGTTTAACATTAGAACCTACACTGGTAGAAAATGCTATCGCCACAGTAGAGGGATTTGATCGCGTTTACACCAGGCTTCAGCAACAGATAATCCTGAAGGGTCAAAGCAAAAGCACCCTGGAGAATTACATCCGTCGTATAGCCGTCTTCAGCCTGCACTTCGGGAGGCTGCCGGAAAACATCAGTGATGATGAGATACAGGAATACCTGACTTCGGTAGCCCTGGATCCTAAATCGCCATCGCGCAGCAGCTTCAAGCATATGGTGTACGGGCTGCGCTATTATTTCCGGCTTATCGGGCAGAACAAAAGGGCCATAGAGCTGCCTTCGCTAAAAAACGAAATAAAACTGCCGGTTATCCTAAACCGCAGCGAACTCAGGGAACTTTTTGTTGCCCCGGCGCTTTTAAAGCACCGTATCGTGCTCACGCTAATCTATTCGGCAGGGTTGCGAGGCCAGGAAGTTATCAACCTTAAAATAGCGGATATAGACTTCGAACGACAGAGCATTCACATCCGCCAAAGCAAGTACAAGAAAGACCGTATCGTTCCCCTGTCGGCATACATTGCCATGGGGTTGAAGAAGTATATCGAAGTCGAGCATCCGCACATCTGGCTGTTCAACGGTAAAGAACTCGATGGCCGGTATAGTGTGAGAGGCCTGAGCTGGCTGATGCGCGAAGCTTTGAAAAGAACATCCGTTAAAAAGGACGTTAACCTACATTCGCTGCGACACAGCTATGCCACACATTTGCTTGAAGATGGCGTAAACATTGTAACGCTCAAAGAACTGCCTGGACATCCTGATATAACAACAACCATGATATATCTGCACGTGGCCCGATGCCTGCATATTGCGGCACACAGCCCGCTGGACACCCTGTACAACAAAAAACCATAATGCGCCCGCCTTTCGAAGTGGCCGATGTCATTCATCGCTTTGGAGAACAGTTTGCCATGCAGCGCCACCTCAACTGTTACCAACAAAAGGTACTTCGGGCGCTGACGCTTTGCCGTACCGCCGCACTCGGCTGGCACAAGGAACAATGCGATTGCTGCGGCAGGGAACGCATCAGCTACAACAGTTGCGGTAATCGTCATTCTCCCAGGTGTCAGTCGGTATACCAGGCTTTCCGGATCGAGGATCTGCTTCGGATGACCCTGCCGGTGAAACATTACCACATCGTGTTTACTGTTCCGCATGAGCTTAATGCTATTTCAATGCTCGATAGCCGATGGTTCTATAACCTTTTGTTATTTGCCGCGTGGGATATCCTGCGTACATTCGGCTACACGCACTACGGCGTGGAATTTCTCCACCGGTTTTGTCTGCATATACTACCTGTACGTTTTATAAAAATACGCTACTTCGGTATCTATAGCAGCCGTTTCAG
>CAYWUI010000084.1:0-4253 GCA_964461435.1 uncultured Bacteroidales bacterium | reverse complement strand
ATACTTCAATTTTTGCCATATCACCGGAAAAACAAATGCTCGAGGCAGAAAAGGCTAAATTAACAGGTGGAGCTTTAAAAGTTGCAGATAAGAGTGCTTACGGAGGGCACATGATCAGCTTGGCCAAACCAGGTGAAGGGGTGCAATTTGAAAACATGCCAGAAGCAGCTAAATTAGCTATCCGTTACGCTTCAGTAAAAGTTGGTACAATAAGCGTTGTTGTAAACGATCAACCAGCGGTAAAAGTGAATGTTCATTCCTCAGGGGCACTTACCGGTTCTTTTCTGAATGCAATAATTTATATTGCAGTCCCCAAAGGAGCTAAATTGGATATATGTCTCGACAGTTCTGATGTTGCACTTAATATTGATCAAATAATTGTGGGCAACGGAGATTTGGGTTTGCCCCCTGATATTTGGAACCTGCCCGCGTTAACAGTAGCTGAAGGGCCATATCCGTCCGACTGGGAAGGAATAAGCCGCATTTATACAGTACCTGCCTGGTGGCGCGAAGCAAAATTTGGCGCGTGGTCACACTGGGACCCGCAATCAATGCCTGAACAGGGTGATTGGTATGCACGGGGCATGTATATGGAAGGTAACCGGCAATATAATTACCACATCAGTCATTTTGGACATCCTTCGGAATATGGTTATAAAGACATTTGTAATAATTGGGTTATTGACCGTTGGGACCCTGAAAAATTGATGGACCTGTATGTGGAAATGGGCGCTCGTTACTTTATGGCTATGGGTGTTCACCACGATAACTTCGATTGCTGGAGTTCAAGTTATCAACCATGGAATTCTGTCAATGTCGGTCCAAAGGCAGACATCGTTGGGACCTGGGAAAAAATAGCCCGTGAACATGGGTTGCGTTTTGGTATCGGTTTTCATAACACACCTCCACGAACATGGGGACAATTTATGACAGTTCGGTACACCAGCGACAAAAACGGCCCTAAGCAAGGTGTACCATACGATGCTCTTCAAACAATTCTTGATGGCAAAGGAAAATGGTGGGAAGGATTTGACCCTGTCGATCTATATGGCCCTGCTCATGATAAGGAAAATCCTTTACAGTCTCCGTTTGCCAACCAGTTTATGTGGCGGGTTGATGATGCAATTAGTAAATACCACCCGGATATGATTTATTTCGATGAACATGCCGGTGATTCGCAAATAGATTTGGGCGTACACATGGGATTTGGTTTTCTGGCGCCAATCCTGATTGCAAATTATTATAATAAATCATTGAAATGGAACCAGGGAAAAATGGAGGTTGTTGTTAACCTAAAAGGTGTTGGCGGGCGCTATAACAGCTTTCAAAACAGCCCTCAACTTTTACCATTGGTTGACCGTGCTTTGGTTAAAAGCTCCGAATTTTTTATCGAACCTGAAATAATGGCTTACCCGTTCCAAACCGAAACCAGTATTGCTGACTGGCATTATCAAACAGGGATGAAATATATGGATGCCCAAAAAGTTGTCCAATTACTTATGGAGAATGTTTCGCGCAATGGCACCATGTTGCTCAATATTACCCAGCATGGGCATGGTGACCTTGACCCTGAAGTAATACGCATTTGCAAAGATATTGGCGCCTGGTTAAAAATTAATGGTGAAGCAATATATGGTTCACGACCGTTTGAAATATGTGCCGAAAACACAATCAGGTTCACCCGGAACAATGGCTATGTTTATGCAACAGTTTTTGATTGGAAAGACAGCACCATTACCATCAATGCCCTCCATGCCGATGGAAACACATTGGGCAAAGTAACCAGCGTTGAACTACTTGGCTCTGATGTTGCCATGATGTTTGTACAGGATGAAAATGGATTAACCGTGACACCTAATGGCGCGGTGCAACCTTTACCGGATATAACCAGCCAATCATTGTCGAATGAATGTCGTGTTTTGCGCATCACACACGAAAAAGATTGGATTAACGATGATGATCCGGGCGTAACGGCCCCCTGTTGGTTTCGGAAATGCAACCTGGGCACTGGCGACTTCAACAACGATTTAACCACTAGCGAAACACCAGGCGACGTTTGGAGTTGCGAGTTTACGGGTAACAATATTACAGTTATAGCACCCAAAGAAAAAGGGGCCGGAAAGATTGAGGTTCAGATTGACGGGAAAACCCGTACAACAGCCGACTTATCGACCAATGGTGAACGAAGGCCCCAACAGGTGGTATGCGAATTAACCGGGCTGGGTGCGGGTGAACATATTATTAGTATTATAAATCGTGGCCCTGGAAAAGTAGCAGTAGATGCAATTATTAGAAAATAAATCAAGCATTGTAATAAAAGTTTTAACATAAAAAGATGAAAATATGGAAAGGCATATCATTATCTTACAGTTCAACAGAATTATTAACAATAGTTGTCACATAATTCTAATTACAATGATATTCATGATTTTATTGAGCTGTTCTTCAAGTCAAGTGCAAGATCAGGTTAACACTGGGCGAAAGCAATTGTTCGATAACAACTGGAAATTCTTTTTGGGCGATACCAGTGCCGCCAGTGCAAAAGATTTTAACGACGATAGTTGGCGTAGCCTCGATTTACCGCACGATTGGAGTATCGAAGGGAAAATTGACCCTAAAAACCCAACAGGTGGTTCCGGGGGTTACTTTCCGGCCGGTATAGGCTGGTACCGAAAAACGTTCACCATTCCTAAAGAATTGAATGATAAAAATATTTCCATTTATTTTGAAGGTGTTTACATGAATTCCGAAGTTTATATTAACGGAAAGCCACTGGGAATTTATCCGTATGGTTATTCGTCGTTTAGTTATAACCTAACGCCGTATTTGAATTTTGACAAAGAAAATGTTATAGCAGTCAGGGTTGACAATTCGCAACAGTTGAATTGCAGGTGGTACAGTGGTTCAGGTATTTATCGCCATGTTTGGATGATGGTTACCGATCCGGTACATGTGGCACAGTGGGGCATTTCCATTTCAACACCCGATGTTTCTTCTGAAAATGCCACTGTCCGGGTAAAAACGTTGGTAAAAAATGAAACGGCCTCTCCGCAAAGCATCATCCTTAATAGTAGGCTTTTTGATGAAAACTCAAAAAACGCCGGGAATAATCAAACGAATATAGAACTTCAGGGCAATAGCGAAAAAGAGGTTTCGCAAACCATTGTTGTATCGGACCCCTTACTTTGGTCGCCCGAAACTCCCCATTTATACCAAGCCAGGATACAGGTATTAAAAGAAAAGCAAATACTCGACGATACTAAAACCAATTTTGGGATACGGTCCATAAAATTTACTGCTGAAAATGGATTGCAGCTTAATGGCAAAACTATTGAAATAAATGGCGGCTGTGTACACCACGATAATGGTTGCCTGGGCGCTGCTGCTTTCGACCGTGCCGAGGAGCGCAGAATAGAGCTGCTTAAAGCCGCCGGGTTCAATGCAGTAAGAACATCACACAACCCTCCATCAGAGGCATTTTTAAATGCATGCGACAAATTGGGGTTAATGGTAATTGATGAAGCTTTTGATGGCTGGAAAGCCAATAAAAACCCTTATGATTATGCCATTTATTTTGACAAATGGTGGAAACGCGACCTGGAAGCAATGGTCTTTCGCGACCGCAACCACCCATCAATTATCATGTGGAGTATTGGCAATGAAATAATCGAAAGAAAGGAGCCGGTGGCTGTTGAGATTGCCAACATGCTGGCCAACGATATCAGGTCAATCGATCCGACACGTCCAGTTACATCGGCAATGACTACCTGGGACAGGGATTGGGATATTTTCGATCCACTTATGGCAGCACACGATGTTTGTGGGTATAATTATCAATTGTTCCGTGCCCCATCGGATCACGAAAGGGTCCCTTCAAGAATAATTGTAAATACCGAATCTTATCCGGGCAATGCATTTTATATTTGGAGAATGGTTTCGGAAAATAACTACATCATCGGTGATTTTGTCTGGACAGCCATGGATTATTTGGGCGAATCGGGTATTGGGGCCTGCTATTATCCTGGTGAAAATGGGGGCGAACACTGGCAAGGCGACCGATATCCCTGGCATGGGGCATATTGTGGCGATATCGACATTAACGGTTGGAGAAAACCCATATCGCATTACCGGAGTATGTTGTACAACAAAAACGAAAAACTTTACATGGCCGTTCGGGAACCAAATCCGGAGAATGGAGAAATCAGAATAACCGGATGGGCAGTGTGGCCAACCTGGGAAAGCTGGACCTGGCC
>CAYWUI010000083.1:0-4508 GCA_964461435.1 uncultured Bacteroidales bacterium | reverse complement strand
GATCTGGTTGAGTTGGTCAAGGAGAATATAATGATTATTATTGATATAGACTAAAGCACGGCGGCACAACACGGCAAAATAAAGCCTTGGGGTATTGTTGATTAACTGAAAATTTGTACTTCTAATAAATGGAGAATCAAAACTGATAATTATAAGCACTGAATCCCCGACGCTTCATATGCCGATATTCCCATAAATTAACTAATTATTGTGACTTAAAATGAAATTATAAGAAAATAATTTTTGTATCCTGACCGGGTAAACCATAAACTCAGTCAATCACGTATCTGCCGGATTATATAAATTTCAGATATATTTAATAAATTATTTAATAATGAATTCAGCCGTATTTTACCATGCATTGAAAGGTTTTCTATATAGATAACATCGGTGACCAAAATCATCAATAATAGCTAGCATTCTATTTTTAATAACAGTATCTTTAATACAAGGCTTTAACAGGAACAGGTACATAAATTTTTATAACTGATTCTTCAGTATGAAAACTTACATCAATAGAAAAACTCTTTCGTTAGCCCTGGTAATTATTACTTCGGCAGTAATATTCATATTAAACTTCTACATTCCTCTTGGATTTATTTGGTGGTTTATACCCCTGTTTATAATATATTGGGGATTACCCGCCAGATATCTTATTCCTTTCACTATTTTTTTTCAACATTGATCTTTCTTAATTTAGTTTTGTCTCCCGGTCCGGTTCATCTGGATTATATTATATTCAACCGCGTTTTAGGAATAGTTCTTTTTTTCCTTCTCGTTATTTTAATAAAATACCAGAAAAGAAATCAGTATTATGTAAGAACATTAATAGAAACCAGCCTTGACCCTTTTGTTACTATAAGGCCTGATGGTACAATATCCGATGTAAATGAAGCTACAATAAATACAACAGGTATTACACGCGAAAAAATAATAGGGACCAAATTTTCGGATTATTTTACAAAGCCTGAAAAAGCCGAAAAAACGACCGTTTAAAAACTGCATTCCTGCAAAATATTTCTCACGAAATTCGAACACCCAAGAATGCGATCGTTGGCTTTTGCGGATTTCTTAATGACCCTGAATTACTTCCTTAAAAACGCAAAGAGTTCACCGATATTGTTATAAGCAGCAGCAACCAGTTGCTTTCAATCATTACAGATTTGGTAAGTATTGCGACTATTGAGGCCGGCCAGAAAAAAATCAATGAAACCATGATAAACCTCAATTCAATATGCGGGCTCATATACGATCAATTCTTATCAAAAGCCCGGTTAAAGGATGTTGACTTTAATTATTATACTGCCCTTCCCGACGCTGAAGCATTCATTACGTCAGATGAACCCAAGTTAGACCAGGTTCTGAGTAATTTGATAAACAATGCCCGTATAAGAGAAAAACACTACCAGGTTCTTTATCCTTTCATTTCCTCAAAAAGGCTGGATTATCTGCGCAGCTCCTCAAGATGAGCCTTCGCTCCAGGGTCACGGCTGAATAACTCTGTAAGTTTATCACAGGCATAGTCAGGACAGTATGCACAGCTTTCAATATCTCTATGGATTGCGCATTTTCTGATCTCACAGTTACGGCATTGTGAAAACAACCTTCCGGTATTGGCACCACATCCGTCGCAGTCAGTTATATCCTCTGCTTTCAGGCTCATCTGGTAATGTTCAGAAATAAAACCGGCTATAGAGACTCTCATCTCCTGCTGGCGGGACTTGTCCTTTTCGAAAGTTGCCAGGTGAATGGGACAGCTGTCACATGCCAGACCGCAATATGCTAACATATTATTCATCGCCGGTATTCTTCTGTTTTACTTTTCCCCTTTTATCTTGCCCTGGCTCATGACTTTCTGCATTGCTTTCTCTGCTTCTGCAGTATCGCCAAGATAGTAATGTGTCAGGGGTTTTAAATTATCATCAAGTTCATAGATCAACGGGATGCCGGTTGGTATATTTAACTTAATGATCTCGTCATCAGTCATCTGATCCAGGTATTTCACCAGTGCCCTGAGGCTGTTACCATGGGCAACTATGAGAATCCGTTTCCCCTTTTTTATTTCTGGGACGATATCGCTGTGCCAGAAAGGAAGAAACCTGTCAACAGTATCTTTAAGACATTCGCCAAGAGGGATATCTTTTTTCGGGAGCTGTGAATACCTTTCATCATGCCCCGGATAGCGGTTATCTTCCGCAGTCAGCTCAGGGGGCCGTATATCATAGCTGCGCCTCCATTGCAATACCTTATCCTCGCCATATTTTTCAGCGGTCTCAGCTTTGTTTAATCCTTGCAGAGCCCCATAATGACGCTCATTGAGACGCCACTCCCTGACAACAGGTATCCACATAAGGTCAAGCTCATCCTGCA
This sequence comes from uncultured Bacteroidales bacterium, assembly GCA_964461435.1. GTDB lineage: Bacteria > Bacteroidota > Bacteroidia > Bacteroidales > UBA10428. The sequence goes on along the minus strand of CAYWUI010000083.1, from coordinate 2,138 downwards.
CGATCCATAATGTCCGTATAGCCCGCTTTAAAACCGATGTATATGCTATGTCAAATGTATACCCAGCTTCACGAAGCAGCTTCCCTGCCTGGTGGGCTTCCCTTACACCGTTTTCTGTCAGATCAACATCAGTCCATCCCGTAAACCGGTTCTCCAGGTTCCAGGTGCTTTCTCCATGCCGTAATAAAGTCAGTTTCATTTCAATATTCCTGTTAATATTTATATAATCTTTAATTGACATTAAAAAGTAAAAATACTAATTTGCATTATTATAATCATATTTATGTAATAACAGATTATTATATAAAAGGTTAAATCCATTTTAAAATCTAACACTTTAAAAAACTAAAAAAATGAAACTAAATGTAAAAGCATTTGCCCTGACAGCCGGCATTATTTGCGGTATCGGCTTATTCCTTCTTACCTGGTGGATAATTTTATTCGAGGGAGCCTCAGGTGCAAAAACAATAATCGGACTGGTATACCGGGGTTATAGTATGAGTCCTGTTGGCAGCCTCATAGGCCTGGTCTGGGGATTCGTCGATGGCTTAATCGGCGGGGCCATTTTCGCATGGCTTTATAACTTGCTTGTTCCCCGCTCTTCAAAATAAGGGCTGATTTACAAATATTTCCAAAAAGAAACGGATCATTGGTGTAAACTAAGATCCCTCAGTATTATTTTTACCCCTGTCATCACCGGTAAGCTCATCCATGATGGCAGCTGTGGCAGATGTGCCTATACGTTTTACGCCAAGGTCTTTCATCCTCAGCACGTCCCGCAGCGTCCTTATTCCTCCCGCAGCTTTCACCTGCACCCCGGGATCGCAGTACCTGCGCATTAATTTCACATCCTCTTCAGTTGCTCCTTTATATAAGTATCTGCCGTCTTCACATTTTGTTAATCCATAGCCTGTTGATGTTTTTACAAAATCAACCTTGCACTTGCTGCATATCTGGCAAAGCCTTATCTTGTATTTATCATCGGGCAGAAAGTCATTCTCAAATATTACTTTAAGTATGGCTTTGTTTTTCTTTGTTACACCTGCCACAGCCTTTATCTCATCTTCAATATATTGCCAGTCTTCACTCAGCACCTTGCCAATATTTATAACAAGGTCAATCTCTTCAGCCCCGTCAGATATGGCCTTTTCGGTCTCAAATACCTTGACTTTAATAAGGCTGTTACCGTGGGGAAACCCTACAACCGTCCCCGTTCTTACTCCCGACCCCTTTAATATCCCGACAGCTATTTTTACTGCATAGGGTTTAATGCAGACCGATGCTACATTGTACTTCCTTGCCAGCAAACATCCCTCTTTTAACTCTTTATCACTCATCGCAGGGTGTAATAATGAATGGTCTATCATTTTTGCTATCTCTGCTTTCATATGTTTTTTATATTGAGAAAAATATAATTAATTTTAATTTATGTGACATTAATATTAATTAAAATTATACAGATATGAATAAAAAACTACGTTTTTTTGGATTGTGGATACTGATTGCTTCACTTTTAGTTATTAATACAAGAGCCACTACATTTACTGTAGGGGCAACCGGACAGTATCTGACCACAATCCAGGGAGCCAATGACAGCTCCTGGGTTATGGACGGGGACACTGTTCTTCTTATGGACGCTATACACACTGAGGATAGTATTATTTTGTCAAAGGACCTTGTGATTATGGGACTTCCTGAGCGCAGTGTTCTCCAGGCAGATCCTGATTCGGGAATGGCAACCAACCGCGTAATGAGTATTGCTCCGGACACAAAAGTTGAACTCTACAATCTTATAATTCAGCATGGCGTGGACTCAACCGGAGGAGGCATTCTTAATGAGGGCGAGCTTAATATGGCTAACTGCCTGGTTCAGAAAAATGTCGCAATAAACGCCGAACACCCTGATGGGGGAGGAGGCATATTCAATTTGTTCAGGCTTGCTGTAATGAATTCTGATTTCACACATAATTATACCGATGGCCACGGAGCAGGTATAAATAATTCAAGCGATGAAGCTGTTATGGTGGTTGACAGCTGTAATTTTTACGATAATGTTGCAAATGTTGGCGGTGGCGGAATAGGTTCACCTTTTGATGATAGCATAATGGTCGTTAACAGCACATTTACAAATAATGTTG
>CAYWUI010000082.1:0-4537 GCA_964461435.1 uncultured Bacteroidales bacterium | reverse complement strand
GCATCGCTTCCTGCATTGGCTACCGGAGGCGGTTGTATAGTCATGGTTGTTATTGAGCTCGTATCTGAGCAGCCGTTGACCGAGGTGACAACAACGTAAACCTGGTCATTATTAACCAGCGAAACCGTTGTGTATGTTGCTCCGGGACCATCCTGTACCGAACCTCCATTAAGATGGAAGTTATAATTTGATCCTCCGCCTGCAGTAAAGATTACAGTATTTCCTGCGCATGTCTCATCTCCTGTTGTGTTGTTTGAAAATATTACTGAAGGCAGCGAATTAACGGTAATTTGTGCATCGATATCACCTACCAGGGTGGCAGGTCCACTATTATCTGTGGCTGCTGTCAAAGTATAAGTTGTTGTTGCGGACGGACTAACAGTAATAGTATGCGGAGTCGCCATAATCCCGTTGTCAGTTTGAGGAGTCATTCCATCGGTATATGTTACACTCCATGGGGCCGTCCCTGTAAAGGCAACAAGTATATCCGAGGATTCGCCGTCACATATTATCGCATCACCACTAATTATTGATGCGGTGCCTGCTATAATCGTTTCTTCAAGGGCAAGAGTAAAATAACGGTATGCATCGAAATTAATATTCAAAGCAGCCGTAACGGAACCGGAAATTGCAGTACCTGCAACCACGGGGTCACCGCCTACCTGGACCCACTGGGCACCATCCCATGCTGCTATCACGAGGTTGTTAAGGTCAGAAGCTGCATTGGCAACATCGCTTGAGCCGTCTAAAGTAATCACCAGTTTTCCAATTCCTCCGGCAGGAGCCCTTATGTCCCAATATTCTGAACGGCTTACAACTCCAATAGGAGCTGCAAAAAGGCTGGCATCATATCCGTCTGATGTTGGATCTCTAAAGAAATATTCAGCTGACCAGTTGCCTGTTCCTCCATAGCCGCCTGCATTTGAAACCCTGATATTCCCCGGATTACCATTTTTACCAACCGGAAAAGTGAAACTGTTTCCGCTAATCATCTCCTTTGTGAGGGCACCATTTATATACCTTGTATTAGTAGCTGCAGCCGGCAGCATTGTTGCGTTAAGTTTTAATCTTAATGTATTGCCCGCCGGAGTGACTGCTCCGCTTGTGAGTATCAATTGCCTGTCTATATCTACGTTTCCTCCGAGAGTAATGCCATTACTATTATTAACTCTAAGAATATTTAATGCACTTGTCCCTGTAAAGTTTCCGGTGATGTTTTGATTGACAACACCTGACATCTTAACAGCTGCCGTTGCACCTGTTCCTGCATCAAATGTGCCAATAACCCTTATAAGGTCACCTTTTATTTCAAGTTCCCTGTTAAAATCGTTAAGAACTTCCAGCGTGGCCCCTCCGTCTATTCTTAAATCACCATAAAGCATAATATCGGCATCGGACAACCTTCTGTCCCTCGACCCGCTGAAAGTAAGATTATTGACCTGGTATATTGTTCCAAGGACATCGTAGTTTGTGCTTCCTCCGTATTCCAATGTGCCGCCTGTGGCAGAGAAAAACTCATCATAAATACCTGCAGCCAGGGCATCGCTTTCAACATAAATTGTTCCCGTGCCTGTTACTATGCCCAGTCTGTGTCCGTAGGTTGAGTTCAATCTTATAGTACCCTGGATATCCGTGCTGTAAACAAGTACACCGTTTACGGTCGGAGTGACCGTATGTCCCGTATTTATCAGCACCATTGAACCCCTTGGACCGCCGGCAACGTTAGGTGTCCATATCGTGCCTGTTTCCCAGTTACCTGAAGAGTTGGTCTCATATAAGGGAACATTATCAGGTATGGCACCGTTAAAAGCTGCTCCGGCAACCCCTGCCGTATAATCACCGCTAACCTGGCCGGCATCTACGCCTGTAAAGCTAAAAATCAATAATTCATTAACTTCATCAAAGGTGTTAACATCATCAAACAAATTCCAGTGTCCTGAACCATCAGACAGCAACCTTGCTGTTATATAGTCAAATACATCATAAGGCGCAGTTACCTTAACATCAGCAGGCTCATACTTCATCACGGCTGTGGCTGAAAAGCCTGAAATACCATTGGCCTTTAAAACCCAGTGATATTGTAAAACATTGTTAGAATCAACAATCTCAGGATCCGGATTTTCCAGGTCTTCGACAATACTGGGATGCATCTCATTTGCGGGCTTGACAATAATTTTTCCTGTGCTGTTGCCATTGGCTGTAATAGTAAATGTTACAGGTGTGTATTTGCCTCCTGAGCCCATAGGATATATAAATGTCGACGCCCCGGCGGGGAAAGTCTTCTGGATCCCATTATCGGTAAATGATATGTTAGTCTGAATCATATTATTTGCAGAAAACGGTGTCGCTTCTTCGATAGTGGCATTCAGGCCGAGCTTTAATAAATTCTTCCCTATATCGAATAGTCCGCCATCCATTTTTAATGTATCTGTCACGGTGAATTCATTACCCGGGGGAACAAGGATGCCATAGTTATTATTAATAGTAAGTTTTCCAAAGGTACCATCACCTGTCAGTTCCTGTTGTAATGTTCCGCTAAGTTCGATCCCGTCGCCTGCCCCCGAATGAATATGTGTTCCGTCAAACTGGCAATACCCCTGTACGTACATGGTGTTGCTGCTATCTCTTAGTGTTCCGTCCTGAAATACCAGTACATTCTGAACCGTTATTTCAGCATTTCCCGCTGCAAGATATAATGTATTTGCTGTCGACTTTGTAAGGTTATAAAAAGTTGTATTTCCTGTTATTGTCTGGTTTCCTGCTCCGTTAAATTCGGTAGTATTGCCGGTGGGAGTGTATGTTCCGTCATTTGTCATGTCACCTGAAATTGTCACCTTGTGACCCATGGCATCGAATTCTGCTCCCGATTGTATTACCAGATCCTCTTCAATAGTTAAAGGCAATGACCATAATTCAGCAACAGGATTATTAGCACCTGAATTATCAATAACAAGGTTTTTAACAGGAATAGCAGAATAAATACCAATATTCTGATTTGCAGGTGTGTAAGTGCTTCCGATACTGATTATTGAAGTAGGGTCAAGGGACCAGGTTTCAGGATCAAGGTAAAGAGATGCTATTGACGGGCTTACCTGCTGGCGGCTGATCATCAGGTCACCGCCTGTGAAAATAAACTCACTGCCTATACCAAGCACTTCGAACAACGCGCGGTTATTAACAGGTGCGGCAGCCATACCTACGTTTACTGTTCCTCCGGACTGGTTATATTTTAATGTGGCCACATCAATGGTCGGACTTCTTCTTATTTGCGAACCGACATATAAATTACCCGAAGTAATTTCTATTTCTGCGTTACCTGATGCCGAATACTCGATATAATTATTTCCATTTCCGACCAGATCATACATATTAACTGTACCACCACTCACAAGCAGCTTTCCGTCAAGAGAAATGCCGGAATTGCTGCCTGACACATTTACGACACCATCCTGTACTTCCAGGGAGGCTGTTCCCGGTATAACAAAATCATCATCACCGGTGGAAAGGTTAATATTGATACCCGGGTTATTCAGTATTAATGTCCCGTTTTGAAGCTCCATGGCCTTGGCAACACCGATGCCGCTTGTGGCACCTCCCAGGTTAAAATCAGTGTTTATTGTGGCAGTTACTGACTGGTCGCTGCCTTTGTCTACTATCAGGCGATACAGATTAGGAGTATCACCCGACAGAAGATCAAAATCCATATTATCATCACCCAGTAATGATAATGTTATCCGATCCTGGTTTATTGCGGTAAACAGTTGTATACCATCTGTCCCTGCACTGGCAGAATTCTGGAGGATGTCACCGTACACTTCCAGGTAATGGTTGGTAGGACCGCCATTAGGAGTCCTGACATGTATCACACCCCCTGTATTATTAATTAACAGATCGCCATAAACAGTTATGGTTCTTGAAGTGCCGGAATTTCTGAAATCAAGTTCTGCTCCTCCTCCGCTTGGTGGTGATTCAGCACCGTCAAACTCAACCATTGTAAGGTTTCTCATCACTGTAATGTCACCTGTAGCCCCATTATTCAGGACAAGGTTAACATCACCGAGGATTTCGAAATTGCCATGGGTAGTAATATCATTAGCTATAGTAAGGTCTTTGTCGTTATCTGACCACCCGTCTGTGGCTACTATCATGTTAGGAGCATCGGGAGGAGTGTTAAGAAGGGTATTCGGACTTGCCCAGCTCTCATAGACTATGTATGCCGAATCTTCGCTAACAAACTCACCAAGGTCCATAAGGTTCATATTAGGATCCGAGTTGCGGTTCCAGAACATACCCTCACCACGTACCAGTCCGGCGTTAAGGTTCCCGTTTGTCCAGTTTATACATAATGTTGGCCTGAACTGGAAATTTGACCTGTAATAGCGCGGAACAGGATTTCCGCTAATATCTTTCATCTGGGTAAAGGAAACTTCAGCACACGATTCCGTAACATTGTCGGCCCACACTCCATGAGGCTGGCCCCTCAGTGCCACTTTTGGGTCATCCCATGGTACCCATCCTATAGCCACGACGTCTCCCG
>CAYWUI010000081.1:0-4538 GCA_964461435.1 uncultured Bacteroidales bacterium | reverse complement strand
AGCACTTGAGAGATTTAACCGATAATAATACGATACAAAGCATCAAATACAAGTAAGCCCGGCCTGCTCCTATCTGATAACCGTCAGTGATCACCGGATTACCGAAACATACTTAAATAACAAACCTCCTGCGACAAAGAAGCAAAATCCACAATATCACGCTCATTTTACCTAAAACAAAGAAGCCCCTGGACGGGGCTTCTTTCTGCGGTCACGACGGGACTTGAACCCGCGACCTCCGGCGTGACAGGCCGGCATTCTAACCAAAACTGAACTACGTGACCGTATTAAATGCGCCACAAAATTAATGCATATTTTATTAGTACCAAATTAATACCTGCAAAAATATTAGTTACCGGTTAATTTTAAATTTTCTTAAAAAAACTGAAGTTTACGCCCCCGTATACCCGTTTATCAAAGCACTCAGGAAGTGCTGAAAAGTCCTGCCTTCGTGAATGTTCAAAAATGAACCAGCCATCTCCTTTAAGCAGATCATTTTCAAATATCAATGAGGGTATATTCTCAAGCTGCGGCAAATCATAAGGCGGATCTGCAAAAATTATATCATAGGCCTTAACGCAATTCCTGATATACTTAAAAGCATCCGCCTGAATCAGGTTAATTGCATCTGTATTCAGGACACTGATAACTTTATTAATAAAAACACAAGCCCTGTAATCTGCATCAACAAGATCAATATCACCGCATCCCCGTGAAGCAAACTCATAACTGATACTTCCCGTGCCGGCAAAAAGATCCAGGACACTTATCTCTTCAAAGTCAAAGTAATTGCTTAAAATATTAAAAAGATTCTCCTTGGCAAAATCAGTTGTAGGCCTTGACACGAAGTGTTTTGAGACAGGTATTCTTTTGCCCCTATATTTGCCGCTGATTATACGCAACTGACTAAATTAAACAGGTTCAGGAATTTATGCCCTGCCAGCTGTCCTAAAATGCCGGAAAATATAAAATCAAAGGGCTCCATGTATTTTATTGATTTTATATATTTCTTCAGAGCATTAAAATATTTTATATTATCACTCTGTTCACCTGAAATGAACAATTTATTTTTCTGGGTATTTAAGTTCAATTGCTTATAAATATATAATACAAAATATAATAAATCGGTCTCGTTCTGATATTGAAAAGTGTTGTAAAGGTACAACCGGTCTTTAGATGCCACGGCAATATCAATGAACTTATTATTCATATTGACATATACACAGTCGCCTTCCCTGTCTATATCCTTTTCAAAAATGCTCTTGATAAAGGGAGTAGCCTGGTGAAATAATTTCACATCCCCAAGCCACTTAATAACTTCATTCGCAATATAGTTAGGAACAGCAAATATATTAAAGGCATTAATCTCACTTAAATAATTATAATTTATTTCGTCCAGTTCATTAATGCTCTGGTTGAATTTAAAATATGTTTTCAGATCTGATCTGTCAAAGTAACTTTCAGGTATAAGAGTAGATTTCTGAGTCAGATAAATAAAGCTGCCTGATTTATATTGTGTATTAAGCAGCTCATCGTTTTTAAAGATTTCTGCTAACTTATTTACATAGTCTTCTATGCTGAGCACATTTTCAAACCCGTAATTCCTTAGCCCCAGGTATTTTCTTTCTTCAATATCAAGAATACAAAAAGAAAGTCCATTCAAGTCAGCTTGAATGGACAAATGATATTTCCGAGTACCTTCTCTGTCTAATGATTTATCAATTAAATCGATATCAGGCATGAGACAGCCTTATTATTCCCAATTTCCTGTATTGTTAGTAGCTTCTTTTAATGAGCCCACTTTCAGTCCGGGAAAATGAACTATTTTCTCCCGTTCATCAATATAATTAATTACTAACTGTTTATCAAGATCTTTTAGCAAAGTGTCATATAAGGCATAAACCTCAAAGACTTTTACTTTTACTTTTGATCCTGTAGTCACCTCACTCGCTCCCATTACGAATTCAGCATCCCTGGTATAGGGAATATAGCGTAATCTGTCAATGTCTTTTGTCAACAGACTATTCTTTAATGAGTCAGTAACTTTTTTATATGTAGTTTGAATATTTATGAGGCCCAGCCTGATTCCCTGTTTCTCCGTATATTTATCAGGATCCCATTCGGGTAGGTAGTCTTTTCTCGGTATCCCAATAGAATCATATTTGGCAAAATGCATTAATGTGTCAAAGCTGCCCGTGAACTTACCATATTTATCTTTATACAAGATTTGTATTGTTCTGATATCTTTAAGCTTGTTAATTGTTGCATCTTCCCTCGCGTTTTTTTCTTTATTAAAGCGGATAGGTTTCTGAACACTTTCCCAGATAAAGTATACCAGAATAATGATGGCAATTCCCAGTATTATTTGCAGAATTGATTTACTTTTGGGATATTTAATAACTAATTTATTTGTAAACAGACCGGCAACAATTATGAATACAGCTAAAATTATTACATAAACTACCATAGGTTTTATTTTTGGTTCTAAAAATCAGTTTGCTTGCGAATTTAACAAAAAAAATTTGATTTAAAATTTAATCCCCAGTAATTATTGACAGTGTATGTTAAAAAAACATTTAATATCACTTATCACTGATTTCCATGACTACAGGCCTACGCAAGACCAGGAAGAACTGATAAATGTTCTGGCTGATTTTGTCATTAATAAAGAAAAGAAAAAGATAATCGTAGTAAAGGGATATGCCGGAACAGGGAAGACCACAACTATCAGTGCCCTTGTAAGAACATTCAGGGAACTGAAGATAAAGTCTGTACTGCTGGCCCCCACGGGAAGAGCTGCCAAGGTGCTAACCTCCTATTCAGGACAAATTGCATATACTATTCATAAAAAGATATACAGGCAAAAATCTTCAAAAGATGGTTTTGGACAGTTTGCGCTCGAAAAAAATCTGCATACAAATACATTCTTCCTTGTGGATGAAGCTTCAATGATTTCAAATATTACAGGGGATAGCGTAACTTTCGGATCAGGCAGATTGCTTGATGATCTGATTAACTATGTTTACAGCAGCCAGGGATGCAGATTAATCCTAATAGGAGATACGGCCCAGTTACCTCCTGTAGGAATAAGCATAAGCCCTGCCCTGGATACTCAAAAACTGGCAGCTTACGGAATAGATACCGGGTATATTGAATTAACAGAAGTAATAAGACAGTCGCAAGGTTCCGGTATTCTGATTACCGCAACACAGATAAGAAAAAATATTACCGATAAAGTTATCGACTGCCCGAAATTTAAAATCTCAGGCTTCGATGATATAACCAGTATTAGCGGAAATGAGCTTATCGAGGAAATTTCAACTGCCTATAACAGGCATGGTATTAATGATACAATAATAATATGCAGATCCAATAAAAGAGCAAATAAATACAACCAGGGAATAAGAAACCAGATATTTAATTATGAAAGGGAGATCGTGCCCGGCGAACTCCTGATGGTAGTTAAGAATAACTACTACTGGATTGGCGGTGATGAGAAGATCGATTTTATCGCAAACGGTGATATTATCGAAATATTGAAAATCAAAAAATACCATGAATTTTATGGTTTCAGGTTTGCAGATGTCATTATCCGCCTTATAGACTATAATATCGAGCTGGATGCAAAGATTATGCTGGATACACTTTCAAAAGAAACACCGGCGCTCAGTGATGAAGATAATAAGAAATTATTTTATACTATCATGGAAGATTATGCAGATTTGAAACCCAGAGAAAAGCAATATGACAAAGCAAGGAATAACGAATATTATAATGCCCTGCAGGTGAAGTACGCATACGCGGTAACCTGCCATAAAGCACAGGGAGGACAGTGGAAGACTGTATTTGTCGACCAGGGCTATATTACCGATGATATGATTAATATTGAATATTTAAGGTGGCTGTACACGGCATTTACAAGGGCTGTAGAGAAGCTCTGGCTGATAAACTTTCCGGAAATATATTTTGACAATAGCTGAATCTTACTTTTTGCCGTACTACCTTTTTAAAAAAATCTGCGTGCAATAGGTATAGCTATCTTCAGTTTTTGCCACACCTATACCAGTATAGTTATAATCCTTTTCAATGTTCTCTTTATGGCTCTGACTATTTATCTTTAATAGGGACAGCGCCCATATTTTTATTGCGGGGATAGCGTCCGAATTTTGAAATATGGGCGCTGTCCCTATTTTAATCACCAATAATTTTTACCAGGGCTCTTTTTCTTCTTTTGCCGTCAAATTCGCCATAGAATATCTGTTCCCACGGTCCGAAATCCAGTGCACCTTCAGTAATGGCAACTACAACTTCCCTGCCCATAAGTGTTCTTTTTATGTGTGCATCGGCATTATCCTCGAATCCGTTATGCTGGTATTGCGAGTATGGCTTTTCCGGTGCAAGCTTTTCCAGCCACACCTCAAAATCGTGATGTAAGCCCGGCTCATCATCATTAATAAATACACTGGCTGTAATGTGCATGGCGTTTACCAGGCACAGTCCTTCTTTCACGCCGCTTTCCGCCACACATGCCTGGATTT
>CAYWUI010000080.1:0-4845 GCA_964461435.1 uncultured Bacteroidales bacterium | reverse complement strand
TCCCATTCTGCATCGATTATCATTGAGACGAACGATCTAATGTATAATCATCCGTTTTTCCGGTTTCAAGAGATCACTTTGACCGGATTTTCCACTTAAACAACCGGACTAATGGCTGGACATATTGGAACTTTCTTCTCGATGAAAATCATGGACCCCGGCATGCGGGTGGTATCGGCGGAACAGGTGTTGCTATGGTAGACACTAAAACGGGTGAACTCTTTTTTCATCCTCCTTTTTACTACTTCGGACACTTTTCCCGATTTATTAAACCTGGCGCTAAGCGGATTGCCTGTACTTCCAATAGTGATGATTTTTTAGCAACAGCTTTTATCAATACTAATAATGAAGTAGCAGTCGTGATTCTAAACCTGAGCGATGCTGACCGTATCTTTCAACTATGGGTGGATGGCAAAGCGGTGAAAAATTCCGCTCCACCGCAATCCATTATTACGATGGTAATTAATTAACATAACATCCCTATTGTTCAGGTGCTCTTTTCCTTATGAAAATAAACTCGCCGCCCTCATCACCCGTATTATTTATTTCACCATACTGCGGTAAATTCGGACTGTTATTCATAACGGCTGTCCTGAAACTTGTAAACAGGCTTTCGGAGGATAGATAAATCTCCTGATTCTCCTTAAGCCTCTTGATAAGATACTCTATGAAGACACTCTTGTCAGGAACCTCTTCAAGGGTACCACTGGTCATTGCTTTGCGGCTTGGAAGACTGTACAGTTTTTCTATTGCTACTGCAGAGTTTGTAAAAGCTTTCCTTGTTTTAAATATCGAACCTGTAAAGCATGCATCAGCAATAAGCAAGGTATGATTGGAATTTATGCTGCTAATATAATCACGCACGGTACTGTTTCTAAACCAGTTCGCAGTATTTGAATGCTTTGCATCGGACGGAAGCCAGTAACCTATGCCCGAATTTTCATCAAGGTGACCATGGCCGGCATAGAATATCAATAGATTATCCTTATTGGTGACTGTCTTGGCAAGTATGTCCAGTTCAATTATCATCTCTTCCCTTGTGGGATCAATAAGCATTTTCATGTTCTCCTTGTCAAAGGTGTAGCAGGTTAGCAGCGTTTTATATAATTCCTCTGCATCTTCAATAGCATTGTCGAGATCATTTATGTCCGGATCCCGGTAATTTTCAATAGCTATAAATAAGCCGTAATACTTTCCGCCTTTAAGAATCAAATCGGCAGCTACCGAATAATCGGTACAATAAATATTAACCTCCTTTTCTGTTATGCTGCCGTCATTATCAACAGCCATAACATAAATTACGTTGTCACCGGGTGCCAGGTCAACGCTTGATTTATAAATATTATCCTTTAATGCGATAGCATCTTTTGAATTAATAGTAACCAGGTTTATGCCACTTTCATCAGTTACTTCCACTGTTACTTCTAAATCAGACTTCTTGCTTAATGCCTTATTTTCGGCGTCCGGTACAGGATAGATGAATTTAATTGACGGGGGAGCAATTATTTTTTTGGCATAATTTACAATAAACTCCTTATTTGTAATGCCGCCCTCATTGTCAAGGGCCACTATTGAAATTGTATTGTCACCGGGCACCAGCCCAACTTTCGATCTGAAAATGCCGGATGAAACTGCAGTTGCTTTAACTGAATTAATGGTCACTGAACTTATTCCGCTCTCATCTGTGGCTTTTATGGCTACATCTATATCGCTGTCTTCGCTTTTCACTTTCTCTCCTTCTTCAAATATGGGTAGAATCAACTCAACAGCCGGAGGGATAACAATCTTCCTGGCAAAAAGACTGCGATCAATACTGTAATTAACTGTAAGTGTCTTTGGCTGTGCAAGCAGAAAATCCTCCTTTTTATCATAATCGGCAATCTTGCTTTTATCCAGGAAACGAAAATCCAGCAATATATTCAGGGTATCTATTTTTATATTATCATCTACTTTAAATTTAAGATCAGCAGATTCATTAAAACAAATAAAATCCGTATCCCTGAAAACATCATATTTCACATAATCGTAGTGACTTATCCTGAGATTATTCTTATCAAGAATAATTAAGGAAGAATTATCAGTCACAGGTTTAAGGTTCTCATCAACCCATTGCACCGACAGGTGTAAAGAAATAGTATCTTCTTTCTGTAATCCTTTTGTAACTGTAACAATGCCATACTTACCGTTTGAAGTGCCTAAAATCTGCTGCTGTTCCTGTGCGCATAAAATAGAGCCAGCAACCAGCATGGCACTGACAACTGCAAGATTAAATAGAAAATTACCGGATTTTTTCATGGCTATAAATTTATAATTTAAATATAAGTGAAATATTTATACCAACGGCTTCAGTATTTGTTTTGCCGGGCACGCCGACTGTGCTTATATAATCATCGCGGTGTTTGGCAACATCATATTTTAAATCATTGATCCCATATATTATCATTGGTCCGGCATTAAGGTTAACTGACCGGTGCAACTTTACCAGGAATCCAAAAGACAGGTATGCTGATATATTTAGTGAGTTTAAATCCCACATATTTTCAGTATTCAGGTCTTTGGCTGTAAGATCATAATCCTCCAGGTCATATAGTATTACGTGATATTGGGGATAATAGCCCCTGTGATTAGAATGACCTGAAATTTTATATTTGCCCGTGAACAAATATGAAAACCGGCAACCCGCGTTAAGGTATAATCCACAGAGTTCTTTTATCAATAATTTATTATAACTTATACCCAGGGAGAGATCAAGGTAAGTAAGCGAATTCCATTCTTCCACATCAGCCTGTATGTATCTGTAATACACGTCATTATCTTTATCTGTCAGGAGGGTGGTGTTTGACTCATTACTGTAATTCTCCAGCTTAAGACATGTCCTGTAATTTGTGAGTGACAATCCGGCGTAAGCACCTAACGATTTGCCCGGACAGAAAGTCATTCCAAGTCCGCTATTATAACCAGGTTTCGGACTGGCAGTCCAGTATTCATCCTTGAATATATCCTTATTATAAATCCATGTATACAAAGGATTAAAATATACACTGATATATTTCTTCAGTTTCTCTACCTCTTCCTTTTCTTTTACCACTACTTTAGGTTCTTCCTGAATTTCAGGTACCGGCCTTTCTTTCTGGATACCTGCGATTTTAAAATCTGTAAAAACCTTTCCCTGCTTTCGGAATTCAATAATAAAATACAAATCACTGGTATTATTTATAATCTTTTTTGATTTATATACGCCCATAACCTGCTTTTCCAGTAACAGGCTAACTACATAATCATTTTTTTTATCAGGAACCGGTACTGCTTCACTCATCAGCGAGGCATCCCATGACATGCTGACAGCAAGGCCTGCAGAGTACCATGACTGAATTTTAAAATTATATTCGGAGACAGTAATCTTCTTGTCCATAAGATTCTCAGGATCAATATCATTGTATATATATACATCAACTGTACTTTTAAAAAGATTATTGACATTATTGATGTAGTCATCCGATATCTTTACCCCGTCTTTACTTAACCCGCCGTATTTCTGGTAATTTGTAAGCAGTTCATCAACCTTTGTAGCTATCAGGCTCCTTTGTGCATCTGAAAATTCCTGGGCCAGAAGTGAGCCTGATATTAACAGTTTCAGGGCGACAATACATATAAATTTAAATTTTATCATATTCTGTGATTCTTTAATTAATCACTAATTTCCTGTAATATGTCATATTATTAAATAATATGTCAACTATATAGATCCCTTTGGGAATATTTGAAATACTTATTTCTTCGGAAAGTGGCTCATCATTCTTGTCAATAATAAGGCTCTTTATCATTGTCCCTGCATAATCCCTTATATTGATTAAGACCCTTCCGGATTCATCACTAATCATTTTAAGAGTGAAATTACCAGTATTAGGAACCGGGTAGATCTCAATAAGCGGTTCACCGGACCTCAGGGTACCTGATTTTGCTGTAAAGCTGAAGGGATCTGACATCGTTTTACATTTATTCCCGTAACCTGTCTGAACATAATAGTTTCCCGAATAGTTAGGATTAACCCTGCAAAATTGTTTTGTTTCACCTGTTATTATTTCATTATTATAATACCACTGGTATGAGTATAAGCCTGAATCAATGCATATTAATATATTTTCATCTTTAAGCTTGATTTCAGGCTTGAGAAATGAGGCTACCGTATTAGTACTAAATGTCACAATACCGCAATCATCCATATTATTCCAGCTCTCATCCACAGCCCCTATATTTTTCCAGACAGCTCTTCTTCTGCCATTATCACCTGCATCACGGTCGGCAATCGTCACGTCAAAACCCATCATGTCCATTGTATAAGGATTCAGTGAAATCCCGTTCTCATCCCTTAGATCTTCTATATTTATAGCATACTCATAAATATAATCAGGATCACTTACATTATAGCTTATTGTTGAATAAACATTAGCCTCCATACCACTCCACTGATACCCTGTTTCTGTATACTGGTACAAACTATTATAAAACCAGGGGGCTATCTGGTAATGTCCCGGTTTGTATACCGGACCACCTGCATCTTTCAACTCATCGTTAACATCAAAGTAAATTTCGGGTTTGTCAGACATCCATTGAAGATCATCTGACTCCCATGTAGGGTAAAAATCATCATCGTCAACTGTAATAAGGATAAAAATGGATGTATCATTCCACGCCGCCTGCCAGGTTGCCAGGTTAAGTGTCGGTTCTTCTGTCCCGCATGTTCTGTTAATATGGTGTGTTTCAACATTTTTCCAGAGAGGATCAACCGTACCGTCAATGACCGGTGCACACCCGTCCGGAAATTTGTAAAAGGTAGCATCAGGG
>CAYWUI010000079.1:0-4927 GCA_964461435.1 uncultured Bacteroidales bacterium | reverse complement strand
GAATGGGGAAAACTTATTAATCAATTTATTATTAAATTTGGAGACAGATGCAAAACATGAAAAAACAGCAGTTATCTGTTTACACAAAAATTTTCACAGACTCCAAATTAATTAACAACTTTTAGTTTAGGCCTATTAAAATATTCATGATTAGATAACTTCTCAGCAGTTTCCTATTATGAGGTGAAATAATCATAATCAAAATCTATGCTATCCTTAATTTGGCATTCTTCTTCCAGTGTTCTCTAAGTTTATTGGCGTGTTCTTCAGGTGTTACCCTTATATAGCTTAAAAATGCCTTTTCTGTTTTGTGTCCAGTTATTGCCATTAATGAGATAGTTGGAAATCCTGACATATATTGATTAGTTGCAAATGATCTCCTTGCTGTATGGGAGCTTACTAATTCCCATTTTTTATAATTCTTGCTTCTTGGAATTCCTCCTTTTGTAATCGATTTAGATACCATAGAATTCAATTCAGCATTCATACAGACCTCCTTAACATATTCATTAAACTTCTGATTAGAAATACTTATTGGTAATTCTCCATTGTATTTTTTCAGAATATTATCAACCATTGGATGTAATGGTATAAGGACCTTCCCCTTGGTTTTCTGTTGCTTAATTTCAATATTATCATTCTTTATGTTTTCTGGTCTTAAAGAAGTGAAATCTGAGTATCTTAATCCTGTGCATGCAGCAACTATAAACAAATCTCTTATGCGTTCTAAACGACTATCATTGCTAAAGTCATAATCATACAGTTTTTCAAGTTCCTTTTCATCTAGATAAATACTTTCGCTTTCTTCTGATTCCCCTTTAAATCTTTTACTAATGGTAATGTTATACCCTTGTTCTTTTGCCTCATGTAAAAATACTTTCAATGTTGATATGTACTTACCTATTGTATTTGTGGCAAAATTTAAATCATTCATTAAATATGCTTTGAAATCGTGATAGAAGTCAAGATCTACTGTATTAAAATCAATGATTCTTTTATATGTTTTCTGGAAATCAAGCAATGTCTTTAAAGTGGTATTATACTTTTGTATTGTTCTGGTGCTTATTTTTTGTCCTGTCTTCTCATTTGTTCTGTCTTCAGATTTTTTTATGAATTCTTTTATAAAATCAAACAGATTGTTTTGCTTACCAATGCACCCTTCAGGAGTAAAGAATAGATCGACCTTATACTGTAACCAATTACTGGTTAGTCCGCTTTTATCATTAATAATACTATATTCATTTAAAATATAATTTTCAAGATCCGGTAATGTTATATTTATTTCATCTTTATAACTAGCATCTGATTTATATTTGACTTTTTGGGCTTTACTATTCCAATGATCTATTAAAATGTTATAAGGAGTTTTTGCATAATAATAATTCCCTCCATGCCTTAACCGTATTCTTATATTGACACGGCCTTCAGCTCTTTTTTTCTTTGATCGTATGAAGAAAGTAACTGTTGCCATACTTGATACTTTTAATAATTAATATGCAAATATATGTAATTGCACCCAATATTGCACCCAATTTCTTTAATTTATTTTAAATAAAGTTTGTTCTATTTTAGTTAGACATGCCCAAATATATTGTATAATAAGCCTTTTAGATTAACTTTTATAAAATGAACATAAATAGGTTCAAGTCTCTCTCACGCTACAACTAAATCAGGCAGTTACAAAATAAAGTGACTGCCTGAATTGTTTCAGTACATACAAATTACATACAAAATCAAAGATAAAAAGTATCTGCAGGGAAAGAAAAAGAATAAAAAAACCGCTTCTTTTCAGTAGCGGTTTTCCTAAGAAATTAGCTTCGCTGAGCTCCCTCCGGTCGGTTCAATCCGGTTAAGGATACTAGACTGCACTAACAACAACTTCACCAACATATTTACTGTTTGACACCTCATTTTCTTCATTGATGAAGGCGATAAAGGCGAAAACAGTGTCACCGGAATACTGATCAGGAACGGTCAATGTGTGAGTTCCAGTATTCCTGGATGAGCCATTGGTAATATAAACCGCTTCATTTCTTGCCGGATTATATACAAGCACCATTGCCTTATCGGTTGCGCTTGCATTTCCATCAATCGAGTTATCTACCCAATTGAACAGGATCTGACCAACGCCTGGAGAATTGACGGTCGGGTTTAATGCCCCGGTTAAACCTCCCCTGCTGATCAATGCGCTTTCAAAGTCAATCACATAGTCAGGATATTCGCCCAGGATGGCGTTCTTGACATTATACGACATGGCGCTGTTAAATTCGGTCATCTTGACGGCATAACCGCGAAAACCGATTTTAAGAAATCCCCTGAGGGGCTGCAGGAACTGTAAAACAGTTGAGAATCTCGACCTCTGTTCGACTTGTCCTTCGGTTTGAGGATTTGCTACACTTGCAGGTTTTACCCTCATGTAGTCAATTCCTTTCCAGTTTCCTCCGACAACGTTTCCAACCTTGCCCGAGAAACTGCCTAAAATACCTTGAGAAATTTTTCCCATCTTTCTATCAATTTAAATTAAACAATACGGCTTTAGCTTGGACTTGGCACGGAGAAAACCCGGTTTTGTCCTTGCTTTCGAAGGGAAATTACATCAAATATCAGGCTATCCTTCTTTTTCAGGTGTTTATGCAGGTCTTTGCTTTTTTTTGCACTGTCAGGTCTGTTTTATTCATGTCAGAAGTTTTTGATCCGGTATAATTCACACCATTATTTTCAAAAGAAAAAAGAAAAACCGGAAAAAAGAAAAAAGAAAGCAAGTCAGACAGGCGGTATGCAGGGGTGTCAAGTTTTCTGATAAAAATTTTTTCACGATTAAGAATCAGGCAGTAGCAGAAAAAATTTTTGTCAGAACCCGGAGGGCTGGAACTTGATGCCCCGTAAAGCATAACCGCCTATATTTGCTGAATTTTTTCCTTTTTCAAAATAATCTGTTGATCAAGATCAGATATGCCAAAAAAAAGTAAGCCACCCGTTAAAAGGGCAGCTTGCTAACTGAGAGCGACAGCCACGAGAGCTTAATGTAGTACCAGCCGATATGACGCAGGAAATAAAAGCGAAAACCGGCAATGCGATAAACGTAAACGAGCAGCCACCAGCCACCCAGCTTACAACGTAAAATGCAACAAAACATAATGCCCTTGCGGCCACAGGATGGGGGCAAAATATGCAAGGGCAGACCAAAAAATACTACTTGAGGTACGAAAGTGGAGATTTTTTGAGGCTGGCGTCAGTGAACCCTTGTCAGATTTTGCAACCAGCCTGTAACTTTGCTATTATGTTTTGGCGTATGTGTCTATTCTAACTAAAACTAATTTATTGCAATAAATATATTAATAATCTTTGGGAGGCCGCATTCACATGCAAATTCACAACTAAAAATTACTGGTTACATAGGTTGATTAATAAATCAAAAGAATTAATCAATTTCTGTATTAATGTTTCATAAATTTTGTAATCTGTTTCTTTTTCACTTAAACCAAGTCTTATGGCACAATCATGATACTCCCCTTTGAATGAAGTGTCATTTAAATGTCCATGTAGATTTCTTAAATCATTTAAGACAAAAAATGGTGTCATTAAGCTATACCAATCCCCATAATTTATGACTTTTTCGATAAATAAACTAAATGTCCTTAAACTACCCAATCCTTTAAGCTCATTCTCTTGAATACCATAATCAATTAATTTTTCTTTTAATTTCTTTGTATCAATTCCTTCAACAAGAATTTTGTTCAAAGTTAAGTAAGCTTCAAATATTTGATTTCTCTCATCCAGGATGGGATGCTTATAAATTTGATTAAAAACATTGCTTATGAGCTTTGAATATTCAAAACCAAATCTATTTTTAAATACTGAGTCAAAATCATTTTTGAGCTTAAATATCTTATTTTCGTTATCAGAACCTTGAAAGGCATCCTTAGATGAATATAGGTTTTGACTTAAATAAAATTTTGAATAAATATCGTGATCTGAATCTATATTTGATGCCTGAAATCTTTTCCAGTGACTTTTCATACTTTCGTCTTTGAAATCACTTTCTAAATCTCCAAGCCACTTAAAAATCTTACCAGATCGGTTTATTCCAAATCCCCATTCAAAAAGTCTATTTCCTTTAAAGTAAATATTGCCAGATGTAAATGAGTGAAGTTTTACTTGATAATCAGGATGATTATTGTAATATAATAAAACATCTTTATCAAAAAATACAGGTGTCAAGTAACCATCATTCTCAGGTCTATATAAACCAGGTATAGTATAATAATCACGTAAATCATACTTAAAATCTAATGAATCATACCAGCTAAATTTTCTCTCAGAATTCAAAACAGATGATAAGTCCTTCATATCAATCATATAGTTTTTACCGCTTTCCATTGTTGGAAAATATCTACTTTGAATATCTGCAAGTTCCTTTTCACTGATGATACAAACTTTATCTCCACAATTATCACATTTATAAAAGGGAGCATTACTAATTCTCAATGATTTCTTATCTGTTGATAGAACCTTATCAGAGTATTCAACTTTTCTAAAGCTATCACATTTAAGACATTTTAGAGGATGTTCCATAGGTTTTGATTTTCATTCACTGATGCAAAAAAACTACTTATCACTGAATATTAGAATCAATATTTGAAAGACCATAATCTATTTTTTCATAAAGATAATGTTTAAGTATTTGAGATTAGGTCACCTTAAATAAAAATATACTTGCGTACGTCGAGAAAGCAGGTTATGCAGCCCTGAGCAAGCGTCGGGAGAGCGGATGCAATGAGTGAGGAACGAACGGTTTGCAGACGCTGTGGGCGCGAGCCGTTGCGAGTGGAGCAAGGGTGGTGCAAACTTAAGTATGAGGAATGAATACGGTTTGCAGCTACTGTTTACAGCAAGGTTTTGGCGGAGTTTTTGCCTTTTCCATTGA
>CAYWUI010000078.1:0-5698 GCA_964461435.1 uncultured Bacteroidales bacterium | reverse complement strand
CATGGCCGGATAACCTGGCTGCTTCTCTAAGGAAAATTTCTTTAGACACTTCAGTATAGCGGGAATAATATTGATAAAGATCATTGCGTTCACAACCAAGACCAAAGTAAACTCTTTCTCCCGCTGGCACATCAATTGATCCGGGATAAAATTCATCATTATCCTCAAAACGAACCCAAATTGGTCTGCCTTCAGCCGCTGTTGCCATGACAGTTCCGTTTCCAACTCCAACATCCGCCGGATCCATAATATTATGTGAACCATACCACCAGGCAATAGTATCGGTAAGATCCAGATCCTCAAATAAATCTTCCAGGTCTTCAAATATTTCATCATCCGGGTCCTCAAGTGTAGCATATACAAGTGCGGAATCTTCTATGGCAGTATTCCCGTAAATACCTGTAGAATTAAACCAATTCATCCTGGTATTTCGCAATGCCCACTGGTTGGAAGTCATAATAGGAGGACAACGATCATTCCATAATTCTTTGTCAGGAGAATCAAAACTTAAACTGGCGATCCGCCGGCCAATATATATTAAATCTGCATTATCGAGCATATCGAGTGTCTCCTGAGGATAAGTTGAAAGAGCCGCATCTCCGTCATTAGTATGAAATATCTCCACATCATAACCATCTTCCAAAAATATATCCATAGTAACCTGTTCGGCTAGAATGGAGGGATCTGGTATACCATCGGGTGAAAGAGTTTGTTTTTGGGTTGTGTCAATAACCATTATAAGTTTAGTCTGTGCGGAAATAGGACCTGAAAATAGCAGTACCACCATGAATAGAAAGGTAATTTTTTTAAGTTGTAAAAGATTTTTCATAGTTTTAGTTTTTTAGTTAGAAAATAAAATGCAATATAATTAATTAGTAATATAAGGCCTGTTAGATTTTCGTCATTTACTATAACAGTTTGGACTACTAAATTAATATGAATTTATTAATAGAAATATAGCACTGATAAAATTATTTGTGCCCTGTTTTCAGCAAGTGTCATTGATTTAAGTACTCAGATGGAGGTTTTCCATAATACTCTCTAAAATTTTTTGTAAAATAAGATGGAGAAGTGAAACCTGTCATATACGATATTTCAGCCATATTGTATTTCTTAGACTCCATCAGTTTTAATGCCTGTTTCAAACGTACTATTCTTATAAATTCAATAATTGTATATCCGGTTAATGCTTTAATCTTCCTATAAAAGTTGCTATGGCTCATATTATGATGATTGGCCAGGTCTTCAGTATTTAGCCTGGTATCCGTGAGATTCTGAATTATATGGTCTATGGTTTTTTGTAAAAACATTTGATCTATTTCACTTCTAGCTAATTTATTCGGCATTATATATACGTCTTGACTAAATTGGGCATAGAGTTCTTTTCTTGATTGAATCAGATTGGCTACTTGTGTTTGTAATAGTTTAAGATGAAAGGGCTTGGTTATGTATGCATCTGCACCGGTATCGAAGCCTTCAATCTGTTCACTTGTGGTAGTTTTTGCTGTAAGCAGAACAAGTGGGATATGACTGGTTCTAACATCTGTTTTAATGGCTTTGCAAAATTCAATGCCACTCATTATTGGCATTACAATATCACTAATAATAAGATCGGGAGTGAATGCATTTGCTTTTTGAAGACCTTCTTCACCATTTTCGGCTAAAACTATGGTATAAATTCCCTCCAATTCTCTCTTTAGAAATAATCTGAGATCCTTGTTGTCTTCAACGATCAAAACAACGGATTTCTCATTTTCTTTTCCCGGTACATCTACGAATGTTTCATCAGCTTCATAATCGTCAATGAATGTATCAAAAACCGAAAAGTCAGATGGTTCAATTCGTAAATCTTCGGTTTTATATGCCGATCTGTTCACAGGAATGGTAAATGTAAAATTGGTTTCGTGGTTGGGTATGCTGTTTACAAATATTTTTCCGCCATGTAGTTCAACAAGTCCTTTGGTTAATGCAAGACCTATACCTGTTCCGAATTGTTTTTGTTTTCTGCTTGAAGTTGTCTGGTAGAATTTATCAAATACAAAAGGCAACTCTGAAGGGTGAATACCCATCCCGGTGTTTACTACACTAATTTTAAGCTGATTTGTTGATTTAATATGTTTGATCGCAATACGAATGGAACCATTTTCAGGAGTGTGTTTTATTGCATTAGAAAATAAATTGATCAATATTGTGGTGTATTTTTCTTTATCCAGTAAAAACAAGTTGTTGAATTCAGGAATATCCACTGATAAGTTGATATTTCGTTTTTTAAGACGGAACATAAAAAAGCCTAAGACAGCCTCAGTGCATTTTTTTATATCTTCTTCCCGGATATTTAGCTGCATTCCACCATCTTCAAGCTTTCTTAGATTCATCAGATTATTTGTTAATGACAGCAGACGATTTGAGTTTCGTTGTATTACCTTAAGTTGTTCATGCATTTTTAAGGGCGATGAATTCAGCAAAGATTCAACCGGTCCAATGATCAAACTTAAGGGAGTTCGAAATTCATGTGAAATATTGGTGAAAAATTGAAGGTTCTTTTCATTCATCTCATGCTCTTTTTCTTTAGCCAGTCTTTCAAGCTCCAACTGGTTTCGAATATGAATTCTTTCCTGCCAGGCTTTAAAAATGAAGGTGATGAATGCAATAATGGAAATGATATACAACAAATAAGCCAAATTCGTTTTCCATACAGGTGGTTTTATAACCATATATAAGGTGGTTGGGACTTCATTCCATATCCCGTCGTTATTTGAGCCTTTTACTTTAAAGGTATATTTGCCAGGCTTTACCCTCGTATAATTGGCTGTTGTTTTCGTTCCAATGTTATTCCAGTCATCATCATAACCTTCAAGCATGTAAGCAAACTGATTTTGATCCGGTCGTGTATAATTTAAAGCAACAAAATCAATCGAGAATGAAGTTTGCCTGTAATTTAAAATCAGTGTGTCTGTTTCACTAAGTTGTCTGCTAAGAGGAGATGATTTTGCAGCAATGTCAACGGAGGTGTTGTTTATTCTCAAACCTGTTAGTAATATTTTAGGAATGTGGGGATTGGTTATTATTTGTTCAGGATGTATGATGTTAAATCCTTTCTCACTTCCAAAAAGTAATGCACCATTTTTTGCTTTAAAACATGATTTGGAATAAAATTCATTTGAATTAAGACCATCAGCTGTTGTATATAGGGTTATTTCATAAGTTTTAATGTCAATCCTTGATATTCCGGCATTTGTACTTATCCATATGTTCCCTTCGTTATCTTCAAGAATTCCCGATATGTTATTACTGGATAAACCATCTTTTTTACGAAATATCCTGAATGATTCATCATGTGGATTTAAAACATTAACTCCACCATTATATGTTCCGAGCCAGATTTTTTTATTATTGTCAATAAGTATAACCTGAACGGAATTGCTGCTGATTGATGAATTATCAGTTGTAAATCCTTTAGCCTGAACAACATTATTATGCGGATCTGTTTTAAGATAAATCAGCCCTGCCAGGGTTCCAATCCAAAAGGTACTGTCCGAATCTGATTGTATTGCACTGATGTAAGATTGTTCAATCAGCATGCTTTTGTAAACAAATATTTCAAATTGATCTTTGTTTTCGTTATAGATATACAGGCCGCTTCCGTTTGTACCAACCCAGATGTTTCCCCTTTTATCCTGGTATAATGTGTTTATTTTATTGTTTCCAACACCTTTTTGACTTTCAATTTTATAGTTTTTAATAAGTGTCCCGTTTTGAGTTAAACGATCGACACCACCTCCAAATGAGCCAACCCAGATATTATCAGCTGAATCGAGTATAATTGATTGTATTGCGTTGTTTGTTAAATGCTTGTTCTCCTCATATGAGCGCACAAGCTTATCAAAAGAACGTGTTTTAGGATCAAAACGGCAAATTCCCCCGCCATCGGTTGCTATCCAGATTTTACCATTACTGGTTTCACAAAAACCTCTTACATCGTTGTTGGTTAAGCTTATTGTTGAACAGGGATTACTCTGGTAGGACTCAAATTTGGAATAATTTGCGTCAATAACACTTATGCCCTTGTTGTATGATCCTATCCAGATACGACCTTCATTGTCACCATAAATTGACCAGACAGAGCTGCTATTAATGCTTTTCTTGTTTCCAATCTCATTTTTATAAACCTCAATCTTTCCCGTGTTAATATTAAACTTGTTTAATCCATCGTTCTCCGTACCTATCCATAGATTTCCGCTATCATCAGCAAACAGCTTATTTATTGCATTACTGGAAATACGGGGGCTACCTGAATTGTTAGAAAAGCGTTGAAAAGTATACCTGTTCCCCGATTTCTCAATTAAGTTTAATCCTTTGTCCTGAGTACTAACCCAGATATTTCCGAAGCAGTCCTGCTGAATTGATGAGATGTGGTTACTGCTTATTGATAGTAGATCATCTATATTGTTATGAAACCAATGGGATCGATTCGCTTTAATATCGTAAAAAACGAGTCCTGATTGAGTGCCAATCCACAGGTTGTTTACTGAGTCAGAAAGTATACTGGTGATGTTAACATCCGTATTTCCGGCTGATTCAATTTCATAATGTTTAATTTGTCCGGTATAAATATTATAACGATATAAACCTTGTGATAAAGTTCCAATCCATAAATTTGAATCGCTGCCAGCTGATAATGAGCTTATAAATGTATAATCTAATAGATGTTCCTGCCCTGTTTTTGAATAAATCGTATTAAAATTATCGTGTAATCGGTTGTATAAATTCAATCCATGAGAGGTTCCAATCCATAAGTTGTGATTTTTATCCTCAAGTATTGCGATTACAGTATTATATCTGATGCTTTTGGCATCATCATCATGCTCATATGCTTTCAAATTGACGCCGTCAAATCTGATAAGCCCATTTTGAGTACCAAACCACATGAATCCTTTATAGTCTTTCAGGATACAGCGGGTTGCATGATAATTATAATTTGAAGGAAAGGTATGAAAGATAATGTTATTGTTTGCAACCGGTTGGTTAAGTGAGTTTACATTAACCGTACCGGTAGCAGATAAATGATAGGATAAAAGTAATACACTGAGAAGACACAATGCCAGAGTGTATACTTTAACGCCAGATATTTTTTTAAAATTCTTCTGCAGCATATAGGATAAACTATAATTACATAATACAAAAACCGTGTAAAGATAGGAATATTATTCTCATTCATTGGAATGAATTCCTTGCTGAATGTTTCTATTTACCTGTACCATTATCTCTTTTTTTAGACATGATGAATTTTTCAAGTTCACCTTTGTTTTTATAAAAACCAATTCTAAAACTTCTACTCTGGAGTTTTTTTATGCGTTTTACGAATTGTAACATTCATTTACTCATGTTTTGCTTACAGATAACCTTTTGCCAATATATTGTCTGTGGGGTTTACTCCCTTTGGTCGCGAGCTCGCTTTGCCCGGTTCCGAAGGCATTTTTGTCCACCGATATAAACGCTGAAACGGAGACGTAATGCTGAATGACAAACGTATCCCCCAGCTGCAATATTTTGCTATTGAGTGTTCGTGTTTTTTAAGTTCAAATGATTTGAAAATAAAATCATTCTGCGGAACAGGTTAAAAACGCAGTTAAAGCCAATTTACAATTGTCAAAGCAAAAAAACCCTGCACTATCGTGCAAGTCTTTTTATTTTGTCG
>CAYWUI010000077.1:0-5825 GCA_964461435.1 uncultured Bacteroidales bacterium | reverse complement strand
CTGTGAAAAAGAAGAGATTGATTTGTCCGCCAGTCCGGTTCCTGACTTTAGCGGGATTCCCGGAAGGACAATGAGAAGGTACCTTTGGGGAATTGTGCAGGCCAGAAGTTGAACAATTATTCAAAATAGGATCTTTTCGATTTATTTTAATTGCAGATGATAATTTCCTGGGCAATAAAAAAAAGGCAAAAGAGATATTGAATGCCCTGGGAGAGTGGAACAGCAAAAAGCATTACCCTGTTACCTTTATAGCACAGGTTTCTATTGATGCAGCACAAGATGAAGAATTTCTTGAATTAGCTGTAAAAGCCGGACTGACAAGGTTTTCTGTAGGAGTTGAAACGCCTAATTTGAAAAGCCTTGAAGAAACTAAAAAAATTCAAAATTTAAGGATTAATATACTTGAAGACATAAAAAAAATACACCAGCACGGCATAATGGTTCATGGAGGCTGTATAGTCGGATTTGACAACGATGATCTTTCCATCTTCCGACAGCAGTTTGACTTTTTCAATGAATCCGGTATTCCCAGCATCCAGGTTATGCCACTCCAGGCTCCTGATGGCTCGCCGCTTATGAAACGCATGATAAAGGAAGGCAGGTACATCGACTGGGAGCAGGCTACCAAAGCCAATCCTGATAAAGTAAATTCTTTGAATACATTTACAATCGTTCCGAAACAGATGACACACGAACAGCTTTATAATGGCCTGTGCTGGTTATTTAAAAATCTGTATAAACCTGATAATTATATTTACAGGTTAAGAACATTTTTCAAAAATTTTGAGCAATCGCCCAAGAAGGACAAGCTTGGAATTTCCCGGATACCTGTAAATTTACAAGCTATAGGTATGACTATTAGTTTTTTAAAATTCATATTAACCAAAGCCACCAGTGAACAAAAAAAAATATTCAGGGAAATGTACAACTGTACAAAAGAATCTTCACATCCTCACAAACTGTATTTTTTAACAAGTGCTTTCCTGAGCCTGCTGAATACTCATAATATTCTCCGAAAATCATTCCCCTTGATCGATACGGTAGAGTACCCCTGTTAACCGGTAAAACCAGAAATGCAAAACAACCATTGGTTTTTATTCTCTTGTAAAAGTCATTATTTCATCTCCCTCAAAAGTGCCGTTTCCATCATCATCCGTTTTAATTGTCAACGTATTGCCACTGACAGTGAACTTTGAATTTTGGGTTGCTGAACCCGAACCGTATTCATCAAGATATAATCCGAATTCGTTGGGATTATCTGTGGCATTATACCAGGTTATTTCATCATCAATAAAGGTCATTGTTTGCATATTAAGATTCCTCACACCAATCTCCTGAAAAGTAACAACGGCATCATCACCACTTACAGTGAGGGTACCCTTCATTCCCAGGTAATCTTCCCAGTCGTGTATGTAACCTGTCACCTTTATCTTTGAGGTCATTTCCCATGAGCTGGTTTGCAACTTCATCACCATTTTGTTTTCAAGCAGAATAAATGGATTGGCAGATAAGGTATCAGACTCATAGCTTGCCCATGTGCCAACATAAGCAGGGCTTTCGTTCTTTTCCTTTTCACACGACATAGCTGCTGCTATAAGCAAAATTAGTAAAAGATAGTTTAGTTTCATGATTTTTAATTTATTAGGTTGTTAATATGTTAATTATTTAAATATACAAAAAATAAATCTCATTTTCTTACTACTTCACAACTAACTTTACAAAATTTACCATACTTTCCTGTATCACCTTAACCAAATAGATTCCCTTTGGAAAACCTGATATGTCGATTGTTTCAAGTTTTGAATTAAACGCTTTGCTGAATATTAGTGTGCCACTGAGATTATAAATCTCTATTATTGCATTTTTTATATCCCCAATCTCAATGTTGATTTTATCAGAAGCAGGATTCGGGTAGATATTTGTCGTACGGACTTCTGAATATTCATCCGCAATATTGTCTGCACAATCAGTTGTAAAATAGATATTCGGACTGCCTGTTGTATAAACATTAACACCAACAGGAGGGAATGGCATTAACCAAACGCAAACTTTATGCAATGTCGGCATAGATGATAAACTCAGCTCTTTTAATTCAGTATTACTGGAAACATCCAGAGTGGTCAAGTCATTGTTAACACAATGTAATTCCGTCAAAGCAGTGCAGGCAGAAACATCCAGGCTGCTTAACCAATTAGAACCACAATCAAGATATAACAATGCAACATTATTAGAAATCTTAAGGCTGGTTAATTCATTATTATGACACTCCAAATATGATAAAGAAGTATTATTAGAAATATCGAGACTATCCAGCTGGTTACAACAGCAACTTAAATTAGTTAAAGCAGCACAACCTGAAACATCAAGACTGTTTAACTGGTTTCCGGCGCAATACAATTTTGATAATAAAGTGTAAGTTGAAACATCCAGTCCGGTTGCCTGGGTATTTGTAATATCAAGGGTATCCAAATTAATAAATGCATCAATACCTGTTAAGTCCGTAATACTATTTTCAAAAATATACAAATATACCTTCGCTGCAGCTTCAGCGTAACTGATTTCTCCATCAAAATTTGTATCAACTCCATCTGATATCAAAAAATTTTAAAAATTTATATCTGGGATATTTACATTCTGAGCACTGGTAATATATGTCATTGCCAGCATCAACAGAGCTAAAATCAATGTTTTCATGATTTGAATGGTTAAGTTTTAAATCTAATTACAATTGCGACAACGAATATGTAAAATATCAGGCTAAGGCAAGTTATGGATTAATTGGACAAAAAACAAAAAAGCAATTGAAACTTCTCAATCATTTCTTTTATGTTTTATGATTATATTTATAATTTAATTGCTGCACAATTCTTATTGCCGGTATATGAAAAGCAGGCCTTTTATAACGACCCTTCTTATTCTTTGCAGCTGCCTGAGGCCATGTCATTCGGAGCTTTATCCCGGTATGGAAAACCTCCGGTTCTCAAAATTAACACAACGCAACGGTTTGTCACATAACAACATCGAATGCATTTACAAAGATAGTGACGGACTGGTATGGTTTGGCACCCGCAACGGACTTTGCAGTTTTGATGGTTACAGTATTAAAATATACTGGTCAGGAAACGATCCGGCTTCTATATCAGGGGACCGTATTCTGTCCATTGCAGAGGACAAAACAGGAAATCTGTGGATAGGAACACACTCTGACGGTGTAAATAAGTTCGACAAACGAACGGAGAAGTTTACACGTTACAATAACATTGATGCTGTTAATGAACGAATAAACCGCATCAAGGTATTTCATGACAGTACTATCTGGATCTGCACAAATAAATGCCTGGCCAGGTATATTCCTGAAACTGATAGCTTCAAGCTTTGACCATTGCGCAGCAGCTTCAGAAGGGGTCATATTTGCCTGGTCAATTAAATTGGGCTCATTAAATCCGAGAAGGAATTTAGCATCAGGGTGACCGGCATAAAAATTTCTCAGGCCGGTTTCGTTAGATGAGTAACTGGTCAATATATACGGAAACTGCTGATCAGTCGCTGGTGTAAATCGTCAAATAACTCTGAACAAAATTCATGTTTTTTGCCACAAAGTACAAATTCACTGAATATTATAAAAAAATAGACAGCTTCTATATTGAAAACCAATAACTTAGTTTTATCAGAAAAATATTATTTGCAGCTACATTTTTTAAGCTGCCCAGGGCATCGTTCACCGAATAGTATCCGGGTTGAGTAAAATTTGTCCTGTCCTGAGACCAGACCAAGTACAGTTGAGACCCGGGACGATATTCCCATCTTAATACAAGATTCGAACGGAACTGGGAAAAGTTGAAATCAGGATTTTCAAAAGTGTAATCAATTTGTGAATAGTCAGTTTCAGAAATTTCGTAGTTATTTTCATTCAGAACCGGACTAAGAATTGTAAATCTGCTGTTATATGAAGCAGCTCCTGGCTGTGTGACCACCTTAAATTCAGAATATTTTCCTGTGGAAGCAAACGGACTTCCATAATATTGAATTGAAAACTCCGGTGTTATATTATAATCAATCCTGAATGTTATACCCAATGTATATTGATTGATTTTTCCGAGTATATACCTGTTTTCACCATTAGCAGATTTGGTGTCGACATATTGTAAGTTATCCAGGTTATGTGAATAGTGGACACTTATTGATATCTTATAATAAATGTATAAAAGAAATCAAAGAATAACTTTTAAAAAAAGTTATAAAAATTAAAAAAATGTTAATAGAATATAGTCTTAAATTTTGTCTTGCATGTTCCGACAACTTTGATTTTGTCATTTATTTTTATAATTTTATTATAAAAGTATGAGATAAATAATGCAAGGATGAGATTTTTTTGCTTGTTGGTTTTATTGACCTGTCTGTGTTTTTGCAAGGGCACAACAGATAGGGGTTACATAAAAACGAGAGGAGGTGTAAAAATGACAATTATAATATCGAGCACTGCTTTTGCTGATGGCGGCATGATCCCGAGGGATTATACCTGCGATGGAAAGGATATATCTCCCCCTTTAGCATGGACCGGGGTTCCTGAAGGAACGAAAAGTCTTGCGATTATCTGTGATGATCCGGATGCGCCGATGGGCACATGGGTACACTGGGTGTTGTTTAACATCCCTGCAACGGTCAATGGGCTATCCCAGAGCATACCACCTGATAAAGTCTTAGAGAACGGAGCGAGACACGGTATTAATGATTTTCGGAAATTCGGCTATGGAGGGCCATGCCCTCCGGGTGGAACGCATCGGTATTATTTTAAGATCTATGCCCTGGATACAGAGCTCATGCAAGAACCGGGTCTTAGTAAGGCAAAGTTGCTCAGGGCCATGGATGGTCACATCATGGCCGAAGGTCAGCTCATGGGCAGGTATAAGAGATAAATAGTATATTATTTGTTTTTAATTAATTTTTCAGTTGTAATCTGCCCATTAAACAGTTTAAGTTCAACTAAATACAATCCCGAACTTAAGTTGCTTATATTTTTAGTTATCCGCTTTTATTGATAAATCGCTATATAAAATTACACTTTTCTCTGGCAACTAACAAATGATTATTAGAGTTGAGTCTTATTTACCATTTCAGAAAATAAACAATGTCTGCTTATAAGTTACTTACAAGGATTGGACAACAAATAGGCAACAAAATCTGAATCTGCATTTATTTTGAATTATTTTCAGGTACATTAAAATATTTTGAACCTCATGTCACCTTCTTTGAAGGAACAATTTGCGATGGGTTTTTACCAAACTCCTTTTTAAAACAAATGGTAAAATAATTCGGATCGCTAAAACCTGTTTGATATGCTGCCTCTGAAACCCTTAATCCTTCTTCGCGAACAAGTTTGTAAGCTTTTTTTAAACGGATGGTTTTAATTAAATTATTTGGAGTTGAACCTGTTATCGACTTGATTTTTCTGTGCAATTGAGCAAGGCTTACTGCAAAATGTTCTGATAGCAATTTAACATTTAAATCATCATATATTATATTCTCTTCTATGAAAAGTTTTAGTTCGAGAATAAAATCAACGTCCTTCTGAGGTAAGGCTTTCTCTAAATCTTCAGGTATTTCAATCCCTTTAAATTTGTTCCGGAGCGCTTTTCTATTTTCCAGCAATGAATTTACCTGTGCGTCCAACAATTTTATTTCGAATGGTTTTGTTAAATAAGCATCGGTTCCTGTTGAAAGTCCTTCTATTTGTTGTCCAATAGTATCATTTGCCGTGAGCATAATAACCGGTATATGCGAAGTATCAAAATGGTGACGGATTTCTTTGCAGAAATCATATCCAT
>CAYWUI010000076.1:0-6403 GCA_964461435.1 uncultured Bacteroidales bacterium | reverse complement strand
CAACCGGGACTTCACGCTGGGCCGTTCCGGCCACATGAAGTCCTATTTATTATGCCCAGTTGCATTTTTATATTGTTTTTCTATCATATTCAATGCTGGATAGATAAGCTATCATTCCTAAAAAAACTATTATCACAAAAATAGACAAAAATGATGGTGTAATTAAATGCTTGCTTTTGTTAACAACCTCATTAATAGAGTAAATCAATAAGTTAAATCCTTCAGAAATAAAAAATATCAGAACTGACAAAATACCCAATGCATATATAATCAAATTGCGTTTTATCGAATAAGTATTTGTAATTGGCAATTTAGATAATACTTTTTCAGTAAATCCATCATTCTTAATATCACAAACGGATTTTTGAAAACGTCTTTTTAGAAATTTATCAAAATTATTATTTTTGTTCATAGTTAAAATATTTCTGTAATTTTTCTTTTGCTTTTAAAATATTCGTTTTTACAGTACCCAAAGGCATTTCCATTATTTTTGCTATTTCAGAATGCGAATAATCTTTTTCATAATGAAGTAGAATGCTTATTTTTTCGTTATTATTCAGAATTTTTAAAGCATTTTGTATGTCAATTATAGTATCTATATCCTTAATATTATCATCTGAATGATCGTAATTTTCAAGAGATTCACTATGTCTTGATGAATTCAAATTATCAATAAACACATTATATGCAATACGATATAGCCACGTTGAAAAAGTGGCAGCCGCTTTGTATGTTTTCAGATATTTATAAGCTCGAATAAAAACCTCTTGAGCCAAATCATCTGCAAGGGCCTTATTCCCATTGGTTAATTTGATTAGCAAACCACGTACTTCGGATTGATATTTCGTGACTAATTTTCCGTAAGCCTTATGGTCGTTATTTATAACCACCAAAGTAATAAGGCTCAAATCTGAAAATCTCATATTTGGCTGGTATCATACTTTATCACTACGATTATCAAATTTAAATGAAATTAAATAACCGATACCAATTAATAATGGAATCAGGCCTATAGTCCAGTAATTATTCGTTACTTTAAGCACAAAAAGAACTAAACATAAACTCAAGCCCAACGCAATCAAAATAATTCCTTTATGAAAATCTGATCGAACATTTTTTTTTACTGTTGGTGAAAGCAATTCATTCGGTATCTCTTTTCCCTTTTCAATCAGATTATTAATAATTGATTGACGCATCTTGGCTTTTTTTAAATTGATATAAAATGGAATATAAAGCACTATTAAAAGAAAAATGAAAATGAAAATAGGCATGAGATCTGTTATAGTTCTTGAAGTATCAGTAAATCTGGTAGCCATCACATTATCTTGCCCGTAAGTGACTATTGACAGAAAGAGACTTTCAAATATTATAATAATGAACAATTTAATACTTTTCATAATCTGCAATTTTAAAATAAAAATATTAAATATTTTCAACTTAAAATCAATGCATCATAAAATAAAAATTATTATTTAATTGGCTTTTTAAAGATAATAGTCCATTCCAATTTTAAATCCAAAAGACTAATGCATCATTTTTTCCGGTTATTTCTTTTATTCATTTCCCAATTCAATAATTAACGAGTTTAAGAACTTTGTTGAAACAAGTAAGTGATTAAAATCTATTAAGTCGATTTTATCCCAAATAGTATGATGTTCTGGAAACCCGCCTGAAGAAAGCATAAATACCGGAATTTCTTTCTCATCATAACTCATTAAATCTACATTATCTTTAAGAGCATCTCTAAAATTTTCAATCGGATCAAATTTTAAATCTGTTTCTTTAAAAGAATTACCTACTTTATAAAAAGTTTCTTTGAATTGCTGCGAACCAATTGCCCATATACCAGGGAAATCTCTATGTTTACTCCCGATTTGTTCAATATTAATATTAAGTAAAATCAGTTCAACAGGTATCGGAGGATTTTTCAAAAAATACCTCGAACCAGTTAAATGTTGCTCCTCTGATGTATAAAGAATAAATAGTACAGATCTTTTGAGAGGATTTAAAGCAATTGCTTTAGCCGCTTCGAGGATGATGACACATCCACTTGCATCATCATTTGCACCATTATATACATGATCCCCAATTTTCCCAATATGGTCAAGATGCGCTCCAACGGTAATATATTCCTTTTTTAAAAAAGGATCGATTCCAGGAACAACTGCCACAACATTATAGCAATTAATTGTTTCTTTTTTGCAGTCAAGTTTAACACTAATTTCAGTATTGTCTAAAATATATGAGTGATATTTGCCTATGCTATTTATGGGATCAAAGGTTTGTTTGGTAAAAATGCTTTGAACAAGATCCGGATGGATAAGGATAACTGGCAAGACAGGGTCTGATGTGGCCTCACTGTTTTCAATGGAGTTAGCATAATGTATATAATTGTATCTGTAATTATGTTGCACTGTGCTTTCCCAATTGTCACTTGCTTGCTTATCTGGCAGGACGATTAATCCTGCCACTTTGTGTTTGATAAGTGCGTATAATTTTAATGAATCATGTACCTTCCAGTTACCATATAGTTTACGCAAGCATTCCGGAAATACCTGATCTGCATTAGCTGGAGGTATTCCGTTTTGAATAATTGCCCATTTTCCTTTCACATCTATGCCTTTATAATCATCCCATCCTTTATCCGGTTCATTTATACCATAGCCAATGAAAGCTAGGGATTCCAATTGAACATTTTTATTTGGCACTCCGTTGTTTAAAATGATGAAATCATAGGATGAGTGTCTAAATATCCTATTCATTCCATTTTTCCGGATTGTTATTAAGGAAGAATCATAGTTGTTCCGGATAAAAGGTACAGGCTGAAAATATGATTTTTCACCTTTTTCATTGGTATAACCAGGCTCTAGTTTTGCTCTCCGAAATAAATTAGCAGTATATTGCGCAGCCTTTTTATATCCCGGTGACCCGGTAAATCGGCCTTCTGTGGCATCAGATGCGATAGAATCCATATCCTGTCGAAGAAATTTTATTAAGGTAGTATCAGCTTCTTGAGCAATAGTTTTTCCATGTTCCATGAAGCATACTACTCCTATTACGACTAATAATATTTTGCTCATTGAATGATTTTTTTTACATTACTGTTCATTTTTTCTCTTTGTCTCACAAACTACTTTTCCGTTTCCGATGACATTCATTTTTACTACGGTATCTGATTCGTCTTTAATAAATTCAAATTGAAAAGGGAATCCTTTCGCAATAAACATATTTTCATCGGTAGGTAATAAATCCAATGGTGGCACTGTTTCTCCCGACATTTTCAATACGCCTCCTTCACCTTTTATAATATGAATATCGCTGTTTTTATCCAATCGTACATAAGTACCAATATATCTTTCAAGTACATCCTCCGGAAGATTGATTAGCTGCTTTTGCTTTATTTTTATTGCTGTCCAACTGATTCTCCCATTTTCAATTAAAACTAACGAATCGTCGTTAACAAATTCAAATTGAACATCGTAATCTTTAAGAAAAAATTTCTTTTTCGATTCGGGGTATAATTTTACAGTAGGCAAACTATTCCCTGAAAATTTTAATGTGCTGTCTTCTCTGGCAATTGAAAGGTTTCTTCCGTACGAATCCAGGTAATCTCCGACGTATCCGTCTAAAATTTCATTTGTAAGGGTTACTACTTTATGGGTATCAGAACCTGTGAGATAATCCAATATTGTTTGCCCTGATTTAAGAAATTCCCTGATAACATTATTATAAACAAATATACCATTGTCACCGTTTGTCAGGATCACCATGCCTCGTTTGGATTTTGGCAATAAAATAAATATCGCTTTTACACCTCCGTCTGAACCTGAATGTTCCAGTGCATATTCACCCCCAGGCATACCTGATATGACTTCCCATCCTAACCCTCTGGCATAATGTTCTTTCACTTCTACATGAGGTTTTATCATGTCATTATAAATATTAGAAGAGAGGCCAAATCCATTCATCACGTAAATACTGAATTTGCAAAGATCTTCAACAGTAGTAATAAAACTGGCTGCAGCATTAACTCCGTATCCTTTAGGTATTGCAGGTTTATATATATTCCCTTTTGAATCATGCCAACATGCAAACCTGGATTCATCAATGTTTTTGTTCCAGCAAAAATAGCTGTCATTCATTTTAAGGGGTTTAAATATTAGTGAATCGGCTAATTCTGCCATGGATTTATTAAACTTTTTTTCTATTGCTTTCCTTAAATATTCAAAGCCTTCGCCCGAATATTGATAATTCGTTCCAGGTTCAAACTCAAATGCCAGTTTTCCTTTTCGCCAATTTGGAAATCCTGTTTGATGTGTCAACACAATAAGTGTGGTCAGTTTTTTATGAAAAGGATTATCTGTTATATCCGGATCTATCCAGTAATTGTCAAGGGGTTCGTCTAAACTCCATTGATCCGATTTTACCAATTTTAATGTTACCATTGTGACAATGGGTTTAGTAATCGATGCCACACTAAAAATAGCGTTGTCGGGGGCTGGCACACCTTTTTTAAGTTCTCCAAATACTTTAATATACTTAATTTTGTCTTTTTCTATTATGCCTATTCCTGCGGCTGGAACATTATTTTCAGAAAGCCAGACGGGTACCTTTTCATGTAGTTTTCTTTTTACATCTTTATTTATTTGTGCATTTACCAGGCTCCCTGAACAAATTGATAGCAATAAAAATTGTAATAGTATTTTTTTCATGTCTTTAAATTTTTAATTAAAAATTATGAAACTTTATCTTTAGACATGAAAAAATGTTCAAATGGATTTAAAAAGAAGAAAATATTTTCTTTTGCAATTGGGCATAAACGTTTGATGGTCGAAACGTACCGAATTTCGGAGCTGCGTTCGTATCTGCCGTTACAGACTTTAATGCGAGAATAAATGTTTGCACCCCACCGACCTCGGCATGTTTTATGACCGCGCTTTGCCCACAGTTTTACTTTCTTTTTTGTCTGGATTTCAACTGTTTCTTCAAATAAATTTCATACAATTCATCTGTGGTTAAAATCCACTTATACCTTTTTTCTTTAATCCATTTATTAATCGCTTATCTCCTGTCCATAAATTTGCCAATAAATGGTTATTTAGAGCAATAAACAGTGCATCGTCATCATCAATGCCTGAAACTAAATCTATCGCTTTATTTATATCCTTATCTGTCAGTAATATATCATCCACAAATTTAATTCTGCTAATAATTACTTGCAAAGTCTTATTAAATTGATCTTGCGAAAGTCCTGCCAAAATTAGGATTTTATCCTTACGTTCAATTATCTCATCTTTAAGTAAACCAACTGTATAAAATTCAAAATATTTTGAACCATTAATAATTAATTGTCCAATTTTACTTTTAGTATTTAAAATTGCGCTAAAAACAATATTGGAATCAACAACTATTTTCATTGTAATCCGCGACGGGCTTTTACTTTAGTCCAGATTGATTTGTTTACAGTTTTTGAAAGCTCATCAACATCAGATTGTTTAGCTTTTGATTTAGCTGTTAATTCTTTATATTGTAAATAGTCAAGCATATTTTGAAGTTCGGTCAGGTCAATATAGGCCGGAAGTCGAACCAAAATCTCATCTTTTGTTCTTTCGAGTCTCATATTATTCTTTTTTTCAAATATACCATATTTTCTGGTAACCGTTTATTTGTCTTTAAAATTGTGGGCGAACGTTTTATGGTATGGTGTCGTGCGGGAGTACGAAGCGATTTCCTATCAGTTTATACCGACTTTTTTTACGAGCCACAAACGCTCGCAAACCTCTGAAACCCGCATGCACTATACCATGTTAGCGACTGCCACACTTTTGTATTTAAAAAGTAATTTTAATTCCTACCCCACTGCATGTTAAGCCTAATTTCCATTCTACATTATTATGACCAGTCTGTTTTAGTCCATTATTGTATATACCTACAGCATTTTTTGCATGTTTTGAATAGGCGGAGGAAAATGGGATTGAAATAACAATTAAACCAGCTCCAATAGCTGCTAATGTCCAATTTGGTTCGCCACCACCAAGAGCGGTACCTATTGGCCAACCTACCATAAAGCCTCCCGCAAACCCAAATATGTTACCCACGTCAAAATTGCTTTTTGCTTTTTTCATCTCATTGTATGATTCAGCATTGGATTTAGTAATTTCAAGAAGGTTTCGAGGAGCCAACTTCTTTCCATTTTGCAGAAAGATAACTCCGAGAGCTTTCCTAACTTCAATTGTATCAGAAACATTTTGTCCTAAAAGGCTAACTGTAGACATTAATAAGAGTCCAAGAACGATAGTTTTTCTCATTATATTAAGGTTTTTGGTGAATGTTTCATAGTGGATGTCGCCAACGGCAGTTTGTTTAAAAACCTAAAATTATGCGGCGAGCTTGCCAGTGGGTG
>CAYWUI010000075.1:0-6656 GCA_964461435.1 uncultured Bacteroidales bacterium | reverse complement strand
AATATACTATTATGGAAAATATACTGGATGTAAAAGTTGATGAATTTATGGCAAAAGTTATTGCCAAAAATCCGGGTGAATCGGAATTTCACCAGGCTGTTAAAGAGGTTATCGAGTCTGTAATGCCATTTATTGAAGAGAACCCGAAGTACAGGCATGCAAAGATTCTTGAAAGAATAGTTGAGCCTGAGAGGGTTATTATGTTCAGGGTGCCGTGGCTGAATGATAAAGGAGAGATACAGGTAAACAGGGGATTCAGGATTGCAATGAACAGTGCTATTGGTCCCTATAAGGGGGGGTTGCGTTTCCATCCTACTGTTAATCTCGGCATTTTAAAGTTCCTGGCATTTGAACAGGTATTTAAGAACAGCCTTACCACCCTTCCCATGGGTGGTGGCAAAGGAGGTTCCGATTTTGATCCCAAGGGTAAATCTGACAATGAGGTTATGCGCTTTTGCCAGAGCTTCATGACAGAATTATACAGGCATATTGGTCCCGATACGGACGTCCCTGCCGGAGATATTGGAGTCGGAGGCAGAGAAATAGGATTCTTATTCGGCCAGTACAAGAGGCTAAAAAACGAGTTTACGGGGGTGCTTACCGGTAAGGGCCTTGAGTGGGGAGGAAGCCTTATAAGACCTGAAGCTACCGGTTATGGTGCAGTTTACTTTGCTGAAGAGATGCTTAAAACAAGAGGGGAAACCTTCAAAGGTAAGATAGCAACGGTATCGGGTTCGGGAAATGTTGCACAATATTCAGTTGAAAAAGTAAATCACCTGGGGGGCAAGGTTGTAACATTATCTGATTCGGCCGGATATATTCATGACCCTGATGGAGTAGATGAAGGAAAGCTGGCATATGTAATGGAACTGAAAAATATAAAGAGGGGCAGGATAAAAGAATATGCCGAAAAATACAAGGTAAAGTATTATGAAGGTGAGCGGCCCTGGAAGATAAAGTGTGATGTGGCTCTGCCTTCAGCTACGCAGAACGAGATCAATGAGGAAGAAGCACAGATACTTGTCAGGAACGGCTGTTATGTTGTGTCGGAAGGGGCAAATATGCCGTCTACGCCTGAAGCTGTTGAAGTATTCTTAAAGGCTAAGGTGTTGTTCGGACCGGGCAAGGCAGCTAATGCAGGTGGTGTTGCTGTATCGGGACTGGAAATGGCACAGAATTCCATGCGGCTGCCATGGACAAGGCAAGAGGTAGATGACAGGTTACATATGATCATGAGAAACATTCATGAGACCTGTGTAAAATACGGTAAAGACTCAACCGGATTTATAAACTATGTCAACGGAGCCAACATAGGAGGGTTTATAAAAGTGGCTGATGCCATGATTGCCCAAGGCTTAGTGTAATCATATCCGGCAGTTAAATAAGTCGTCTTGTGAGAAGCAGGGCGACTTATTTATTTATACGTATCTGAATAACTTACCAGTTTGATTTCGCGCTGACGGATAATAGTCTTAATCTTTTCACCGGTAAGAGCATCTGTTACGGCCTGGCGGTAAACAGCCATCCTTATATCCGGATCATTTACCGTACCTTCAATACCTTGTGTTTCTTCATTGTTTAATACGGGGTGACAAATACACTCCCACAGTCCGTTTGCCAGGCCATTGATAGAATCGGCAAGGGCCTCTTCCTTTTTTTCCGTGGGCACGGCCCACAATTCAAATGATCCTGTTAATCCCCGGGGGCCCAGAGGAAGGTTATACCCTTTGGATAGCCTGTCGACCATATCTTTAATATCCGGGCGGCATGATGCCACGTTCATATGGTCAGATATATGGGAGACCTGTGGTATATGTTTTAATGCCAGGTGTACCCCTGCGTCGGGCCCGGGATTCTCTGCAAGCAACTTTGCGGCATCCAGAAACCAGGGCCCCGGCACTATAACTTCAACCGTAGTAATTATCCCTTCCCTGTAACCTTTTATACATGCCATATTTGCAGAATGGCAAAATCCCATATCGTCAGCCCTGATAATGAGCCTTATATCATCCCTTTCGCCGGCATGGATAAGGATATTTGACAACAGAAGCATCGCCATGATATTTATAAATACAAGAGGTCTCATTTTTTTCTCCTTTCATATTAGGTTACTCCCCCCTGATCTCAAACAGCTTCGATTGTTGAGGGAGGTTTTGGTGCTATGTTGTAAGTGACACTGACTATGCCGGGCACGTCGCTTATGATTTTAAGGGCAAGCTTCTTGAGGGTCTCAAACGGCAGTTGTGTCGGTTCTGCTGTCCGTGCGTCAACACTATCCCAGCAGCGAATTTCGATCTGCTGGCCAAAATCACGTTTGCCGTTGCGCATCCCCGTTACCCTGTCCTCGTGAAGGATGGCCATATACTGAAATGCGTTTGTATCTTTGAGCATCTGTTCTACAATAGTTGTTGCCTTGCGGACAGTCTCTATGCGTTCGCGGGTAACGGCGCCTATAACACGCGCAGAGAGGGCGGGTCCGGGGAATGGTATACGGTCAAACAGTTCATGGGGAAGGCCGAGGGTTTTACCCACTTTTCTGACCCCGTCCTTGCGCAGCTCGATGAGAGGCTCGATAATATTATAGCCGAAAACTTCCAGGGGATCGATACCAAGCTGTTCAAAAACATTATGCTGCCTCTTTATTCCTGCAATGGTTTCGTCGATATCTGTGAGAATAGTTCCCTGGAGAAGAAATTTTGCCCCGCTTTCCCTGACTATACGTCCGAATACATTTTTATAAAAGGTCTGTGTGATAGCCTCACGTTTCTCTTCGGGATCTGTGATGCCCTTCAGTGCAGAAAAAAATTCTTCACGTGCATCTATTATTTCAATATTAACGCCAAGGTCTTTGAATATCCCTGCAACCTGTATGGCTTCTTTTTCCCGCATCAGTCCGTTTTCAACAAATACGGTTTTCAGCTTGTCACCCAGGGCACGATGGCCCAGTATGGTTACAGTAGATGAATCAATACCCCCGGAGAGAGCATTTATAGCTATCCCATCCATAACTGTTTCCCTGATCAGCTTAATTTTTTCATCGATAAATTTCTTGATATCCAGTTCTTGCATAGTATTCATTTTAAGGATTAATTTTCATAGCATTAATGTAAGAAAAAAATAAAATAAAAAAAACTTTTTGGCTTGCTGAAAGTACATTTTTAGATGTTATAAATATAACTTCAAAATAAAATTTAAATAAGGGTAATTTAATTTGTGAAACCATTTGGTAAATTCTGTAAAGATTTTTTTATTTGTGTAACCATACCTGAAAAAAACAATATCAAATAATCCGAAATAAATAAAATGCCAAAGCGACCTCAAATCAATAAAGTCCTGATAATCGGTTCCGGTCCGATCATTATAGGCCAGGCGTGCGAATTTGACTATTCCGGCACCCAGGCTTGCAAGGCTCTGCATAAGCTGGGGTACAAGATTGTTCTTGTAAACTCCAATCCTGCAACAATTATGACCGATCCGGGCATGGCGGATGTGACCTATATTGAGCCGCTAAATGTGAGCAGTCTTGAAAACATTATTGCAAAAGAGCGACCCGATGCCTTATTACCAAACCTGGGAGGTCAGACAGGTTTGAATCTATCCTCGGAACTATATAAAAAAGGTATACTTAAAAAATATGGAGTAGAAATTATCGGTGTTAACGTTGACGCTATAGAACGTGGTGAAGACCGCATAGCATTTAAAGAAACCATGAAAAAGCTGGGTATTGCTATGCCAAGGAGTAAGCCTGCACTAAGTGTTGAGGAAGCCGAAGTTATTGCCAATGAGCTGGGTTATCCCGTTGTTCTTCGTCCGGCCTATACTCTTGGCGGTACGGGGGGCGGACTGGTATACAACAAGGAGGAGTTGAATATTATAGCTGCACGTGGTATTTCTGCCAGCATGGTCGGACAGGTGCTGGTTGAAGAGTCGGTGCTGGGATGGGAAGAGCTGGAGCTGGAAGTTGTCAGGGATGCAAAGAATAATATGATTACTGTCTGTTTTATTGAAAATGTTGATGCAATGGGCATTCATACAGGGGATTCTTATTGTACTGCACCAATGCTGACTATTGATCCGAAGCTGCAGGAGCAGCTTCAAAAATATTCATACGACATAGTTGAAGCTATAGGTGTTATAGGTGGCACGAACATCCAGTTTGCACATGATCCCAGGTCGGGAAGAGTGGTAGTTATTGAGATTAATCCGCGGACCTCAAGGTCGTCAGCGCTGGCATCGAAAGCAACAGGCTTCCCTATTGCCCTTGTATCATCGATGCTCGCAGGGGGACTAAATCTTGATAACATTCCCTACTGGAGAGAGGGGACATTAGATAAATATACTCCTTCCGGAGATTATGTTGTCGTAAAGTTTGCGCGCTGGGCATTTGAAAAATTCAAAAATATAGAGGACAAGCTGGGCACGCAGATGAGGGCTGTAGGTGAAGTAATGAGCCTGGGAAAGACATACAAGGAAGCATTTCAGAAGTCAATAAGGTCTCTTGAGATCAACCGTTACGGATTGGGATTTGCCAGGAACTTCAACAAGCTGCCTGTTGGTGAGCTTATGAAGTTACTCAGCACACCGACCAGTGAAAGGCAGTTCATAATGTACGAGGCATTGCGCAAAGGTGCCAGTCCGAAGAAGATATATGAAAAGACCCATATAAAATTGTGGTTCATTGAGCAGATGAAGGAGCTTGTTGAGCTTGAAGAAGAGATATTGAAGCATAAGGGGAAAATGATTCCTGATAAACTGCTTCTAAAAGCCAAAAGAGATGGATTTGCAGACAAGTACCTTGGCAAGCTTTTAAATTTACCTGAAAAAGAGATACGGCAAAGGCGTATTAAGCTGGGGATGGTGCAGGCATGGGATGCTGTTCCTGTCAGCGGTGTGGAAGACGCAGCATATTATTATTCTACATACAACGCTCCGGATAAGGTTCCGACAACCAACAGGCGCAAGGTTATGGTTCTGGGAGGCGGCCCTAACAGGATCGGCCAGGGCATAGAATTTGATTATTGTTGTGTTCATGCAGCATTTGCTTTAAAAGATCTGGGTATGGAAACAATAATGGTTAACTGTAATCCCGAGACAGTTTCAACAGATTATGATACATCAGACAAGTTATATTTCGAGCCACTGACAGTGGAGGATGTGCTCAGTATTTACAATAAAGAAAAGCCTGAGGGTGTGATTGTCCAGTTTGGGGGACAGACACCTTTAAATATTGCAAACGAGCTTGAAAAGGAGGGGGTAAGAATAATTGGGACAACACCTGCCACCATTGATCTTGCGGAAGACAGGGACCATTTCCGGAATATTATGAAAAAGCTGGGTATTCCTGAACCTGAATCGGGGATGGCCAGCTCACTCGATGAAGCCCTGAGGATAGCTGAGAAGATAGGTTATCCTCTGATGGTGAGGCCTTCATATGTATTGGGAGGGAGGGCAATGGAAATTGTTCACGATGAAGAGATGCTCAGGGAATATGTTACTCTGGCGGTAGATGTATCACCTGAAAGACCCATATTAATTGACAAGTTTCTGGAGAACGCAATAGAGGTGGAGGCTGATGCCATATCTGACGGAACAGATGCTTTCGTCCCTGCAGTAATGGAGCATATTGAAAAGGCAGGTATCCATTCGGGTGATTCATCATGTGCAATACCGCCGTTCAGCATACCGCAGGAACATATAAGTACTATCAATGAATATACAAGACGAATAGCCATTGAGCTTGATGTTGTGGGATTAATAAATATACA
The DNA here is from genome assembly GCA_964461435.1 of uncultured Bacteroidales bacterium. Taxonomy (GTDB): domain Bacteria; phylum Bacteroidota; class Bacteroidia; order Bacteroidales; family UBA10428. The sequence continues at coordinate 891 of CAYWUI010000075.1, read as the reverse complement.
GTATGCAATAGCAGATAATAAAGTATATATCCTTGAGGCCAATCCAAGGGCGTCGCGCACTGTGCCGCTGGTTTCAAAAGTATGCAATATCAATATGGTCAGGCTGGCGACACAGATTATGCTGGGGAAGAAGCTAAATGAGCTCAATATTCACCCGAAAAAGATACCTCACTATGGAATAAAGCAGGCAGTATTCCCTTTCAATATGTTTCCTGAAGTAGATCCCCTGCTCGGACCAGAGATGAGATCCACAGGTGAAGTGCTCGGATTGGCAGATACGTTTGGGAATGCTTTTTTTAAGGCTCATGAAAGTAACCAGACACCCCTGCCCTTGCAAGGGTCGGTACTTATTACCGTGACTATTACCAATTATGAAATGAAAGAGGTAATTCAGCTGGGAAAGGAATTTAAAGAGCTTGGATTTAAAATTATGGCTACGGAAGGCACTCATAAACTGCTGACTGATAATGGTGTTGATGCGGAGAAAATATTAAAGCTCCACGAGGGAAGGCCTAACATCCTTGATGCTATTAAAAACGAAGAAATTAACCTGATCATTAATACCCCGGTAGGAAAGAAAAGTATGTATGATGATTCCTATATCAGAAAATCGGCGATAAAGTATAAAATACCGTATATTACTACTATCTCTGCGTCCCTTGCGGCAACAAAAGGAATAAAGGCTCAGATTGCAAAAAAGACAGCTCTGAAGTCCCTGCAGGAATATCATAATGATATAAAATAACCGGATACTTCATTTTTTAGTTTCTTTTTTTCTGACTGATGCGGCTACTTTTTTATAATCGTCTTTAACACTTTTTTCTCCCAGCTTGATGCCAAAAAAATAGGAGCCTCTGATAAGGGCATGTGCCGCAACGGTGGATGCAAAAA
>CAYWUI010000074.1:0-6660 GCA_964461435.1 uncultured Bacteroidales bacterium | reverse complement strand
TCAAAGGTAGGTGTCATCAGAATTCCAGTCAAGATGTATTTCGCCGAAGGCTTACGTAACGATATAAAAAAATTTCATTTAAAGGAAAAATCATCTTAGCATTCCCATACCTCTTTGCGGCTTCGTCCAACTTAATTTTATGTTTAATTTACAATAGCACCTTTTATTAATATGGTCTTGATATAATAAATTATTATCTTTGAATCAGATACTTATGTGCAAACTAAACATAAAATCCTATTTTGTTAGGGTGCATACCGGCTTCGAATGAGTCATATTGCAAAAAAGAAGAATCCATTAAATAAATTTGGAAATTGTTATCATATAAGATAACTTTGCATCAATGACAAGGCAGATAATATTTCATGGAGAGTCCTTTTTAGACTTCTATAAGAGTCTTGATTCAGATGTCAAATCAAAGATTCAGTATATCTTTGAATTAATCAAACAAGTGGACAGAGTTCCAAAGAAATTTTTAGCTCCCATGACCGGTTACGAAGGTTTATTTGAGATACTAGTCGAATATCAGTCAAACATCTACCGGATCTTTTGCTGCTTTGACCAGGGACGACTAGTGGTACTATTTAATGGTTTTCAAAAAAAGACACAAAAAACACCAAAGAAAGAGATCAAGAAAGCCCTGAGATTGAAACAAGAGTATTTTGAACTTAAAAACAAAAAATCATGACAGATTATACAGGCATAAAGACATTCAATGAACTAATCGAGAGAGAATATGGTAAGATAGGAACAGACGCCCGTAATGAGTATGAAGAGAGAGCTCAAATGTTCATTGTTAGCGAGATGCTTAAAGAAGCAAGAAAGGATGCTAAGATGACACAACAAGAACTTGCTGAGAAGGCAGGTACAAAAAAGAGCTATATTTCTAAGATTGAGAATGCAAAAGGAAATATTCAGCTTTCAACATTGATTAGAATATTTGAAAAAGGGCTAAATAGGAAAATTGGTCTTACATTTTTATAATTATGTACGCAAACAACAACCAGACGACATAACAAAATTGATTGAATATAAAAAATGATTTGGGAAAATTTAGAGCAAAAGATTTTGGAGGATAAAAACCTTCCATTTTGGATAAACCAAATAAAAGAGAAAGGTTTTGTTATAAAAATAAATGTATTGTACGGATTCATATCTCTTTATCATATGCCATGGCGATACGATGACCTGGAATCGTGTAAACATGTGTTTGAATACCTGCAAGACAAAACTTTTTTCTGCAAGATTCATAAATTTGAAAAAGAACCACTTTCGATAACGGTAAACGGAGATGTTCCCCAATTTAAAAAGTTGAGCCTGACAAAGGATTCGGAATATGAAGGTGTAATTATAAAAAAATCCCGATACGGTATCTTCGTTGATTTTGGATTTAATTTCAATTGGCAGTGTGGTTCATTTGTACAATTGATTCACAAATCAAATATTGACAAAGCGGAATATTCAGAACTTAAATGCGGTGAACTTTTTAAAGCATTTTATACTGGTGAATCGGAGGAAAACATAGCGACTTTTAAAAGCGAAAACAAAATCAATAGCGAAGAATTAATTGGTAAAATGGTTAAAGTAGTAATTAAAAAGAAGGCTATAGCTTAATTTTGCGTTAGTATCTTAAAATGAAACGCTGACAAGACCTGCGGACGTTGTCAGGTTTGAATTCGATTTTAACCTGTCAGCGTCTGTAAGACCTGACAGCGTTTCTAATAATGAACAAAACGCAAATTTAAACTTAAGCCAAATAAAATATTAATTAACTGATTGTCAATTTTTTGTTAATAGATCACTATAGGTAAAAACCCAGAAAACACTTATATTTATAAAGATTTCGGGGTTTTTGATTTCGATTTTTAAGAAAACATATAAACTGAGAAAACGCCGGCGTACATCATTATTATACCTTCTAAACCAGGGAATTCCGGACAATCATTCTTTCACAAACCTTGCACAGTAATTACCTATAGAACTATAACATTTAACCAAATATATACCACTTGGCAATTCAGAGACCGATACGGTTCTCTCTGGGTCACATTTCTTTACTAGTTTTCCTGAAATATTAAATATTTCAATTGACGAAGTATTCATTGGAACTGAGAAATTTAATCTTGAACCAACAATAGTAGGATAAACTTTAAATACATCTTGCCTGATATCTTTCACAGAAACAAGGTCAGGGTCATATTCATATAATGCAATAACATCATCTTCGGATAAAACCCTGTCATATATCCTTACTTCATCAACATTACCTTCAAAATATTCACTTTCATCTGTATTTCTTTTTCCAATCCTTAATAAACCGTTTAATTCAGTATTTAATTCAGTAGATGTTATCAAATCCTGTTCTTCAATTAATTCCCCATTAATATAAATGTCAGATACACTACCAAGTGTCGCTACAATATGATACCATGAACCGTCAGATATACTTGCAGGAACATCATAGTCAGCATACCAATAACCGTTGCGAATTACTGATTCTCCCGAACGATATGCCAAATGCACATGTTGGCCATTAGATGTTGTTCCATAAGAAATAATATCCATATTTATACCCGTTGCAGTAGTTTTTATCCAAACTGCAAAAGATCTTTCATTGGCCTCAACAGGAAGACCTTCGATTTCAGCATCGATAAATTCCAGAAATGCATCGGTACCATTGAAATAAAATGAACCGTCTGTTCGATTATTAAAGCCTGTGTCAACTTTTAAATCCCCATTAATAAAACCTTCCGCATCATTAATTAAATCAATTGTTGACGAGTCATCGCATGGTAAATAAAAAACCAAACCATTTTCAAAATCTTGTGCCCTTGATATAAAAGTCACAACAATTAAAACAAATAAAAATAGTAAATTTCTTTTCATAATTTTTTATTTTTAAGGTTAAATATTTAAATTAAGAAATGGATTTGCAATATAATAAATATTCATAAACAAAAAATAATTCGCACTAAAATCATTTATTGCTCAAACTATACGAATACAATTCACTATGTCACATTATTATAATTTATCTTAAAAATCTTTTGGAAGATACCAATTGGCCGGGTTCATTAGCTTAGTCCTGATTGCGTCAGCTTTGGCATTATCAGTGAATTTAGCAGCCACTTTATTGGCTAAATAAGCCGGGTCATTTCGTCGACGGGCAATCCTGACCAAATCAAACCAGCGTTTTCCTTCGAACGCCATTTCCATCGCGCGTTCCTGTATAATGTAATCTTCCAGGGCAAGCATTATTGTATTTTCATCACCTTCAGGTTCAGGAATTTGCTGCAGGGCTACCCTGCCCCTTATTCCAATATTACTGGTGATCCATCCCGTATATCCCTTTGGTTTTTCGCCTCCTGTGTTTTTAAATCCCCGATTAAGAATCATAAGTACGGTATTTGTTTCACCCATCCTATTCAAGGCTTCGGCCATAATCAGGTGAAGATCCGATGCCCTCGTAATTATAATATCGCTACTATAAAAATATCCTATTTCTAACAAATATTTCGAAATCATGGTTGTATTTTTGTCATTTAATGTATCATACGAAACGCCCAATCCACGCCATACATCACCTGTTGGTTTTTGTTCTTCAAATAATCCGGTTATAATGGTTGAAGGTTTGATATAATACACATAATTGAAATATTCTACCAGTAAATTATACTGGTTGTCTTCCATAGAAAAGGGAACAGCACTTAAAACCTCGTATTGGTTATCTGAGGCGCCAATAAATATATTTTTCCAGTTTTCTTCTGAAAATTGGTCGTCAATTTTATAATAATCGGAACTCCTTCCGTACAGGTCGATAGCCCCTTTTGCATAAAACCAGGCTGAATCATACTGGTCTGTTTCGATATACATCTCTGCCAATAAGGCATGTTTGTTTATTCTCCATGTGTTAATATATTCTTCTTGATCCTTAGCATATTTTTTGAGCTGATTTATCAGCGTATCGATCATGGTTGTCCTGTTATATTTTTTAAAGTTTGTCTGCGGTGAATATGATTCAAAATTGTCATCAATATAAACAGCTTCACCAAACAACCTAACCACGTTAAAATATGCCCATGAACGTAAGGAAACCAAATATCCCTTATAAGATAAGAGTTCGTATTCATCAAAATCTTTATCCCGTAATGTCACTGCATCAATTCTGGTCAGGATTTCATTTGTATTGACTATAATTTTATAAAAACAGAATGATCAATAAACGGATTATCTGCTGATATTTCATGATAGTTAATCTCGTTCATAACAGTTGGCGCCCAGTCAGTTGTTTCCATTATATCAGACAAAAGTCTGTCAACGACGACCAAGTTAACCATAGCCTCCTGCATTAGTGAATAAGCGCCTTCGCAAGCTACATTTACATCCGTTAAAGTCTGATAATGCTGTTCTGGAGTAATTTTATTGTCGGCCTGTTTTTCAAAAAAATTTTCACTGCATGAAATCAGCAGTAAAGCTATAAAGCCAAGTATAACTATTGTATTTATCCTTGTTTTGCTATATTTTCTCATATCCATGTTAATTTTCAATTATAATTCAAATTTTACCCCAACAATGAATGATCTTGTTTGAGGAATTTTTGCGTAATCGATACCCATATAAAAGGGATTGTTCATATAATAAAATTCCGGGTCATACCCGCTGTATTTTGTAAATGTCAGGACATTGGTTGCAATAAGATATAAAGTCATATTTTTATACAGTTTTTTATTTTCAGATACATTGTAGTCAATGGTAATGTTTTTCAATCTTAAATATGACCCGTCTTCTATCCAGCGGTCAGAGAAAACCGTATTTCCGACCGGATCGCCAAAAGTTGCCCTGGGAATCTCATTTCCTGCAGGCCAGCGGTCAATAACATCAATGCTTTGATTCGCGTAGGTATCCATTGATTGGGAAATCATCCGCGCATAGTTGACGATATCATTTCCGATACTGTAATTAAAATTTACCGAAAATTCGAATTTTTTGTAATCACAAGAGGCCACAAGTCCTCCGAAAAAATCAGGATTGGAGTTGCCAATTTCTGTTTTATCGGCATCATTGATAATATTATTTCCATACTTTGTCTACATATACAACATCGCCTGCTTGCATTAGTTCACCTTTTGGCCCTGTTACGGAACTGTTTGCAGAATAAATTCCATTTGTTTCATATCCATAAAAAGTATTTATAGGCATCCCTTCTTTTAAAACAAATTCTGCCCCTCCTGTTGTTTCAAACGTTAAGGATTTTAAAGGAAGTAAAAAATTCATTTCTGTAATTTTCTGGTCTGCCATATTAAACGTTCCACCAACCATACAGATCATATTTCTGACCAGAAACCTGTTGTTTAAAGCAAGTTCAAGGCCGTTTCCTTTTATCACCGCACTATTTTCATAAAAGTCTGTATAACCATAATAAGAAGCTAAGCGCCTAATTTCTGTGGCATGATCAGATTATTAATTGATGAAATATAATAATTGACCTGTAAGTTTGTTGCCTGGTCAAATAACAACATATCAATCCCGGCATTAATCATAGTTTTACGTTCCACATCCAGGTCTTCATTAGGTATAGATTCTCTTACCCAAACTCCATATTTGTTAATTCTTCTGTGTGAATAATATAGTTTTGAATAATCGAAAATATTAGAATATATATTTCCTGTATTACTCCACCCAACCCGGAGTTTCAAATCGTTAATTACAGGAGAATTTATCAGAAAACCTTCAGAAGATAAACGCCAGGCCAGTGACACAGAAGGGTACATATGATACCTGTTTTTTTTATTGGTTACCGAACTTGCATCATAGCTAAGGTTTGTTGAGATATAATACTTGTTTGAAATATCAAAATTAAAGACTCCATAATAAGATATCCAGTTAAGTTCACTGTTTTCCCCTTCTAAAATCCTTAGATAATTATATTCTGAGCCACCATCGCCAACATTGTTAAAATCATATGTTGGGGTATTAAAATCTATATTTTTATCATAATGATATTTATTGGAAAATATTCGCACACCTGCCTTGAACCTGACAATATATTTATCATATATTGTTTTGTTATAATCAAAGGTAGTATGGTTTTGTGTTGACCGGTATTCCATCACCATTGCCCCCGGACTGTTCCTTACAAAATTAATAGAAGCAACACCAACATCCGGGACAAATATATCCTCTCGGGCATTATTGTAATCCAATCCTGTAAGGCTCTCTATAAATATGTTTTTGTTGAATTCATATTTGACCCTGGCTGAACTTATAAAATGATAATTTCGGTTATTTCCTGTTCCATTTTCTATTATAGCAAAAGGATTGGTTAGATTAAAAACACCCACGTCGTCAACCTGTGGCAGTTCATTACCGGTTTCAGGGTCGCGTTCATTGGGTGCCATGTTCGGTGGTTTACGCAAAGATGCCAAAATGGTGTTTGTATTGTAATCACTTCCTAGCGTGAGTTTATCATAAATTCAGCATTATAGTTTTTTTCAAGGATGTAATGGATTGAATATCAATCAAATTCATCTTTTTTTGCCACAACAATTCTGTATACACTAATTAATGTTAATAAAAAGATTTGCAATACACTAATTATGGCAACCATACAAAGTAAAAAATCAAGAGGTTACAAATACTGGTATATAGTAGAATCCAGAA
>CAYWUI010000073.1:0-6903 GCA_964461435.1 uncultured Bacteroidales bacterium | reverse complement strand
ATATTGAATCAGCTTAAGAAAAATGTAGAATGTCTCTCCAGCAATGAATGGCAACATCTATATATACCTAATTATATTCAGTTTATTTTATCTTTCAAATAAATAGAGCTGAAGTTTATTATTGATTTATTCTGTATAATATTTCTCTATACTTGATTACATTAAACTAACTTTAGTTAATTTATTTGTTATTAGAATTATATTCAATTTATTTATGCATTCCTTTCAATTACACCCAATCACCAGATAAACACAAATCCTGAATGCACAAAATTTAAATCATATTTTATTATTTATTCTTACCTTAACTGCTAATCCTTTTTTTCAAATAATTTTTCATGAATTTCCTTTAACTCATCATTTTCATCCTCCATCTGTCCTACCCGCTTTCTTAAATATTTATTCTCGCTTTCAATTTGCTGCACATATTTTGAACTGTATAATTCGTCCGCTTAATTAACCTAACAAGTTTTTTTGTCTATTATGAAATTATAGAATAATAACTCCATTTAAAAATACAAATAACAATGAAAGGTAATAAAATATGGAATATAAATGATCTTTTTTTATTAGTTTTTATTAGTAAATTTTAGTAAATATTAGTTTGTAAAATTTGCTTAAGTAGTTGATTTATAAAGTACATTGTCATAAAACCCAATTAAAAGCCCGATTGGGGAAACCGGGTAATGTGGTGCCGGTTTATCGTTACTTATAAAGGACAAAATTGAACATAAAACCGGCATAATTGTTATGGCATCATAGAAATATTCAAAATTGATAAGAAAAACAATTAATATTATCCTTGCCCTGGTACTGATTATGACAACGGCAGGGATGACTATTACCGAACATTATTGCGGTAACAGGCTTGTTTCGGTCAATATACTTTCTGAACCTGACAGATGCTGTGATAATAGTAACTGTTGCCATAATAATACCTTTACAATCAAATTAGATGCGGATTTTATAAATTCATCACCTGACTATTCGTTCAGGACATTTTCTTCACAAGCACCATCAGCTCATGAATCAATTTTTAATGATAATCCTTTACTTTTCAATAATTATTCTTTTATCAGGAATCAAGCCACCGGTATTACCGGATTTTTTAATTTACCTCCGCCTGAACTCAGTATTTTCCTCTCAAAACTGGGAACATTCCTTTTATAATAAGCCGATTAACAATTGAACTATGTATGCATTTGTATTACCAATGCATGACATTCAATTCGTCCGGTGACTTATTAATTCACCGATTAATGATTTAATATTCTATTGATTTGATAATTTGTTAATTAACGCTTAAGAAAAAAATCAGGACATGTTAAATAAAATTATAAAATTCTTCCTGGAGAATAAGCTTATTACATTCCTTGTATTAATTACCTTAATCACCTGGGGAATAGCGACAGCTCCATTTAACTGGGATTTAAGGATATTCCCGCGCGATCCTGTTCCTGTGGATGCTATTCCTGATATAGGTGAAAACCAGCAGATAGTATATACCGAATGGGTCGGACGGTCACCCCAGGATATGGAAGACCAGGTATCTTATCCGCTTACAACGGCGCTGCTTGGTATTCCCGGGGTAAAAAGCATTCGCAGCAACTCCATTTTTGGCCTTTCCAGTATCTATATCATTTTTGATGATGATATGGAATTCTACTGGAGCCGGACAAGGATACTCGAAAAGCTGAATTCCCTTCCTGCCGGAACACTCCCTGACGGAGTTACCCCTGCCCTTGGTCCCGATGCCACAGCACTCGGACAAATTTACTGGTATACACTGGAAGGGCGGGATAAAAACGGGAATCCTGCCGGCGGATGGGATCCACAGGAGTTAAGAACCATCCAGGATTTTTATGTCCGGTATTCCCTTACCTCTGCCAAAGGAGTATCTGAAGTTGCATCTATAGGGGGATTTGTAAAAGAATACCAGGTAGACATCGATCCCAACGCAATGAAGGCATACGGGGTAACTGTCGCACAGGTCATGCAGGCAGTCAGTAAAAGCAACCTCGATATCGGGGCGCGTACCCTTGAATTTAACCGGGTCGAATACCTGATTCGCGGACTGGGTTATATTAAAAGTCCGGATGACCTGGAAGAAAGTGCAGTAGCAGTACATGATAATGTTCCGGTGCGCATAAAAGATATAGCAAGAGTAAATTTCGGTCCGGCAACCCGTCGCGGTGGACTGGATAAAGATGGCGCCGAGGCTGTTGGTGGTGTCGTCGTAGCACGCTACGGGGCAAATCCCATGGAGGTAATCAGTAATGTAAAGAAAAAGATTGAAGAGATCTCACCTGGCTTACCGGGTAAAACACTTGGTGACGGCACTGTCTCGAAAGTTACCATTGTTCCCTTTTACGATCGTACCGGACTGATTAAGGAAACGCTGGGCACCCTTGAGTCTGCGCTGACAGAAGAAATCCTGATAAGCATTATTGTAGTTATCATCCTCGTAATGAATTTAAGGGCATCTGTCCTTATATCAAGTTTACTACCTATAGGAGTGCTTATCACATTTATTGTCATGCGCAGGTTTCATGTCGATGCAAATATTGTTGCACTATCAGGTATTGCCATTGCAATCGGTGTGATCGTAGATATAGGTATCGTCTTCACCGAAAATATCATACGGCACCTGGACATGCCGGAGAACAAAGGGGCAAGAGGGACGAAATTGCTTAACTTGATTTATAATGCAACTGTTGAAGTGGCATCGGCCATCATGACTGCCCTGGCTACTACCATTGTAAGCTTTCTTCCCGTATTTGCCATGCAGGCTGCTGAAGGTAAGTTGTTTAAGCCCCTGGCATTTACCAAAACATTTGCATTATTGTCTTCGTTGTTGATTGGAATAATTATTATTCCTGCATTAGCGCATACAATCTTTTCAATCCGTTTTGATAAAAAGCACATTTCACGCATATGGAATTACTCGCTCATTGCAGCGGGCTCCGTTTTTATCCTGTTTTTTCATTCGTGGATTGCTTTGGCACTTATTGCCTTTGGTATAAATAACCTGCTAGAATATAAGTGGCCTGAGCAGAAACGCAAATTTGTAAACCTTATCAATGTAGGCATCGCCCTGGTTGTAGTGATCTATTTCCTGACTTCAGCATGGATGCCCCTGGGCGCCCGGAACAGCACATTTGCAAACTTCCTGTTTGTACTTGCCATACTGGCTGTTGTGCTGGGAACATTAATGACTGTGGTCCGCTATTACCAGGTTATTCTCAGGTGGTGCCTGTCTAATAAGTGGAAATTCCTTTCCATTCCCATTGTATCTGTATTATTCGGAATATTAATCTGGCTTGGCGCTGATAAAATATTTGGCTTTCTTCCTGCAAGATTTAAAGAAACAAACGGATGGCAAGCAATAGCGCATACCTTTCCCGGGGTGGGAAAAGAATTTATGCCGGCACTGGATGAGGGTTCCTTCCTTCTCATGCCGACAACCATGCCTCATTCGGGCATAGAAGAGAACATCGGGGACATACGGTTGCTGGATATGAAAGTGAACTCAATTCCCGAAGTGGAATCCACCGTGGGTAAATGGGGACGAGTTAGCTCCGCACTGGACCCGGCACCCATATCTATGTATGAAAACCTGGTTAACTATAAACCGGAATATATACTCGACGAGGACGGCCACCGCATGAGATTTAAAGTGGACAAAGGTGAAGCTTTCATTTTAAAGGACGGAAGCCGGTACAATCCTTATAAAGACACTCTCAGGGAGATTGGAAAAGAAGAACTAATACCCGATAAAAGAGGCGAGTACTTTCGCCAGTGGCGTGACAATATCAAATCGCCCGATGACATCTGGCAGGAAATTGTTAAGCAGTCTGACCTGCCCGGATTAACGTCTGCCCCCAAACTCCAGCCTATCCAGACAAGGTTGATCATGCTGCAAACCGGGATGCGTGCACCTATGGGAGTTAAAGTATACGGCCCCGATTTAGAAACTATTGAAAACACGGGATACGAGATAGAGAGACTTCTTAAAAATGTCCGGGGAGTCGAACCTGCATCTGTATTCGCTGACAGGGTAGTGGGCAAGCCGTACCTTGAAATAAAGATTGATCGTAAGGCCATATCGAGGTACGGACTTACTATCGATGATATGCAGATGTATATAAGCAGTGCCATAGGAGGCATGAAACTCACAACTACAATCGAGGGAAGGGAACGCTTCCCTGTAAGGATGCGCTATGCCAGAGAATTCAGGGATAACCCGGAAGAGCTGAAAAGGATTTTGATACCTTCACCTGCCGGGATCCAGGTACCCCTGGGTGAACTGGCAGAAATAACATATACCCGCGGCCCTCAATTAATTAAAAGTGAAGATACTTTCCTTACCGGATATGTGATCTTCGATAAAAAGCCGCAATATGCGGAAGGGGATGTAGTTGAAAATGCACAGTCGTATTTGAATAAGAAAATACATGACGGAGAATTTGTATTGCCTGCAGGAGTAAATTACAAGTTCACCGGTAACTACGAGAACCAGGTAAGAGCTACCAGAAGGCTCATGATCGTAGTACCCCTCTCGTTAATTGTCATATTCCTTATCCTCTACTTCCAGTTCAGATCGGTAACTACATCCGGCATGGTATTTACCGGCATATTTGTGGCGTTTTCAGGCGGATTCCTGATGTTATGGCTTTACGGCCAGGACTGGTTTTTGAATTTTTCGGTCGCCGGAATGAACATGCGTGACCTGTTCCAGATGCACACCATTAACCTGAGTGTGGCAGTGTGGGTAGGCTTCATTGCCCTGTTCGGTATTGCTACCGATGATGGCGTAATTATGGGAACATACCTTATGCAGGTATTCGACAAGGAAAAACCGTCCACCTTGGCAGCCGTCAGGGAATCTATACTCCATGCAGGAATAAAGAGGGTACGACCCGCAATGATGACCGCATCCTGTGCCATTATAGCATTGATACCCGTACTAACCTCCACAGGGAAAGGATCAGACATCATGGTGCCTATGGCTATACCGGCTTTCGGAGGGATGATCCTCCAGGTAATGACAATGTTCGTGGTACCGGTGCTTTACTCCATGTGGCAGGAAAAAAAAGTGAAAAAATTATATCCTCTAAAATAACTGGCTATGAATAATATAAAAAATATAAAAAATATTCTTACAGCTTTAATCCTGTTGGCAGCGATTAATGTCCGGTCACAGGATTTCCTGAAAAGTTATCTTGCTGAAGCCGCCAATAATAATCCGGGATTAAAGAGCGAGTTCAGTGAATACATGGCAGCACTGGAAAGAGTATCCCAGGCAGGTGCCCTGCCTGATCCGCAGGTCACTTTCGGATACTTCATTCAACCTGTCGAAACAAGGGTGGGGCCCCAAAAAGCACGTATTTCTGCTTCGCAGATGTTTCCCTGGTTCGGTACCCTGGGAGCAAAAGAAGATGCTGCTACCGAAATGGCAAAGTCTAAATACGAGCTGTTCGAAGAAGCTAAATCACGCTTGTTTTACGATGTCAAATCAACATATTACAACCTGTATTTTGTACAGAAAGCTATTGATATAACAGCAGAGAACATATATATCCTGAATACATTCCGTAAACTGGCACTTATCAGGGTGGAAACCGGACTGGCCTCCTCTGTGGATGTACTGAGTGTTGAAATTGAAATTGCCGACCTTGAGAACCAGCTTGCTTTGTTAAGGGACAACTACTTTGTTATACAGACAGGATTTAACAGCCTGTTAAATGTTGACGGACAAAGAACTGTTAATATTCCCGATTCTCTTGCCAATAGTGACTTTGACCTGACCCGCGAAGCCGCACTGGACAGTGTGCGCAACGGAAATCACCAGGTGCTGCAAATGGAGTTTATGGAAGCCTCCTACGAAAAACAGGAAATCGTGGCCCGGAAGACGGGTAAACCAAATCTTATGCTTGGGTTCGATTACGTGTTGGTCGGTAAAAGTGCAAATCCAATGACAGATCCTTCCGAATCAGGCAGGGATGCTTTCGTATTTCCTATGGTTGGTATTTCCATTCCGCTATACAGGCAAAAATATACTTCGATGGCAAAAGAGGCCGTATTAATGCAGGAATCGACGGAAAATGGCAGGCTGGACAGGATAAACATGCTGGAAACAACATTTGAGAAAGCCAATAAGGATTACAGAGATGCTGACAGGCGTATCCCTTTGTATCAGGGACAGTCAGGTAGATCAAAAAAAGCACTGAATATCCTGCAAACAGAGTATGAAACCAGCGGGAAGAATTTTGAAGAAGTGCTTCGCATGGAACGCCAGCTTTTAGAATATAAACTGGAACTTGAAAAAGCACGTGCTGATAAAAATGCTGCAACTGCATTTATTAATTACCTTATGGGAAAGTAAAACATTTAAACGAACAAAAATGAAAACAAAAATAAATCCTGGCAAACGCGATTATAAAGTTATTGCTATAACTTTATTCGCAGGTCTTTTCTTTGGCTGGTTGCTTTTTCATGGTTCAAAAAGTGAATCGGCATCTATACAGCCAACCGGAGAATATGCCGGTGAAAAGGAGACAATCTGGACTTGCTCTATGCATCCGCAGATAAGAATGGACCATCCGGGGAAATGCCCTATCTGTGGCATGGATTTAATTCCATTGCATGAAAATGCCGGCAGTGAAACGGCCATTTCCCCTGATGAAATACAGATGACTACAGAAGCAATAAAAATAGCCGATATACAAACAATGATTGTTCATAAAGCATATCCTTACAGGGAAGTGAATTTACTGGGAAAAGTAAAACCGGATGAAAGAAACATTACCGGGCTTACCGCACGTTTTGGCGGGCGTATTGAAAAGCTGTATGTGAACTTTACGGGCCAAAATGTAAGTAAAGGTGAGAAACTCGCTACAATTT
>CAYWUI010000072.1:0-7295 GCA_964461435.1 uncultured Bacteroidales bacterium | reverse complement strand
TGCTTCCGTATTTTTGTTGACCGAGAAATGCTGAGCGGGTCAGGATACAAACCCGTTTGTCATTTGTTGTTTTGCGTTGTCCTTCATAAACAGCCTGACATACCAGCAAAGGATAGGTCAGTCGGTAAAAATCCCCTGAACCTATGTAGGTACTTACGCCTTTTAATGCATCATTTTCAGGTTCGGTAGCATCCATCCACCACGAATCTACACCATAGGTGAATAAATTCTCATTTAAAGTATTCCAGTAGGATTTCCTTGTTTCCGGATTGAAATAATCTAACCATTTACTATTCGGTATATAAAGATTTTTTTCCACGTACTCTTTCCCGATTACAGAATTCCTATCCGGGTTTGACCAGATCGAAATATTAAAATGAGCATGCAAATCGTGAATATCTTTGATAAAACCTGCCGGATTGCCATAATTGGCAGTATCAAACTCCGGAACACCCCAGCCTTTATTGCCCCAGTATTGCCAGTCCTGAACAATGACGTCCATTGGAAGATTTCTTCTCCGGAACTCTTTAACCGCTTCAACCAGTTGAGAGCCTGAAGTGTATCGTTCGCGGCATTGCCAAAAGCCATAAGCCCAATAGGGTAACATGGGAACATTTCCCGAGAGATTGCGGTATGCAGCAATCACACTATCGGCAGATGGGCCATAAAACACTACATAATCGAGCAACTTGGCATTGGGAGATCGAAATGTGGTTAAACTACTTTTAAGTTTCCATGATAATTTAGGTGAATTACTTGATTTGCAGACTACCTGCACATGATGTTCTCCGGCTTTTAAATTCACCATAGTTCCTACAGCAGGAGGTAACCACCAATTAGCCTGGTCGATACATGGTTCACCATCAATAACAACAAGCTGACGATTACCCATATCGCCCAGATCGAGGAATACAGAATATTCTCCGTCTGCCGGAACATTAAACCTGCCAACGTAAACAGATTGGTTGTTGCCTCCTGATTGTTCCTGTTTTTCGAGCGTTACAAAGTTGTCAGCCGGATTAAAATCAGTAAGGCCATACTGGTGCCATAATAAGCCGTACCCTTTGCTTGAATAAATAAAGGGTATTGAAATCTGGGAATTTACCTGTATCAAACGCCGGGTAATACCCCTTAAGTTATAATGCCCGTCCTGAAACTGTCCCAAACCAAAAAGAAACTCATTATCCGAAGATTCGAAACTTTGCTCTGCTACAAAACATGGTTCGTTCTGCACAGTATCGGGAGTTAATTTCCGTGTACCTGCTTTTTCGCCCAGGAATATTTTACCTGTATTATCAGTAAATGACAATTTGCCGGTTAGCTTATCTAATCCAACAATAATGTTTTTCGCTTTTAATTCAAGTTCAGAAGGAGAATCCGAAACCTGAAACCATGGTACTATGCAGCCAGCAGTAAAAACGAGCTCAGGTACCTTTGTTTCGGTATTTTTATAGAACTTAACTCTTACAGCATTATCGGATAGCGGATAAATTCCCAGTGTTCCATCCAAAAGGATTACATTCACTCCATTTTTTAGCTGCTCATAGCTATTGACTACCTGACCGGTACACAATATCGGGAACAGGCTAATAGTAAGAAAATATACGAGCTTCATTGTTTTTCTTGTTTTTGTTATCTACAAAACAGTAACCTGTACTTTCTTCAGATCTTTTTCATTAGAACTGTTTCCATACAGGACTTCATATTTTCCTGCGGTTACACACATCCGACCACTTGCCCTGTTATAAAACCCGAACGAGCTGTAAGGCAGGTTAATGATAGCCTGTTTGGTTTTGCCGGCTTCAACGTATATCCGTTGGTAGCCTCTTAGTGTTTTGAGAGGTCCGTCGGTGTCGTTCAATTTATGCACATATACCTGGACGATTTCTGTTCCATCCAGGTTGCCCGTGTTATGCACCGGGATGGTGAGTTCAACTCCTTCGTTATTTTTAACCTCTGTGTTACTAAGTCTGGCAGTTTCAATAGAGAATGTAGTGTAGCTTAATCCGAAACCAAACGGGAAAAGAGCATCGGACATGAATCGGTAAGTCCGTCCTTTCATCGAATAATCTTCGAAATCGTTGAGCTGATCCGAGCTTTTATAGAAAGTAACGGGCAGTTTACCCGATGGATTGTAATCGCCAAAGAGTACGTCGGCAACTGCTTGTCCGCCCGATTCGCCCGGATACCATGCCTGAAGAATAGCATCGCAGGTTTCGGTTTCAGGAGTTAAGGCAATGGCCGAGCCTGAACAGTTTACAAATACTACTTTTTTGCCTGCTTGTTTCAATGCTTTCAGGCAATTGCGCTGTACCGGAGGAAGTTCGATGTTGGTACGATCGCCTCTTTTAAAACCGGGGTAAAATACCGGCATTTCTTCACCTTCAAGCTGACCGGAAAGTCCACCCACAAATACCACCAGGTCGATGTCTTTCAGTTTATTTATGAGTTCAGTATAGTCCACATCAACTTCTTTACCAAAATCGAATTCGATGTTTGCCTGCCAATCGTGTAACTGTGCATAGCGGATTTCGATTTTATATTTCTTCCCGGCTTCAACTTTGAAAGGCCTTCTTGAAGGAAGGGTACGCCAATTGTTGTATTTTTGGATTGATTCTCCGTTGATCAGCAATTCAAAGTACCCTGTAGCGCCACATTTAAATACGATTTCTTCGGATACTTCAGGCGTGAATTCGGTTTCATACAAGACGGAAAAGCCTTCGAGCTTAACCCCTGAAGCAAATTCATGCTGACCGGCGGTGGTCATTTTAATCGCATTTGTGATTTGCTGTGTGGTAACAATGTCACCCTTAAGATCGGGGTTGTTCCAGTAAGTTGCCTTAAACCCTTGTTTTCCTTCAAAAGAAATTTGATCGAAATAGCTTTGGGTTACCTTGTCCTCAACCAAATCACATCCCTTATCGTACAGGATTTTATTGACATGAATTTTTGTTTTGATCCCATCAAGAATCGAAATTGTACGAACCGGTGTCCCGTTGTAATTTCCCCACAACATGGGTTTGTTGCCGGCATTGGGGCCAATGACCGCGATCTTCCCGGTCGTTTTTGACAAAGGCAGCAAGTTGTTTTTATTCTGAAGGAGTGTCATCGACTTGAGGGCCATGTCCAGGGCAAGTTGCTGATGCTTTTCATTATTGACAACCGACATGGGAATCTGCGCCCAGGGAACAATCGCATTGTCGTCCATTTCACCCAGGTCAAAACGGCCAACCAGCACACGCATCAAACTTTTATCGATGTCTTCTTCCTTGATTAATCCACGTTCAACCGCATCGGGTAAGGTTTTATAGGGATAGTTATCCCACACACATTCCAAATCGGTGCCTGAAAGAACCGCCTTCGATGCGGCATGTACGGCATCGGAAGAAACCTTGTGCCGGTTAAAAAAGTCGGTAACGGCACCGCAGTCAGATACCACAATGTATTTAAAGCCCCATTCATCGCGCAGAATTCGCTGCAAGAGCCTTGAATTGCCACAGCAAGGTTCGTCGTCCAAACGCTGGTAGGCGCACATCACCTGGCGAACGTCAGCATCCTGAACCAACGCCTTAAAGGCAGGAAGATAGGTTTCATACAAATCACGCGGGTCTACATTGGTGAGATTGAGCTCGTGACGGCTCCATTCGGGGCCTGAGTGCACGGCAAAATGTTTGGCACATGCGAGCAGTTTCCGGTATTTAGCATCGACAGGGCCCTGTAACCCTTTCACCGCCGAAACGCCCATGCGTGAGGTCAGGTAAGGGTCTTCGCCATACGTTTCCTGGCCACGTCCCCAACGCGGATCACGCACAATGTTCACATTGGGCGCCCAAACAGAAAGACTCAGGAAACGACGGTTCTCCAATCCCATCTGTTGCGATTCATTATACTTGGCGCGGGTTTCGTCCGAAGTTGCGCTGAAAATCTCATAAATCAGTTCGTCGTCAAACGAAGCGGCCATTCCAATCGGTTCGGGGAAAACCGTTACATTGTTGTTATTGGCCAGCCCGTGAAGCGCTTCGCTCCACCAGTTGAACCGTTTAATGCCAAGTCGCGGAATGGCATCGGACTGGTCGCACATTAAAGCTGCTTTTTCTTCCAGTGTTAATCTTGAAATCAAGTCTTTTGCCCGTTCTTCGGAGCTCAGAGCCGGATTCCGAAAGGGATACTGCTGTCCCCACAAGCTACATGATAAAAAAGCACTTATTATAAAAAGAAAACATGTTTTCATAATGCAAAGGTTAAACTATTTTATTGGTTTATATATGAAATTCTTAAATTTTACATTCCCGGGGTACCGGCCAGCCACTGTATGAATTCTTAAATTCTCCCGTAACAGAAAGCCCATCATTTGAGTACTATAAGTTTCTTAATATCATGGCATTGTCCTGTTTCAATGCTATAGAAATACACTCCGCTTTGCAGGCTGGATGCATTGAATTGCATGGAATGATTTCCCGCTTTTTGGTATTCGTTAACCAGTGTTATGATCTCTCTTCCCTGAGAATCGAATACCTTTAAAGTCACAAAAGCACTCTCTTGCAATTGATAACTTATGAGAGTAGTCGAATAAACAGGATTCGGATAATTTTGATATAATTTAAATAAACTCGTCATTACAGAGTTTACTTCATCTAAAATTGAATCGTTAACTATAATATGATTAGTTCCCTTTTCTATAATGATCATTTGGACTGACCGGGCTGGTGAAGTGAATTTAATTTCCCCATTAATATTGTACGCATTTGCCTTAATATCAAATAATTGATCGTAAGGACCCCATTGATATGATGAACTTGGGCCTTCTCCGTTAATATAAACATCCTGCGAAAAATCACCATTATCTGTTCCACCTGTGAACGAGTATATATAGTATTTTTCACCAACGCCAATTATTGAGTCTGTACTTACAGTGATTATTTTTTGAACTGTACCTTTGTTAACAATGACCATCGCGGTTTCACCGGATGAATATGTTGAACCATAACAGAGTATATCAGAATTGGATGAAGCAGCGGATATTGCCAGATCGCCAAATAATTTTTGCAGGTAAGTCAGATAATAAAATTCCGCGTGGGGATGATTTAAATAGTCGGTATCCGAACCACCATAAAACATTGTTGCTTCACCGGAAATCAGCAGCCATCTTGCAGCCATTCCGAAATTGTTACTTGTCAATTCACAAATAAGAATAACAGCCTGCATGCCGTTTACATAAGATACTGCTGCTTCATCGTTACCAGGGCTCATATTATATTCTGTTAAAGCCACAGGTTTTGAATAGGCTTCTTTATTAATGATATCCTGTTTTATAAAATCCATGTTCTGTTTAAGACTTGTTTGTGCGCCATTCAGGATACTCTTTACATTATTTGAATTATTGAAATAGTTGTGAATAACATAAAAGTCTGCAGAATCACCCACTTCTCTAAAGAATCCATCGTTCCACGTTCTGTCTACAAAATTCCAGCTTGTTTCACCATTAACGACAATCTGTCCTCCTATATAAATTGTAGCCCCAATTTGCCCGGCGGCATGTCTCATTGAATCAGCAAAAACCTTAAAATGCTTTCCGTACAGTTCACCTGTGATAATTTGAGGTTGTCCATCCTGGTTAATTGCTGTATCGATCATCCACCCATATTCCCATGGGCCACCATTTTCATTACCGATTTCCCAGAACTTTGTCCGTCCGGCATCATAACGCACCCAGTCGGCAGCAAGATGTGCAGCCTTAGCTACCGGTTCCTCGCTTGTTCCATAGCGCGCATATCCGTAATTAACTGTTATTAATCCTTGATCAACATCACTATTGGTACGAAGCGTATAATACTGGTCGCGTGTAGTTTGCCAACCTCCTTTCCCCGTTTGCCCCCAGAATTTGATCTTTGTTGCAGTATGAGTTGTTGAGTTATATGTTGTACCATCATAAATAGAATCCGGAAGATCGGATGGCAATCCATTCCAAAAATACCCATTTGACCAGCTTCCACCAGGAAAACGAATGAGAGTCGGTGCAAGAAGTTCAACACCTTCAACCAATGTTGGATTATCATGGGCTCCACACCAGGCTGCAATTGCATTACCAAATACATATTTAGAAACCTTACCGATAGTGTCACCTGTTAAAGTAACTATAACCGAAGGCTTTTCAGCGGGTTTTTCTGCATCCACAGCTTCAGGTATCACTGCTGTGTCTGGTTCATAATCCTCAAGGAAACAATTATTATAACTTTGCCCATAAATATTAAAGTTAATTATAAGTATAGTTGCCAGAAAAAATCTATAAATTTTTGTATTCATAAGGTTTTCCTTTCTTTATATTTAGTCTGTATTTCAATTATAATATCTGGAATCCACTTATTTCAACTCAATAAACTCCGGTTCATAAGGTGCAATCGTGAAGTTCCCTGTGTAATCCTTATCGAAAAGGATGCTCCGTGAGTTTCCTTTCATTTGAATCTCTTTGGGCTCACCACTCACATTCAGATATAAGAAATGATTTTCATCTATCTGTCTGGCCATTACGCCATCAGTTACATCCGGGCCTTTTTTAATGGATAGTTCTTTGATGAGATCATCTATCAAAGGGCTTAATATCTCGCTTCTTGCCGGCAGTCCGATATAAATTGCCCTTCCTTTACCGTATTTATTGGAAGTTATAACCGGGTAATCTTTATCCAGGCTGATTATATTACCTGAGATTTCAGCGCCTTTCGGCTCGATTACATCAAAGCGGGGTGATTCTGTTTCAATATTTTCCCCTTTGTAATTCACCTTAACCTTCTTCCCTTTATATGAAATTCCTGATATTTCATTCATGTTTTCAGTTTCTTCATAGCTTCCAACCCGGATTCCGAAGACATCATTTAACAAACCCGGGTGAGTACTTGCAAATACCTGGCTGGTGCTATCCACAACTGCCGAATAACTTGTCATTATTGCAGTGCCTCCATTATATATATAATCACTAATTTTTTTGGCTGTTAATGGATCCATGACTGTAACACCAGGTATAATCAATAATTTATAGTTTAGGTCGCTATAGATAATATCTAGCATTCTTACATCCATATTGCGGTTAAAAAACTGTTTAAAACAGGTTCCGACCTGGCCATCATGTTGTTCCGGGAATGAATAACTAATAATCTGGCTTGGAAATGAGAAAGCCAATCCAACTTCTGCCTGCGGTTTATAAGGGAGATATTTTTCAATCTTTTTAAATTCCGTGGCAATTTTCTTATACTCATCGTATTTGCGGTTTGGAATGCCATCCCAGTCTATCAGACCTTCTA
>CAYWUI010000071.1:0-7505 GCA_964461435.1 uncultured Bacteroidales bacterium | reverse complement strand
TCTGACAAGAGAAAGAGTCAGGCAGATCAAAGAAAAGGCGATCAGAAGATTAAAGTATACTACAAGAAGTAGAATATTAAAAACCTACGTGGGTTAACTGAATACGCGATCCAAGCCCTGTTTAGCTTTTATGTTCATTTCGCTGACTTCGATTGACATTAATTATTATACAAACATGTCAACCAAAGTCCGAAGTATTATAATCACAATTTTTTTGGCTTTCTTCTTTCTTTGTAAATTATATATATTATTGTTCCTATTCCCGTTAAAAAAACAATTCCTATAATAATTAAAAACACCTTCTTATTTTTGGATTTAGCTACATCTTCAGTTGGTTTTTCATTTTCCTTATCTGGAATGCAGCTCTTTGCTCCAGATAATTATTGGGTATGATGTGAATCCGAAGGGACTGAAATACTCGCTCCCGCCTGACCGATCCATAACCTGCTCATGAAATCGTTCGCCCTTAAGGGCTCACTAAGTCCGAACCAATTTCTTGAGGATCTGAAGAGAATCAATGCTTTGAAGGGATTAGGAATAAATGAGTGCAATGAAGTTTTTAAAAAGTTATAAAACTATATTACATATGGCAATAAAAACAAAGAATATTTGGAAAGAAATTTATTCACTCAGATTTGGATCAAGATTTTGATCTCTGGTATGAATAGGGAAAAAATACTCGCTTTTATCGAAAGCTGAAGGAGGTTCGCCCTCGCCGGGATTTCTCAGATTTGGCAAGTCCTCAACCATTTCAAGCCTTACCAGGTCGAACCAGCGGCCTTCCGGTTCACCGGCGAGTTCCCATGCCCTCTCCCAAACCACCGAATCGGCAAATGTTTCGGGTGATAAGCCGGACTGAAGATCGTAGACTGATACTGTGTATAGATCAAGATGATGAGCTCTTCTGCGTATCTCATTCACACATTCGTAAGCCTTTTCATCCGGCTGCTCTGATCGGGCAATGGCTTCGGCATAAGTAAGCAGTGTATGTGCATATCTGAAAAGGTAAGCTCTTGTAGTGCCGATAAAAAAGTTTCTCTCAATTACAGACGTCCCTCCTTCCCATGTTTGATTAATATCCCTTATAGTAGCATCGTAATAGAATTTTCTATAGGCTATCCTGTCACACGTGCCTGTAATATCTATATGTACATAACCAGTATCAGCCAGAGCTTCATCCTGAGGAACATAAATTGTCGTATAAAATGTTATATCCTTCCGGTAACCCGAAGGAAACATATTGAAAAAATTTATCTCCGTCCTATAAAAGAAAGTCTCCACATTTAGTCCCGGATCTAAATACCAGGAGAAATTGGAAGAAACACTATTACCATACCAGCCGCTGTATATATTGCCCCAGACTTCAAGCAGGTCTGCTGTTTCAACGTTTGTTGTATACAGGGAAAAAACCGATTCACAATTATAAAAATGAGGCTTGTCCCACAGATACGCGAAATCGTTTACCAGTCCCAGTCCAAAATACGTAGAACTGTCAATGGTTTCTCCGGCCTCTTTTGCAGCGAGGGTATATTTGGATTCATCACTGCATGGATATCCTGCCCAGCTAAGGTACACTTCTGCGAGAATAGCTTTAGCCGAGCCCCGGTGCGGGGTTACAAATGGTATCCTGGCCGAAGCATTATTCTCCGGGAGTAGTCGCATGGCTGTCTTCAGATCATTTTCAATGAATTCATATATCTCGGTGAATGACGGCCTGGGCACGTTATAGTCAATATCTATATTATCGATAAGCGGAACCTGTCCATAAGTTCTTGTAAGTTTAAAATAGCAATAAGCCCTTATCAGGTACATTTCACCGAGTATTTCTTTAGTTGGAAGGTCCTTCAATGTTGCCAGATCATACTGGCATATTATATTATTTGCGGAAGCAATGGCCTGGTACATAAGTTTATATAAATAATATATCTCATCTGAAAAACTGTAAATCATATTACTGCCAGCACAATTATAATTTTTATAATACGAAGCATAATGCCCGCCTGTGAACGGCCCTAAATCGTCCCCTTTCAAGTTCGCATTATAAAAATAAAATCGATCACCGAAAAATGTCTTTTTAAGTATACCGTATACCCCGCCGGCTGCAACTTTCAGCTGTTCATAATTAGTAATCTTACCAATAGATATTTTTTCTTCATGCAAAAATTTTTCACAAGCTGCAAACAAAAAAATGAAAACTGAATAAAACAGTATCCGGCTTTTAATGTGTCCCAAAATTGAGACGCATATATATGCATTTAATTTCATTTTTAATCGGGCCATTGCAAGTAAGCCTTGTAAAAGCTTATTTTTTATATTTTAAACCGGTTCTTTAATCTTATTCATATTTAATCTTACTCGTAATAATATGCCTAAAAAGTAATTCCAATCGTTGCGTACACTGCTTTCGGATTGGGCACTGCGCCCCTGTCCAAAGCATTGTCTGAAAAATTATTATCTGTAAAAACGGTTACTTCGGGATCGTAACCTCTATATCTGGTTATTGTGACAATATTTTCAAAGCTTAGTGAAAACCTAAGCTTTGAATGTGTAACAAATTTTCCGGAAGGCTCATAATTCAAAGTGACAGTTTTTAACCGGATAAACCCGGCATTGTCTATAAACTCAGACGACTGGTAGAATTCATTATTCTTAATCGCCGACAGGCTGTCATTAATATATTTGTATATACCGCGGCTGGTACCTGTCATTATGGTCGCGGCCCGCGTTGCATTATATTTATCCATTCCCAGCACAGCGTACCACAGAAGATCAATACTAAAATCCTTATACTGGAATGTGTTTGAAAAATTCCAGGTATATTTTGGTATTGAGTTTCCTATAACCACCATGTCGTTAACATCCAGTCTATTATTAGACGAATCGGCATTCAGAAATTTCATTCCTCCCGATTCAACATAAAGGTTATTCTCTTCATTTTCGTCAGCCGTAGTCCATTTACCAAGGCATTTATAACCGTATATAATGCCGGGTTCTCTGCCTTCGTCAATAATAAACCTTGGAATAAGTATATCATTATAGTCAAAAGTCATCGCTTTATTTTCCAGCATTTTCTCAACAACCTGTTTTGAAGTGGAAAAATTAAACTTCATGTACCAGTCAAAATATTCTGTCCGCACAGGATTTGCTTCAATACCAAATTCAAAGCCGGTAACAGATATTTCACCAACATTGATATATTGCTTTCCTCCCCCGTAATAATAAGGTATATCGCGTTGTATAATAAGGTTTTCTATTTTCTTTTTATAACAGGCAGCATTTAAATTCAGCCGTTTATTTAAAAATGAACTATTGAAACCATAATCTGTTTCACCCGTACCCTCATGCTTCAGGTAATGATTGGTCAATTGCAGCACTGCGGGATAAGCACCGGTTGTGGAATCATAGGTATTATTTACATCCTGATAAAGGTCGTTGGCCAGGCCATTGAGAGGGTAGTTCCCGCTTTTGCCCCAGTTGACATAAAGGTTAAGGCTGTTTAGCCACCTTATTCCCCTGAGCACATTTTCCTGTGCCATGTCCCAGCTAAATGCCATTGAAGGGAAAAGCGTATAATAATCTGTGTGCAAACCTTCCTTAATCCGGCTTACATTAGCAACAGCCGACATAAAATATTTTTTCCTGTAATTGTAACTGGCATTAGCCACCCAGGAGTTCATAGTACGTAACACGGAGCCATCGACACCATAAGCCGCCATTGAATTTCTTAAGTAAGAATAGTTGTTAAGTTCACCATGTACCGTATCCACATGCCACCAGAGATTATCTTCATAAAACCTGTAGGCCATAACAATACCCATTTCATGCCTTTTAAAGGTATTAGAGTAAGAAATGTTATACTGATGATTGATAAGGATCACATCTTCACTGGAATTCAGGAGTATATCGTAGGGTACGGTACCATATTCATAATAATAAAAGTACCTGTAATCCAAATTATAACCGGAGTGCCTGTACATGAATGATCCCATGGCATTCAGGCTCAGGTGATCGTTAAACCGGAACCTGGCCGACAGGTTAAGGGCATGCGTGCTGATATCCAGGCTGTGACGGTTGTTTTTAATAATTGACCCGGGTAATTCCGGTAAACTAAGTTGCATGTAATTACCAAAGATTCGCTTATTATAATACCCGCTCTTGCTATAAATTAACGAGTCGGGAGTACATTCCAGGCATGGTGATTTACTGATGCCTTCAAACAACAGCCTGTTCCCCCTGTATATATTCTGGTTATTCTCATTCTCCTGTTTGCTTCCCCTATAACCTGCTTCTAAAGCCAGCCGTTTAAGAAACTGCCAGCTCAGCTTTGATGAAATTGTATACCTTTCGTATTTTGAGTCAGGCAGGATCCCCGTTTGTCTCATATAATTGCCGGATAAATAGTATCTGGTTTTATAAAGTGTACCGGATGCAGATAACTGGTTCTCAGTCATAAAACCGCTATTAAAGATATACTTTTGCCAGTCATGATTGCAGAGTGTATCTGACAGATCGGGGTAATACCTTCTCATGAATAGCAGCCTCATCTTGCTGTAAGCCGAATCCAATGCGGTAAGCTGTTCTTCCGAAGACATCAGGTCGTAGAAACTATCGAACCACTGGTAGCCAATCCTGGTAGAGAAATTTATCTCATTCTCCTGCCCCCGCTTTGTATCGATTAAAACGACCCCGTTTCCTCCCTGGAATCCATAAAGCGCTGTTGAAGAGGCATCTTTGAGCACGGTGACATTCTCTATATCGTGAATATTAAGGTCGGCAATGCCGAGACTTGCCAGGTTAACAATAGGTACAGGTACTCCGTCTACTACATATAGTGGTTCGGCCGATGAAAAGAATGAATTCTGTCCCCGTATCCTGATTTTCTGCTGATCACCCGGTGCACCCGATGTTTTAGTGGCCCATACACCTGCCAGACGGGCATGAAGTATGTCCGATGCGTTGTTTATATTCTGACTTTCGATAACTTCGGCATCTATCGAAGGTATGTCTCTACCATAATCCATATTGCCGAAGAACTTACGCTGGGATGTTATTTTTATCTCTTCGATGGCAGTGGTTGACGAAGCAAGAGAAACATCCAGTATCAGATCTTTATCAAGCTTTAATGCAATTTCCTCCGGCTGGTATCCTATATAACTAAAGACCAGTATATAGTCTCCTGCAGGAGCCGATAACATATATAGACCTTTGGAATCCGTGATCGTACCGTATCGGGTATCTTTCAGATAAATATTTACTCCGATTAGTGTCTCCCTGCTCTCTGCATCCTTAACTTTTCCCTGAATGGTGAACAAGGATGATATTGCCCCGCCCTTATTTTGTGCAGATAGAATTAATGATGAAAGGGTAAAAATCAAACTTAATATAAATCCTAATCTAATCTTCATAAATAATAAATCAGGATTAATCCAAAATCAATTTCCTTTTAAACGTTCTTTCAGAAGATATCATACAAGGCTTTAAACAAAGTTATTCTAAAAATTAAAACTGAAGTTGTTAAACTGATTATTTTAATATAATGGCCGGGAACTCAGAATTCAGCTCTGGCAAAGTTATATCTTTCTTTCTAACTATAGAATAAACGTACTCTTTATAAATAAAGTGATAAATATAAATACTTCAATTCTTAATTCGAATAAATATTAGCTCTTTCTTATAAAATCGTTCTTATTGCATGGATCATCTGGGCTGCCACCCCTTGATTTTTCTCATCCCTGAAGAGTTCAAAATGAAAAAAGCCACACAGAGGCGGCCTTTCCTGATTTGTGATTCCAGGAGGATTATTCGCTCCCGCCAGGCTGAACCACAACCCACTTATGAGATCGTTCACCTTTTTCCATTTTTGTAATTTAAGACCAAATTAGATTAGAAAATCATGAAAACAAATTGTTTAACAGGCTTTCTTACAGTGTGTATGATTTCTTTATTAACATGCTGCAAATCAGACCATAGTGATAAACAATCCATTATCTTCTGTTCCTATGCTGAAAACCCCGACCAGGTTCATTACCTGATCTCAATGGTCGAAAGCATCAGAACTTTTGCCGGTAAATATAAAGATGCCACGGTATGGGTATATATACCTCCTGTACTTAGGGAAAAAGAAGCTGAAAAAATTAAGGAACTGTTATCCATGGGTATAATGGTCAAAGATATAGATATACCCGATGATGCGAGCTGGTACTTCCTTTCCGGCAAAGTATTTGCAGCTGCCCGGGCCGAGGCTGAATCAGATGGAAAAACTGACATACTTGTTTTTCTGAACTACGACACTGTTTTCCTTAATGAACCGGATGAATTTAACCTGCCGTCGAATAAGAAATTTGGTTACCGGCCTGTAATGCATAAGAATGTAGGATTGCTGTTTTCTGAGCCACTTGACTCATTCTGGTCTCAGATATATAAGACAATGGCTGTGGATGAATCCACACTTTTTCCCATGGTAACCCGTGCTGATGGAGATACCATCTGTCCGTATTTTAATGCGGGTTTACTGGTTGTGAGGCCTGAAGAAGGTGTTCTCACGAAATGGGTTGAATATTACGTTAAGCTTTATCAGGATCCGGTTCTTAAGAAAATGTGTGAACAGGATATACGTAAAAGGATATTTCTTCACCAGACAGCCCTGACCGGTGCTATCCTGAACTACCTCAGGCGCGATGAGATTATTGAATTTTCAGATAAAATCAATTACCCGATATTTTTCAGGGAACAATTTGGTGCAAAAAAAGATTTTCATGATATTACCGAAGTGGTTACGTTCAGGCATGAATTATATTTCAATAATCCTGAACCTGATTGGGAGAAAAAGATAATTGGCCCTCAGGAAAAAATTGATTGGATAAAAGAACACCTTATAATTGGTGGACAGTAATTTGCAATTAAAAATAAAAGTGAACCCGAAGGGATTACTCGCTCCCACCGGCTTTCCCTTTTCCTGCTCGTGAGATCGTTCGCCTCAGGCTCACTAAGTCCGAACCCCTTTGGTTCTTCTCTGTCTCATCGGCATCAAAATGGAAAATGACTCCAAAAGGGAGTCATTTTCCATTTTTGTGAACCCGAAGGGACAAAACTCGAACACTTTTCTTGAGGATTTGAAGAGGATCAATTCGTTGAAGGAGTTTGTGAGATAATTATTAGATTAGAATATATATTTATTTTGTCCAACTTTCTTTGAAGACATATAATTAAGAATAGAATAAATGATATTGAACTAACTGATAATGAATAAAATCCAGCACGTTCTATGGTGTATAAAAAATGATCGTAAATTCATATATATTGAAGATACGATTTTTAATATATTTTCTGGGTGTTCAGATAATGATCCTTACACAATTACGTGCTGTTTCATAAAACAGGATTGTATATCTTAAGCTGTATACAGAATATTCTTACCTGATAAAAAGAGTAATAAAAGTTAGCCTCAAAATAAGGCTAATAGTTGTATAGATGAGTTTGAACTTAATTAACTTTCGAGAATATAT
>CAYWUI010000070.1:0-7587 GCA_964461435.1 uncultured Bacteroidales bacterium | reverse complement strand
GCAAAATCCGGTACTGACGAACAGAAACGGGATATGAGGCATAATAATTTGGGTAAGTAAGCACATCATTGCAAAGCCCAACGAATACCAAAAGAATTGTTATGTAGATTCCGCAGTTATTGGAGGAAGGAAAAAGCTCTTACCAGGGGAGGTCTGCCGTGATGGAATTGTTCCATGCGGGGAGAAGTCAGCAGAGGCCATAGTACTTAGTAGTAACGAGCCACATTAAAGAATTGTGGAGGTCTCACAAACTAAGGAAGGGCTGAACGATAAGTTGTTCTGAATGAAGTAAGGAAGCTTTCGCCACGGTGGATCTAGCCTTACATTAGGAGGAACAGGGGAAAGTGTTAATTTTTTATGGAATGATTGAACAAATTCTTACACGAAAGAACATGTTGCGAGCCATGTATCGCGTCCAAAAGAACCACGGTTCGGCAGGAGCAGATCACATGCCTGTAACAAAACTGTCGGAACTCATGTCGATAGACAAAGAGGAACTGACAGATAAAGTTCGTTCAGGAAAGTATTTGCCACAATTCATTTTAGGAGTAGAAATTTCGAAAGGAGGAGGGAAGATGCGCTTACTGGGCATTCCCACCGTAACCGAACGCTTACTTCAACAAGCAGTCTTACAAATTATCAATGCACGGTTTGAGTATGAGTTTTCCGATAATAGTTTCGGATTCAGGCCAAACAAGAACCTGCACCAGGCAGTATTAAAAGCACAGGGATACATCAACGATGGTTTTCAAAATATAGTCGATATCGACCTGAAAACATTTTTCGATGAAGTAGACCATTGCTATTTAATGCAACTGCTTTATCGTAAGATCAAATGCCCTGAAACCTTACGCCTAATCCGCAAATGGTTACGTTCTCCGATTATTAAAAACGGAAAACTGATCAAACGTAGAAAAGGCATACCTCAGGGAAGTCCGCTAAGTCCTTTACTGTCCAATATCATGTTACATGAACTGGACAGAGAATTGGCAAGGAAAGGTTTGCGGTTTGTCCGTTTTGCGGATGATTTCAGCATTTATATGAAATCAAAAGCAACAGCCCGTAGGACAGGTACCGCTATTTTTAAGTTCCTTGAGTGGAAGTTAAAGTTACCTATCAATCGGGAGAAAAGCGGAATTCGCAGACCCGTAAACTTCATCATTCTGGGATTTGGCTTCGTACCTACCTATGTGAAAGGGGAGAAGGGCAAATATCAATTGGTGGTTTCCGAAAAGAGTTGGAAAAAGCTTAAGCAAAAGCTAAAAACTATCACCCGTAAGACCACGCCAATGAGCTTCAACGAACGCATTCAGGAATTGAATGCGGTTATCAGAGGTTGGGTAAACAACTACCGTATGGCAAGTATTTACGGCAAACTCAAAGAACTCGATGGCTGGTTACGTAACAGGCTCCGGTATTGTATATGGCATCATTGGAAGAAACCTGAGAAGAAAAGGCGAAGCCTTATCCGCTTAGGAGTTGACCATGGTCAATCTTATGCATGGAGTCGGTCACGGATGGGAGGATGGGCTATTGCTCAAAGTCCGATTCTGGGAACTACCATTACTATTGATAGGTTGAAGAAAAGAGGTTTCTTATCACTACTCGAAATTTACATAAGAATTCCCCCACAACTTAACGAACCGCTGTATACGAGACCCGTACGTACAGTGGTGTGAAAGGCGTACCGTGAGCTCTATGGCTCACGGCCGTCTATTCGATAGCCAGTTGCATTTATTGTTTCAAATATTTTTTAATCCAATCACAAATATCTGAATACTTAAGTTTACCCTCAGCTATTGCAATGACAAAATTATATTTTTCATATTCTTTTGCATCTATATCAAGTCCTGCTTCTAATAATAAAAGTCTCATAGCAACATATCCAAATCTTTTGTTACCATCTAAGAATGGATGATTTGTAATTATACTCTCAATAAGGGCAGCAGCTTTCTCTACAGTGGTATTGTATAGTTCCTTTCTATCAAATGTCTGATATGGCCTTGAAAGAGCTGACTCTAATAAATTCTTATCCCTTATACCAGTCGCCCCTCCGTATCTTTCTATTAAAATATAATGAATGTTTATCGCATTTTCAGTAGTCATCATCGTGCTAACCTTTCGAGCAAGTTTTTATCCTCCTCCAGAATTTTTCCCAGATTATGCGACAGTTGAATATCACTTTTTGATTTGTTAGTTAGTGATTTAAGGTACTTAAAAACATCCTCTAATATATCATCCGACATATTATCTAGGACCTTATATATTTTTTCTTTTAATTGTTTTGCTGCCATATGCTCGTTTTATTTCAAAGTTACAAAATAACTATGAATCTTCAATGATTAAGTAAGCCCAGCAATTGGCTACATGTTTATATACCTAACAAAGCTAAGTTTATTTAATTGGTAGATGAAATAGAGCTGATGATTATTCTTAACTATTTTTATCAAATTTATTAATAATTTAAATAATACTGTGAGGTCGTGAACAAATTGAGTTAAGTTTTTACAGGAGGATAATTATTTATTATTATCCGGGCATAATAAAAAACAGGGAAATTGGAATTTATAACCGTTTTTGTACATGCAATTTTTCAAAAAGATATAAAAGATAAGAAAATAAAGGAAGGGCACACAACCGTGGCTAAAGTTTTTTACATTTATCCCTTATTGATATAATAAATAAATTTTGAACAATGAAAAAATATAAATCAATCATTTGCACAATTGTTTTTATAACAGTCACATTATTCAATCAAGCACAGGACTATCATGTCCGTATAGGTATTATCGGGAACAGTATCACACAGGGTGTCGGACTTTCAGATGCGGCAACGCAGAGTTATCCTGCACAGCTTGCACCTATGCTGGAGGAAATATACGGGGACACCTGTATTGTACAAAACTTTGGCATCACGACCACAACAATGCTCAAAAACGGGGATGTTTCTTACTGGAATTCAACACAGTTTAAAGATTACATGGATTATGCGGCCGAGATTTGTATAATTCTCCCGGGCACCAATGACAGCAAACCCCAAAACTGGGACGTTTATGGCGATGAGTTTATAGATGACTGCCTGTCAATGATCGACACCATTAAAACAAGAAATCCTTTGACAAAGTTCATTGTATGCTATCCCCCTCCGGCTTACGAGATTGTATGGGGTATTCGTGATTCTGTTATCCTGAATGGCATTATTCCGGCTGTTGATTCGGTGCTGGCCAAAACAGGAGCCGGATTAATAGACTCTTATCATCCCCTTCTTGATAGTGTCAGCCTGTTCCCTGATAAAATACATCCTAACGTCCAGGGTTCCAGGGCTATGGCTGAGATAATCCGCGGCAGGCTGGTTGAAATGGATATTGTCCATAAAGCCGATACAGGATATACCTTTGTGATAAGTTTTAAAACACAAAAAAGCCTGATTGCTGTTAAAGATACTGTATTACTAACATGGCAGGATATAAGCCTTAATACCGGAGACCTTGCTGAAGGAACACACATTATTGAAATAGAATATTCCGGCAGTCTTTTTGCAGAAAAAATATTTATTAAAAGGGCAAACTAACCGCAGGGGGCCCGTCATTCACTAATCAATCCGCTACTTTCCAATAAGGGCTCAATTGAAGGTTCCTGTCCCCTGAATCTTTTGTAAAGTTTCATGGGGTCCTCACTGCCTCCTTTGGAAAGGATATTTGTTCTGAATGAATCAGCAGTTTCCCTGTCAAATATCCCGTTCTTTTTAAAGAGTGAAAAAGCATCGGCATCGAGAACCTCTGCCCACTTATAGCCGTAGTATCCTGCAGCATAGCCCCCGGAAAATATATGTCCGAAAGCAGTATTAAAAACACAGCCCTCAACCTCCGGGAAAATATCAGCCGCCGCCCCGGCGGCCTTTTCGAAGTCAGCTACAGGCTCTGCCACAGGTTTCATTATGGTATGCCATGCCATATCATTCAATCCGAATGCCAGCTGCCTTATAAATGAATAACCGATATTGAAATTTTTACTTTCCAGGATCTTATTTAACAGGTCATCAGGGATCTTTTCCCCTGTCTCGTAATGAACGGCGACTTTATTCAGCCATTCTTTTTCTTCAGCCCAGTTTTCCATGATCTGCGAAGGCAGTTCAACAAAATCACGATATACGTTGGTACCTGACAGGCTGCAGTACTGGCATTCACTTAATATGCTATGCAACCCATGGCCCGTCTCATGGAGAAATGTATGTACATCATTGTATGTCAGCAACGACGGGGTGGTCTCAGTGGGTTTTGCAAAATTAAATACTAGCGATACGTGGGGCCTTATGTCTTTATTATCTAACCTGTACTGTTCAAGGTAATTGGTCATCCAGGCACCTCCCTGCTTGCTTTCTCTCGGGAAAAAGTCAAGATACAGGATAGCAAGGTGGCGGCCCTCTTCGTCTATTACTTCGTAGGTTTCAACATCAGGATGATATAAAGGTATATCATGGTTAGGCTTAAAACTGATTCCATATAATTCATTTACAAGTGAGAATATTCCTGCCTTCACATCTTCAAGCCTGAAATAAGGCTTTAAAACTTCATCATTGACGTCAAACTTGCTTTTTTTGAGTTTTTCCGAATAATAATACCAGTCCCACTTCTGAATTTGAAAATCGGCACCATTGGCTTTAGCAAACTCCTGCACTTCATTATATTCTTTCTTTGCAAATGGCAGCGACGCCTCCAGCAACTCATTCAGAAAACTGTCCACTTTAGCAGGAGTTTTAGCCATCCGTTCTTCCAGCACATATTCGGCATATGTTTTATAGCCAAGGAGCTGCGCCAGCCTTAACCTTATTTCGACAATACGTTTTATTATCTGCTGGTTATCATTTTCATTATTGTGGAATCCCCGGGAATTATAAGCCCTGAATATTTCTTCCCTTAACTGGCGGTTGTCAGCAAATTTCTGGAACGGCAAATAACTGGGTTGGTGCAGCGTAAATACCCACCCTTCCTTATTTTTTGACTTGGCAGTTTGTGCAGCCGCTTCTATTATATCCCGGGGCAGGCCTGATAAATCATCTTCACTGGTGATATGCAGTTCATAGGCATTGGTCTCGGCCAGTACATTATTTGCGAAATCAAGAGTCAGCAGGGAGAGTTCATTTGTTAGTTTCCGGAATTCTTCCTTATCGCTTGAATCCAGGTTTACGCCATTCCTGATAAAGTCTTTATATGTTTTATCAAGCAGCATCTGCTGTTCCGCAGAAAGTTCATATTTGTCTTTATTCCCGTAAACTTCCTTTACTTTATTAAATAATTCTTCATTCAGCCTGACATCATTTGAGAATTCAGTAAGCATGGGTGATATTATCTGCGCGGCATCCTGGATACCTTTGTTCGTGTTGGCATGATTGATATTAAAGAAAATTGATGCCAGCTGATTTAACCATAGGGTACTGTTCTCAAGTGCTTCGACGGTGTTTTCAAATGTAGGTTCCCCGGAATTTTTTATGATACGGTCAATTTTTAATTTGGCATCATCAATGGCTTTTTCAATAGCAGGTAAGTAATCTTCAGTATTTATTTGACCAAAAGGCACTGTCCCGAATGGGGTATTAAATTCTGTCATAAGTACATTATCTTTATTTTGTACATAACCATATACATAAGAAAAGCTGATAAGCAATATGGATAAAATCAGGAACTTATTTCTTTTCATTTCCCTGGTTTTTGATGAATATTGGCAATGATAGGTTAATAAATTTATAATTCCAAGGCTGGCGATGATGTTTAAAAAGATTTAAAGTATATTTGTCACCTTGCATTTTAAAGTCGGCAATCTGCCAATATTTATAAACAGTTGTTAAATACCAGTATAAATACCAAAATAGAGATTTTAAAGACAAATAAGAAGAGATTAATTTATTATTCTGTCCTGAGCGGGTTAATGCTTATTCCACCATGGTATGAGTGGGGTCACGGATTTATAATATTTATCGCCTTCATACCCCTGCTTTTTGTTGAGGATTTTATTGACGAAAATAAAAAGGAATACAGGTCGGTAAAGATCTTTTTGTATTCTTTTATTTCATTTTTTATCTGGACCCTTGGTACTATGTGGTGGCTGGTTAATGCGACTGTTGTAGGTGCAGTAGTTGCAGTCATTGTTAATGCAACCTTAATGAGTATTGTATTCTGGGCTTTTCATATTGCCAAGAGAAACAGCGGCAGACAACTGGGATATTTTGCATTGATAACTTTCTGGATAACTTTTGAGCATTTCTACCTGAATGCTGAGATATCAAATCCATGGTTAACACTAGGACATAGTTTCAATTATAATATAAAACTTATACAATGGTATGATACGACGGGAGTTCTGGGTGGCTCGTTATGGGTTTTGACAGTCAACGTATTATTGTTCAATATTATCAGGTCGTATATAAGTTATGAGGATTTTAAGAAATTATGGGGTACAATAATTATTACGGCTATAGTTATTATAACCCCTGTCACGATATCATTAATAAAGTATTATACTTACAGGGAGGTTTCAAATCCCAGGAATATTGTGGTCATTCAGCCGAATATTGATCCTTACCGGAAGTTTGTATCCGTACCCAGCTTTGAGCAGACGGAGATTCAGCTGTTTCTGGCAGGAATGTATACTGATGATAGCACGGATTATGTAGTTGCACCTGAAACATCTATAAATAATAGCATCTGGATAGATCAGATTGAATATGTTCCGGATATCAGGGTAATAAGGGGATTTATGTCCAGGTTCCCGCGTCTGAAATACGTTGTTGGCATACAGTGTTACAGGAGATATAATCCGGGGGATAATCTCCCGTCAACGGCGAGGAAGCTGCAGGGTAATGATTTTTATTACAGTAGTTATAATGCAGCTATACAGCTTGATTCAACGGATTATATACCTGTCTATTTTAAGTCGCAGCTTGTTACGGGAGTTGAGAAGATGCCATACGCCAAATATTTAAAATTCCTTGAAAAATTGACGGTAAGGCTTGGCGGCACTTTCCGTGGCTGGGGTACACAGGATTACCGCTCCACATTCGTATCACCCCAGGATTCAATACGTATAGCCCCTGTAATTTGCTGGGAATCGGTTTTTGGTGAGTATGTTACAGACTATATAAAGAATGGAGCAAACTTTATATTTGTAATAACTAATGATGGCTGGTGGGGAAATACACCGGGTCACCATCAGCATAATGCATTATCATGTGTGCGTGCTGTTGAAACGCGCAGGAGCATAGCACGGTCTGCCAATACCGGGATATCATGTTTTATAAACCAGAGGGGCGATGTTCTCCAGAAACTGGGATGGTGGAAACGCGGTGCTATTAAAGGCAAGATTAATGCAAATGATAAACTTACCTTTTATGTGAGGCATGGAGATTATATAGCCCGCACAACCCGCTTTTTTGCTTTGCTGGTGGTGTTATTTGTAATAGTAAGAATCCTTTCCGGGAAGAAGAAATGAATTTTTTTCTGATTAAGTCTTTATTTCTCCATCTCCCTGAACTCACCTGCTATTTTTACAAATAAAACAAAAACCAGCACACCAATTAAACAATGTGCCCCC
>CAYWUI010000069.1:0-8507 GCA_964461435.1 uncultured Bacteroidales bacterium | reverse complement strand
TGTAATAAAACAGGACAGAGATATTAACAAAAACCGGAGTTTTTAGACAGTCTGATGGTTTGGAGATATGAAACGTTGGGGAGTGCGGGCTCCGTTCGTATCCTTCGTTACAAACTTTGAGGCAGGCTACTTTGTTATGCATACCTCTGTCACCCTTATTGGCTATACCGCTTTCTCGGCTGGTGCTTTTTCATCCTGCTGTTTTCTTATCTTCTTCTAATTCCTCCAAATAAAGCTAATTCAAATATTTTCATATAACAATCAACGTCAGAAAATCCGATTTCTCGCAACCAATTACATTGTTTTTCAACTGATTCCAAAATATTCAATACTTTATGGCCCGGATCATGATATATCTTTTTGATCTCATCCCTTGTTTTTTCATCCCCTATATGTTTATGATAATCACACATGCTATCTAAAAATAAATCATTAAATATTTCTTCAATTGTGTCAGTTGGTGACAATACATGTTCAAGATTTAAGAATATTCCATTTGGCTTTAGTAAATTAAAAATATCCGCGTACAGTCGTTTTTTCTGTTCATTATTAATATGATGTATAGAAAATCCAGATATTATAAGGTCAAATTTCTGAGCGGTTTTAATATTTTTTAACCAATTAGTATCACTTAAATCCTGAACGATAAACTTAGATTTATTCTCAAGATCTTTTTCCCTTGCTTTATCAATCATCTCTTTTGACAAATCAAGGAACACTCCATGAGAATCCGGAAATAATTTGTAAATAAAAAAACCCAGAAATCCGTCTCCACAACCCAAATCTAAAAAGTCCTTAATTGCTGGGTTAAATTTTTCGATAATCCTTGATATAGTCTCCAACTGTTCTTTTGCAAGCGGGAAAAATTGTCTTACTCCGTCAATGTATTTGAATAACTTTTCTTTTCTTTCCCAATAATTCATAGTAATATATAATATTTTTATGTAACACGGTTTTTGAACTTGCCGAGGTAGAGTAGAACCTGCATATAAAGATAATAATTTCTCAGGGATTACATCTTATAGCTTCTCAGGTCTATATCCGTCATCAAAACGTATGCCCAGTTCTTCAATATTAGCATTATATGCAGGATCCCTTCCTCGAACCGTACTTGAGGTTTTCCCTCATACGGCTTTCCCTTAGTATTCTTTCTCAAGCATGCACAGGTGTCAGCCCGATAGCAATTTTAGTTAAATCAATTAGCCCATAACGGGATACTAATTTAACATATGCCCCCTGGCGAAAAGAGCGACTACCACGTTGACTCTTTCCCTGCTTAGCTTTGAGATATAGTTTGCGCTGTAAATCCTGTACACGTTCCGCTGAGCTCATCTCTGACCTCCGCTTCGTCCTTGTTAGGTTACTTGTTTTCTCCAATTTGACTGTCAGTTTTTATTTGCAAACTTTACTAAGGCAGGGTTCCTTCGCTACATGGGGTTATGTTGTCCCCATGATCATCGCTACTATGAACCCCTCCGACTCCCTGTACAACTTACCCGAACTTCGCTTTCGCTTATATCGGTTAATTTAGGTGGCCATCCCTATTGTACAAGGCCTCCCCTGTTCACATTTAATCCCTTTGTATACATGCCATCCACTTTGACTCCGGCAGCATCTCGTATTGCATGTTGGTGTTGCTTCATACAAGATTCCATGATTAAGGTGCCGTTAAACCCTCTCCTGCTGCAGCCTACGCTTTCGAAGCTACATGTGTGGTTCATTTTTATTACGGCCTGCATACTGTCCCTATGAGCTTCAATATATGTCCTCACGAACATTATTGTCATAGTTCCTTACAGTTGAACACCAAATTGTCTGTGCCGCATTTACACCGGCTGGATTAAATGCGCCTCACGGCGCACAACGGTCTGCATAAATGCAGTAGCCCCGCTTAGGGGCTATTGACATTTTATGCTTTATTGGCGGTAGTGTTATCTGTCTTCCATATACTTGTGTAATTCTTTTAAATAATATAAAATTGGTTTAGGAACAAATGATGTTTTTTACTTTTTTAATTGCCCGGATAGGCTCCTATATAAGCCTTTGATGTATTGTTTCCTATAATTTCATCAATATATCCCGGTAATCTTCCTGCTGCTGATGTTCCCTTAAAGCCCCCGATTAATTCAAAATTTTTAAGTTCAATACTTTTAAACAGAGGGCCTTTATAATCGATAAAACTTAAGCTGTTTGATGCATAATCTTTCTTTACTTGATTTAGTTCGTTTATAGTTGAAAACTTTGACTCACAGTTATCATTCAGTTTTTGCACTAACCAAATCACTGGTGATGCATTATCATTCATTTTTATATATACATTGTTATCCAGTTTGGACAAAGAAGGTTCTTTCAATTGTTCGCATAGGTCGGGCGATTGCCATATAAACAATAGTGGACGATTATACTCGGCGTCACCCACCATCAAATTATTGACAAACTCGTGGTTTACTCGTTCTTCAACTCCAGGCCCTGTGGTAATGTGCCAACCAAAATAGTCTGCGCTCTCACCTCGTCTGTTACGACCAAAGATTGCCGTATTATTTACAAATGTGTTATTATAAATTTTAACATCTGAAGAATTTAAAATTAAGATTCCCTGGTCGTTATTGAAAAACACATTACCTGCAACTCTTGCCCCTTTAGATATTTCAAAGAAGAAAGCATTACAACTAGGCCAAACAGTTCTTCCTGTAAATTCTCTTTTAGAGTCACCCACATTTTCAAGCCAGTTATTGGTGAAAACACCATCTTCATTGCCCACATCATACCAAATTCCATTGGAATTGGGAAGATCAATCACAAGATTGTCGTTACAAGTCACACGGTGGGTTTGATTGAATATTTTAACGGCTGCGGGGAAATAGCCTGTAATATTTTCAATATTATTACGGGTGAATATATTTTTTTCGAGCAGCACATCGCTTGAAGCCACAATGTAAACTCCTTCAGTACTGGTATCGCTGACTTTGCAATTTCGGATAGTCAGTTTATCACCTAGCAAAAAAGCTCCAACACGGCCACCATAAGATATTGTACAATTTTCAAGAGTCGTACCTACAACATCTTTTCCGTGTTCCGACTCTTTTGATATTCCTTCAGGATAATAACCCTCAACATCAATCACATGAAAGGCATATTGTGTAAAAGTAATGCCTCGAATAGTAGGCCCTTTGCCATCAGCTTTTTTACCATTTACCTCTTCAGGTGTAATGATTAATCCCTGATTAAATGCAGTTATTTCAACCAGTTTATCAGTAGGGTTGGTAGCTATGTAAATCATTTCATTTTCATAATCGATATAAAAATTATCATCATTTAATTCACCCAGCCAACCCGCTGATTGCAAAAAACGACCATTGATAAACACCATGTCGTTGTTAAATTTATGCATAGGAGTTTCTCTGCCACTCCATTCTTTGTTCCACCAACTATCCGGCTTTGATGGGAAAAGTTGTGCCCATTTTATTCTCCATAATCCTTTTACAGAGACAAAAGAAGGACTTATATTTTTCCAATCTTTAGCTTCATATGTTCCTTTCAGAATAGGTTGTTCATCTTCGTAAGGCTGTATGATAATGCTTTGATTTAATTGTAGATTTCCTGTACGATAAACACCTCCTCTTAAAATAATGGCATCACCTGTTTTTACTTTGGCAATGGCTGCCTCGATAGTGGCAGGATTTTTTAATGAAGTTCCTGTTGCATCCTCCTTTCCGTCAGGGGAAACATAATAGATTGTACCGGAAACTTCAGGTAATTCATACTTTTTTTGAACAGGTCCGTAAGGGCCTCCAGAAGGCTGGGCCATTACAGCATTGAACAAAAAGACACTTATGAATACTGCAATTGGTTTTAGCGAATTTTTCATATTACAAAATTTAGTTATGTTTAGATAATATATTGGTTTCAAAAATACATAGCTTAGCTGGATATCTAAAAGTGATTTAATTAATTTTTGTTTCAGGATGTCCTGTGTATGTAATTTTTAAGCCACCAAAATCAATCAATATTTTTTGAAAAACACTCCTGGATCCATAACCCATAATTTAAGTATGCGTTTACCCGGTTTGTCTATATTGTGATAGTACGGTTAACGCTATAATTACGCAATACATTTTCTGCCCATTTACCTTTCCATTCTTCAGAAGCACCTAGTTTTATCCAATCTTTATCAACCGTAGCTGTCCAAGTAAAATCCTTGTCGCCACGATTATTTATGTCGATATAATGGCTTTGTGGGTAATAGGCATCAAAACACGGTAACATAGTATAATTGCTTATACCTGTTTTTTTATCAGAAGCTTCAACGAAAATAGCAGGGGCTACACCCTCTATTAACTCAACACGTTCTAATTTTGGTAATTTTTGGTAATTGTTCTCCCAAGCTTGTTTCAATGACATCATACCGTTCCATTTGCCGTTCAGTTGTTCGTTATATTCTTTTGTAATTTTTTGAAGTCTATTATAACATTGTTCGGAAATTTTTGCCAACTCATTAGCTTTAACTCTACCTTGCAGGGCATACCAACGATTTTGCTGACCATATAAAATTATCTTATTCAATAAACCGGAAGCGACTACCGGATAATAAACCAACTGAAAAAAGGTCGGTTGAAGTTCGGGTTCGAGGCTTGTGTAAATCTTCTTCGCTTTTTCGCTTATATCTTCATACGTTTGAATTCTTTTTTCTGCCTCTTGATAGGCTGTAAAAAAGAATTCCGTATCAGAATTTGGCATAGTTAGGTGCCAATTGTAATTATAAATATATCCCCAGCTCATGTATTCAGGTTTCCTGATAAAACCAGGTTGATAATAGGTTTGCATGATTTCGGTAATCTCAGATGAGTACTCTGGCCCGAAAATGTCTTCAAACCAACCAGACAAATGATTATTTGTGTTTTCATCACTCACAAGGCCAATGTTCCATGCCAAATCAAGAAAGAACTCCATTCCGTATTCCCCTGGTTTAATATCTCCTACGTTTACTACCCATACCCGGTCGGCTCCGGTTTCATA
The DNA here is from genome assembly GCA_964461435.1 of uncultured Bacteroidales bacterium. Lineage (GTDB taxonomy): Bacteria > Bacteroidota > Bacteroidia > Bacteroidales > UBA10428. Next base: position 3,491 of record CAYWUI010000069.1, on the reverse strand, counting down.
AGCTTTTTTCAACTCTTCGTAGATTAAGGCCGGAGGTGTAGTATTAAGCCAAAGGTACTCATGAGGAACGCCCAGATAGGAAATGTGATAATACGCTCCAGACCTCCCGGATCTTTTTTGTTCCTGATAATTACTTGATCGTTTAATATATCCATAATTGTCATCAGGCCAAACAATAGTAATATCTTCAGGCAAATTCACTCCATTTTCATAAATTTCGAGGACTTCCTTGTATGGAATAAAAACCCGGGGTATTTCTTCAATATTTTTATCTATGTGTCTTTTGAGTATAGCCCTTGGGTCTTCAATGGCATCCTCCATTAATTGAACTTTTTCATGCATGGTTAACTCTCCCAACATATCTTCATCATTGATAAAAATGCCTCTATACTTTACAGATGGCGATTTAAAAGTATAGTTGCCATCTCTTATAAAGAGCCTTGCTGATTTTTTGACAGGAACATCTGCCCACCAATACCATGGAGAAACGCCTATTTGTTTAGATAATTCAAACACACCATAGGCAGTTCCTCTACGGTCATTGCCCACAATGACAAAGGCTTTTTCTACATCTTTAAAGGGTTCGTCAACTACTTGTATACCATGGGAAATAATTGATCGCGAAAAAGCAATTTGGTGCGAAATCAATAAACAAAGCGTAATTTTTTTCATAAACCTATTATTTTTAATGTTTTGTTCTTTGCTTTTCCTTCTTCACATTACCGACAAGGGTTTCGCGGTCGAGTATGCAAGGGGAGTTTCATCCCAAGCCTCTCACAGAACCTTACATGACAGTCTCCCGTCATCCGGCTCTTGTTATGCAAATCTATATGCTTTAAGTCGAAAATCCTAACTGCCAGTGATAAAACAAATAGGGAAATTGCTTGCGCACTCTGTCTAACCACCTGAATGCCCTGTTAAGACTCGCCTTATAGCGTTTGTACCGATGCCTTGCCCAGCGTACCAACCTGTTGCGTAACAATCTGAATACTTTCGTGAGTTCATATCCCCGGAACTTCCCATAATAGTGAACCTACCCACGAATCATCGGATTCAGGTATTGGGCTATGCCTACTATACTCATGAAGCTCAGTTTCTCTATTTCCAGCTCACAAAGTTTGTCGGTTATTCGCTTGCGTGACCCGATGCTTATGGCACAGTCGTATCCCGGAAACAGGTTGTCTGTCCTCTTCGATTTATTGGTACGGGGCCGGAAACTATATCCATGGAAATCAAACTTTACTACCTTGTGCTTCTCCCTTCGCCGATAATCCCTGCAATATACCAATCTCGCCTTATCTGGAGGCAATTGCAATCCGCATTTTGTATGAGCCCTTGTTGGTGAAAATTTTTTATCTTTATAAACTTACTAGTAAATGTCTTACCATCTTTCAAATGTATCCTAATAAAATATATACCTTTATTCAAAGAAGCTATATCAATTTGATTGCTTTTGATATTATTTTCAGATATTACTTTTCCTGATATTTCCAATAATTCATATTTCATAAATGTTTTATCGGAAATCCCTTGTATATTTATCGTATTATTTGCCGGATTGGTATATACTTTTATTGAATTATCAAATAGCATTTTTATTAAAGTACTGGTGTAATTATTCGATACTCTATTAAAAAAATCAACCATCATTGTAAAGTATTTATCTACTAATAATCCGGGTCCATGTTGTGCGTTAGGTACCAAAACATATTTGCTATCCACTTTCGCAGTTTGCAATGCTTTATAAAGCAAATCACTTTCGCAATATGGCACTAACGGATCTGCATCTCCATGCATAATCAGGAAAGGAGGATCGGTTGAATCAACATATGTTATGGGATTGGCTAGTGCACATTTACTTTTATTATTTTGAATTGCCCCACCTATTAGTTTTGATTCAGGTGAATCGTTGGCATTATGGACCAGGGCGCTACCACAAGAATCCATTTTTAGAAATTTTGTAGGCCCAAACCAATCACATACTGCATCAACTTCACTACTGAATGATGTATATTTCCCCACGTTACCCTCAATATCCATAGTTATTGAATCAATTGTATATCGTTTAACATATCCTGATGTCCCTGCCAGTGCAGAAAGGTGGCCGCCAGATGAACTGCCTGTTATTCCAATAAAAGAAGTATCTAATTGATAATTGCTGCAATTTGCCCTGATAAACCTTATAGCAGCTTTTATATCATGAATTTGTGCCGGGAAGACTGAATCACTGCTGGCACGATGATTAGGAGTAACCACGGCATAACCGGCATTTAGCAGAGCGTTCCCAATAGTACTAATATCAATGCCTTTTGAATTATTGCTTAACCAGGCACTGCCATATATCAAAACAACCACCGGATAAGTCTGTTTGCTCATTTCAGGCAAATAAATATCCAATAAATGATAATTCTTCCCGTCATCAGCATAGTTTAAATCTGTCCATTTTTTTGAATATTGCTGGCTAAAGCAATTTATAAAGAAACAGGAAAGAAAAATAATAGCAAGTTTTTTCATGATTATTTATATTAAATCACTATTATCCGACTAAAATAAATATTCAACATTTTTTGCTCTGAATACCGCTAAATTTGGGTATCCTTTTTTGTTTTTTCAAAAAGACCTCCCTCTAATTTAAAAGAATTTCAGTTGAACTACACCTGGTGGCTCAAATACTGCTGGTACATAAGCACGTCTCTTGCTTCTTAATAATTCATAAACATCCAACATGCTAATCAAGTGAATTCGAACCAGGGAAGCCACTACATAAAATGCCTTTTTAACATTTGCCATTTTCTGAATTACTGTTAATAACAACTGTGCTATTAACCTACACCACATTTGGGTATAAATAGCATTCACATTTTCTCCGTAGAAGTAATGAAGCTGAAAGTTCTGTTTCATCTTTTTAAACATTATTTCAATGCCCCATTGTTTCTTATAAAGAAATGCTATTTCTTCTGCTGTTATTTCAAAATTATTGGTTAGGAATTCATAATGCCGGTTCTTTTCGCCCTGGTAACATACTTTCCGTAACTGCAAAGTTTTAGTTTCATTGGCCATTTTTTTACCTTGTTCATCTTCCGGAGAATATTCCAATTCTATGATTTCATCCCTAAGAACCTTGGCTTGCGCATCTTCCCGATAATGAACCCTATTTATTTCTATCACTTTATATACTGCATTTTTCTTCAAACGGGTAACGAAAAACATTTGCTTTTGTGTCCATAAAGCAAATTGATGGTAATAATTATATGCCCTGTCAAAAACAACCATGTTAGGGGATATTAATTCCAGGCTTTTCAGAAAGTTCTTGTCATGTACTTTGGCAGCTGTTTTCCTTGCTTTCTGAACGTATCTCATTAGCTTTTGGAGATTATATGCTGTGCCTGCCATAAGCATTACCTTATTGGCTTGCTCAATTCCCCGGGTATTTATCTTTTTCATTCCCATATAATTGATTAGTGTCCCAAACACTGGCTCAACAGTGCTTT
>CAYWUI010000068.1:0-8552 GCA_964461435.1 uncultured Bacteroidales bacterium | reverse complement strand
AACTCAAAATTACTTATTAATATAGATCGAATATGACAGAGAAACTAATAATTCCGGATTACTTGTTTGAAGTGAGCTGGGAAGTCTGTAACAAGGTGGGCGGTATACATACGGTTGTTGCGACAAAGGCAATTACGCTGGTTGAAAAGTTTGGAGAGAATTATATAGTTATTGGCCCTGATATTATAAGAGATGAGGCTGACAATCCGGAATTCAGGGAAGATACAAGTTATTTCAGAGCATGGAAAAGAGAGGCATTATCTGAAGGGCTAAGAGTTAAAATCGGACACTGGGACATCAATGGAGCTCCTCTGGCGATAATCATTGATTTTTCCCAGTGGATAAATAATAAGGACAAAATATTCAGTGATTTTTGGGAAAAATATAAACTGAATTCCTTGTCGGGACAATGGGATTATATTGAACCTGCAATTTTCGGATATGTTGCAGGAAAGGTAATAGAAAGTTTCATCAAGTACAATTTAAAAACATATGACAGAATAGTTGCACAATTTCACGAATGGTTGACTGGCACGGGTATATTATACTTAAAGAGTGCCTTACCCCAGGTAGCGACTGTTTTTACTACTCATGCCACTGTTGTCGGCAGGTGCCTGGCAGGCAATAAGCGCCCCTTATATAAAAATCTTAAAGACTATAATCCTGCTGATGTTGCCAAAGAGTTCAATATAATATCGAAACAATCGCTTGAAGAATTGTCTGCACAAAACGCTGATGCGTTCACCACAGTGAGTGAAATAACTGCGAGAGAATGCAGCCATTTTTTGCAGCGTAATGTCGATTTCCTTACACCAAACGGATTTGAAGAGTCAATTATACCTAAAGAAGTTGAGTTTAACAAAAAACGCGAACATGCCAGAAAAAAATTAATCAGAGTATCAGAAATATTACTGAATGCCAGATTTTCGAAAGGCACTTTCCTCATAGCCACAAGCGGCAGGTATGAATTCAGAAACAAGGGAATTGACCTCTTCATTGATTCCCTCGGAAAGCTAAATCAGAAGGGTGATCTCAACAGAAACATTGTGGCATTTATTCTTATTCCTGCAAACCACTATGGACCAAGAAAGGATTTGTTAAGAAAGCTAAATGAAGATAGTGTTGAATTATCTGATTCAAGATACCTGACTCATAACCTTCATGATGCCGACTGGGATCCTATACTTAAGCGGATAAAAGCAGCAGGCTTAAAAAATAATGTAAAGGATAAGGTTAAAGTTATTTTTGTACCATCCTATCTTAATGGCAATGATGGTATTTTTGATATGCCCTACTATGATATTTTAATAGGTTTTGATTTGACGGTCTTTCCTTCTTATTATGAACCCTGGGGATATACACCACTGGAAAGCCTGGCGTTTTCGGTCCCAACTGTTACTACATCATTATCAGGATTTGGCCTTTGGGCACAGAAGGAATACGGGCAAAAGTGTGATTGTATAGAAATAATCGAACGTACTGATGATAATGATGAGCAGGTAACTGAAAATATAGTAAATGATATTTTTACGATAGATAATTTAAAAGATGAGGATATAAAAAGCATTAAAGAAAAATGCTATGCTATTTCTCTTACAGCTCTATGGGACAGCCTGATTGCCTGTTATGAAAAGACTTATGATCTGGCACTGGCAAAGGTCAGCAAGCGTGTTGATTTGTTTGTCGAGATAGAACAGAAACAAGTGGAGCGCGTTCATGAATATGTTAAACCAAAGGTAAATGAACCAATATGGAAGAGAATTATCGTCAAATCCAAACTTCCTGAAAAGCTTAATTATTTAAGCGAGCTTACAAGGAATCTATGGTGGACATGGGACGACGATGCCCAGAGCTTGTTTGAAGAAATTAGTCCTGCGATATGGCAGGTTTGTGAGCAAAATCCGGCCATTCTCTTTGAGCAGGTTGCCTATGACAGACTGGTAGAATTAAGCAATAATGAAGCCTATATACGTAAACTTGAAGATGTATTCAAAAGATTTCAGAATTACGTTTCTGAGAAGTACAACAGAAAACAGCCGAAGATTGCATATTTTAGTATGGAATACGGGATTCACAATTCACTGAAATTATATTCAGGAGGTCTGGGAATACTTGCCGGCGACTACCTTAAGGAAGCAAGCGACTCAAAAATAGACATTGTCGGAATAGGCCTGCTTTACAGGTATGGCTATTTTTCGCAATTTATTACTACAAAGGGCGATCAGCAAATTAATAATGAATATCAGCATTTCTCAAAACTTCCGGTTGTTCCGCAGCGTGATGAAAACGGGGACTTCCTGATAGTAAAAATTGTCTTACCCGGAAGAGTCATGCATGCCAGGATATGGGAGTTAAATATTGGCAGGATAAAAATATATCTGCTTGATACTGATTTCGAAGCTAATATTCCTGAGGACAGATCTGTTACGCATCATTTATATGGAGGTAATACAGAGAATCGTTTGAAGCAGGAATTGCTGCTTGGAACAGGAGGAGTAAGGGCGCTGGATGCACTGGGCATTGAACCTGATTTATACCATAGTAATGAAGGTCATAGTGCTTTTATCGGATTTGAAAGGATGAGAAAGTTGATTCAGATTGAAAAGCTTGACTTTTATGAGGCCCAGGAACTGGTGAGAGGTTCTACTTTATTTACAACACATACACCTGTCCCTGCGGGGCATGACGAATTTGATGAGGATCTTCTCAGGAGATATATCGGGCATTATCCCGAACGTTTAAAAATAAGATGGGATGAGCTTATGGCCCTGGGACGTGCAAATCCGAATAACTGGAATGAGAAGTTTAATATGAGCCACCTCGCTGCCAGGCTTGCTGCAGATGTAAACGGGGTAAGCATGATACATTGTTCTGTAACGCAGGAAATCTTTGCCAAACTATGGCCCGGCTATCTTCCTGAGGAACTGCATATAGGCTATGTAACTAACGGTGTACACTATCCTACATGGACAGCCAGGGAATGGAAAGTAATACATAATGAGAACTTCGGCGATGATTTCTTAGATGTTCATAACGGTGATAACCTGTGGGCAAAAATATATGATGTACCCGATAAGGTTATATGGGAAACGAAACAGCAGCTTAGGAGCAAGCTTATTGATAATATCAGGGAAAGGTTCAAGGAAAACTGGATAAAGAGGCATGAAGACCCAAAGCAGATAATCGCAATAAATGATACTTTGTCAGAAAAGGCTTTAACGGTTTGTTTTGCCAGAAGATTTGCAACCTATAAAAGAGCTCACCTCCTGTTCAGAAATCTTGACAGGCTGGCAAAATTAGTGAATATCCCGAATAAGCCTGTACAATTCATTTATGCAGGTAAGGCACATCCAAATGACAGGGCGGGACAGGATATAATAAAAATGATTGTAGAGATATCAAAAAGACCTGAATTTTTAGGTAAGATACTTTTCCTTCAGAATTATGACATGGCATTTGCAAAATTACTTATACAAGGCGCTGATGTGTGGTTGAATACACCCACCCGGCCAATGGAAGCTTCAGGGACAAGTGGTGAAAAGGCAGTGTTAAACGGGACTTTACATTTCAGCGTTCTTGATGGATGGTGGGTGGAGGGTTATGAGCCTGAGGCAGGCTGGGCACTCACTAATGCCAGAACCTATGAAGACCAGGTATTCCAGGATGACCTTGATGCAGAAATAATATATAGCATATTTGAACATGAAGTTATACCGGATTTTTATAATCGCAATAAAGCAGGTATACCTTCTGAATGGGTCAATATGATTAAAAACTCCATAGCAAAAGTAGCACCGAAATTCACAACAAGGAGAATGATTTGTGATTATATAGAGAGGTATTATAGTGAGATGTATGAGCGTACAAATCTAATATCTAAAAATGATTATGAAAAGACTATAGAAATATCATCATGGAAGAAGCGAATAGCCAAAACGTGGAATAATATTGAAGTTTTGGAAGTGAATCTTTTTGATAAAACTACTGAAATTTTTCAAATGGGTCAGAAATACAGGGCAAATGTAACTCTGGATCTCAAAGAAATACATCCGGACAATATTGGAGTTGAGTTAATTGTTTCAGAGGATTATGAACGTCTTATTACAAGGCAGGAATTCAACCTGGAAAAGACTGAACGAACCAAAGCATACTACAGTGTTGATGTAATGATTAAGCAGCCCGGTACTTTTACTTATGGCATCAGGATGTTCCCAAAGCATAATCTGTTGGCACACAGGCAGGATATTGACTTTTTAAGGTGGATATAGAAAGTATTTTATCTCTTTTAATCAGGGCAAGGTATATTCTTCCAGCTTCCCGAGGCAATTTATGTCTTCACAATTCAGGGAAATTAGTCTGTATTGCAAAGTATTGTCTGTCATAACATCAACAATTATGAAATTATCACCGATTCCCTCACCCATACCGCTAGCTATAAAAGTTATATTTTCATATTTATCATACATATAATCGGCACTCCATTCTGCTGCTCCAACATCACCGGCAAACATAACCACGTTACAGGACAGATTAGTAAATAATGGTTCAACAGTACTCCAAAAGTTTATCGAATCAGACCGGCCTTCAAATGAGTTTGGCCTGACATTCCCGTACCTGTTGTCATTACTCCACCACAATAGCTGATGAAAGAAAACAAATACATTCTTTATATCAGGACTTATATCTGATAATACCTGCTTTAGAAAATTCAGCTGTGCTCCGGAAATATTCCAGCCATCAATGTTAGGATCCAGTATAATAAACAAATCATTCTTATAAGTAAAGTCAAAGTAAGTTTTTCCATATCTTTCAATGAACAATTCCCTGTTTTTATTGTCATGGTTTCCCAGAGTAAAGTAAACAGGTATAACCAGCCCGGCAATATCTTTATCAACTTCATCCCATTCTTCCCTGGAACCATCTTTTACTATGTCCCCTGTAAATATTCCGAATTTTATCGTACTATCGCTTTTTATATAATTAAATTTATCCTTAAAAAGGGAGTATATTCCCGGTTCTGTTCCTGATGGATTGCTGTAAACATGTCCGGCAACAAAAAAAGAATAATTAATTCCCGTATATTCAATATCGGCATCTGCATTCCCTTCACATGAGGCTATTAAACAGATTAATATAAGAAATAGATACTTCACCTGGAATTATTAAATTAATAAAACTCTTTTGCCAGTTTTTTGTGAATCCCGGGTATCGGGGTATCATCTATAAATAATGTTGATCCTTTTTCTATCATATATCCATTAAAAATATTTTTTAAAGTATTGTTCGTTGAATATATCATAGCCTCTCCGTATTCAGGTTTTTTCATTAGAGCAATAAAACTGTATTTGCTGTTTATTATCAGGGAGTTTGATATTGACATCCTGCTTAAATCCTTGGAGGCAACGGCCACAGTGGAATTATCAATTTTGATATCATTAACTGTAATCCGGGATTTTTCACCGCAGCTGATACCTTTGTCACCCGCATTGATTATTTCGCAATTATCTATAGTTGCTTTGCTCCCCGAGAAGTCTATGGCATCATTAGCTATATCCCTGAATTGAGAATTCTTTAGAATTCCCTCCGAAAAGTCCGAATCAAAGGCATCTGAAAAAATATTGTCAAATGTACAGCCTGTTATGACAAATACTGATCTTATAATATTAAGCGCATCTTCACACCGGTTATTCCTGAATGTCACATTTGTTAAATCAACATCAGACTCATAGAAGTTTACAGCCCCTGTTAACTTCCAGCCATTATAATCAAGTGTGTTCAGCTGATCAAAAATAACATGTTCCAAAATTGACTTTTTCTGTGCCTGGAACACATTAAAGCCCATTGCAGTACCGTCGGATGATGTAATAATTACAGGCTTTTCCTCACTACCTCTTGCATAAACAGGGGAATAACATATAAAAATTGATTTGCCTGTAAAATTTAATTCTGCCCCGGCTTTTATAATCACAGTATATCCCGCGGGTATAACCAAAGGTTTGGAAAAATTCAAAGCCCCCTCTATTATAAGAGTATCAGAATTTATCTTTATCCCTGCATAATTTTCAATCGTGTAATTATTGAAAAGTTCCTGTGCGGGGGTATAATCATAAGGGAAATCCCACTGAAAAACAGGGACTGAAAATAATTCTTTTCTTTTGCCGACCTTAAAAGTCATATTTTCTGCCAGATCAGGGCGGCTTATTTTTAAAGGATATTTTGGTGATTTTTCAGGAATAATGATGCTGTCACTTATTTTACATGCAGTATCATTATTGCTGAATCCGCATAATTGTAAGTCCTCCTGGCATAAGTTATCAAGGTAAAATACAGAATCTTCCGCATACCTGTTTCTGTATATCTTAATGAGATATGGAATAAGGTCATCAGGCAGATCTCTTTCAAATTCTGATTTTTTTACTTTTTGTACGCCAAAACCAGTCCGGGTTGTTATATTCCTGAATGTTTGTAAAAAATCGTTAATTCTTTTGCAGTTGTCTTTGTAAATGGAAATATCAAACTTATAATATTTAAATTCTTTTCCAATTAGTTCATTCAGGCTATCGAGCTCAGAAATGAATAAATTATTCAATGAATCTATAAAATTTTCTTTTGAATATTTGTCCAGATAGTATATATATTGATCAACAAATTCTCTTTGCTTAAAAGGCAAATAAAGGACATTATCGATTTCTGATTTTTCCCCTGATTTTTTATAATTACCCAGAACTATTTCAGGCAAGTCTAACCTTATGCTTCCCGATGTATATAAATCGAAAGCAATGGGTTCCAGCTTGCAGGTAACCGGATTATAGTAAAATCTTATATTATGCCAGACGAATCCGTGATATCCTTTTGTAATATCAAATAATGCATAATACCTGGCAAGGTCCCTGATATCGAATATTTCTGACAGGGGCTTCAGATCGTTTTTAAACTGATATAATAAATTCTGCGCTATCAGATACTCATCATATAAAGTCTCATCTTTTGCTGTCCTGTTTGCTTTAAATGGGACTATATCAGTCGCATCAAATAGTGAGATATTATAATATTTATTATCTGAGAAGTAAAGTCTTTGATTTGTCCATCCTACTTCTTCCGAGAATTTTAAGATAGGTCCCTCTCTCCTGTTATTTGATTCAACAAGATGTTTATCAAAATGCTCTTCATACGCATAAATACCCAGGGATTTACCGTTAAAGATCACAGGTACAAATCCATACCTGGTTGTTAGAACGTCCTCAGATGCCAGTACTTTATGGGCAAACCATTCATAAAGGAATCCTCTTGATTCGGGAGTTTGCAACGAGAAGCTTGTCATGTTCTTCCAGGAATTGTTTTTACTCATCTTCACCCTGAGTGACCATTTAGGACCAATAAGGTGGTCCAGCCAGTCACCTTTCAAACGTACGTCAGCTTTCATAGTATCTTTGCCATATATTAACTGGGCCATGACATAATCATTATCTTCCGTTTCCAGTATGCCATTTTTAAATGCCAGTTCCTGTTTCTTTTCAAGCTTTTCAAGTGCAGATTCATCTATATTAATTTGCAGGGCTGTCTGTTCGTATGAGGGATAAATTCTTTCCTGCGACTTTTCGACTTTCAGGTCTTTAAATATTATATTGCCAGTCCCTTTATTCCAAACATATATTCTTAATTCACTGAAATTATAATAAGGAGGAATAAATATATCCAGAGTTAATAATTGCCATCCGGCAGAGTCAATTAGATCCGGTTTGTTCTGTGCGTTATAAAATCTGCTGTCTTCAAATCCGTCAGCTACCAATACTCCGTCCTTATTATCTCCAAACCTCCAGACTGAAATATGATAATAATCTTCTTTTTTAAAATTGTAAATAAAATGATTAAATCCAAAGGGCCTTTTTTTGTCAAGTTTTATGATACTATCGTGATAATATGTTTCGCCAGGCTGTAAAACCATTTTATGTACCTTATATTTATCATTGATTGATATAAGATCAATTTTATCCTGATCCATCCTTCTGGCAGCAATTATATTCTTTTTATAATCTGTGTTAAGGTCGTAGCTATAAGAGAAGAAGCATCCCGCATTAATTATAAAAAGCACCAGACTAAAGTATCGCAAAACCATTTGCTTCTGTATTAAAATGATATAACTTATAAAATAATTAGACTTTTGGTTACAATTGTAATAAAAAAGTTAGTACGAAAAAAAAATATTTAAATATATTGTTTTGGGAAAAACTACCTGATAAACATAAATAGTGGTATATTAATACAATGTTCAGGGGATTTTTACAAATTATATGATTACGGGATATAAGATTGTTGTTATTAGTTTATAACAATCAAATCGGGATATTCTTTTACTGGCTTTGAAACTGTAGTGTTAATAAAAGTAATATTGTTAATTTTAGGTTGCCATATCGAACGTACCATGTTCCATACATCTTTATCGTAATTATTTATACTATAAGAATTCTTGACCATCAACCTCCCTTTAACTGAAAAAGTATAATTATCTCCATATCTTATACCAATATTGTTCGAATAGAAAATACAGCTAT
>CAYWUI010000067.1:0-8742 GCA_964461435.1 uncultured Bacteroidales bacterium | reverse complement strand
CTGTTGCGCCCAACGATACACCTGCCAATAAAGCAAAAAACCGCCGGGTAGAATTCGTAAAAATATAGGAACATTACAGGGACAGCGCCCATATTTTTTAGGGCGCCGTCCCTGTTTTATTATTCCTTGATTATTTTATATTTATGGCAAATTTCGCCATTGACCAGGTATATAAAGTAAATACCTTGCTTTAATCCTGATGTTGAGACAGTTGCTTCCGTGCCTGAAAATTTGTCTATTGTTCTGACAATTTTCCCTTCCATTGTTAAAACAGATATTTGCACATTGTTCACCTGTGTGCCAAATGACAGATGAATAACATCATCAAAAGGATTCGGATATACAGTAAATGATGAAGCTTCTGCATTATTTACAACAGATGGTATATTGGGATTTAGCGGATCCGGGTCCTCTATATCCGGAATACCGTCATCGTCGTCATCCGTGTCTGTACAATTACCCGTTCCATCCCCATCGGTATCAAAATCATTTACTACCACCGTATCCTGCAATGTTATTTCATTGCCGGATGCATCAATAACCGTAATATCTATTATGTTTTCACCGATATCCTCGCAACCAAATAAAGCCTTGCTCATAATAGTATCGGTTATCCGGCAATTATCACTGGCATTCTGTACCACATCAGATGCCAGAATTGAAGCTGTCCCTTCCGGACTTAAACTAACTGTGGTTTTTTGAGTGACAAGTTCAGGAATTTCATTTTCTGATATTATCACAATAATAGTATTTATTGCCTCGTTTCCTGAGACATCGGTCACGGTTATAGTAATTTCTGACATGCCGCTGTCATCACAATTGAAAGCTGACTCGCTTAAACCCGTATCTGCCAGTTCACAATTATCTGCGGCACTAATCAAGACATCACCAATTTCGATTGTTGCACCCTCATCTTCATCCAGGCTAATTCTCAGGGTATCTATAGTACTAATCTCAGGTGGCAATGCATCTTCAATAGTAACAGTTGCTTCCGATACAGTTTCGTTACCCGATGAATCTGTAACAGTTACTGTCACAACAACATCTCCAATATCACTACAATCAAAGGTTGTAATGTCAATAACAGTATCTGCCAGCATACAATTATCATATAACTCTGTAATTATATCTTCAGCTGTAATTACTGCATTTCCTGCCGTATCAAGCTGCAATATTATGTCTTCCATTACCAAAGAGGGCCCCAGCGTATCTTCAACAGTGATTGTCACCTGGTTGGTTGTTGTATTTCCTGATACATCCGTGACAGAAACATCTATTTCGTTGTCCCCTATATCTTCACAGCTAAATGTCGATTTGCTGAAAACAGTATCTGTCAGTTCACAATTATCGGTAGCTGATAAAATAATATCACCGGGAATAATGTCTGCAATACCGTTATCATTTAAATATATCGTGCTGTTTTGCGTGACCAGTTCAGGAGCTTCACTTTCCAGTACCAATGTAATCGCAGAAGTTGTGTCGCTGCCTTCATCATCGTCAATAACCACCCTGTACTGATATCCTTCCATGGATGCCCCGTCCGCAACAATCAATGTGTCGTTATCCACTCCGGAATATGGTTCCCCTTCGGTTAAATCTGTAAATGTTTTACCGGTGTCCGCACTCTCCTGCCACTGGTAAGTAGTAGTTCCCACACCTGTGTAATTAACGGTAAAAACCGCATCATCACCGGCACATATTGGTGTGTATCCCACGAATATTCCTCCTATCTGTATCTCATCAAATATGCCTATTCCTCCCGCATCATAATTTCTTATCCATATTCCCGTTACCGAACTGTTATTTGTCCTGAATGGCGTATCATCCAGTATTAAAGTCTCATTGACATAGAAATCAAATGTGTGACCCACATAATCTATATCTTTAAACTCGATATGATACCACTCCCACGTATTATATGAATAGGGATAAAGACCGTTGAGATACATGTTTCCGGTACCGTAAAAATAGAAATAGATAAGCCAGTCAGAACTGCCTTTTAAAGTAAAGTAAGCATCATGTAACGATGTGCTTCCTGACTTGGCATAGAATCCGACATAATTGGGCTGCGCACCTTCTTCTAAAGTTAAAGTAAGGTCAAACTCGCTGCTGCCTACATTTTCCGTATACAAAGAATGTCCGGTACCATTTGCAGCGGTTGAATCAATTACAACTACTGAAAGGCCCGTCCCGCTTAAATTCCAGTTATCGAAATTGCCGTCTTCAAAATTATCAAAATACGGAAGGCTTACCTGTCCGTTTACACCATTAACGATTAAGAAATGCGCAATAAATATAAATATTGTAGAAAGTAAAATTTTTTTCATAACTAATATTATTAATAACACCTACTCTTTACCGGGATTTTCGGTATACTCCCGCCCTGAGAAAGAAATTATAAAACCATTACAGTCTTTATAAAGATTTTCAAGGCGATCTTATTCTATCTGAAAACATACCGACATGTTTTAGTTAAATTATTATATTTAAGTTAGTTAAACATTTACTTTATTCCTGCCAATTAGCCAATGATATTTATCATCAAGGAAGAACTCTGGGGAAAGACTATTTTTTATCCTTAGCTAATAATTATAATGATGAAAAATACCGTTTTATTTTTTTTTTTGCTAACTTTAATATAAAGCTATCAGTAATTCAGTAATGTTATAAAAATCAGAGTAATGGATAATTGCAGGGAATGTGAAAACAGGTTTGTTTGTTTTGAGCCTTTATCAGGGACAGAAGTAGATAAAATCAGCAAAAAGAAAACACAAATTATTTATAATAAGGGCGAAACTATCATTAAGCAAGGTATTCCAGTCACATTTTATCTGAATATCCGTAAAGGGCTTGTTAAACTACACGTTAAACAAAATAACAAAACAACTATCCTTGGCATACTATCTCCCAACCAGGTAATAGGTTTGGATAATATAGGGAGAAACAACATATATGATTATTCGGTTACTGCGTTTGAAGAACAAACAGAGGCTTGTTTGCTGGATGCATGCATCATAAATGAGATTATGAAAAACAACGGGGCTTTTGCTTTGTTTTTGTTCAGAAAAAGCAATAGGCATTTATTTTATTTATTTAATGAATTGAGCGTACTTGCCAATAATCATCTGGACAAAAGAATAGCTATAGCTTTACTAAACTTATCAAAAGAACTGAAACAAGAAGATCCTGATATAATTCCGATAACACAAAAAGAAATAGGTGAGTTAACTTCTATGTCAACCATAAGCGTGATAAGGATAATGAAAGCATTCAAAGAAAACGGCTTAATTGGCATGGTTAAGGGGAAGACTAAAATAAAGAATTACAGCACCCTGGAGAAAATTGCCAGAGTGTAGAATAAAGGCGCTGTACCTGTTATCTTCTCCCAACGGGAATTCCGGGTCAGCTGCCATATTTGTATTTTTAAAGTTGAATTGATCTCAACTTATCACTGCCTGTTTTGATAAGAAGAAAGCCTTTGCACTTTACTCAAAAGAAAATAAATTTACTTTAAAATTTCTTAAAAATCTGATTGTAGTTTTATGGAATGAAAATATTAATCATTGAAGATGAACAGGAATTGCTTTATGAAATAAAATCTTACCTCGAGAAAGAAGATTTTATTTGTGAGGTTGCTGACATGTATAACACTGCCAGCGAAAAACTATCCGTTTATCACTATGATATTGTTCTGGTAGATATTATGCTTCCGGGAGGTACTGGTCTGGATTTGATTAAGACTTTAAAAAATATACAGCAAGACACGGGGATTTTAATTATTTCAGCTAAAAATTCACTCGATGACAAGTTATACGGACTTGACCTTGGTGCGGATGATTATATAACAAAACCCTTTCATCTGGCTGAGTTGAATTCAAGGATCAAGTCAGTTTTTCGTCGCAGAAAATTCAACGGGGCTGTAGAAATTGTGCATAATGAAATAAAAATAAATCCTGATAATAAAGCGGTTTATGTTAAAGGCAAGAAAATTGCGCTTACAAAAAAAGAATATGAATTGTTAAATTTCTTTATTGCCAATAAAAACCGGTTACTCACGAAAGAATCGATTGCGGAACATCTCTGGGGTGATAATATAGATCTGGCGGACAATTTTGATTTTATCTATACCCATATTAACAACCTACGAAAAAAAATTGCATCTGCGGGCGGTTCCGATTATTTGCTGACTGTTTATGGGATGGGTTACAAATATATTGACTAATGAAGTTAATACATAAAATTAACCAGCGTTATCTTATTTATTCTCTTGCGGTATTAATATTACTCGGGGTAGCAATAAATATTACGTTGAAAATAATTGTCGCGGACGAAACAGATGAAACACTTGAGTATACCTATAAACATGTTGAGCGTTTAATTAAAGAAAAACAACAACTTGTCCTGCTTGAACCTTTTATATCAGTTGAGTTAATAGATCATGCCTGGGAATCCAGATGTTTTTCGGATACAATACTTTATACTGAACTCAATGAGAGCGAAGAATTCAGGCAATTAACCGTTATAAAAACAATAAATAATAATACATATAAAATTACCGTAAGAGAATCCGCAATAGAATCGGGCGATTTGCTTGAAACAGTGATAATCTTAATCCTTATAAGCCTTTTATTACTCTTTGGTATGCTTTTTTATTTGAATATGAGGATTTCAAAATCAGTATGGTCACCATTCTATAAAAATCTTGAAAAGCTGAAAAATTTTTCGCTACAAAAAATGGAAACTTTCCGTCCGGAAAATAGCAATATTTCTGAATTTCAGGAATTAAACGAAACACTCAAATCACTCACTGGCAAATTGATAAATGATTATGACACACTGAAAAAATTCACCGAAAATGCCTCCCATGAACTGCAAACGCCTCTCGCAATTATTCGTTCAAAAATTGAATCATTGCTTGAAGGGAATGAACTTTCACCAGTTCAGGCAGAAAAAATCAAGTCTATATATCAATCTGTCAACCGGCTTACAAGGATAAATAAGAATTTATTGTTGCTAACCAAAATAGAGAATCAGCAGTTTGTGAAAATTGAAGCTGTTAGTATAAAAAAATCTATTCTTGAGCAAATGGAATATTTCAGCGAACTAACAGAGTTAAAGGAATTACGGGTTGACTTCAGGGATATCTCAGATTGGATTTTACGCTGCGATAAAACATTAATAGAGATTCTTTTCAATAACTTATTCAGCAATGCCATAAAGCATAATATTCGGGGTGGGGCTATAAATATCCAGCTTGAAAATAAAAAGATGATAATGTCAAATTCAGGCACAAAGCCCATAGAAAATACAAGACGTATGTTCGACCGGTTTTATAAAGAAGCAGTATCTGATTCAACCGGACTTGGTCTTGCAATTTCAAAACAAATATGCCTTGTGCTAAATCTTAAAATTGAATATCATTTTTCAGGCAAAATGCACAGCTTTGTTTTGCTCCTCTGAACCTTTTTATTCTCTTCGTATTTTTTTCCGCATGAATGACTTTAAGCCTGAAAACTATAGAAAATCTTTAGATTTAAGACTTAAATTGCAGTAATAAACTTTAAAAATTATATTATGAAAAAGACAGCATTATTAATTTTAATTTTTGGAACGGTACTGATGGTACACGGTCAGAACCAGCTACCCCCCAAAGAAGTTCAGGATTCGTTTATAAAAATGTTTAAATCAGCCACGGATGTCAAATGGGAGCAGGAAGAAAATGAATGGGAGGCTGAATTTAAAAAGGATGGAACAAGCATGTCGGCCAGTTTTAATAATGCCGGTGAATGGCTTGAAACGGAAACCAAAATAAACGGGAAAGACCTGCCGGCAGAAATTCACAAGGCTATTAACCTTAAATTCAACGGATGGGAAATTGAAGAAATTGAGAGCATTGAAAAACCCGATTACAAAGGATATGAAATTGAACTTGAGAAAGGTAACACGGAGGCTGAAATTCAGATCACGGCATCAGGCGATATTACCATTGAAAAGGTCAGCGTTGAAGATGAGGATGATGACAATGATTATGACAATGATGACGATTAGGGTGTCAATTATAATAATGAAGACTGGCTAAATTTGAAAGGCAAGCATATAATTTTGAGCAAACCGTATTATGCCAAATACGGTTTGTTTTTTTATAAATCATTGCAAACTATATAAATTAAATATTAATTTAGATACTGATAATAAACATTACCATGCGACGCATTTATACTCTCAAAGGATTATCCGGCAGTTACCTTGGACTGTTATTTATATTTCTTTCATTACCGGATCAGGGCTTACAGGCCCAGCTGAATTTTGCTTATTTTCTGGACAGTGCCAGGGCAAACAATAGCGAATTGGTGTCATTAAGAGCACGGCGCAATTATTTTTACCTTGAATCAGATTTGATACATGCAGCTAACCTGGCTCCCAAAGTGTATTTAAGCTCCGATTATCTTTTTGCCCCCTACTTCAATAACAACGGGAGAATTATTACCGGTAATCCCGATGAAAAGGCAATCGGCTATGATATTAATATTACCGACGGTGGATTATATTCCTTACTGGTAAACTTCGAGTACCCGGTTTTTAAACGCATCCAGGTAAATAACCTTCTGGGCCAAAATATGCTTGAAATAGCTAAAATCGATACACGCATTAAAACTGTTGAACTTGAACTTGAGCATTCACTGGCAAATATGTATTTCGATGCGCTTGCCATGCAATACGGACTGCAAAATGCAGAGGAAATCCTTAACCTTTTGTCGGAACAACTTGAAATAGTTAAAACACTCACCCAACACGGCCTGTACCGTTATCTCGATTATAAATTAATGGAGACGGCCATGAAAACCGATTCCATTGATTACCTTAATGCTGAAGCAACATACAGGTTGAGTCTGAGGCAACTTAAAACGGCCTGCGGAATTACCGATACTTCAATAACTATGCTTGCCGGTTATGAAATTAAGCAGGAACAAGGTATACCCGACAACTCGCTTTTTCTGAAATCTTACCAGGAAGACAGCCTGGCAGCTATCTGGCAGCAAAAAGTATTTAACAACCAGTACAAACCACAGGTCAAGCTGTTTGCCAATTCCGGTCTGAATTCGACAACTGTTCCGTACCTGGGACGTCATGTGGGAGCGGGTGCCGGCGTACAACTTACCTATAACCTGTTCGACGGAAGGCAGAAAAGTATTAACCGGCAGCAACAAATGCTCGTTATTGACGAAGCCTGCCGGTTAAGAGAGCTTAAACATATTGAAATTAAAAGCCAGCTGGATAGTTATAAAACAGCCATTGAAAGTACTAAAGCAACTGTCAGAAAGGAAATGATATTAAATAAAGAGTATGATGAGCTTTTATTAATCTACGGTGAAGAACTTAAAAATGCCCAGGTAAGTATTATCGATTATTTAAATTTCCTGCAACAATACAGCCGCAACAAAATGTCGCTCGATTTACATTATATTGCACTTAACAAACTTATCAATGAATACAATTACTGGAGTCATTAATATAAAGCATAAGATTAATTTAATTTATAAAATTTTAACCGTTGCCCTGATTTTATTTATCACAGGCTGTAAAGTACAAAACCGTGACGACGAAGCCGTTATTAAACCCCGCAGCGATGTTATGGTTACCCGTCCGGTTATTAAAGATGCAGAATTTATAGAAGAATTTCAGGGCATTACGCGATACATTCAGACCATAGAAATAAGGGCACATGTTACAGGTATCATCTCAAAAGTAAATGTTTCGCTTGCCGAAAAAATTTCTGCAAAACAGCCGCTTTTCGAAATCAAATCCCGTGAAACCTCCCTGCTCGAATCTACGCATTTAAGCAGTGAATTCATTAAATCTGCTGCCAGTATTGTTTTCTCCTATTCATCCGGTATTGTAAGTCAAATTAATGTCCAGCCGGGTGATTTTGTCCAGGAAGGTGATCTGCTTGCAAGCTGTGTTGACCAGCATTCATTGCGCGTAGTTGTTTCTGTTCCTCTTGAAATGGATATTTCTAAAATAGAAAATCAACACTGTTCAATACTTTTTCCCGATGGTAAACTATTGTCGGGCATTGTTGGGGCAAGTTTGCCTTCTGCTAATGAAACCAACCAGACTAATGCATTACTGGTAACTCCGGGAAAAAATTTCCCGGTTTCGGAAAATATTCATGTAAAAGTAATGGTAAAAACCGGGAAGGTGAAAGAGGGGGTATTCCTGCCATCGGGTGCAGTTTACGGCAATGAAGAACAGAGCCGGTTTTGGATTATTAAAATAAGGAACGATTCCATAGCTGTCAGGGTACCTGTTAAAAAAGGAATAAAGGTTGACAGCCTTGTGCAGGTAACGGGTACAGGAATAAATATCTCCGACCGGTTTGTTTATAAGGGCGGTTATGCTTTATCTGACAGTGCTCTGGTTAACATTATCACGCCAGACTAATACAGGTCAACATGAATGAACAAAGTTTTTACCGGAAATTTAAAAATCCGCTGGGTATAGTAACCCTCATTATCGTGTTTGTCGGGATCTATGGATATTCACGGATGAAAGTGGAGTTATTGCCCAATGTCACTTTCCCAAAAATAAAAATCATAGCAGACAACGGGGAACAACCGGTTGAGGCTATGCTTATCAGTGTGACCCAGCCACTGGAAGAAGCCATTAAAAAAAGTGAGAACTTACATCTCATACAAAGCAAGACATCAAGGGGCAGTTGTGAAATATCAGCTTTTTTCAACT
>CAYWUI010000066.1:0-9230 GCA_964461435.1 uncultured Bacteroidales bacterium | reverse complement strand
GATATTAAATCTTTAGCTCTCTCTTCCGAACTTAAATTAGGATTCTGAAAGGGCATTGTTTGCCCAAAAGAGTTTATTGAAAACAAAAAGCTTAAAATAAACAATAATTTTTTTTTCATATTACTACCTATTAATCTTGTTAACTGAAATAATTTATTTATTAGCATCAGGTTTGTCTCCTGCTAATATAGTTTTAATGACAAACCCGCCATAAGGATACATTGTCAGGTTGATCGGTGTTGAAAAATCAATACCTCTTTTTATAAAGTCTTTTGTACCAACCACATCGGTGATGAGAATGCCTTTGGATGTATCACTAATGAAAGGAACATTTAGCGTTATAGTGCGTTCAGAATTTTCTCCATTAATACCTGCTATATACCATCTGTCCCCTTTTTTCCTGGCCAATACAACAAATTTTCCAGGAAAACCGTCAACAAATTTCACATCATCCCAACTTTCGGGCAAAGAGCTCATATATTCCTCAATAAAATCTTTTTGAGAAGCCATCCCGGTTGGTGTTTCGGCAATATGCTGTATACCTGAAGTTAAGTTCCGGTATTTTTATTACAATGTTTTGCTCAGTTTGTACACCATTCAGTTGAACCCATCCCAATACAGAATTAAGGCTGACTTTCTTTAATTGTATAGAATAATCTTCAATATAGGTGTCGCCGGTTTCGATAAGATCCACATCCCGGGTAATACCTCCATAATTAAACCAGTCATAGCCCAAACCCGGCAAACCGTTTTTAACACGTTGGTTATTTACTTTAACAATAATTGTATTTTCACCTGTATGGATAGCGTTTGTTATCTCGAATTGAAAGGGCGTGAAACCGCCTTCATGGCTACCGAGAAGATTGCCATTCAAATATATGTCAGCGCGATAATTTACAGCGCCAAAGTGGAGAAATAATCTTTTGCCTGTTGGGAGATTGTATGAAAAAGTTTTTTTGTACCAGACAGTGCCTTCCATGTAGGTAAGTTCACACATCTGTAAATTAAAATCTCCCTGTACATGTAGAATAGGTCCACCTTCAAAAGAATACTCGATAAAATCAGTTTTTTTCCCTGGCTTCTTCTCTTTCCATACCTGCCGCCAATCGCCAATACCCGTAGGATCAATAATCACCTTCCACTGTCCGTTGAGCAGTGTCGTATTTGGCGATGCAACATTGATCATTGCACTTTGGGCATAGGTTGAATCTATGCTTAAAAGAGAACTACATATTATGACAGCTCGTATTAATGAAATGTAAAGTTTTGTTTTTTTCACCCGTTTAGATTTTATTTAATTATATGATTTCATAAAATTTACTATTAAAAAATAATCATAATAATGCTCGTAGTAATAATGATTTATTAAATGCTCGTTTCATCAACTGATCTATTGGAATTTAAGTTGAAATTATTGTTGATTTTTTCTGAAATTTCTGTCGCCTTCACTAATAAAATGATCCCTGTAATGATCTCAATCAATGCGAAATAGTTTACATATTTTATTGTACAGTTATATTGATCTCTCCGGTAACCAATCCGTCTGCTTCTGCCCTGAGCGTAATTATTCCAGCTTTAGTATCTATTAAAGGCCGTAGAATTGCCAGGGCCCGTCCATGATATGTTATGCAAACCGGATTGTTAAAACTTTCCATATCATATGGGCAGGCATTTCCCGAACCGGCTATTTCACCTACCCCTGAAACCGTGAATGCAACAGGAATAGCAGCATCAGGGATAAGATTGCCCTGCACATCAGTTATTTCAACCTTAACATAAGACAAATCATTACGGTCGGCTTTTATTTTAGTCCGGTCTGCAGTAAGTTTTACTTTAGCCGGGGTACCTGTTGTTCTCAGTTCTTTTGAAGCCACTTCTATTCCATTATTCAATGCTATAGCCTTTAAAACACCCGGTTCGTAAGGCACCTTAAAGTTCGTGATTAATTTGGAACTGTCGCCGACCGGTTTTTCATCAATGATTTTACCGTTCAGTTCGAGCCTGATAACCTGATAACTTGAAAATACCCTTACATCCATTATTTTACCTTCGTTGCCATTCCAATTCCAACTCTGTGATTCGTCAGGCCATCCCCAGTAACTGACGATTTCTTTTTTACCTTCAGGAATAGGAGAGTGAACAGCTATTTCAAGCCTGCTGTTATTCCATATTACATCCCTGTAAAACAATTGCGGTTTTTTAAAGCCACACAGGTCAATATCGCCGCAAAAAGCATTAAACCATGGCCATGACCTTAAAAACCCTTTATCAGGGTCGTCATTCAAACGTGAATTTCCAAGCCCGGTTTCACCCAGGTAATCCATTGCAGTCCATACAAAATCACCGATTACCCAGGGATTTTTTTCAACCTGTTTCCAGTAATTGTAGGCATCTCCAGGGAACGATTCGGTTCCCATCATGATTCTTTTGGGAAATTTGGCATGATTAGGTTCGTAATTGCCCCAGAGATAATTATATCCACCAACATCAAGATTGGCAAATGCCGGAACCGTGGTTGACCAGTCCTGCCCAGGGTGGTCCCAGAAACCACATATAGCTTCGGTAACCGGGCGGGTCGGGTCCAGTTTCCGAACTTCATCAGCCAGTCTTTTGGTGATGATATAACCAACAGAGTCTGCCCGTTCGTTAATCTCATTTCCTATACTCCATAAAATAACCGACGGATGATTCCTGTCGCGAAGAACCATTGATTCCAGGTCTTTCTTCCACCAGTCTTTAAAATAGAGATGATAATCTTGTGGATTTTTTGGTCGTTCCCACATGTCGAAAGCTTCGTCCATAACCAGAACTCCAATGCGGTCACAAGCATCGAGGAATTGTTTTGACGGAGGGTTATGACTGGTTCTAATGGCATTGAAACCATAAGCTTTCATTAGTTCTGCACGTTGTTCTTCGGCACGGTCGATAGTGGCCGAACCCAAAAAACCGTTATCGTGGTGCATGTTTCCGCCTTTCAGAAGAACTGTTTTGCCATTCAGGGTAAAACCGGTTTGTGCATCAAAGTGGATCGTACGGATACCGAACGTTGTAGTAACTTTATCAGTAACTTTACCGTCGGCAACAACCTGTATTTCGGCTGTGTAAAGGTTGGGGGTGTCAACCGACCATAATTTGGGTTGGAGAATCGTAATGTTGTGAATAATTTCTTTACTACCTGATATAGTTATTGCTTGTGTTTCTGCCGTTTGTGAAATTTTACCATCGGGACCGGTAATATTAATTAAAAGTTTGACATCAGGATTTTTAGTTGATATATCCTCAATAGTAGATGCAATTTTTATCGTGGCTTCATTTGGGGAAATATTTTCAGTGGCAATGAAAACGCCATTATGAGAAATGTTAACAGCTTGTTTCTGTATCAGCCAAACATGTCTGTAAATACCCGAACCGCTGTACCAGCGGGAGTTTTTGCCTTCGTTTTTAACTTTAACAACAATTACATTTGGCTTACCGGCCGGTTTAAATAAGTCAGTGATATCAAAATAAAAAGCAGTATAGCCATAGGGATGAGAACCAACCAGTTTGCCATTGACCCACACCTCGCAGTTCATATACACCCCGTCGAAATTGATGATTGTTTTTTCGTATTGCTCACCAGAGGTCAACGTAAATGTTTTTCGATACCAGCCTGTACCACCCAACGTATATCCAGTTGCAGTCGTTCCCGGGCTTTCTTTGGAAAATGGGCCAACCACCTTTCCGGGTTCCTGTCCAGGAAGCTTTTCAATACTCCAGTCGTGGGGCAAATCAATGTCTCTCCACGATTTATCGTTAAAAGAAAGCTTCTCTGCACCTTCGATATCTCCCAGGAAAAATTTCCATCCGTCGTCGAAAAGCATTTCGTGACGGGTAGTTTGGGCATTTCCCTGATAAGCAATGCTGACCAGGAGAAGCAAAATAAAGGTAATTCGATAGTTCATTTTAGTAGTATTTTTTCATTTAAAGCTGTAGGTTCAGTAAATTATGCTCCAATATCTTCCTATCAGTTAATGAATAGATCATCTATCGAAATTTGAAAGAGTACTCAATTCAAAATAGTGCAAAACAAAAAATCAGGAGTTACTGAAAATTAATTTTTCAGTAATCCCGTTAAAGAACCTTTACTCAGAAAACCTCCAATAGTCGAAATACATGATTTTACTGGAAGCCTTTCCTTTAAAAACGAAATACACATCGTGAACACCCTTTACATTCTGAACATCGGTTGTTACCAAAGCCCATCTGTCGTTGCCACCGGTAAGTGGCACATTGACTGTTCCTATCAATTCTCCATCCAAACTGTCCAGTCTGATCTCCATGGATACATTGCCATTGTGGGTTGTTCCAAGTCTGGCGGTAAATTCAGAAGTGCCTTTTTTCCGAAAATCGACATCTCTTACTCTTGTGTAAGCCCCGCTGCGCATGGCGGTTATAAATACGCCAACCTGATCATTCTGCATTGATCTGACACCTTCAGACCAAGCGATAGTCTCAGCTTCAGTCTTGACATAAGGATTAAGCGTTTCCAGTCCTTTTTTAATTCCTCCGGTCATTTTCATTGGTTGAATAGAGCCGTCATCATTGAATTTAACCTGTTCTACACAGACTGATCGGGTAAAACCACCCCCTCCGGGCAAGGCTCCGTTGTGATAGAAAAAGTAGGTGTTACCTCTGAAATCTACGATCCCGGGATGATTGGTAAAACTACTTCCTTCGGTCGGCATTAAAACTCCACGGTATTTCCAGGGCCCTGTTGGGCTGTTGCTGGTTGAATAACCAATATGCTCTGGTATAGGACCTGCTGCAAACAACAGGTAATAAAATCCGTTACGTTTGTATAGCCACGGGCCTTCTTCGTAAGTGGTAGGTCTTAGGGGATTCCCTTCGCGTTTTCCAAAAGATTCCTCAACCATCGGAACTTTAACGATTTCACCTTCATAGGAAATCATATCCTCATTCAGCTTGACATAATAACAGTTTGGATTACCCCAGTAAAGATAGGCCTGACCATCGTCGTCAATGAAAACAGAAGGATCAATATCTCCGTGGCCGCTTTGAACCAGCGGTTTTCCCAATGGGTCGATGAACTGACCGTAGGGATTATTAGCAACAGCTACACCGATGGCACCTTGGTTGTCTTTGGTGGTAATAGGCACATACATATAGAATAAACCATCCTTTTCTATACACTGTGCAGCCCAGGCATTCATTTTAGCCCAACTAAAATCTGAGTAGGACAAAACCGCGCCATGATCAGTCCAATTCACCATATCGTCGGTTGTGTATAATTTCCAGTCATTCATTGTAAACCAGGTTGATTCATCTTCATCATGGGTGGTGTACAGATAAACTTTGTCGTTGTGCACCATTGGCGCAGGATCTGCTGTGTAATTTGTTTGAATAATCGGATTCTGTGCGTTTACTATTGCATAACTAATGCTCGCCAGGAGTATGGTTAATGCAAATACTTTATACATGCGCTTCATTTTATTTTATTTATTTAGTTAGTACAAATCCGCCATTGGGTTGAATAGTTATTGACACATCTCCATTGTCAGAAACTTTAACATAATCCATATAAGTTTCTTTATTCCGATTGTCGTTGTACATCGCTACTTTTTGTCCGGCTAACATGGGGAGGTTAAGTTTTAAATCCATAGCAGACTTTTCAGCATTTACGCCTGCTACATACCATTTCTGCCCAAGACGTCGCGCCACGACGCAATATTTACCCGGGTAACCATCGATGAAAAGCGTTTCATCCCATGTAGTGGGTATATTTCGCATGAAGTCCAGTTCAAACGCGGGCACATCCATCAGATTATTGGGCGTTAATGCAAACATCTGCACCGGATTTTGGAAAAGAACGCCTGTAGCCAATTGGAAAGCATCAGTTGTCAACCGTTCTTGCCCTTTTTGATTCCCTTTGTTCAGGAAATCATTCAGTAATACGCCGCCAAATTCCATACTGGCCACTGTATTGCGGATAAAAGGATGCAGTGTGGCATAGAAAGCTTCTTTTTCTCGCACATCCTGAAAGAAAATAAGCATTTCAGATGCGAGTACTGCTTCGCTTCCGACAAAATTGGGAAACATTCTTTCCCAACCACGGGGAAGGGTGGCTCCGTGAAAAATAACCATCAGGCCGTAATCATTGGCATCGGAAAGTATATCTTCATATAAACGCATGGTTTCCTGTTTGTCTCCGCCGAGGAAATCAACTTTCAAACCTTTCACACCGGCCTCCTGAAGCAACTTCATCTCTTGCTTCCGCGTTATGGAAGTGTTCATTTTGTTTAATGGGCCAGGAAATGCATCGTTGAATGAACCGTTAGAATTGTACCAAAGGAAAACATCCACACCTTTTGATTTGGCATATTTAACAAGCTCTTTCATCTTGTCATAACCAAGTTTGGTGTCCCACCATGCATCAATCAATATGTATTCAAAACTCATGGTGGCAGCTAAATCGATATATTTCACCTGGTCTTCAAAATTCATGCTGTTGTCCTGCCAAACAATCCAACTCCAGGTGCCTCGGCCATATTTGTAGACTTGAGAAGGTTCATAAAGCGGGTCAACTACATCGAACGGAATCGTTGTTTCAACAATCGGTTTGAGAGTCTCGCCAACAGTAATTGTACGCCAGGGAGTGACACCGGGAAGGCCAATCTGCGCTCCTGTGCTACCGAAACCATTGTTTTGTTTAGGATTTGGGTATTCAACTGTATAAATACTGTCATTGTATCTGCTCAGATGGGAGGCACAGTAAAGACTTCTCACTCCCGATTCTGAAATTAAAACCCAACCGTTATCACCCACGTGAAAAAGGCCGGGGAATACGTACCCTTCAGAAAAAGATGTTTTCTCCATTGGCGCACCGGCTTCATAACCACTTTCGTAACTGGGAGAGGTGCGTGCAAAACCACCCATAGGCCGCATCATCGGAGAAAGAAAGGTTGTTGTAAAAGAAGGGAATCTGAACCCGGTGGCTTCCTTCTCGACCACACAGGCCATTCTTTCTCCCCAGGTTGGTAGTTCATATCGGAAGGCAATATCATTTGCGCTTACCTGGAATAGGACAGAAATCTGTTTATTTTGAGCATTCACGAAAGTACATTTCAAGGTATTTGCTTTGTAATTGATAAGAGAGCGTTTGATTTTGTCCTGGGTATATACCTTATCGACTTTTCCCGTGGTTGATTCCACAAAACTCATGCTAGACCTAAAATCACCTTCATTGGTAATCAATCCTATTGGGGAATATTCCAGCATTACTTTTCCCTTATAAGTAACCGAGTAAGCCGGTTTGCCACTATTAACCAATACGTTCAATTTAAGGTATCCATCAGGACTGGAAACCGTCATTGGATTCTGTGAATATATTTCTGACGAAATCAGTATACAGCATAAAATAATTAATTTTATCATGTTATTTTGAAGTGTTTGTTTGTTGAATTTTCATACGTCCTAATTGAATAGTTTTTCTTCTGCTCTATCAATTCTGAGTTCTTCATTTTATACTCATCCTTTTACATCAATTAATATTTTGGTAACTATACCCGGATTTTCATCCCAGAATTTAAAAACTTCGGGAACCTGGTCAAAGGGAAATATTTTTGTAATTAGATCTAAATAAGGTTTTTCCTTGCGTTCAAACATTTGCATAACAGAAGGAAAAACTCTGAGGGCATTGCGCGAACCATTTATATTAAGTTCTTTACGAACTATTAATTGAGAATTGAAATGAACCTCTTCTTTTGAATATCCGATTGTTACAACCCTGCCGGCAAAAGAAACAGCCTCGAGGGCCAGTACAAAAGTTGCCGGATTTCCGGCTGCTTCTATTACAACATTTACGCCTTGATTTCCAGTTAACTCCATAATTCTGGAAAGCGCGTTCTCCTTTTTACTATTAATGATATAGGCAGCACCAAAGTTTTTTGCAATCTCCAATTTTGTATCGTCAATATCCAGAGCAATTACGGTAGCGCCTTTTCGGACTGCGGAACATAAAGCGCCTATTCCTATAGTACCGCATCCAATCAGTAATACTGTATCTGTTTCCTTTACTTCCCCACGGTTTGCACCATGATAGCCAACGCTCATGGGCTCCACCAGGACCAGTTCCTGAAGTGAAAGTTTTTCGTTAGAAAAAATCTTGTCATAGGGAATTCGTATTTTCTTTGTAAGGGCTCCATCACGTTGTACACCGAGTGTCTGGTTAAACTCACAAGTGTTAATACGTCCGGCACGACATGCAGGACAAATGCCACAGTTAGTATAAGGTGATACTGTCGCTTTGTCTCCTATTTTAAAAGCATCAGGAACCAGGTTTCCTTTGTCAATAATTATCCCGCTTATTTCATGGCCAGGAATTCGAGGCAAAGTTACCAGAGGCATTAATCCCCGATAAGCATTTAAATCGCTTCCGCATAATCCAATGTAATGTACTTCAAGCAATATCTCATTTGAATCGGGGACCGGTTCTTCTATTTCTATTTCTTGAATCGATCTTTTAGCTGCAATAGCAAATGCTTTCATTATTAATTATTTATAATTTAAGTTGATACGCTTTTAATGCGTTTTTACCAAGAATTTTATTTTTATCCTCAGCCGGATAAGTTTCGATGTAGTCTAATACTACTTCCATAACCTGTTTATACAAACCAGCCACCCTGCATACGGGCCAGTCCGATCCAATCATCAAACGGTCCGTGCCAAAAGCAGCAAATACAATATCGAGATATGGAATTAAATCCTCCTGTGTCCAATTTTTCACATCGGCTTCAGTAACCATTCCGGATAATTTGCAATATACATTTTTAAACCGGGCAAGTTTTTCGATATCTTTCCTCCAGGGGGATACTTTCTTATCCTTAATTAATGGCTTTGCCAGATGGTCGAGAACAAAAAGTTGTTCGGGAAACTGACTGACAAATTGAATAGCGTTGGGTAAATGTCGCGGAAAAATAAGAATATCGTAAGTTAATCCGAATTTTTTCAGATATGCTATTCCGTTTAAGAAATCTTTCCGGAGTATGAAATTATCATCCGGTTCATCGTGAATAACATGCCGAAGTCCAACCAGTTTTGGGTGACCGGAGAATTGAATCAGTTCTTCCTCTATCCCGGGAGAACACAAATCGACCCAGCCTACAACTCCTTTAATGAAACTATTCTGTTCTGCCAGGTTGAGAATCCATTTGGTTTCCTCCAGTGATTGACGT
>CAYWUI010000065.1:0-10322 GCA_964461435.1 uncultured Bacteroidales bacterium | reverse complement strand
GAAAACTCGGCATATACTGTTAATGATGCCTCCGTAACCAATGGGAACGGCACCTGCAGCTGGGCACATGACGGCAACGGCACACTTACTAACGGCACTACACTGACACCCACATACACTGCCGATGCTGCAGATGCAGGAACGGTTGTTACATTAACACTGACGGCCAACAGCAGCGGAACATGCCCGTCGGGAAACGATAATATGGAAATTACTATAAATCCGAAACCATCTACATTGACTATTTCCGGAAATTCTACTCCTAATTGTTTTGCCAGCGGAGAAGTATATTCAGTCATACTAACGCCCGGATCAAAATATTACTGGTCGGTTCCGGGATCTGCCGTTATTACCTCAGACACATCAGGTTTAGATAATAACTCTGTAGAAGTAGATTTTGGTTCAATAAGCGGTCAATTACGGGTTTATGAAACTGATCAATTCGGATGTACAGGTGATGAGGTCTCACTGCTTATCGAACTGAAGGGCTGTAATCTGGATGCGGATTTTACAGTTAGTGATGATAATATATGTATAGAAGAAACAGTTGTATTCACCAATACTTCAGGTGGAACCAGTGAAACAACGACATACAGCTGGAATTTCGGTGAAGGGGCAGTGCCTATAACAGCAAATACTATAGGTCCCCATGATGTATATTATTCAACTGACGGGAATAAAACTGTAACCCTTACAATAACACAGGGGCTGTCCGATACTGAAGTAAAGACAGATTTTGTAACAGTCAATCCAACACCTGTAGCTAATATTGACCCTGCTGAAAGGTGTGGAGAAGGTGAAATAACACTGGATGCTTATTGTACTGATGGAAATATGGTGGACTTTTCAATTGACGGTGGTACAAGTGTTGATTTTGCTGACCAGACAGCGCCTTACCAGTACTCATTAAATATTAATGAAAACAGCTCTGTTGAGATATGGGTAAGAGGAAGGAACAGTGTCACGCAATGTGATGGCGACTGGTTAAATAGTACAACGGCATTTTCATATCCTGTACCTGCAACAGGAGAAATTGTTCCGGATAATCCTTCCGGCGATGAGAATTATATTGATATAGTTTGCACAGGCACTGAAAATGTGGGTTATTCTGTTGCAGAGACATTGGGCTCAACATATAACTGGTCAATACCGGCATTAGGTATTACAGTTGAGAATTCATCTCAAATTAACGTAGACTGGAATATTATGGGAGGAGAATACCCAATACAGGTTCAGGAGATATCTGAACATGGCTGTGAAGGTACAGTTCGTGAAGAGACAGTTCTGGTCTCTGAGCCTGTAACTGATCTGGGAGGTGATGTGGAAATATGCTTTGGAAATTCAGCTACTTTTCGTCCGACCGCTGAATTCAGCAGGTATCTGTGGTATAACGGAAGCACAGCACCAAGTATTATAGTGAGCCAGGAAAGATATGTCAGTGTGGCTACCTGGAATGAATATGACTGCGTTTCCAAAGACTCTGTATATCTTTATGTATATGAACTTCCGACTGTTGACTTAGGTAATGATACTGTAATTTGCGGGAACAATTCAGTTATTGTCGATGCCGGTGATTATGCAGATTATATATGGTCGACAGGTCAGACAAGTAATCCGGTAATATTATATGAAGGTGAAAAAACTGTTTCAGTTACTGTTACGGATGAACATGGTTGTAGCGCAAGTGATGCAATTTATGTTAATGCCTGTAATCCGCAGGAATTATTGGAAGAAATTACCAATGCATTTACACCAAATGATGATGGAGTGCATGATACATGGATTATTAATAATATTTATTTATTCCCTGATGCCAAGATAGAAGTATTTGACAGATGGGGAAGATTAGTATTTAGTAAAGACGGAGGCTATGAGAATGATTGGGATGGTACTCATAATGGGAAGGAACTACCTATGGATACCTATTATTATGTTATTGATCTGAAATCAGGTGCTGAACCAATACATGGTACAATTACAATAATCAGATAAATAACTAATCTTCAATCGTATCTTAGCGGACTTTAATAATTTGAAATTATGGTGTTGCTCATAAATTTAGCGTATTCGGTGGAAATCAGATTATCCTATTGCAACTATGGCTAAAATAAAACGTACCATTTTACGATAATTATTTTTTAATAAACAAGACTGAAAACTATAAACCCTTATGCTGAGATTAATATTTTTACTATACATTGCTGTCTTTCAATTTTTAACATTAGTCGCACAGCAAATACCAATTTATAGCCAGTATACATTTAATAAATTTCTTTTGAATCCCGCAATTGCCGGAAGTGAAGGATATACTTCAGTTAATATTATTGCCCGCGAGCAGTGGATAGGTTTTAAGGGAACTCCAAGAACCCATGCAATAACCTGTGAATCAAGAATTTTAAAGAACAGTTTTATTTCAAAAGATGCATCTATCAGGAAGAAAAGAAGGATGAGTTCAAGGTCAGGAAGAGTTGGGTGGGGAGCACATTTATATAATGATAAGAACGGACCTATAGACCGGACCGGACTGGAAGGGACATATTCCTATCATATAGATTTCTCTGATTACCGGTTATCTTTTGGCCTTTCAGGGGTACTATTCCAGTTTAAACTAACCTCCGAAGATTTAGTATTTTCGGATGATTTAAATGATGACTTAATAAATGGGAAAAAGCAGTCTCTGTATATTCCGGATGCGAATTTTGGAGCATTTATTTCATCCCATAAGTTTTATGCAGGGATTTCAGTAATGCAATTATTGCAATCTGCAATAAAATTTGGAAACAAACAGGATAGCGAGTACAGTGTAAAAAGAAATTATAACCTGCTGGGAGGTTATATTCATAATGTAAATGATAACCTGACAATTGAGCCTTCTTTTCTGTTAAAAGTATCACATCCCTTCAGACCCCAACTTGATTTAACCACAACAGTAATATATAAATATGATTACTGGGGCGGGATTTCATTCAGAACCGGATCTGCCCTGATAATTTTTGCGGGCACCAGAATTAACAGGTATTATATAGGCTATGCATTCGATTATAATTTTAATTCCCTGATGAGCCATACTATAGGTTCACATGAAATAATGGCATCTGTTAAATTCGGAGATAATGCCAGAAGATATAAATGGTTGAATGTTTATTGATTTTTATATAATTTTGTTATATATATGAGTAAAATTCTTATATTTCAGAGATAAAACCGGAGAGTATATTGAAAATATTAAATATTATTAATTAATTTGTTTCCGTAATTTTTTGCAATTTTACTAGCCATATATAAACAGAAATCTTAACAGATGAAACATAGTGCAGGAAAAACAATACTTGTCGTAGAAGATGATATGGCAAGTTGTGAACTTTTTAAAAGCTTTCTCGCCTCAAAGGGCATTAATGCAATACTTGCAGAAAATGGAAATGAAGCTATCGAAATTGTAAAGGATAATCCCGATATCGATCTGGTTTTAATGGATATTAAACTGCCTGAGTTAGATGGTTCAAGTGCGATGATTGAGATAAAAAAAATAAGAAAGAACCTTCCTATAATTGCTGAAACAGCCTATGCATTAAAAGGTGATAAAATGAAATTCCTCAGCCTGGGATTTGATGATTATATTCCAAAACCCATAAAACCTGACAGGTTATACGAAATTATTTCAAAGTATATCTGATAAAAACCTGTTCAATCCTGTTTATTTTTAGCTGTATCTGTCATAAAAATAAAGGCTAATTAAGCGATTCAAATAAATATTCATGAAAATTTTTAAATTTGCACCTTCTAATTTTCATACATCCGGGAAAATATACAAAGTATACTGAGAAATAAACCAGGTGCTTGCTGCAACCCGGGTGAAATTAAATAAAACTTAATAAAAAATTTTATCAGAAGGTTTTACATCCTGCCAAAGAAAGGTTCAGAATTTCGCAAACAATTGGATGAATGCATAGGAGAACTAAAAAACTATATTAAAAACTCTCGGGAGTATAAAATAATTCATCAGTTGTTCTTCGTAAAAACCCAATCCAATAATGAATATACCATACTGAAAGAAAAAATATTCAATTCTTTAAAAAAAATCTACGTTCTGATACCTTCTTCAAGTGTTATAGCACAGCTTCCTGAAAATGGCTTTCTGATTACAACTGAAAAAGCAATAATATTTCCATTGGGATGCCATGAGGGATAAACACATGATGACATTGTGAAAAGTGTGGACGTATTCAGCATTTGTACATTACCCTCATCATATAATATGGTTCCACCAGGTTTGCCTCGTAAATGCAACATCATTTTATCGGGATTATTAGCATAAAAGGTATGGCAGTTCATACAGTTTTTTTCGGTCGTCAGGTTAACCAGCACCGGCTTCATAGAATAATTCTCAATATTTCTCTGGTAAATGCCCCTCTTTTCCCAAAGGATTTAAGCCGGATTTATTAATCTGAAAACAACATAGCTATCTATCTTATCAGCAGCAACAGTATTGGTTATGGTTTCGAATTTTTCCCATCCGCCGCCCTTTGCTTTAAAATATATATCAATAAAAAATGAACTGCCGGCATTACTGGAAAGAAACCTTTTCCATTTTCTTAATGGTATGGTTATTTTATTGTTTCGGGATGCGATTCTTATTCCATTACTATTGTCTGAATAATATATTGAGACATAATACTTATCTGCCTTCTCATTAATGGTGATGTTTACAGGAGCTATGTTAGGAGGTATAACCATTGAAGTGTAATCAGGAAAGATTTCGGGTATCATGTTGTTTTCATTATATTCAGCTCATTGCCTCACATTTTTCAAATTCAGACCGTCAATAAAATCCCGTATCTTTTTGTAATGTGATCCTTCCCAGTATACTTTTTTACAGCCTGTACATTGAAAAAACCTGTGATAGTGTTTCCTGGTAAGAGATTCTAAATTACCTGTTACCGCATCTTTTGAAACACTTTCTATTTTACCATTACATATTGAGCATATAGTAAACGGCTTAACCAGGGATTCCAGGTTAAACCTCCGGATAACTTCGGCAACCTGTTCTTTTGGTTTCTGACTTCTGATGTAATAGCCGTGTGTAACGGAATTATTTTTCAACAATCCCTTATCACGGGTTAATATAATTCTGTTATTGTCTTTTGAAATCCTGATAATTTCAAAATCATCAAAATCATTCCTGTAAAGGCTGTCAAAACCCATAAGTCTGAGATACCTGGTTAATTTGCCAAGATGGGCATCAAGGACAAACTCCGGATTTCTCAGTCCCCTGTATCTAAGGGGACTAATAGCTGTAATATCAAGACTTTCAAAAACAGGATATACAGAAACATAATCTTTATCTTTCAGCTTATAAGAAAAGTCAACAGGCTGGCTGTTTACCAGAACGAGATCCACCTCTGTGTGAGGAATGCCAAGTGATTCTATTGCATCTTTCACAGACGGATTTCCATTTACCCTGATCGTGAAAGGCTGACCTTTCTTCCCTTTAGGTAAAAAATCCTTTAACTCTTCGTAGAATCTAAAAGTTATATTTACAGGCATAAATGAATTAAGGGAATGAATAACTCAATTAAATAAGCTCTATGCTTCGTTTAACAAATTTATTCAAATCTTCGCCCTTTAACATATTGTTTGACAATAATGCCAAATCGATAAGCTGTTTTACAAGTTTGTTTTTGTTCCCGTATTCAGCCAGCAGTTTTTCCTGCTTTTCCTTATTCTTCTTTATTTTATTTTCAAAATCTTCAATTTTGTCCTTGTCTTCCTGCTTAATCTCCTCTTCTTTCTTATCCTTATTAGCTTTTTCCATTTCGTCTTTACTATCTGCTACAGGTTTAATCTCCTCTTTAAGTTTCGTAATCTTCTCACTCATCTTCTTATCCATATCTTCTGCGACCCTTATTATAAGAGGATGATTAGTGTTTATAACCAGATTAAAACTATCCGGTAAATCTCCATAAAAGCTCATTGTTCCTCCCAGCTTTGACATATCTTTCATTCTTCGCATAAATTCTGATTGAGTTATAACCACCGGACTATCTGTTTCATTTAAGTTTTCAAACAACACGGTATAACTGTCCTTATCTGACAGCTGCCCTTTAAATACAGGAGCAAGATTTTCCTTCTGAGAGGCATTAAGTTTTGATTCTTTGCTTTCTTCCTTTTGAATAAGTTTGTCAATAACATCAGAGTCAACCCTTAAGAATCTTGAATCTTTAAATTTCTGTTCAAGGTTATTGATAAAATGAGTGTCCAACTGGCCATCCATTAATAAAACGTCATAGCCCTTTGACTTTGCAGCATCAATAAAACTGTATTGTTCATCAGTCCTGTTGGCATAAAGATAAATAAGACTCTTGTTTTTATCGGTCTGGTTTTCTTTTATTAATTTTTCATATTCGTCGAAGGTGAAATATTTGCCATCAGTATTTTTTAACAAGGCAAACTTTTCTGCTTTTTCATGAAATTTTTCTTCGGTCATCATGCCATATTCGATAAACAGCTTTATATCATCCCATTTTTTCTCAAACTCAGTGCGGTTATTTTTAAAAATGTCAGAAAGTCTGTCAGCCACCTTTTTTGTAATATGGCTCGATATTTTCTTGACATTCTGGTCATTCTGAAGAAAGCTCCTGGAGACATTAAGCGGTATATCGGGTGAGTCAAGTACGCCGTGCAGCAGGGTTAAAAACTCGGGTACAATTCCTTCAACAGAGTCCGTAACATAAACCTGGTTACAGTATAGCTGGATTTTGTTCTTTTGTATTTCAATGTTATTCCTGATTTTAGGAAAGTAAAGTATGCCTGTAAGATTAAAGGGATAGTCAACATTTATATGTATATTAAACAGCGGTTCTTCTGAAACCGGATATAATTCACGGTAAAACTTTTTATAGTCTTCGTCTTTAACATCGGCAGGTTTCTGTGTCCAGAGCGGTTTGGTATTATTAATAATTTTATCTTTTTCAAGTTCCACTTGCTTCCCGTCTTTCCATTCTTTCTCTTTCCCGAAAGCAATCTCAACCGGGAGAAACCTGCAGTATTTTCTTAATAATTCATTTACTTTATTTTCTTCAAGAAATTCCTTGGAATCTTTGTCAAGATAAAGAATAACTTCCGTACCTCTTTCTTTTCTGTCTACAGGTTCAATGGTATATTCAGGAGTGCCGCTGCATGTCCATTTTACAGCTTTTTCATCCTCCATGTACGATTTTGTATATATTTCAACCTTGTCGGACACCATGAAAGACGAATAAAAACCCAGTCCGAAATGACCGATTATAGCATCTTCCTGGTTCTTATATTTTTCAAGAAACTCTTCGGCGCTGGAAAGGGCAATCTGGTTTATGTACTTGTCAATCTCTTCAGCACTCATGCCAACACCCTGATCAGAAACAGAAAGTGTTTTTTTCTTTTTATCTACCTTAACCCTTATAGTTAAATCTCCGAGTTCTCCCTTGAAATCACCAACACTTGAGATAGTTTTCAATTTCTTTGTAGCATCTACAGCATTGGAAATAAGTTCTCTTAAAAATATTTCATGATCTGAGTATAAAAATTTCTTAATAATCGGAAAGATATTCTCAGTTGTTACTCCTATTTTACCGGTTTGCATTTTTTAATATTTTTTGGTTAATATATTTTTCTGAAAAATTGTTATTTTCAAAGTATATGCCATAACCAAAATTACTGACAATAAGTCATTTTTAAACACAGATAACCGGTAATTATTGTCAGAAACAAAATCAGGCTGCAATAAATAATATCAGTAGACAGGATTCCTCACATCAACATCATGTATTTCATTCCATATCCCATCTTTAAATTCAAGTCCGTTATAAGAAAAATCAGGCCCATAGAACATGAAATGATCTTTATAAGAAGGTTTTGAAGGAGACAGATGATCAAAAATTATCATTTTCAAATCTTTATTATATTTCAGACTCATACTAACCTTTGAAGAATATTCAAAGATAATCCTGTTAAGAAGCCTGTTCTGGTAGTTAAATACGGGCTTCCCAAAAACAGGTATACTATCATTCCTGAAATAGAGCAGTTCCACAACTTTTTTTGAAGTAAGGAAATTGTTAAAATCAAATCCCAGCAAGGTATAATAAGTATTTCCTTCGTGCCTGGTCTCAATAATTTCATAATAGAGTGCCCCGAACCAGTTTGTATCACTTAAAGTTTTCTCTTCAGGAGACTCAATACTATTCTTTTTATCTGTTAATCTGTAAACTGCAAAATCTTTAGCCTTCAGCGGATAATACTGGATAAAACCAAAATATTTATGCGTGCCATCGGAAAATGGTATATTCCATGTATAGAGCCTGAGTCTTTTATCAGGTGATACAATCTTACCTGTATTTTTAAGAGAATCAAAAGGAAAAGTGAATGATTCTTTAATAGCCAGTGCCTGTTTAAAGTTTTTAATAATCTCATTATTTATTCTTTCCTTTTCAGAGTTATTATTAATATTATAAAGGTTATTAAACAGTCCGGTTAGCAGTTGTTCGTATTTATAAATTGATGTTGTATCCGTATTCTGAGCAAGAAAAACACTCACCGGCACGAAAAGAAGGGAGATTAGCGCATATATATTTTTCAATTTACCCATTATACATGATATTAATATTAAAATAAAGTATTATAGAACTGTAAAATATAAATTAAGGTATTTTAAGTTAAGTGTAGCGTCCGGAAACTAAGATGAATTTATTTAATTATCAGGTTAATATCCCCCATC
Source organism: uncultured Bacteroidales bacterium (assembly GCA_964461435.1). Lineage (GTDB taxonomy): Bacteria > Bacteroidota > Bacteroidia > Bacteroidales > UBA10428. Next base: position 1,573 of record CAYWUI010000065.1, on the reverse strand, counting down.
AACTTGTCCTTGTATGATTTTCCTATAGGTATTGATTTACTGCCGTCATGAGTTTTTATAATAACCGCATTATCCTCTATAACATTTATACTGCTAGTATTCACGATATATGAACGGTGAACCCTTGTAAATCTGTTTGAAGGCAATTTCTGTTCAATTGCCTTCATAGTAAAATGAATCGTATACTTCTCATTAAAGGTATTAAAGATGACATAATTCTCAAGCGCTTCCACCCAGAGGATATCCTGGTATTTTAAGCGCACCAGGGCAGAATTTTTCTTAATGAATATTTCATCATCCTTTGTATCAACCTTGTTTTTAAATCTGACATTTGCCTTATTAACGGCCTTAAAAAAACGGCTATACGATATTGGTTTCAGCAAGTAGTCTGTTACATCGTAATTGAAGGCATCCAGAGCATATTTGTCTTTGGATGAAATAATTATAATCTGTGGAGGATTGGTCAATGTTTCCAGAAAGTCAATACCACTCATTTCCGGCATCTCAATATCAAGGAATATCAAATCAATATCTTCTTCAGTACTAAATGCATTAATCGCATCCACGGCATTTTCATAAGAACTAAGCAGGTTAAGCTGATCGGTGCGGTTTACAAATTCTTCTATTATTCTTCTTGACATTAAATCATCATCGATAATTATGCAATTCATATTAGATAATTTTCGTCAATATATAAGATATATTCGTCAATATTTTAATCAAATATAACAAAAAAATAAATCCGAAAGTAAAAAAAAAATAAAGATATAAATAATAATTCCTAACTGTTTAGCCAGCATATAAATGAGTTTTCTAAAATGTCAGATTTCTTTATACTTTCCTTTAGCCATTTGATTTTAATATCCTGTTTTTCAAGTTCAGAGAGGCTCCAGTTAATCTGTGAACTTCTCAATTCAGAAACAAGATGATAAAGAATAATGGCTGCAGATACTGAAATATTGAAGCTTCTGGTAAAACCAAACATAGATATGCTTAAATATTCATCTGACAATTCAATTATTTCATCTGATAAACCGTTAAGTTCTGTACCAAACAGCAGTGCTACCTTTCCATTCTTCAGGCAAAAATTCTCCAGTGATGTGCTATTTCTATCAGGAATGGTAGCTACTATCCTGTATCCTTTGGATTTAAGAGCATCTATGGCTGCCTTAGTATTGTTTTCTTTTTTGCTGTACTTTATAATATTCAGCCATTTATTTGAACCCAGTACCACATCGGGATTTATTACATATTTATTTTTATTTTCAATTATATGAACATCCTGGATTCCGAAACATTCACAAGTGCGAAGTACGGCACTGGCGTTCTGTGATTGAAATATATCTTCAAGCACGACAGTGATATATCTTGTACGGCACTCAAGCACTTTGTTTATTATTTCTTTTCTATTCCTGGTCACAAACTCTTCGAGGTATTTTGCAAGCTTCCTTTTCATCAGATGCAGAATACTTAATATGTAATAAGGCCTTAAAATAAAAAAAAAGGGAGCGTCAAACTGCTCCCTTAATCTCTTTTTCTAAATTATTATTTAACTGCATCAGCCAACTCGCTA
>CAYWUI010000064.1:0-10390 GCA_964461435.1 uncultured Bacteroidales bacterium | reverse complement strand
CCGGACCCAAAACCGTCGGCATCTCCGCCGCTGTACTGGGAAAAAGCAGGTAAATAAGCAAAACCAATTATGCAAACTGAGAATAATAGATACTTTGCATAAATCATACAATAGTACTCCATTTTTGATAAAATAAGCTGCCTATTTACCAGGAACGAACTCCTCTTCCTCCTACACGATAATCGCGGTTTTGATTATAATTAAGTACCATCTGATACCTGTCGCTTACATTCAAATATGCAGCATTTACGGTGAACCAGTCACTACCCTTCGATATGCCGCCATATTGTCCACCGCCAGAAGAAGGCCAGCCGGAAGTATTGGCAGCACCTACTACAGTCAGACTTCCGTCACCATTAGCAGTGGTAAAAGCAGAATAATTAAAATTGTATCCTCCTATACATTGTTCATCAACATTCCCTGACATATCCATTGCTCCGTAGTAACTGCTGCCTGCCTGAGTCCTGGTAGTAGTGGCAGTAGCAGCAAAACCGCACCGGAGCGGTCCGTTTGCGGTATTGTTGATGCCATAGGCACATAAGCCAGCACCGGAAGCCGTAGATGTTTCGGAAGCAAGTCCGGCATTATTCAGTGCACCTGAATGTGCCTGTACCAAACTGGTAGTGCTCCAGGCGTTTTCATTAGCCACAGAAACTGCGGTTCCCCTGCAGGCTTTTTCATATTCAAATTCAGTCATGGGACGCAAAGCAGCCCAATCAAGATAAGCCATAAGATCAGCCCAGCTTAACCAGTTGCATGCAATATTCTGACCATCGTCTGCCTCGTTAAATACACCATTGCCATTAAGGTCGCATCCATAAACTGCAGGAATATTGTTGATGGTGCCTGATGTTTGTATCTTGATACCGTTTCTGCTGGGTGTAGCTCCAGCAATGGCAAGTGTGCCCGCGGCTGAATTCGGACTGTTGGCGGTTCTTGTAATCTGCTGGTCGTAAGTAAGTGTGTTGAGAAATGAAGCTATTTGCTCCTGGCATAATTCATATTTCATGCAATAAAAGCTGTTCCAGCCATGAGGAAAAGTGCCTGATAAAGGACCCGTAGAGCCCCAGCCGTTCACTTGATAATTGGTAGCTGCACCAATTCCGGAAGTTTGAATAGCGTTGGTAATTAGTATAGGAGGAAAGGGATTAGCGCCTGAAAAACCATAATTACTTGTTCCCCTTGTTCCATCTCCTATATAAAAATCTCCTTGCGGCACATAAACCATTTCTACTCCGAATACCTTGAAATTATCTGCCAGATCGGGCGGGGTTTGCAATTGCAGGGTTGCAGTAGCGGAGGAGATATTTCCTATTCCCGTGGCTGTCCTTCGAATGAATACACCCATTCCATCGGTAGCCGCATCTACCTGCAAAACACCACCTGTAATACTATGGTCAGCAGAATTGGTGCTAAGAGAAGCATGTGTCCACAGGTTATCCGCGCAATCCTGGCGCTTCACAAAAATCCACACTGCATCATGGTTATTAGAGCCTGTTGTTATCAGCCAGCTATTATCCCACTGAATGGTAAATGATATTGTACTGTCGGCCACAGTAACCGCAGGCACTCCAATCTGAAGATTGTTTGCCATCAGATTAACCAGTCCGGCAAAAAACATAGTGGCAAAAAATGCTATTCTTTTTATCATAGATATAATTATTTATTAGATACGTTAATATACAATTTACTAAAGTTCTTTAATAAATCAAAAAAAATAAGTACTGTATTTCATAAAATGTATTATTATTGAAAGGGATTCGCAAAAATTTTAGAATTTTAGAAGTTATAGCCGGTCCGGAGGGATTCGAACCCTCGACCCCATGATTAAGAGTCACGTGCTCTGCCAGCTGAGCTACGAACCGTTGCTGCAAATATAAAAATTTCAAAAATCCCTTTTCTCAAATCTCTCTTTTTTCTTTTCCTCTATCCTGTTGACAATAACATAAATAATTAATATCAACACAATTATACTGATAAGCATATAAATTGCAACTGTAACCATATAATAAAAAATATTTATTTTAAAATAAATATATAAATAAACAATAAAAAGAGGGATGTACAGAAATTCAAAACTCATTTCAATTTCACAGCAGTCCCGTAAGCAAGCATTTCTGAAGCACCTGCCATAACAGAAGAAGTCATAAACCTGACATTTACTATAGCGTCTGCACCCAGGCGCTGTGCATCCGTTATCATCCGCTCAATGGCCTGTTCCCGCGAATCTGCCAGAAGCTTTGTATATTCAGATATCTCACCACCCACTATGTTCTTCAGTCCTGCAAAAATATCCCTGCCTATATTTCTTGCCCTTACGGTGCTGCCCCTGGCTATGCCCAAAGTTTCTGAAACTTCACGGCCAGGAATTGTTTCTGTTGATACTATAAGCATAATATTTTATGTTTTGGTTTTTATATTATTAATGCAAAATTTCAGTATCTATGATGTATTAAATGTATTAAAGTTATTAAATATTTAATTCTTTTATTCAAAATAAAAATAACTCTTTATTTATTACTAAATTTGGTTATAGTTTTAATAATTAAATTTTAGATAAATGAACTGCCATTACATATTTAAAAATTTAAATATATTACTTTCACTGGTAATACAGATATTTTTTTTTACGTCTTGCAATTCACAAAACACTAAAAACCAACAAATGCAAAATTCATATAAAGAATTAACAGATCGTGAGCCTGTTGTTGCCGGACAATTTTATCCGGGCCGATCGGACGAACTTAATGCTGAACTTATAAAACTTTTCTCGGAAGCCGAGCCCGCCAAAGTCAAAGGAGAGGTGATGGCAATAATAGCACCGCATGCAGGCTATGTTTTTTCAGGCGGAGTCGCTGCATCGAGCTTTAACCAGATTAATCCCAAAAAAAAATATGATATAGTATTTGTCATAGGTTCCAGTCACAGGATAGCTTTTGAGGGTGCCTCAATTTATAATAAAGGCAATTATAAAACTCCTTTAGGTACCGTGAATGTTGATCTGAATACAGCCAATAACCTTATTAACAAATATGACGTCTTTAAATACAGGCCCGATGCCCATGAGTACGAACATTGTATTGAAGTGGAATTACCTTTCCTGCAGCATATTATGCAAACCGAATTTAAAATTGTACCAATAGTTTTAGGCACACAGTCCGCTGAGACATGTAAAAAAATTGCCAGCGCCCTGGCACCCTATTTCAATACCAATAACCTTTTTGTTATAAGCTCTGATTTTTCACATTACCCACCTTACGAAGAGGCTTGTAAAGTTGATAATTTAACTGCAAGCGCAATTATATCCAATAATCCGGATGAACTGCTGAAAACACTTAAAAAGAATTCACAAATGAACATTTCCAATCTTGCAACAAGTTTATGCGGGTGGACGTCAGTATTAACACTTATGTATATTACATCGGATATTCCGGGCGTTAAATATTTTCCTGTAGTATATAAAAATTCTGGTGATGCCGGTTATTATGGTGATAAATCAAGAGTTGTAGGATATTATTCTATTGCCGTGGCAAAGGAAGAGTCAGAGACAACAATACCCGGGAAAGAGGCATCAGAAGATAATCCAAAAAAAAAAGACTTTGAATTAACAGCGGAAGATAAAAAAATACTTCTTGGAATAGCACGAAATACGGTTGAGGAATACGTTGAAAACAGGGAAGTACCACCGGTAGATGCCAAAGGTTTTTCCAGCAACCTGCTTACCAACACAGGGGCTTTTGTTACCCTTCATAAGAAAGGTAACCTCAGGGGCTGTATCGGAAGATTCGAGCCCGATATACCATTATACCAGGTTGTCCAGGATATGGCCGTTTCAGCGGCTACAAGGGATTTTAGGTTCTCCCCGGTTAAATCAGATGAGCTCGACGATATAGATATTGAAATATCCGTGCTTACGCCATTAAAAAAAATAAACTCTGTTGATGAAATTGAACTGGGCAAGCATGGTATATACATAAAGAAGGGATATAGCTCAGGAACATTCCTGCCACAGGTGGCAACGCAGACAGGCTGGAGTCTTGAAGAATTCCTGGGGCATTGTTCACAGGATAAGGCCGGACTGGGATGGGACGGCTGGAAAGATGCAGATATATATATTTATGAAGCAATAATTTTTTCGGAAAATGAGATGAAGCATTGATTTTTATTTGTAAATCCCTGATCTTTTATGAATTCCCCTTACCTCATATTTCCATTAGGCATTCTTGCACTTATTTTATACCTGCTGACACTCAGCCTTTCCCGGCTTTCGGTTATCAGGCTGGCGACGCACAGGAAGATATGGAATGTGCTTCTGCTCTCCACATTCTTTGTTACAGCTATATTGGGACTTATTCTTGCTATACAGGTTAATTACAAGATCAAGATTCCCTATATTAAACAGCTGCTTACACTTCATGTTGATTTCGGAATAGGAATGACTGCCATAGCAGTATTTCATTTCCTGTGGCACTGGCATTATTTTTTAAACCTGTTAAAAAAGAAAAGGCAGGTCAAGAAAGCTGATGAAGAGAAACCGAAGGGTACTGGAGAAATTAATAAAGAAATTGCTGAAGAAATTACTGAAGATCATAAAGAACAGGTAAAAATCAGGCTTCGCGAAATCCTGCCCCTGATAGTACTTGGATTCTCAGCTATATTGTCCCAGATAATCTTATTAAGAGAATTTTTTCTTGTCTTTAGCGGTAATGAACTTGTCTGCGGCTTAATCCTTGCAAACTGGATGATCATTACAGGGACGGGTGCTTTTATAGGGAGAATAACAAAAGGTACGGGCAGTTCCAAAAATTTCGTTTTTTATGCTTTGGTGCTGCTTGGTCTTATACCACCGGTTACTGTTTTTCTGATAAACAATTTAAAAAATATAATCTTCCAGCCAGGTGTTGCCATAGGCTTATTTCAGATTATTATCAGCACTCTTACAATACTTTTGCCCTTTTGCTTATTGTCAGGTTTTATGTTTACCTGGCTGGCAACAAGATTGTCTGTGTCTTTAAAAACCAACCTTATAGAAAAAGCATATGCTTTCGAGTCTATAGGCAGTATCATCGGAGGGGGGCTGTTTAGTTTTCTCTTCGTGTATTTTCTCACAACCTATCGGATACTGGGCATACTATTATTAATTAATATTCTCTCCGCCCTCACAATAACAATAAAATCGAAATTAACTGTATATAAGGTTTTTTTAATACTGGCGTCCCTTTTATTTATTATGGCAGTATTTGTTTTCGACCTGGATTCTTTTTCAAAAAAGGCTTTATACAAAAACCAGGAGTTAATATTTCTGAAAGATACGCCCTATGGCAACCTGGCCATAACAAAAACAGGGGATCAGAAAAATTTTTATGAGAATAATATACTTCTTTTCAATACATATAACACTATAGCAAATGAGGAAGCTGTACATTATGCGATGGTACAGCACAGAAATCCCAGGAATGTCCTGTTAATATCAGGTGGTATTTCAGGTATAACAGATGAAATACTGAAATATAATGTCAATAAAATTGATTATGTGGAACTTAATCCATGGATATTCAGAATTGGCAGGCAATACACAGAATCATTGAAAGACAGAAGAATAAATCCAATAGAGCAGGATGCCCGTTTATTTCTTAAAAACTCACCTGGCAAATACGATATTGTACTTATCAACCTGCCTGAACCTTCTACAGCCCAGATAAACAGGTATTATACAATTGAGTTTTTCAGGCTGCTGAAAGAAAAACTTAACAGGGGAGCAGTGGTATCATTAAGCCTTCCTTCAACAATAAATTATATAAGTGAAGAAGAAGCAAGAGTGAACTCTGTAATTTATAATACTATAAAAAGAATATTCAAGGAAGTTTTAATTATTCCGGGAGAGAGGAATTTCTATATTATTTCTGACGGCAAACTTAGCATAAACATAGGTAAGCTCATTGAAGAAAAAGGGATAGACAATGTTTATGTCAACCAGTACTACCTTGACGACTCCAATTTAAAGCAAAGAAGTGACTATATATTATCCAGCATCACGGAGGGCCATGATATTAATACTGACTTCAGGCCCGTATCTTATTTCAACCAGCTGTTATTTTGGATCAGCCAGTTCAACATCGATTTAAAAATAGTTATTACTGTCAGCCTGGTTATACTTGCAGTACTTATATTATTAATAAGCAGGCTCAATGCCATAAACCTGGGCATGTTCACGGCCGGATTTACGGCATCTTCAATAGAGGTTATACTGATAATTTCATTCCAGATAATATACGGATATGTATATCAGACACTGGGTATTATTATAACCATTTTTATGGCTGGCCTTGCCACCGGATCCTTATTAAGGAATACACTAATCCGGACCCCTCATATTAAACATTATTTTATACTTCAATTTTTTCTTGCAATATACTCGGTTGTATTACCATTCATTGTAATATTTACAGCATCACTGTCAGTTCATCCTAACCTGGTCCATATCATTTTCTTCATCCTCACTTTTGTGATCTCTTTTATTATCGGGCTATTATTTTCCATGGCAACCCTTTTGCAGAAAGCGCCGATATCTGAAATATCAGCAAAGGTATACAGCGTTGACTTGGTTGGGGCAGCTGCAGGTGCTTTATTCACTTCCGTGCTGCTTATACCTGTAACAGGAATTTTATGGACATCCATAATACTGGGGGCATTAAATGCTTTGTGCGCCCTGATTACTATCCTCAGAAACAAAACAATATATAATATACCGTAATGCCAGGACTACCTTACATTTTCAGTTACCTGGCGATAAAATATAATAAAAATGCTGCAGCAAAGCCGGTGACGGCAAGATATGTTCCTACAAATAAAGTAGTGAAAAATTCTATGGAGAAGGAAGAATTTCAAAAATGGGAAGGTAACCGGTACAATGAATATTCTTCGGAGCCTTTTGTTGAGTTTATTAACCCCTGCACTCCCATAGTCCTGGATGTCCAGGGTGACGGTGATGCCGGCTCCGCCGGATGTTATAACTGCCGTTTTGCCGTTTGCCAGCTGCCCTTTTATTTTATCCACAACTTCAGCATCATATGCGGCATCCTCTGTCAGCAATATTGTATTGCTTCCATAGGGAAAATCAGGTGTTATATCTAACAGGTATGCCCAGCAGGCCTGGAAAATTATCGGCCTTGGCCATTACATATCCTGCCAAAGGTGATATGTCACTCAGGTACTCAATTATACCGTCACCTTCTTCAAGTTCTTCCGCCAGGTACTCTATTCTATTTATGAGCCAGTCAAGATCACTCATCTGCTGCACCTCCCTGACCCTGCAATACATGGCTAAATTAAAATTATTATAGCTCCCGGCAACAAGAACCCGGGATAATATACCGGTAATAAGGACGGTAAGTATTATTCCAGAAGATTTTATCATTTTAATTATTTTTAGGCTCAATTAATTAATATTTAGTTTACAAATTAATCAAAAATTGTCAATCATTTAGAAAAGTGTGGAATTAAATACTTATTCTTTTGATATCTGCCTTATCATTCCCTGATAGCTTTTCACTGATTGCAATATTCAGTTAATTTTCGTCACTGATAATGTGATTTATTACTAATTAATATATTTTAGCTTTATTAAAACAAATACTGATACTATCATGAATAAATTTAAAATGCTTAGCACAGTTTTCATATCCTCATTAGTTATGACAAATGAGGTATTTTCCCAGGAAGAAGCAGCAACGGCAGATGAAATAATAATAACCGGCGATTATACTATCCCTGATTGTCCCGCCTGGTTGAATAACGCTGTCTTCTACCAGATATACCCGCAAACTTTTTACGACAGCAACGGGGACGGTATTGGTGACCTGCCCGGAATAATTGAAAAGCTGGATTATGTTAAGAGCCTTGGTGTTGACGGCATATGGATAAATCCTTTTTTCGAGTCACCTTTCTGCGATGCAGGTTATGATGTGTCTGACTATTACAAGGTGGCTCCAAGATACGGGACCAATGATGATGCAAAGAGGATGTTTGAGGAGGCCGAAAACCGGGGCCTCAAAATACTGTTTGACTATGTCATAAGCTACACAAGTATAGAGCATCCATGGTTTAAGGAATCGGCAAAGCAGGAAAAAAATAAATATTCCAACTGGTATATATGGACTGATAACACATGGATAAATCCTCCCGATGAATACAAGGACGCCTTTATTAAGGGCTATAGCAGGCGCAATGGACAGTTCATGCGTAACTTTTACTGGTGCCAGCCTGCCCTGAACTATGGATTTACCAAACCTGAAAAAGAGTGGATGCTGCCCGTGGACCATCCGGATATCCTTGCACTGCAGGAAGAGCTAAAAAAAATATTGCGCTTCTGGATGGATATGGGGGCTGACGGATTCAGGGCAGATATGGCAGGGGCACTGGTAAAAAATGCCAATGTTACAGGAAACGACCAGTTTTTTAATACGCGTGACGAGGGAACTAAAAAATTCTGGAATGATATTCGCGAGATTTTAAACAATGAGTATCCCGACGCTTTCATGGTTGCCGAGTGGTCGAATCCCGAATCGGCACTCAACGGAGGAGGGTTTCATGCCGACTTTTTCCACTGGTTTGCAGGCTATAATGACCTTTTGCAGAAAGAAAGCTGGCGTATACTGAACGGCTATTCAGAGGGGCATAGCTTTTTTGACAGGCAGGGAAAGGGGAATATTATGAACTTCCTTAATACATATATGGACCAGTATAATAAGACAAAGGGTAAGGGCTATATTTTGCTTCCTATAGGCAATCATGACCTGTCGCGCCTGAACATTGAGCGCAGCCGCGATGAACTTGAAATGATTATCGCATTTTCAATTGCCATGCCCGGAATACCATTTATATACTATGGTAATGAAATAGGCATGCGCCAGTTATACGGGAATCCTTTTGTTGAGGGGGCATATAAACCTCGGGCCGGGGGGCGCACTCCCATGCAGTGGACTCCGGGTAAAAACCTGGGATTTTCAAGTGCCCCACCGGGAAAATTATACCTGCCGGTTGACACTGCAGCCGATGCTCCGAACGTCGAATTCCAGGAAAAGGATAAGGGTTCACTTCTTAACAGTGTGCGCAGGCTGATAAATCTGAAGAAATCAGAGCATGCGCTTGCCGCCTATGCCGAGTTTGTTCCTGTATATGCAAGGGAAAACTCGTACCCCTTCATCTTTGCGCGTGCTGCCGGGAAGGAGACCATTCTCGCCATATTTAATCCCGCCGACAGGACAGAAACAGCCGAGTTCACAATAAATCTGGATGCCGGCGACTTAGAGCTGCTGGCAGGCAATGACATTGAAATATCATGTGATAACGGAAATTATTATGTTAGCGTGCCCGGTATCACATATGCAATATATAAATTAAAAGTCCGGGAATAAACTTTGTTATACTTTAATCGTGCTTTGATTTTTATCCGTGCCCGCTTTGTCCCGGCCGGTTCCATGTTTTATAGCTCATGTGGCCAATTTTATCATTGAGCACTTTTGTTTCTTCCCAGTCAACAGGAGCATCTTTAATAAAGGCAAATGCCGGATTATTTTCGTAATTTTCAGGCAGGTCAGCTTCGTGAATGCTCTTTATTTTTATATTGTCAGTTCCTTCTCATATGCAACAACGTCCAGCCTCTTTCCGAATTTCTCTCCCACATTCTTAAAATGGGCACATTTCTCGTACTTTAATCTCTCAAAAAAAATGATGCTCTCCTGATTATCACCACTGATAAATGCCAGTAACACTTTTATTCCACAATCCCTTGCTTTTTGCTCAATAACATCAAGAGCCCGGCGGCCTATTCCCCTGCCCGTATATCCGGGTTTCAAATATATACCAACTTCCGCGGTATTGTCATATGCCTCTTTTTTTCTGTACTGAGTAAAGAAGCAAAAACCACATAAAGCATTATCACACTTTATAAGTATTGATTTATACCTGGGGTGATCAACAAACATACTGCTCTTCAAATCATCTGTGCTTGCAGGTTTAATCTGGAAGGTGACAGTTGTATTTAATACATAGTAATTGTAAATGTCTTTAACGGATTTAAAATCACTATTCTTCAGATCATAAAAACTGATTTCCATATTACATTTTATATTAGGACAATTATAATACTTCGGACTTCGGTTGACACTTTTTTTAGTTTTATATTAGCTAATTTAAGTATTAAAATATGACCGTAAAAGAAAACAGAGACATTAAAAGAAAACTTAATGTGATTAATTACGCTAAGAAAATAGGGAACGTAACGAGAATACGTGCTTTAAAAGTCTGTAATAAGCATAATCAAAACAATGCTATTGATTAGAACCGATAATGGGCATGAGTTCCAGGCAAGATTTCACTGGCATTGTAT
>CAYWUI010000063.1:0-10597 GCA_964461435.1 uncultured Bacteroidales bacterium | reverse complement strand
TTTATTTTTCTTATCTTTTTAAATATCAGAATAATTTTAAGCAACTGGATATTGGTGGATATTGGTCAAATAAATCATTAACAGCCGGATTATGGTACAGGGGATTGCCATTCTTTAAAAACAGTTTTGGAGAATATAATAATGCGGCTCTAATTTTCATTTTAGGAAAGGAATTCAAACATTATAGTATCGGATACAGTTTTGACTATTCACTAAGTAAAATAGGTTCATTTACCGGAGGAGCCCATGAAATTTCTATGGTTTTTTTGCTTAATCAAGGAAAAAATTTAAAGAAAAAAAAGTATAAAATGATACCAAGTCCAAAGTTCTGATATTTTTTCCTACATAATTCCTATGGCAACTCCTATGATTTTAAAACGGCTTCTAAACGTTATATTGGCTTCATTTCCTGTGGCTTTCTTATGCCTGCATTGGTATATTTCCGGTTTTGTGCCTTCCGGAAATTCTCCCGGAACGATACCACTAAATTTATTCTTCTATGCATCTGATGGTTCAGGACAGGTTGTTAACCTTTCACATATTGATAAAAAAAGACGAGGAGACCGGAAACCAACTCATCCTGTTATGTCGTCAAATGATTATATCTGTTATAACCGCATATTATCAACATCAAATCAACAGTTAGCATTAATTATCAACAATAAGCCGTTTTATCCAACGAAAAAATATCAGTGTCCAAGTGGCGACCTTTGGTCGCCAACAACTGGACGAAAGCGTCCAGCGTCAGGACGGGAATCGCCAGCATCAAACCATCAAAACAGACCGTCCAAACATTAACGGTGGAGGGCGTTTTAACGCCCTCGTCAGGCGTCGGGACGGATGGAGACGTCAAAGCGATGGGCAACGTCGTCAGCACGTTGAAAGCGTTGACATTTTGAGACGTCAGAGGAGCATCGTCAACGGACGGAAAGAGACTTTCTTTCAACCCTGAAAACAGACAGTGCAAGAAACCCTGTCATCTGGGCCGATTTTCCCGACCCGGCAGTAATCCGGGTGGGCGATACCTATTATATGAGCAATACTACAATGCATATGTGCCCGGGATCGCCAATCATGAAAAGCAAGGACCTGGTAAATTGGGAAATGGTGGGTTACGCATACCAAAAACTGGAAGATAACGATGAAACAACACTGCAAAATGGCAGGAACATGTATGGAAAAGGCTCGTGGGCAAGCAGCCTGCGGTATCATAATGGAGTATATTATGCTACTACCTTTGCCCTGAACACCGCAAAGACTTATATATTCAAAACAACCGATATTGAATCGGGCAAATGGGAAGAGATATCATTTAAGCCCCTTTTGTATGATGGATCATTGTTCTTTGATGATGATGGGCTTGCTTACAATAATTTTGAACAGGTTAGGAACATGCTGACACAAAGAACATTCGGACCCGAGTGTTCGGGTTCGGTTGCAGTGGACGTAAGCAATATGAAAGACGGTGACATTGCCGGGCTGGCTGCGCTGCAAAAACAATACGGGATAGTGGGGGTAAAAAAGGACGGTAAAGCAAAGTCAATTGTTATGATTAGCGCAGAAACCGAATCACCTGTAGAACCGGAAAGTGTCCCTTTATCCCTGAAAACAGTTTACCTGAAGATTGATTGTGATTTTAATAAGAGAACTGACAAGGCATATTTTTATTACAGTCCGGATGGAAAATCGTGGACAAAGATTGGAAAGCCTCTTCACATGTCGTACTCTTTGTCTCATTTTATGGGGTATCGTTTCGCTTCATTCAACTATTCTACTAAAACAGCAGGTGGATTTGTCGATTTTGACTACTTTCGGGTAAGTGATAAAATAGGTACGCTTTAATACTATTGTTGAAACCCATGGAAATAAGTATTTGTTGAGCCTTAATTATTTTATTTGGTTTTAAATTTATAAAGTATGACAGAAATAAAAGGAAAACGTAACAAAACCGGAATTTTGTTCATTATTATCCTGGTACTGCTTTTATTCATCGGTATTGCCACTATTCTGTTGTTTGACTTTAATATAAAACCTTGCAGGGTTGAACTTGCAGAGAATTGGAAGCTTGCATCATCAATAGAAGTACAACCGGAAGGTGCCATGGTTTCCACTGCCGGCTATGATGATGCAGGTTGGCACCCGGTTCGCCAAATGCCGGCCACTGTGCTTCAGATACTTCAGGACGATGGTATTTATCCCGACTTGTATTTTGGTAAAAATCTGCGGGAGAAAGTTCCCCAGGATTTATACAAGCATGACTGGTGGTACCGCACGACTTTTAAAGCCCCTAAAAGTGAATCTTACACGCTCGAATTTCCGGGAATCAACTACAGGGCCGAAATATGGCTTAATGGCAATAAAATTGCCGATAACAAACAAGTGGTCGGCATGTATGTCTCACATGAATTTAATGTTACCCCGTGGATCAAAAAAAGGTCGGAGAACGTGCTGGCTGTCAGGGTAACTCCCGAGCAGAAGATACAGAATGTAAACGGTGTGGAACTGGCAGATAGCTGGTTCGACTGGATTAATTGGAAATACCTGGGATACGATGCCCTGCCGGAAGATCCGGGATATGGGTCCCTCACTTCTTTTGTTCCTGACCGCAATGCCGGCATTTGGAAACCTGTTTATTTGCGGCTGACAGGCAGCGTTTCAGTTGACCATACGCTGGTGAATTCGGACTTATCGCTTACCGACTCTATTGCCCGGCTGACAGTCTTTGCCGACCTGCACAATCTCTCGGCACAGCCTGTGAACGGTATATTGAAAGGAACGATTTCGCGGAAAGGGAAAACACCAATACACATAGAGCAATCAATTAAACTTTCTCCAAACGAAGACCGGGAGCTTGAGTTTACACCGGAAAAATTTCCAGAATTAATTTTGAAAAAACCTGACCTATGGTGGCCTTACACTATGGGTGCACCAGCGCTTTACGACCTGCATCTGGAGTTTGAGCAGGACAATGTTCCTTCTGATGTTGCCAACATTCGCTTCGGGATACGGAGTATCACGCAGCATCGCGATAGTAACGAAAAGTTTCCGCAGATAGAGGGAGGTAATTTCTACCTGAAGGTGAACGGCCGTGATTTTCTTGTGCGTGGTGGCAATTATACCCCGGACCTTCTCTTTCGGTACAACCCGGAACGTGAAGAAGATATCTTGCGCTACGTGAAGGACCTCGGCATTAACTTTATACGTTGGGAATCAAAAATATCCAGCGAGAACATTATCGAGTTGGCCGATGAGCAGGGCATTCCGCTTATGTTCGGGTGGATGTGCTGCAACCAGTGGGAGAAATGGGATCAATGGGACGATGAATGTCATTGTGTAGCCTCCCAGAGCCTTCGCTCGCAAATCCGGATGCTTCGACACCATGCATCTGTGTTTGTATGGGCAAACGCCAGTGATGGAATACCGCCTGAACAAATCAGCAAGGAATACAATAAAATTCTATCCGAACTACACTGGAAAAACGCTGTAGTGAATACTGTTTCTGCTTTTGCCAAAGACGCAGATGGGAACCGTTTATGGGACGGCATCCGCATGGAAGGACCCTATTGCTGGCGCCCACCCAGTTACTGGTTCAGCGGAAAATACCCTGCAACCTGCGGCGCTACAGTTGAGCAGGGTGACAACGAACAAATTCCTACTTTGGAGAGCCTCAGGAAATTCATTCCTGAAGACAAACTCTGGCCAATCAATGATACATGGTATATGCACGCAGGGGCCTGGCCAAATAATTGTTCACTCGGCGATATTCAACTTGCACTGGAAAAACGCTACGGGCCATCAACCAACGTTGAGGACTTTGTGCGCAAAGCCCAGCTTGCCCATTACGAAAACGCACGTGCCCAGTTCGAGAGTTTTGCAGCGTGTGGCTGGGCTTCACACAAAATGACTGTTTACTGGATGTTGAACAGCCACTGGCCCTCGTTTTACGGCAACCTCACCGATTATTACATGAGCCCTGGTGGCGTGTATTATGGTGCTAAAAAAGGGTTGCGGCCACTCTCCGTGGTATTTGATTCCTATGCAACCGGCGACAACAGCAAAGCCAATATTATCGTTTTCAATCAAACTCCCGACGACGTTCATGGATTACGTGTTCGTGTACGTGTATATGACCTCGATGGTAAAGTGCGTGACGACCGCTCAGCAAACGACATTTCGGTATCTTTCAATGGTATAAACCAGGTAATGTTGCTACCGAAGTATTCTGAGAGTTCACCGGTGTTTTTTGTACGCTGCCAGTTATTTGATAAAAGCGGGAAACTCATAGTAGAAAACACCTATTGGAAATCGCAAAAAGATGACGATGTAGGTCCTCTGAAAAATGATTATTACACGTCTTTGCAACAGGAAAAATGGGCTGACATGACTGCATTAAACACCATGCCTCCTGTAGTTGTCAAAATGGAAGCAAAACAAGAGAAAATTGGTACGGAGAGCTATGTAACCATTCGTTTACACAACCCTACCGGGCATATCGCCTTTTTCGAGCGGGTCACTATTTCCACCGAACGCAATGGAAATGAAATTCTTCCAATCGAATACGATTACAATTATGTTACTGTTTTTCCGGGTGAAAATATTGAAATACATGGAACCATTTGGAAGGACACCAAGCCCCAGTGGGTAAAACTTGAGGGATACAATACTCCTGCCATTTCTGTACCAATTAAATAAAAATAAATTCTTACTTAAGTACTTTGAAAAACAATGACTATAAAAAAAACACTAATTAAAATAGCAATGAAAAAAACAATTAAAAAATCTCGAATTCGCTTGTTTGTTGCTTGCGGTGCAATATTTGTTGCAACAACTTTTGGATCGGTAAGTTATGCCGACAATCCCATTATTCAAACAAAATATACCGCCGACCCTGCACCCATGGTTTACAACGATACGGTGTTTCTCTATACCAGCCATGACGAGGACAATGCCTTTGGCTTTGAAATGTTTAACTGGATGCTTTACACTACTACCGATATGGTCAATTGGACCGACCACGGGATAATTGCTGGTGTTTTAGAGCCACACAGGACATTTACCTGGGCCGATGGACACAGTGCTTGGGCACCACAGTGTGTAGCCAGAAACGGAAAATTTTATTTATACTGTCCTACAATATACCAAGGGAAGATGGCTATTGGTGTGGCAGTATCAAATAGCCCTTATGGACCATTTACGGATGCTCTGGAAAAACCTTTAATCTTTCGTTCAAATCCGGGCGATTACGATCCAACTGTATTTATTGACGATGACGGGCAGGCATATATGTATTGGGGAGGGAATGGTCCATGTTATTATGCAAAATTGAAGGAAGATATGATTTCTCTTGCAAGCGACATTCAGGTTGCTTCCATCGATTTTACAGGAACTCCTCCTGAGGCATCTTATACAGAAGGACCTTGGTTTTGGAAAAAGAACAAGCATTACTACCTCGCCTGGGCATCGCGCTGTTGCCCCGAAGGCATTGGTTATGCTATGAGCGATAGCCCTACCGGGCCATGGAAATGTAAAGGTACTATTATGGACCCTGATGGAAGATCATCTGGAAACCATCCCGGAATTCTTGACTACAAGGGGAATTCCTATGTATTTGGTTTTAACTATGCTATTCTGAAACAAACACTTTCAAAACATTACGAAAGACGTTCTGTATGTGCTGAAAAAATGACCTATAACGACGATGGCACTATTCAGAAAGTACCCTGGTGGTCAACTAAAGGGGCACCACAAATTGGGACTTTAAACCCATACATACAAAATGAAGCTGAAACCATGGCTTTTAGCGAGGGTATTAAAACAGAATTTGCCACTGAATGGGAACGCAACGTTCCATGGGATAAGGGAAAGAAAGTCGCTGACAGGTTGTTTGTCACTGCTATTCACAATGGCGATTATATCAAGGTTCAAGGCGTCGACTTTTCAAAAGGTGCAGCATCGATCGATGTTAGCGTAGCTTCGTTGAACGGTGGGAAAATTGAAATATATACCGACAAAATTGATGGCCAAATATTGGGAACAGTTGATGTAAATACTTCTGGTGAAGGTGAAATCTGGAAAACAATCACTACCCCTGTCAAAAATATTAAAGGTGTTCACGATGTGTTCTTCGTGTTCAAGGGAGAAAAAGATTTGTTCAACTTCGATTGGTGGAAGTTTAACAGCAAATAAAACAATAAAAAAATACTTCTTAATAAGTACACAACATATATGAAAACAAAGTTTTTCAGATTATTGCTTTTACTGTCTGTCTTTTTTGCACCTAAGATTTTTGCACAAAAAACGGATGTAAACTCTATTGTTCTCCGCGACAATTGGGCTATTCAATCTTCTGCAACCCTTAAAGAGGGCGGCAAAGTTATATCCCAAACTGGTTACACGATGAAAGGGTGGTACCCTGCCAGTGTGCCTTCCACAGTGCTGGCAACGCTTGTTGCAAACAAGGTTTACCCCGATCCGTACTACGGTAACAACTATTTTGAGCTGCCAGGCATACGCCGATGGGATATTCCGGAGGGTAACCCCTTCGAATCGTCTTGGTGGTACCGTACAGAATTCGAAATTCCTGCCAGCTTCACCGGAAAACATATATGGATCAAGTTTCATAGTGTCAATTATCGCGCTGACCTATGGATTAACGGACAAAAGGTGGTCGATTCATCCCAAATGGAAGGTGCTTACAGGTTGTATACCTTTGATATTGCCCAATATGCTAAACCAGGACAGAAGAATTGTCTTGCGCTGGAAATTTTCCCCCCAAAAACTTTTGACCTTACCATTTCATGGGTTGATTGGAACCCTACGCCTCCCGACAGGAGCATGGGTATCTGGTATGATGTTACCCTGTCGGCCAGTGGTCCAGTTGCCATTGACCATCCGTTCGTTAAAACTAAACTAAACCTGCCCTCGACCGATCAGGCCAAACTTAGTGTGATAGCGGAAGTGAAGAATGCGGAAAGTGTTCCTGTTAAAGGTATTTTGAAGGGCACGATCGAGAACATAACTTTTTCGAAGGAAGTGAGCCTAAATGCAAATGAATCCAGGGGAGTTTCGTTTTTGCCCGACGAGTTCCATCAACTTCTTGTGAAAAAACCCCGCCTTTGGTGGCCCCATTCTGTCGGCCCGCAAAACCTCTACGATTTAAACCTTAGTTTCGAGATAGAAGGGAAGGTGTCCGATACGCACAAAACACGTTTTGGTATCCGTGAAATCAGTTCGTGGATGAATGCATTTGATACTTTGCGTACCAAAGTGTTCCAGGTGAATGGCAAAAACATTGTTATTCGTGGCGGAGGCTATGTGCAAGATATGATGCTCCGACCATCCAACGAACGCGTAGATGCCGATCTGCGATACTTGAAATTCATGAACCTAAATGCGCTAAGAATGGAGGCTCCCCGCGGCTCCGATTATCTTTTCGAACGTTGCGACGAGGAAGGTATCCTTGTAATGGTGGGTTGGTGCTGTGGCCTTGCCTTCGAAAGCTGGGACAAATGGACTCCCCGTACTGCAGATATTGCAGAAATAAGCTGGCGCGACCAGGTTACCCATCTGCGAGCACACCCTTCGGTTTTTACCTGGTTATACGGGAGTGATAATTTCCCGCCAGAGGAAGTGGAGCGGCGCTATATTAATGTGCTTAATCAATATGACGGTACAAGGCCTTATTCATCTTCTGCCACACAAGCACCCAGCAAGATAGCTGGTTACACCGGGCTGTGGATGGGCCCCTGGCCTAAGGTATATGGTTATTTGCCGCCAAATTACTGGTACACCAAGCTCGAGTTTAATACAGAGTGTGGCCCCAATGGCGAACAACTCCCCCCAATTGAAACCATAAAAAGGGTCATGCCCGAGAAAGACCTGTGGCCCATTAGTTCTACCTGGGACTTGCGACTGCGAAAACATTTTTATCCTTTTTCGCGCCAGGCGCTCGAGTCACGGTATGGAAAACCTGCCACCCTTGAAGAGTATTGTACTAAATCGCAAATTCTTCAGTTGGAGGCAGTTAAAGCAATGTTCAAAGCTTTTGCCGCAAACAAATACAAGTCAAGCGGTGTGATATACTGGATGTACAATAGCGCATGGCCTAAGTTCTATTGGCAGCTTTACGATTACTTTTTCATGCCCAATGGCGCTTTCTATGGTGCGAAGAAGGCCTGCGAACCTTTGCATATTCAATATAACTACAAGGAAAATGCAGTTCAACTGGTGAACTGTTTTTACAAAGATTTTAAAAAATTGCAAGTTACTGCCCGTGTTTTTGATTTTAATGCGAAAGAAATTTTTGTAAAAGAAGTTAATACAAGTTTGAAGGCCGATGAAAGCAAAATACTGTTCAAGCTTGACATTCCTAAAGCGCTTACCGATATTTATTTCTTGAAATTATCCCTGAAAGACGAAACAGGAAAGGAAATATCCTCAAATTTCTATTGGTTGTCGGCAAAAGGTGACGATAATGCAGATTTTACCAGTCTGGACAAATTGCCCCCTGTTGATGTGACAGCAAAACTAAACCCGCTCTCAAAGGAGAACGGCAAGCTTAAACTTATTGTTGAATTTACCAATCCTTCAACCTCGCTCGCTTTTGGGATGAACCCCAAATTGCTTTCATTTTCGACAAGGGAACCCATATTGCCAATTTTCTGGCAGGATAATTATTTTGCTCTTTTGCCAGGTGAAAAACGCACTATCGAAATGCAGGTAGATGCTACGCTGGTTACAGAAGGTAAATTGTTATTCAAACTCGATGGCTGGAATCTGGATGCTCCACAAGAGCAGGAATTGCAGGTGCCTTAAATTTGCCAGTTACAAAGTGAACTAACTAATAATTAACTAAATTTTAATCTACTTTAAACTAATGGAGCAAACTAACGAACATCTATCAAAAAAACCGGAACGTTTAATGTCGCTCGATGCATTGCGGGGGGGTTGACATGTTTTGGATTATAGGTGGCGGTAATATATTTGAAACGCTTGCAAAATACGCAAACTGGCCCGTTTTAAACTGGTGGGCCGGACAATTGGAACATAAGTATTGGGAAGGGTTTAATTTTGAGGATTTGATTTTCCCAATGTTTCTTTTTATTGCTGGTGTATCCTTGCCTTTTTCAATTAATAATAGGCTTAAACTTGGTCATACCAGAAAACAAATTTATCTGCATGCTTTTACAAGGCTTATTATATTTATTGTGTTAGGTTTTTTACTGGCAAATGGCGGGATCCCAAACTTCGACTTTGGTAATTACCGATATACTCATGTGCTGATGCGTATTGGTATTGGATGGTTTTTTGCCGCAGGATGGAGTTTAATTCTTTTATCAATATTTTACCTTATTATCGACGTTTGGAAATTGAAGAAATGGTCATTTTTTTTCGTTGTTATTGGCTCGAATTCAATTTTTATTTATTCGTGCCAATCTGGAGTCCTTGATTTTCGCAGGATGAGTGGTTTTTTCTTCAAGGGGCTTATTAATTATCCTTCAGATACTTCTGCGCAAGCAGTTATTGCTTCTATTGCATATCTGTTGGTAAGCCGGTTGTTTTTATATTTTATGTATAAACGAAAAATATTTGTTAAGGTGAAATCCATATGGTTTCCATATTATTTTCAATATAGCTAAAACCTGATTATTATGAAACATTATCCTTTTCTGTGTATTATATTTCTGTTTGCCGGATGCAATTCAGATTTCTCATCAAAAAATAAAAATGCTTATGCAATAATTCCGGCACCTTTGTCGCTTGTATCAAAGGACGGTAGTTTCACTTTTTCTGAAAAGAGTAAAATTATTGTTTCAGAACTTAATAGTGAAACAAAATTGGCTGCCGATTTTCTTGCCCGGCTCATAAAAAACCCTACCGGGTTAAATACTCCTGTTGAACAGGGAAGTAAGGGAATATCCCGGTCAGTATTTATGTTGCTCGACACTTCTATCGCAAATAAAGAAGGATATGCACTGAAAATTACCCCTAAGATAATTACTATCAGGGCTAAAACGGCGGTCGGATTGTTTTATGCCGTTCAAACTATACGACAGTTGCTTCCGGTGGAGGTAGAGAAAGAACAAAACATCGAAGGAATTAAACTTTCTGTTCCGGCATGTGAAATCCTGGATGAGCCGCAATTCGAGTACAGGGGGATGCATCTTGATGTAGGCCGTCATTTATTCCCTGTTGCCAGTATTAAAAGATATATTGATATGATCGCCCTTCATAAAATGAATACGTTCCATTGGCACCTTACAGAAGACCAGGGCTGGCGGATCGAGATTAAAAAATACCCAAAACTAACAACAATAGGGGGCTTTAGAAAAGAAACCGTAGGAATAAATTATTTCAAAGGCGAATACAGAGATATAAAAACTGAAAAATAAATATTACAAATCATGGCAATTATCAATCAACAATTAAGGG
The DNA here is from genome assembly GCA_964461435.1 of uncultured Bacteroidales bacterium. Classification (GTDB taxonomy): domain Bacteria; phylum Bacteroidota; class Bacteroidia; order Bacteroidales; family UBA10428. The sequence continues at coordinate 166 of CAYWUI010000063.1, read as the reverse complement.
AGAATATTCAAATGGTAATTAACAACCTTACAAAAATGCAGCGGCTATCGTTCATGCTATGTTGTTTAACAAAAAACCGAATATGCCTTGCAGGGATGCTTCTTTTATTTCATACTTCAATTTTTGCCATATCACCGGAAAAACAAATGCTCGAGGCAGAAAAGGC
>CAYWUI010000062.1:0-10717 GCA_964461435.1 uncultured Bacteroidales bacterium | reverse complement strand
CAATATGTAATTTGTATCTTTCATATTACAAATTTAATAATATTTATTTTGTTATTGAATTCAGAGTGTATTTTTGGCTATTGTTGCCAACGGAAGGCATATGTCCAGTCCAGGCGTATCTGGATCGGATATATGTTATAGTTAGTTTACTTCTATAATTTTAATACTTTAGGCATTTCAATAAAATCTTCTCCAATGATTTGAAACAAATAAATACCACGTTGATAATTAGTTAAATCCAGCTTAAAATCAGCTGTTTTCTCGTTGTGATTGTACATCATCAGTCTTCCATTCAGATCAAATACCTTCAAACTTATTTTTTCATTAAATGAACCTGAAGCTTTTATATGAATAATATTATTGCATGGATTTGGATATAATATATACATCTTGTCTTTGAAGTCCACGGGGCTGAAATCCTTTTTATACAGGCTATCCTCATTGAATCGTGCTACATAACAATCTAATGATAACCATTTATTATCATTATTATCAATAAAAAAATCTCAGGCATCACTATTAAGAAGTCTTGTATTGCTTGAATTATAATATTTCCATTCACTCCAATTATATTTAGCAAGACCTTCGTCATAACCTGTCGTTGATCCATACCCATACCATAAATCACCATTTTCCTCTATCGCAAGCAGCCCTTTCCCTTTTTCAGGCAAATTAATGTTTTCATCATACCATGTTAGCGAATTACCATCAAATTTGCATAGTTTTGGTTCAATTGTTCCATGAGAATAGTCAATCCAAATATTGTCAGATGTGTCGATAATAATTTTGTTCACTTCCGAATATGAATTGCCAAAAAAGGAATCATCGTAATGGGTCCGGTTTACCCCGTCAAACTTGACCATGCCACTTTGATGCACCCCAATCCATATATTCCCTTTATGATCAGACGCTATGGACCTGGAATAAGTAAGGTACTGAAAATCCTGTGTATCAAATACGGTCCATGAAGTATCATTAAATTTAAGCAATTTAAGATCATCTGTAATCCACTTGTTATTGTTTTTGTCAACAATAACATACATTGGAAAAGACGGGACAGGTGAATTATTGTTTCCCATGTTCCTCCCCTACAGACATTTAGATTATCATCGGACCCTGACGTTCCGACCCAAATATTCCCTGTAAAGTCTTTTATTATAGGGCCTTGATAAGCACCTGAAAAAGTAGTATTTGCCAATTTAATATTAACAGTGGAGTCAGCTGACATCACAGAAATCCCATGATCAGTTCCAACCCATATATTATTCCCTTCAAAAGCGACTGTTTTAATATTGTCAGACAAAAATTGGTTCCGGGCCTGATTATATATCACCCATGTCGATCCGTCAAATTTAATAAGATGGCCAGTAGTACATAGAAAAACATTATCGCCGATAGGGATAATGTCATTAATAACTGTTGATGGCAGTCCCGAATTATTCTTATTATAAATTGTCCAGTTAGTTCCTGATATTTTAACAAGAGTATAATCTTCATCATAATAAGGATAAACACCATTTTTATGATATGCCAGCCAGATATTATCATTCCTGTCAACGGCAATTGCAGTAATAATGTCATGAGGAAGCATTGAATTACTGCTATTATAGGTTTGGCTGGTGCTTCCGTTAAACATAACCAACCCGTCATCAAATGAGCCCAGCCAAAGCTCATCGTTTTTAGCCGTAATGCAACTGCAATAATAATTTGGCAGTGATGAATTGTCTGAATTATACAGATACTTTTTTTCTTTACTGTCTATCTTAATAATATTTTCACTATTTAAAATCCATTTACAATTATTCTCATCAACAAAAAAGTCATTAATATATAAACCGCTGTCAATTAACTCAAGAAACCCTGATTCATATTTATACAAGTTGTTGCAATCGTGAACAAATAAGTTTCCATTATTATCTTTTTCAGTAAAAATGCCAAAACAATAGTCATGACTGTAATCGATAAAGGGATCAATAATAAGCTCTTTATCTCCATAATCCAACCTGTTTATTCTTGTCAGGCCAAGATAGCCCCCAATCCAGACATTATCATCAATAATAGAAATACTATAAACATCGTTCCGTCCGTGCAGGTAGTCAACTTTAAAATCCTGTGAAAAACCAGGTTTTAACAAAAAAAGCAGAATAAATAATAAGAAAGTCTTTCCCATATTTTTTTATCGTTTTATGCCCTGTTCCCAATAGTTAGCATATAACAGGAGTCGGGGGCCTATGTGCCGCCTGCCTATTCGGAAGCCGGTGTTTATTTCCTATTTTTCATTACCAGTTTATATGTAAAATTTATCCTCTTATCCATTAAATCCCATGTTGAAATTTCTTTATCAACCAGGTCTTTATTTTTCCTGGATATATCTCTAAGTGAATTGGCTACGGATTTCCTTAAATATTCACTATCGCTTGCTTTGTGCTGACTTATCAAGCTGATGGCAATTTCCGGATTTGTCTTGAAAAACGGACGACTTGTCCATATACGCAATCCCTCTGTAACCGCTCTGCAGACATTGGGATTTGTGTCATTTAGCCAGTCTCTAATTATTGGTAAAGAGTTTTCATACCCGTTATCTTTACAAAATTGGTCAAATGATTTTGCCAAAATCTCCTGGACCTGCCAGCTCTTGTCCATACAGATCTTTGTCCTGAGAATCTGTAATATTGACAAATCTTTTGATACAATATATCCTAATAAGAATACAGCAAGAGAACGGACCTGATAAATCTCACTTTCCATTAATCCTGTTGCTATTGCTTTAGAATCCTCAATTGAGTTAGAATTGAAGATATTCAATGCTTCAAATTCAATCGGCTTATATCCATTTTCAACTGTCGAAATTCTATCGACTAATTCTTGCATATTGTTTCTCGTGAGTTTAACACTTTCTGCCAACCTTTAGATTAGCAATATAAATATTTTCTGCTTAACATTGAAGATTCCTGGAGGGAACTATGCGCTAACAAAGCTTTTGGCTTAGCAAACGATTAAGACCCCAGGAATCTTTATTCAGTGAACTTTTTCATATAGATATTGAAGCTTTAAGGCTTATTATCAAGGTTCAGAAGCGTTCGCTTTTTATTAAGTAACTCAAGTTGCTATCTAATTAAATATAAAATAAAGGTTTGTAATTCTAAAAATCAAATGGTCTTAACAATTTTATGAATGATATTAACATTGGACATGAAGTTTTTAATTTGAATATCAGTCAACATTAATAAGTATATGTAAATTATTAACAATTAGGAGCTTAAATGATTTAAAATATTGATAAAATTAAAAAAATCCTTCAGATTTAGGTCACCAAACCAATAAAATCTGAAGGATTATGATAGAAAAACTACTGCAATTTACGTATTTATTGATGATTTATTAATAAATCTTGGGCACTAAGAACCGGAAAATAGAAACATGTCTGATTCAGAGATTGTTACAGCAGTATTGGTTTCAGCTATTTATTTTTCCGGTCATCATGAAAAAGCATTGATAGTTTTCCTATACATACTTGTGATAATATTCGAATTTCTAATTCAAAGCTTATCCAAGGAGAAGTATATAGAAGTAAAAAAGTTGCCATGCGAAGATATTTCTATGGATACAATGTGCATATTCTATTTACTGCTGATGGAATCCCTGTTGAATACACATTCTTGCCGGGTAAGTGTCATGATTCAAATGCTTTGAAACAAATGCCTCTTCTGGTTGCCGCAGGAAGTAGAATATATGCTGACAGTGCTTATACAAACTATACAATTGAGGATATGTTAAAAGATGCTGAAAATATTGAATTGCTTGTTCAAAGAAAATCTAATTCAAAAAGAAAGCATGAACCTTATGTTGATTATAAAATTTTAACCATGCGAAAGAGAATTAAAACTACATGCTGTAACGGAATTCGGATTTATTTTGAAAGTTGTAATTTTTATTTTCAGCTATGCTATTATAAGAATAATATTATAAATAGCAACTTGAGTTAATTAATTATTTCTGGTCAGCATATTGCCACCATGCTAATGTCCCAATTAATCCTAATATACTTGTTGAAATGAGAATCATATAACTTGCAATATTTAAATGAATATCTTCAGTACCAGGAGGTGAACAGAATAATTCAGGTATCGCCCATGGAAAATAAGGACCTAATCCAACTAATCCTGTGAAATTAGCAATTATCATTGTCAGAATAATAACACCAATAGGTAATAAAATTCCTTTACCATAGCTTGCAAAGAAAGATGTTATGGTACAAAGTAAAATGGTAAGAAGAGTGGCTATAGTATATTTATATAAAAACTGTGAAAGAATTTTACCAGTCCAGCCTGAAATACCTGCTAAATGACCAAAAACAATTGAAGATATTAAAAAGATGCATGTAAGTAGAATGCTCCAAAGTATTACAACAATTAATTTTGAAATAACGACAGATGAACGTGAAACAGGTAAAGCGATAATATCTTTTATTGTATTATCGGTATATTCACGACCAAATATCCAGCTTGTAATAAATCCGAAACCAACCATCCCAATCCCGCCTATACCTTGTAAAAGCAATGTCAGATAGTTTTGCCAGTTTGGTTCCCCAAACCTTAACAAGGAAGCTTTAGTGCCAATCATGCCAAATTTTTGAGAGATTTCCGGATGTATTTGAACAAACATGATTAATCCCATCATAAATGATACAAATACAAAAAACACGATTGAAAGCCAGAATACTTTCGATTTTCTTACTTTCAGGCATTCTGCCCAAAATGTCACCAGTATACTTTTCATTTTTCGTCTCCTTTCATTTTAATTGTTCTTAAGAAATAAGATTCCAGATCTTCTTCAACTACATTTAATAAAAAAGGCGGTACCTGATTATTAACAAGAAGAGTTGCAACAGATTCGGGATTATTAATGATCTCCTCATCTTTAATTTCAACCGTTTCATCAGTTGCTTCAACTGCTGAAATTCCATTTTGTAGCAATACAGAAATAGCAAGATTATTATTCCTGGTGTTGACTTTTAATCGCTTTTGACAAAGCTGCTCCAACTTGTACGTATTTAATTCCTGGATTAAAACACCATTGTGTATGATGCCAATACGTGTTGCAAATCTTGATATTTCACCAAGAATATGGCTTGATATGAAGACTGTCACACCATGATTTTTTGCCAGGTCACTGAGCATCTTCCTGATTTCGTAAATTCCTGCGGGATCGAATCCGTTAGCTGGCTCATCAAGTATCAGGATATTCGGATTATGGATTAATGCTTTGGCAACTCCCAGACGTTGAGCATTACCCAGCGACAAATTCTTAACCTTGCGGTTTGCATATTCCGTGAGTTTGAGTTTATCTATTATTGAATCCACAGCATTTCTGTCCTTCATAAATCTTAATCTCCTGATTATTTCAAGATTTTCTTTCACAGTAAGATTTGGATACGAGTATGGAATTTCCACCAGGTATCCGATTTCCTTCCATAGTTCGGTATTGCCCGCATGCACTTTTTTCCCATTAATAAATGCTTCACCTTTGTTAGGTGAAATCATTCCAAGCAACATCCTTATCGTAGTGGTTTTCCCTGCACCATTTAGCCCTAAAAAACCATAAATTTCACCCTTACTAACACTCAGGGATATTTCTGATACAGCCAATACTTCTTTGTATTTTTTGGTCAGTTTCTCGGTTCTGATTATTTCATTCATAATATTTCAATTTTATGTGTCTGATTGCATTATTTGAATAACAGAACAAAATTGCGACGGATCTCTTACTTTTAAAAGTAAAATTTACCTGAAACGGACAAAATGAAAGGTGAAATAACCTGCAGCAAATGTTAATGTTCAGATAACCAGTTTAAAAAGCCGGAGACTTTATTTTTACTAACTGTAATAGTGTCCTTGAAAGGAATGACAAGAGTTAAAGAAAGTTTACGGGCAAAATATTGCGATGCTTCTTTGATAGCTTTGCGATTGATAAGAAATTGCCTGTTAACCCTGTAAAAATAATCGGAGGATATTTCTTCAAGTTTTTCGATAGTCTGGTTTATGGTGTATTGTTTGTTGTTAAAAGTAATCAAGTGGGTAATTTCGTTTTCAATATAAAAAAAAGCAATATCATCAAATCTGACCGGAAGAATTTTATCTTGTTTATAAACAAGAACCGAGCTTTTAGATTGTTTCTTTTTATTCTCAAACAACTGAATGATTTGATCGAGGTTAGTAATATTCCCTGTGAATTTGTTTTTTAATGTGTTGTATTTATGAAATGCCCCTTCGATAGTTGTTTCATCAAATGGTTTTAAAATATAATCTATTCCATTTGCATCAAAAGCTTTTAAAGCGTATTCATCATAAGCTGTATAAAAAATAACAGGCGTGTTGACAGGGATGGTTTTAAAAATTTCAAAGCACAATCCATCACCGAGTTGAATATCGCTGAAAATCAAGTCAGGTTGTTCATTTATCTGAAACCATGAAATAGCAGAACTAACAGAGTTTAAACAAGCAATAATCTGCGCATCAGGAACTATTTTTAAAATAGTTTCGGACAAATTATCAGCTGTTAATTTTTCATCTTCAATGATTACAATTCTCATTTGATAAAATTTTAATGCTTACTGAAAAATCTGAATCATTTGATTGAATATTAATTTCATCGCCAGAAATTATTTTATACCGTTCGGAAAGGTTTGTCAAACCCATGCCGGAAGAAGAACCTTCTGCTATCTTTTGCTGAATATTATTGCTTACTGTAATACAGCCATTGTTATAAAATAATTTAATATATAAGGGTGATTCGATTGTGAATGCATTGTGTTTTATGGCATTTTCCAGTAATAACTGAATTGAAAATATAGGCAAAATGCCAACTTTAACTTCTTCAGGAATACTGACCTCAAAATGAATAGCATCCTCAAATCTTATTTTTTGCATTTCAATGTAATCTAAACTTAATTTCAGTTCTTCTTCAAACTTCACAGTATTGACATTATCAAATGAAACAGATGCCCTTAAAAAATCAGAAAGCCTTTTAAGGTAAGCTTCTGCATTATCGGGTTGTTTCCTGATCAATGTTTTTAACACATTCAGGGAATTGAACAAAAAATGTGGTTGTAACTGTTGCTTAAGCTTTTGATTGGCGGCTTCGATGTTTTTAATTTTTAGTTGGATATTTTCTGATTCTATTTTTGTTTTTTTCTCTATAAGCAGTACTAAGTCCTGTATGATAAGTACGACAGTATTAATAGAAACAACCACAAAAATCATAATCAAAATTAGAAACATCCAGTTATTGTACTGCAAATAATCAATATTACCGGGATGAATGCCAAATTCTTTTATTTTCCAGTTTAGGATTCTCTGCACTTTTTCGGGATCATTAATAATAGGACTTGTAATTAATCGAATAGAAAGCATCAGAAGAAAACACGTGAGAAAACTCCATATATATCTTCTATTATTTTTCTTAGATGAAAATGTTCTTTTGTTTAGATAATACAGAAGAGCGATGTTAATTATCCAGATTAAGAAAACAAAAAAGCTGATTCCTACAGCAGATGAACCCAAAAGTTTAAACAGAATAACAGGGGTAGTGCTTATGTTTCCCAGGATTATGCCAATTACATATACTGGCCCCATTGTTATTAATCCTATTGCGGCAGATGTATATAAGGCTATACGAAAAAGTTTTTTTATCGGAATTATTGGATTCATTATCACAAAATTAAATACAACATTTGATTTTTAAATAAAATAATACTGAAATGGACAATTTACTATTTTAAATGAAAAATAATAAAAGTGAAAAGTTTCATAATAATTAAGTATAACTGTTTCAATTAAGAAAAGTATAATTTAACAGCAGATAGGCTAATTTTATTTCCATTCTAAATTTAAAGTTTGTAGTATAATGCCTGCCGTGCAGTTGTTTTTTCGCTTGTGTATAACGGGAGTTTGTGCAAAAACCTGTTTTCATTAAATAAAGATAGTCAACAGGCTTCAATATTTTAGTTTCATGGGCATAAAATTCTTCCATTTTTCAAACAGGAAATTTTTAAACCTGAAAATAAAAACTCATTATTTAGGCTTAAAATGAGCCGTTTTATTGATATAAAAATACGTAAACAACACTCCCTCAGAAGGTTAATGAGTTTTTCCACCCCAAGGATAGAGGCACAACGTGTCAGATTGTAGCCTATAAACATCAGGCTAATCTCCCGAAGTACCTTCTCCTTACTCCTTACAAGTACATGGGTGAAGCCACGCCGTCGTTTTAAGGTTCCAAAGATATGTTCCGATATCTGTTGTCGTTGACGATAACAATCAGGGTTTTGCCGTACCCGTTGGTTGTTGGATTCAAGCGCTTCGGCAAATTCACTCCGATCTATTGCCCTACCATTGTATTTACTGCCGGTACACTGCTGTCTCAGCCGACAATAAGTGTGTCCCTTAATACCTGGTAGTTTTCTTTTCTTGATAACTGGGTTTCAATTTTTTTTTCTGTTTCCTGGCGGTCTTCCTCTTTATCATTTGAATCAAGCTCTTGTTCATACTCGCTTATCTTTTGATCAATATAAAAAAGATGACGTTCTATTTTCTTCTCATTATAATTGTTCTTCAACGAGTTCTGTGCTCTTACTTTGAACGAATCAATCGCTATCGTCTGGCCTTCTACCAGTTGCCATTTTTTGAGCAGGTATACAAAACGCCTGAATATCTCACGAAAAGCTTTTGGGTTTTGTGCCCGAAAATCAGCTATCGTACGATATTTTGGCCGAAGGCCCGATAGTAACCACTTGACTTCCATATTTAATCTTGCTTCCCTCTCTAATTTGCGTGTAGTACATATACCGTTTTGGTATCCATATAGATACAGCTTTAAAAGTACTGATGGCGAATAGGGTGGCCGCCCTTCTTCTTTACAATCTACATGCTTAAAACAATACTCTTAAGATCTATGATATCTACAAATGCATCGATAACTCGTACAAATGAATCAGGGGGGACTGCACTCTCAAGGCTAAACATGAATACCTGGTTTCTGTCTTCTCCTTGAATGTATTGGATTGTATTTGGTTTTTTTCTTTAATAAAGTTATTATAAGCTTTGGTATATAGCAATTTTAGTGAATATACGTAATTAACAATTCAAGGGAGTTTTTGCACAGTCTGACGGCCGGCAGTAAGGCAAGTAGCGTTTTTCGGCGCTGCGTTCCTGTCCCCGTGACCGTTACTTAACAAATATATTAAACATTGGCAACCCACTAACATAGCTATTTGCTTTACTGCTTGGCAACTGCTGCTTTTTAATCATTAATTATCAGTCCTCCTTGGTTATTAATAATTATTGGTAAGATGTGGCTTAATTCTATATATTCCTTGTTGGTTGGATTGATTGAAATTTCGATAATCTCACCATCCAATTTCAATTTAAAAGATTGTCTCGATAGAATAATTTTAAAGTTTTCTAAATCACCACAAAGATTCTCATCGTGTGTTTCGAAATAATAATTATCCTCTTCAAATTCATCTTCGGGAAAGGACCTCTGTAATAATAAATATTTTCCGATAGACTCTTCAATTTTTTTCAACGACATATTTGCAGTCTCTGGACCTAAATCTTCGTTTTCCGAGAAGGTCACTTGACAACCCAATTCTTCATCACTTATAGATATTTCTTTACAAACAAATTTCATAATGTTTATTTAGATGTATTATTATTCCATGTACTTAATCCATTGTAATATTGTTTGTTACAGTTGTTGCCAACGGTATGCAAATATGGGTAGGCTGGGTTTCCCGAGCCACCAATTTATCAGACCATTGATATGTTTATTTTGTGTACTCACTTTAAAATTAGCACTTTGCCCAGCTTAACTATATTTACCGTTAGCGGCTGGCAGTCCTTGATTTTAAATAACTCTCAGGTGATAGTATACCTATTTCACTTTTTGAAAAGTCTTTTATGTTTCGCGTAAGAATAACATCAATAACTCCAGATTTAACTGCAGCAAAATTCTGTAATGCATCCTCAAAATCATTGAATCCCGAATTCAAAGCCTGAATGATAACCTCTCTATCCATTTGTAATACGTCCATGAAGGTTAATAATTGACTAAGTTTCTCAACCACTTTTTTATGTTTTGCAGTTTGGCGTAAAAGATAATATACATTACTACATATGACAGGAGTAATAAATCCTCTAACTTGTTCTGACTCACAAAGTGAAAAGATCTGTGCAGTATAATCTGAATAGGGTTCTCTATCAAAGAAAAAATCTAGTATTACGTCTGTATCTATAAGAATTCGATCCATATTAGCGATATTTCTCAGATAATCTTTTTGACAATTGTTCTTTATAATCAAAATTATCAGGTGCTTTGAACGAACCTTTCAACGATTTAGTCAGTGGAGTAATTTCTATATCAGATTTTAATTTGTCTTTTGTTATTATTTTTAAATAATTTTCAATTATATCTGATAGACTACGCCCTTTTTGCCTGGCATACTTTTTAGCCTTTTTAATTATCGTCTGCTCAATAGTTAAAGTAAGCTTTGTATTCATAGCACTTCTATTTTCTTTGTTTTTTATACGTGTAAATATACAAATAAAATTAGACACGTGCAATAAATAATTTCACTATACGTGTATAAAAACTGCTTGCCGCCCAACGGCAGTTTGTTTAAAAACCTAAAATTATGCGGCGAGCTTGCCAGTGGGTG
>CAYWUI010000061.1:0-11094 GCA_964461435.1 uncultured Bacteroidales bacterium | reverse complement strand
CCGCCCTGGCAACATTCACACCATCAGTTACCTCGGGCTCCTTCACGGCAACATTAACTCTTACAGGTGCCAATGGATGTCCCGATGATACTGACACAAGACTTATAACCTGGTCCACTCCCCCTGTAGCCAATGCAGGTCCCGATATTGTGACATGCACGGGAACGGCGGCCATACCTATGACCGGCGCCACGGCCAGCGGCAGCTATAGCGGTAACCCAATATGGAGCGGCGGAGGCGGACTGGGAACATGGACACAGAATGCCAATCCTGCCCTCGCAACATTCACACCAACTGTAGCCTCGGGGTCCTTCACGGCAACATTAACGCTCACAGGTGCCGGGGGATGTCCCAATAATAATGATACAAGACTTATAACCTGGGGTACACAACCTGTGGCCAACGCCGGTGCGGACATAGTAACGTGCAGCGGCCTGGCCCCCATAGCTATGACGGGAGCCACAGCCACAGGAACATATAGCGGAATTCCGACATGGAGCGGCGGAGCCGCACTGGGCACATGGACGCAGAATGCCAATCCTGCTGCTGCTACATTCACACCAATTGTTGCCTCGGGATCCTTTACAGCGACACTGACACTTACAGGTACCAACGGCTGCTCAAATGCCACAGATACAAGACTTATAACCTGGGGTACACAACCTGTAGCCGACGCAGGTTCAAATATATCATCCTGCACAGCAACATCACCTGTATTAATGACGGGAGCCACTGCCACAGGCACATATAGTGGCATACCTGCATGGAGCGGAGGGGTCGGACTGGGTACATGGACCCAGAATGCCGATCCTGCCCTCGCTACATTTGCTCCCACAGCAGGCTCAGGATCATTTACTGCTACCCTCACATTAACGGGCGCCAATGGATGCACTGATGCCACGGATACAAGACTGGTAAGCTGGACGACACCGCCCACAGCCTACGCCGGTCCGGATGCTTCCATATGTTTTGACTCTGCATATATTATCACAGGAGCAGATACATCTAACTGCACCGGCATTATATGGACTACATCAGGTGACGGCACCTTTGATGATGATCAGATCATTGGTCCCGAATACACCCCCGGAGTTATTGACAGGAGTAATGGATCAGTAACTCTTTATATTGAGGCAACTGGATTTGGATCATGTGGCAGCGCAATTGACTCTATGGTCTTAACAATACCTGCCCAGCTGCAGGCAGCCATAGGCGCTCCTGCCCCGTTTACAATAGGGCAGTATACCAAAATTAAAGTGTGCCTTTCCACTGATAACCACCTTGTGATTCAGGATTTGGGCTATTATCTCGTTGCTCCCGACGGCATTACGACCATGACCCTCAAAAAGGGACCTATGGAATATGATTTCTTTGGATTATGCAACTTTGGAGATGATGTGGATAACCTGTGCTTCACCACCGAGCTTCCTATAGAAGACACGCTAGACGTATGTTCAGAACCCACTCCCCTGTCCGGCGACTTTGCCGCAACAGGAGACTGGAGCATACTCTACGGCATGAATCCTGCTGAAGGAGGATGGGCTATACAGGTAAAAGATACTGCAAATGACAATGGGGGGATAGACGGTTCAATTATTTATGCCAGCATAACCTTTACAGATACCGCATATTCCGGTCATCTTCGTACAGTAATGTTTGATTCCGATACGATTGATATACCCATTCTTGAACCGGCAAAAACTTCATATATTGTACCACTTGGATTGCGTACAAGTTGCTATGGTGAATGTGACGCACAGGCAGTAGTCAATGTGGTTGGAGGCACTCCCCCCTACACGGATTATAATTGGAGTCCTGCTCCCTACGGAGGAAACGGCATAGACAGTGTCCTGCTGTGTGAAGGAAATTATTCGGTCACTGTCACCGATGACCTCGGATGCCAATCCGTTGCGACCGTTGAGGTAACATCTCCGCCCGAGATAATTATTGAGGCCGTAGTGTCAACCGATTCAATCACATGCAACGGCGATAATAATGGCATAATTGCTGCCAAAGCATCGGGTGGAACGGGAACACTCACGTATACGTTGCTGCCGGGCAGTATCCCCTCATCGGAAGCTGATTCGGGACGCTGGGAAAACCTACCCGGAGGATTATATACAATACATATAGAAGATGATATGGGCTGCTCGCCTGGAGATACGACAGTATTTATTTATGAACCTGCAGTCCTGGCCCTCAACACTCTTGCCGTTGACAGCATATCATGCAGCGGGCTTAATGACGGATCGATATCAGTATCTGCAACAGGAGGAACACCTCAATACATATACTGGATAGTGCCCGGAACAGAAGTTAACAATGACGGCTTATTTGAGAACCTTTCACAGGGCACCTACGGTATAAGATTCACCGATTCCAAATCATGTGATACCATAGTTGTCGATAACATTATTGTTGGTGCTCCGCTTGTATTGAATATAGATACGGTTTATAAAGGTGACATCATCTGCAACGGTGACCTGGGCGGACTCAGCATACAGGTATCGGGAGGCTCTTCACCGTTTGAAAGTTCATTAAACGGGAATCCCTATATCCAGACTCTTGATTATGTAGCTCTTACTGCCAACTCGTACAATGTTTCCGTAAGAGATAAAAACGGATGTGAGACTGTATATTCAAATAATCCGGTTATCCTCATTAATCCGCCGCCCATTGCAGTTGACAGCCTCTCTGTTACCGATATTACCGGGTGTTACGGTGATAATACCGGCTCAATTTATGTCAGGGCTTCAGGAGGATGGAATAGTTTCACATATGCACTAAAAGATATGGTATACCAGTCCGGGAACCTGTTTACTAACCTTGCCGGAGGAAATGATACAATATATATCAGGGATTCATTAGGTTGCACTGTTGTACTGGACACAATTACTATCAACCAGCCGCCACAAATTACATTCGTAACCTTCGAATCAACACCTGTCACGGGAGACATTCCGGGAACGATAACCCTTGAAGTGACAGGCGGAACACCGGGCTACACTTACTTCATCATCCTTGCCGGAGATACGACTTCCAATAAGACGGGATACTTTGACAGCCTGGATGTGGGGACTTATGATATTGTCGCCGAGGATACACTGGGATGCTTTATTACCGGTTTTATAGAAATCACTGAAAGAGAGTTGTCGGTAACAATAAGCAATGTCGGGGATGTGTCATGTAACGGCTTCAGTGACGGGGGCTTTGACTTCTTCATCAGTCCCGAGGGGACGAGCCCTCCGTTTATAGTGATATTTGCATCTTCGACAGTTGCTGACACCAGTTCCCTGGGAACTTACAATGCAAGTTATGAAGGCCTGAGTGCAGATACCTATACACTTCATATCGAAGACCCTGCAGGAAGCGAATTTGATACTACCATCACAATAAACGAACCGCCTCCGATTGTAGTATTATCGGACGTCACAAATGCGTCCTGCAACAAATATGTACTTGACGGTTCAATAGAGTTAACCGTTTCCGGGGGCACAGGTGGATTCACTTATCAATGGACCAGGAATTCTGTTCCCGTATCTGTTGAAAGCAACCTGTATAACCAGGGGGCCGGTTATTACGAAGTAGAAATAACTGATAATTCGCTTTGCCAGGTGACAAGAGGCTTTAACATACTGGCACTGGATTCCGCTGATGCAGATGCCGGATACGACGGCGCTATTTGTCCGGGTGAAGCTTATACGCTTACCGGATATACTGAAAGAGGATTGAGCTATTTCTGGACACCGGCCGAATATCTTGATGATTCGGCAGTACTTAATCCTACTGCCTATATTGAAAACACAACTGAATTTACTCTTATGGTTCAGCGCGGCATGTGCTGGGAAACAGACAATGTTATTATTACCGTAAATCCTGCTGACAGCATTGAAATTTTCGATCCGTCCGGAAAATTAGACATAGACACCGCTTTATACCTTATTGAAGGAGAAACATATCTTATAGCGGCCACACCCGATTTTGTATCATATTTCTGGACACCTTCAACAGGACTGAGTGATATCAATACACAAGGCACCTTTATAACACCCCAGTCCACAGTTCAGGAATATATTGTATATGGCACTAACATATTCGGATGTATTTCATCCGATACTTTAACCGTCTATATGGCACGGGAAATAGACATAGTATATACGGGATTTACACCGAATAATGACGGCTATAATGATACATGGCATATACCACATGCCGCAGATTACGGAGATAAAATTAAGGTGGAAATATTCAACAGGTGGGGCGAAAGAGTATTTTATTCAAAAGGGTATGGAGCTACCCAGGAATGGGATGGAAAATTCAAAGGAAAAGATTTGCCAATAGGGACGTATTACTATATTATAAAAATTGAGGATACAAGATATGAGCCTTTAACAGGGGCTGTAACAATTATTAGATAATATGAAAAAACTTACACCTTTTGTAATTATATTATTGTTGTCAATGAATATTAAGGGTCAACAGAAACCCTTAACATCACTATTTATGACAAATCCTTTTGCCATTAACCCCGCCCTTGCGGGCACGCATAATTATTTTCAGATAATTTCGAACAACAGGTTTCAGTGGGTGGGATTTAAAGATGCTCCCATTACAAATACATTGAGTATTTTCGGGCCCCTGGTTAAATATCCTATGGGCTGGGGAGGAACCATAACCTATGATGTGGCAGGAGCAATAAGCATAGGTAGTATTCATGGCTCATATGCATATTATTATACGGTAAATGAAGACATTAAGGTGTCAATGGGATTAAATCTCGGTTTTATGCAGTATAAAATTGATATGGCAAATATTACCGTGGAAGATATTAACGACCCTCAGTATTATAACGCCAAAGACATGTATTATCCGCTTGATGCCTCAGTCGGAGTGTATTGTTATTCATCAACATACCATATAGGCTTTGTTGCCACGAATTTGATAAACAACAAATTTAAAATCGGGGACAAGCCTACAGGTCTTAGTAAGTTAAAAAGCCATTTCTACCTGATAGGAGGATATAAATATTTTATTAACAGGGAATGGGCTGTTGAGCCATCCCTGATTCTGAAAAAAGTATCTCCCGCACCCTATCAACTGGACTTTAATGCCAGGGGCTGGTACCGGAACATGGTATGGTTGGGACTCTCATACCGCACACAGGAGGCAGTGTCTGTCTTATTCGGGTATATTTATAATAAAAAGATACAGGTTAGCTATTCATATGATATTGTAGTAAATAAAATGAGGTCTTACAACTTTGGCTCCCATGAATTTACGTTAAGCTACAGATTCGATGACATTAAGAAATGATGATAATACTAAGGATTTATATAAAAAAATCATTAATCTGGTTGTTCCTGGTTATAATATTATTTTCATGTTCAAATACAAAAAAGAAATATCTGATCCCCGAAAAAAAATTAGTGCCCCTTATTGTTGACATGCATATCGCAGATGGCATAGCATTTCAATATTTACCGGGAATTGAAAAATTAAAACTTGATTCTACTGCCGTATACGGATGGGTTCTGGATAAACACGGGGTCACAAAAATCCAGTTTGATTCAACCATAGCCTATTATGCAAAGCACCCCGAACGCCTCGAAAAAATTTATGACAAGGTCATCGTTAGCCTGAGTAAACTCGAAAGTGAAATAAAAGAAGCTGAAAAGGATGAGCATCTGAAGAAAAAAATTACTATCTGGGAAGATACCAGGAATTATATGTTGCCCGATGACGGGCGGACAAGTCGTATAAACTTCAGTGTGCCGGTGTCAGATCTTGGAGAATATACAATAACTGCTCAAATTAAAGCATTCAGGGATGATGAATCCCTGGCCCCGCGGATAAATGCTTTTTTCTGGTATGACAACGGCACTGAAGAAGGATACAGGGATAATTTTAAAAGTGCCCCGATAAAGAAAAATGATGAGGTAAATACATATACGATATCAAAACAACTTAGACAAAAAAAAGTTACACACATTAAAGGTTACATATATAATCATTCGAACCAGGATACAATGTTCTTAAAGCACGCCTTTATTGGCGACATAAAAATTACTTATAAGAGTTTTTAATAATACTGTATTAAAATAAAAATTATGATTATCAATAAATTTAAATATGCCTTTATTCTGACTTGTATTCTAATGATAGCTGTTACGTGCAAAAAGGATGATGATGATAAGAAAAACAGCTGTATCGTGCATGAAACGGAATTTTTAACACCAAACGGGTACCTTGAGATTTTTGAACCCGAACAGGATGGGGGTGATTTTGATATCATACTTACCGACGGTGAGTATATATCAGATTCGTTATACTATTATAACTGGAATACTTTTATATGTTTCGATTTTAAATCTGTTTCAACCACGGAACTGTCTTCAGGGGAGTATGTTTTTGATCCGGACTGGTCACCGGGATCATTTTATTATAGCTTTGTTAATATGTACAGCATTACCGGAGTATCTTTTGATATAACCGATGGCACGGTTTCTGTAAATAAAACAGGATATAATTATGAAATATCATATGATATAACTATCGGAAGCAGCACCCTTGCAACCGGATACTTTAAGGGAGCGCTGACAGAAATTGATTATACCCAATAGCTATTCTTATTACGGCAATTTTTCATAAAACCAGGAATAATTCTTAAGATAAAACATTTGCCGGGCATAATTATTAATTTTGCGCTGTGTATTTATTATTTGCATAATATTGGAAATGGCAACTTTTCTGTTTGACAGGACAATATTCGGACCGGTAATAAGCAGGAGGCTGGGTGAGTCCCTGGGTATTAATTTATTACCCAATAACAGGAAAATATGCAACTTTAACTGCATATACTGCGAATGCGGACCGACATATAGCGCCAGCATAAGAGATTTTGATATACCCTCACGGGATGAGGTTAAAGAAAAGCTGGAATTCAGGCTTAAGGAAATAAAAAACAATGGCTCATTAATTGACACGATAACTTTTGCAGGAAATGGAGAGCCAACCTTGCACCCTGATTTCCCGCGAATAATTGATGATACAATTGAACTGCGTTCCAGATACATGCCGGAAATAAATATCGCTGTTCTCTCTAATGCGACACTTATAAGTGACGATAAGATATTTAATGCTCTTAATAAGGTCGATCTTAACATCTTAAAACTCGATTCAGGTTTTGAAGAAACGAATAAAACAATAAACTGCCCGCTCTCACTTTTTGATCTGAACAAAACAATAGGATATTTAAAAAAGTTTGAAGGCAACTTAATTATACAGACACTCTTTTTCAAAGGCACATATAATGGCAAAGAAATAAATAACACCACAGAAAAAGAAATTACAAGATGGTTGCAGGCTATTGAAGATATTAAGCCTGAAAGTGTCATGATCTATACTATTGCAAGAGATACGCCTAACAAAGGCCTTCATAAGATCCCTTTTGATGAACTGGTTTGTATTTCTAAAAAAGTGGAAAAACTTGGAATCAGAACCCATATTTCCGGATAACATAAAAAAAATTCTCGTTTGCCCTCTAAACTGGGGATTGGGCCATGCAAGCCGCCTGATACCGGTTATTCAGGAATTAGTTCAAAATAAATTCGAAGTATATATCGCAGCAGCCGGGTATTCATCAGAATTACTCAGGCAAGAATTCCCGGGATTGGAATTCATAAAATTCCCTTCATTTACAATCACTTATGGTAAGGATAAACCGCTGTCCCTGCAGATATTCGTGCAACTTCCAAAAATAATATATGAAATAATAAAAGAACATGTTGCCTTAAAAAAACTGGTGAAGAATTATTCAATAGACCTTGTAATATCCGACAATAGATTTGGCCTTTGGAGCAAAAGGGCAGCTGCAGTTTATATCACACACCAGGTACGTATTATATTACCTGCATACCTGAAATTCATTGAGCCCCTCATCTACAGGCTAAACAAGCTGATAATTTCAAAATATGATGAATGCTGGATACCTGATTTTGCAGATCCCTTCAATAACCTGTCGGGGGCACTGTCACATATGAATAAACTGCCGGCAAATATTAAATTCATAGGCCCCTTGTCAAGATTTAACATGTATCCTGCAAATAGTCGCCGTACAGTGAAATACAGGTATGATCTGATTATAATTTTATCCGGTCCCGAGCCTCAGCGATCGGTAATTGAAAAGCAGCTGGTCAGTGAAATTCATAATTCAGATTATAAGGTTCTAATTGTTCGGGGCAAGCCGGGGATAAAACAAATTACAAGGACTTTTGAAAATATTACGCTGGCATCACACTTTTCAACAGCTGAATTCCTAAACATGATTAACCGGTCAAGATATATTATCTGCCGCTCCGGTTATTCAACAATAATGGATCTAGTTACCTTAAAAAGAACTGCAATTTTAATTCCCACTCCGGGACAAACAGAACAGGAATACCTCGCCCGGCACTTATCAAAGTACTTTTATTGTATCGAACAAAATAATTTCAGTTTAAAAAAGGCAATAGAAGAAATAAGAAAATACAACCCCCTGTCTTATGATACACCAGATTCGCAGCTAAAGAAAAACATACAAAATCTAAAGAGTTTAAAAAAACAGGCAGAAAAAAGAAATTATAAAAAATCCCAGTCCGAATCCTGTATAAACCTGGGAGGGTTTATGAGAAGTAAGAATTAATCTTGAATATCCTGTTATTCCTGACAGAATTATTGCAATAATCAGAATTACCATAAAGTTGGCGTTAAATCTCAAAGTCAGGCTTATAACCAGTCCTGTAAATCCTCCCATTCCAACCATATGGGCACTGATTTTCCAGAAATACGATATAATTACAAGTATTAATACTGCTATTGATGCTGCAAAAAGATATACGGAAAAAAAATAGTCCAGTGGCAGCCTTTTAACTATAATATGGGTTATATAAAATAGCACAAATGTCATAAAATAAGGGATCACTCTTTCCCTTGTGCTATTCATTTCAACATTTCGCACTAACCTGGTATACAAATAAAAAGGCATAAAGCTCAGAGGCAGGACCACGGTAAGAATAAATATTATCAGCAATGTACTGTTCATCAAACGGGGATCAATAACAGATATATATGTACCCGACTTAAATATGATGACTACCCCGAGAAAAGGCATTAACAAGGGATGAACCACAATAGATATAATTCTTGCTATTTTCTTTTGCGTTTCCACTATTTATTATGCTGACTATGAATTAATATTCAACAGGTATACGTCAGAGTTCTTTTCTCATTCTTGCTACCGGTATATTCAGTTGCTCCCTGTATTTAGCGACTGTGCGCCTGGCAACAGGATAACCCTTTTCATTAAGTATGGCTCCCAGCTTTTCATCTGTCAAAGGTTTTCTTTTATCTTCATTATTGATACATTCTTCAAGAATTTTCTTAATTTCCCTTGTCGATACTTCCTCGCCTGTATCTGTCTGCATGCCCTCGGAAAAAAAGTACCTGAGCGGAAGAATTCCAAAAGTAGTCTGTATATATTTGCTGTTTGCGACCCTGGAGATTGTAGATATGTCAAGCCCTGTCATGTCAGCTATATCTTTCAGTATCATCGGTTTTAGCTTTGCCTCGTCGCCTTCCTGGAAATATTCAGACTGAAAATTAATAATTGCATGCATTGTAAGCAACAGCGTGTTCTGGCGCTGCCTTATAGCGTCAATAAACCACTTTGCAGAGTCAAGCTTCTGCCTAACAAAACTCATGGCTTCTTTTTGTTCTTTTGAAGCCCCCTTTCTGTTTGAGTGATAGGATTTAAGCATCTCGCTATATTCCCTGCTAATCTTTAATTCAGGTACATTTTTCGAGTTGAGGCTTAATTGCAGCTCCCCGTCATCATTTTCAAGGATAAAATCAGGTACTATATGGTCGGAAGTCTTATTTTGAGGATCACTGTAGGAACTGCCCGGCTTGGGGTTAAGCCTCAATATCTCTTCCAGCGCTTTCTTTAGCTCTTCTTCTTTAATGCCCATCCGGCTAATAATCTTAGTATAATGCTTCCTTGTAAACTCATCAAAGTGATCCTTTAATATTTTCTCTGCCAGTACAATCTCGGGCAGATTGTGATCCTTTTTATTAATCTGCAGTAGCAGGCATTCCTGGAGACTTTCAGCACCCACACCCGGCGGATCAAGATCCTTAATGATCTCCAGTATCTCCGATAGCTCCTCAGCATTTGTTGTTATATTCTGTGAAAAGGCAATATCATCAACTATTGATTCTATACCTCTTCTTAGATAGCCATCATCATCAATATTCCCCAGTATATATTTGGCCAGAATTTGCTGCTGTTCAGTTAAAGATCTTAATCCCAGCTGGCTTTCGAGGAAGTCATGAAATGTTATACCCACAGAAAATGGTATATTTTCCTTTCTGTCATCTTTCGAATAATTCCTGGTCATTAATTTGTAGGAAGGGATATCTTCCTCGTTCAGATAATCTTCAAATGTGAATTCATCCTGCTCACCGCCATTTGTATTATCCTGGCTTTCTTCTTCTTCCCTGTACATATTATCCTCAACCGATCCTTCTTCAAGCACGGGATTTTCCTCCAGCTCCTTCTTTATCCGCTGCTCCAGTTGCATAGTCGGGATCTCCAGCAGCTTAATCATCTGTATCTGCTGGGGAGATAATTTCTGCAGTAATTTTTGCTGTAATCTCTGCTTTAACATTAAAACTGCGCATTTTTTGGTGTTCTTGGAAATGGAATCACGTCACGAATATTGCTCATGCCTGTAACAAACAGCAATGTTCTTTCCAGTCCCAATCCAAATCCACTGTGCTGGACTGTTCCGAATTTCCTTGTTTCAAGGTACCACCATAAGTCACTTTCAGGTAAATTTAGTTCTTTTATTCTACTTTTCAGCTTTTCATAGTCCTCTTCACGCTGAGACCCGCCAATTATTTCACCAATCCTTGGAAATAATACATCCATTGCCCTTACAGTTTTACCATCTTCATTCTGCTTCATATAAAATGCCTTGATATCTTTCGGGTAGTCAGTAACTATTACCGGTTTCCTGTAATACTTTTCGACAAGGTACCTTTCATGTTCTGTTTGCA
>CAYWUI010000060.1:0-12136 GCA_964461435.1 uncultured Bacteroidales bacterium | reverse complement strand
ATTGCGACAAACATAATCAATGGCTGTGTAAATGATCTGAATTGTAAAACAAGGACTGCAAATATTGATATTACAGCAATAATTATTGCATTAAACATACCTCCAAATGATTCCTGGCGGTTCTCAAGTTCTCCGCCAATATTGTATGAACATCCGGCAGGAAAGTTGTAATCTTCGAGCTTTTCAACAACGGGTATTAACACTTCATCGAGAGTATATCCTTTTTTTATATCGGCTGTAATGCCTGCATATTTCTTAAGGTTAAGCCGCGTTATCAATCCCGGAGCCTCAGCAAATTCAATACTTGTCAGCTGTCTCAACGGTATAAATCTTCCCGGCAGTGATTTGACATAAATTTTATCAAGATCCTGCAAATCGATGCTCTCATTTGCAGGAAGCCTGAGCACTATATTATAATCTTTACCCCTGGAGTCGCGGTATTTTGATATAGTTGTACCGTTAATACATGTCCTTATTGTTTTATCAATTTCTATTACTGGAACGCCGAAGTAATTTGCTTTTTCCTTGTTTATATTTATGATTAAGTCAGTTTTAGTTTTATTTAACTGGTTATCTATATTTATTATACCCTCAACGCCGGAAATAAATTTCTCAACATCCGAAGAGACCTTTTTTAAGACATTTATATCATCTCCTATTACATTAATCACTATGGGGGCTAGCACAGGGCTGCCCTGCTCGAATTCCTTTATATTAATTTTGCAGCCCGGTAATCCTGAAAAATATTTCCGTAATGATTCGAGAAGATTGTCAAATTTCTTTACTTCAAATTCTTTTAACTGAATATATATCTCGGCGAAGTTCTTATTATAATTTCTGGAAGAAACATTATAATATATTCTCGGATTGCCATGTCCGACATTTGTTGCATAATATTTTATGTCGGGAATTGTGTCAATTACGGATTCCACAAAACCTGCGACTTTATCTGTTTTTTCAATATCTGTTCCTTCAGGCATTTCAATCCTTATCATAAACTGTGGCAGTTCGGCTTTGGGGAAAAAGCTAATACCGACAAAGTTCATAAATAACCATATCGAGAAGATTAGAATTCCTGAAGCTGCCAATAAGGTTATCAGTTTGTTCTTTAGAGCAAAATCCAGTGATTTTCTATAAGGACCTTCTATTATAGCGGTTAAAAATCTCCCGTGTCCCTTTTTATTATTCATGGCTGAGGGCAGTTTAAGTATTTTGCTTGCTGCCAGGGGAGTCAGGGTGAGAGCAACAAGCAGTGAAAAAACGAGTGTATAAATTATTGTTATGGGCAGGCTTTTAATAAAGTCTCCTGCTTCATCTTTCATCATTATAATGGGTATGAAAGCCAGGACTGTTGTTGCCGTGGCGCTGACAATAGGCCATGCGATTTGTTGCGCTCCCTTAATAGCTGCTTCTCTCTTGCTGAAACCCAAACCCATAAACCGGTTGATATTCTCGATCATAACTATTGAGTTGTCAACAAGTAAACCCAGTGCCACTACCAGTCCTGCTATTGAAATTTGCTGCAAACCGAATCCTGAGTAATCCACAAATGCCAGTCCCATTAAAAAAGAAAGAGGGATGGCAAAAATAACGATTATTGCCGATTTGAATCCCAAGGCAAGGAAGATCACCAGTCCGACCAGAAAAATACCCTGTAACAGGTTTATTATAAATCCGTTTATTCTGTGATCAACATAAACCGACTGATCAAATACTGTAATTAATTGAATGTCATTTTTTAACCTGCTTTCAAATTTTTTTATTTCCGGATTTACCTCATCCATAATATCAAAAATATTGACATCATCCTTTTGCTGGGCCGTAAGAAATATTGCCCTTTGACCATTTAACCTGCCGAGGTATTTCTCATCTTCATAGTCAAATTCAATAGTGGCAATATTTTTCAAAAGTACAGGTTTTCCCTGGTATGAACTGACAACGGTATTGCTAAGCTCATCCAGATTTTTATATGAACCGCTTGATTTGACAGCAAAGCTTTTGCTTCCCAAATTCATTGTCCCCCCGGGAATATTGGCGTTATTGCTTTGCACTGACAGAGCCACCTGATCGATAGATATATTCATCTGTGCCATTTTTTCAACATCGAGAGATACTCTTACTTCACGTTCGGGGAATGCGTGCAGTTCAACCTTCCTGACACCTCTGATTTTTTCAATTTCGGTTTTCAGCTGCTCAGCAAGTTCTTCCAGTTCATAATATCCGGCAGATTCCGAAACAAATGCCAGCTGTAAAATATTTACATCTCCTGTTGACCACTTGAAGGTGTTTATGCTGTAAATATCATCAGGCAGGCTTGCTTTTATATCATTAATCTTGGTAACTACATCGTCATATTTTTTTTCAACATCGGCATTAAAAACAAACTCCAAACCTATGCTCACGTAACCGTCTTTTATAGAGGTTTCTATTTTCTTTATGTCGTCAAGTTCATTTAATGCCTCTTCAACAGGAATAGCAACAAGCTGTTCTATATCAGCCGGACTGGCCCCGGGATAAATAATAACGACAGACGCCCCCGGGGCATATATAGAAGGATTTTCAGTACGGGGCATGGTCATATAGGAACTGACACCCGACATCACCAGTAATACAAATACCATTAATGTAAACTGGGGATTGTCAATTGCTAATTTTGGAAGTTTCATAATAATTGTTCAGAATGATGGTTACTCGACAATTTTGATTTTTGAATTATCATTTAAGTAGTTTATTCCTTCAGTAACTATTTTTGTGCCAGGTACAAGGCCTGTATCTATTAACACTTCGTTACTAAGGATTTTTACAAATTCAATTTTCTTCCTGTATGCCATGCTGTCTTTTATTTCAAAAACATACCCGGTCATTTCATCATAGTCGGTCAGTGCATCTATGGGAACCGATAAGTACCTTTTTGACATGCTGCCTGATATTATGTCGACTTTAGCGATAAATCCTGAAACCAGTTTCTTATCTTTTCCCGGTTGCAGGGACAGTTCAACCTCATAAGTACCCGTATAGGGATCGGAATCTTTTGCAATCTCGGATACTGTTGCTTTAAATTCTGAATCCTTATATGCGTCAAACTTAATTTTCGCAATGTCGCCGGGACTTATGTTTACAATATCTTTATCAGTAAGGTTTACCCTGACAACCCAGTGGTCGCCCGTGATGCCGAAAAGAAATACGGGGTAACCGGAGCCGGCCATTTCATTTTCTTCCATAAGTCTTTTAAGGATTCTGCCATCTGAAGGTGCTGATATTGTCGAATATTGCAGGTTAAACCTGGCTATTTCAAGGTTCGATTTTGCCACTTCCATGGCTGTTTCTGCATTTTGGTACTGTTCCAAAGTTGCAACGCTGTCCTTAAGGAGGCTGCCGGCCCTTTTAAAGTCTCTCTCTGCCTTTGCCAGTGCCTGCTCTGCCAGGTTTACCTTTGCTTTTATCTCGGAAAGATTCAATTCTGCAAGCAGCTCCCCTTTTCTGACATCCTGCCCCTCACGGGCATATATCTTTTGTATTATACCGCCTGTTTTAAAACTCAGTTTCTGTTCGGTTTTTAATGACAGCTTTCCGCTCGAGTGAATAGGAAAAAGCACTTCTTTTTCGGCAACTTCCACGGCCTTCACTTTTACTGCAGTATCCTCTGCTCCGGCTTCCTTATTTGCTTTATTTAAACAGGAGGCAGCTAAAAGTAAAAATGAGGCAATAAATAAATAATCGGATTTCATATATAATAGTTTAAACCTTAATATTCAATAACCTGGTATATTTATTACTGTTTATAAGCATTATCAAGATTGTATAGACCTGTAACTCTCTCATATTCTGCATATTTAATCATATAATCATATCTTGCAATAATCAGATTTTCTTCTGTGTTGGTCATATTCGTGCGGGCATCAATATATTCTATAAGGCTGGCCTGTCCTTCTTCATATTTTTTGTCTACAATTTTAAAGGCTTTTTTTGAGCTTTCCAGTTGCTTGCTGACAGATATAATTTCTTTTTCAGCTGCTTCAAGGGAGTAAAACGCATTGGTTACTTCCAGCTGGATCAATAATTCGAGTTCATGGTACTGTTTATTGATTATTTCCTGTTCGATTTTTGCCTGTTGTACTTTTGCATCGTTCTGAAAACCCTTAAACAGGTCCCAGTGAAGCACAAGGGAGGCAAGAACGAAATCATCATCGCGGGTAAAGCTATATTTTTCTCCCTGGAAACCGTAATCCACTGCGCCAAGCAATACCGGCAACTTATTATAACTGTTGATTTTAAAATTATTCTCTGCAACGCTTTTATAGTTCCTGATCCTTTCCAGTTCATCCCTGTTGTTAAGAGCATTAAGCCTGGCATCTTCAAATGAATACAGACGTGCAGCGATTGGCTGGCTTGTATCTGCTATTATCTCAGCATCATATTCCCTGTTAAGAAGAAAATTAAAATAGGAGGATGCCAGGTGTTGCTGCATATTGGTTTCCGCCTTTTGCTGTTCCAGTTTGCTCAATTCAGCTTCAGATCTGTAGATATGATCGATAGTGACTTTGTCATTCTTGTACAGGCTTTTATTAACCCTGATA
This sequence comes from uncultured Bacteroidales bacterium, assembly GCA_964461435.1. Lineage (GTDB taxonomy): Bacteria > Bacteroidota > Bacteroidia > Bacteroidales > UBA10428. The sequence continues at coordinate 7,559 of CAYWUI010000060.1, read as the reverse complement.
TTTTCTTCCAGCAGTTTTCGGGTATTGTCAATTAATTGATTTATCTGAGCGGTTTTAAGATAGTTATAGTAGGCTGTTTTAATTTCTGCTACCAGGTATCGCTTATATGTCTCTGCATCAGCTTTTTCTGCTTTAGCCAGGTAATTTTTGATTTTGTTATTGTAATAAATCTGCGGATTAAACAAAGGTTGTATTATACTTATTTTCGTTTCGTGTTCTTTAGGTCTGAAGAACTGGAATTCCTGGGATGTCAGCTCCGAATAGTCAATAGTGCTGCCTAGAACCATATCATTAAGGGTGTTCAGATTATTTACTATAGACCCTACCATGTCGCCCACAGGTATTATACGGCCGCCTTTGGCCACTGTATATCGTGCATTAATACTAACCTGGGGAAGGAACAATCCTTTTGCTTCCTTTAGAGCATGAATGCTTTTTTCATAAGAAGCCAGTTTCTGATTTAACGCAAGATTATTTTCAAGTCCGGTTTTTATATAATTATCCAGTATCGATTCCTGTGCAACAGACAGAATTGAAATGCCCATAAGACAAAGGATACTTATTTGTATTTTCAGCATTTTACTTCTTTTTAATTCCTGATTTTAAAATTTTAAAATGCCCTTTAATAATTTCTTCTGCTTTTAACTTTTCCTTGAAAATATGGCACTTTTTGGCATTAGCCATCTGCAGGACACCTGTTGTCTGCGACCATAACAGATGCCCCATAATTTCGGGAGATACACCTGTCTTTACAGATTTGTCCATTTGTCCTTTTTCTATAAGTCTGATAAGAAAAATTAAAGGACAATCATCAATGTTGCCGAGGAGGCAGTCGTCACATTCCATCTCCTGCAGTTCCTTTGCTTCGAAATGCATCATACATTTGAAGTAGTTGTTATATTTATTGGCAAATTTCATATATGCTTTTCCTACCTCTACAAGGTTTTCAAATGAATTTTTATTTTTGGATACGGCATTTTTAAACATTTCAAGCAGGATTTTCAGTCCCCTGGCACAAATTCCAAAATGCAGGTCTTCCTTGCTTTTAAAATATAAATAAAGGGTTGCCTTGCTTAACTCTGCTTCATTCGCAACATCGTCCATTGTAGCGGTATCAAAGCCTTTGCTAAAAAAAATACTTTCAGCAGCATCAATAATTTCATTGCGCCTTTGTTCTCTTTCCCTTTCTTTTCTTTCAGGTATACCCATATTAGACGTTAAATTAAAAAATAACCAAGAGTCAGTAAATATAATAAATTATATAAAATAAACAAACGTCTAATAATAAAAATTTTTAACCGGTGAATATATTTCTGTGGAAAATGTTATGACTATCCTGTTTGTAAAAAGGATAAAAAAGATTGTCCAAAATAGCGGAATAATAAATTTATGAATGATAGCATAGTGTGGCTAAAGATAAAAAACGCTTCAGGAAATATTAACGGATATTAATATATAAGGAATAAAGTATAAGGTATAAGGAAATAACCGGGAGTAATTGTTTTATATGGCTTTGCTAAATTTAGTGGAAACCATGTCCCAGTTGATGATATTCCAGAATGCATCTACATATTCTGCCCTGCGGTTTTGATATTTGAGATAATAAGAATGTTCCCAGACATCAATGCACAAGATGGGTAATCCCTGTACTTCTGCAATGTCCATTATCGGATTATCCTGGTTTGGTGTTGAAGTAACTTTGAGTTTACCATCTGAAACAATAAGCCATGTCCATCCTGAACCAAACAATTTTTTTGCTGCATCGGAAAATTCATTTTTAAAGTTTTCAAATGTTCCGAAGTCTCTGTTTATAGATTCAAGGAGCACACCTTCAGGTTTGCCGCCCCCCTTTGGGGACATTATTTTCCAGTATAATTTATGATTTACATATCCCCCGCCATTGTTTCTTACGGATACGGGATATTTTGATACTTCTTTCAAAATTTCCCTGGCGCTGTTGCCCGTAATACCGGCTTCCCTGACAGCAGCGTTAAATTTTTCAGTATAGGCAGCATGGTGCATGGAATGATGTATGGTAAGAGTTTTTGTATCAATGTAAGGCTCAAGGGCATCATAGGGGTAAGGCAAATCGGGAAGTTTAAATTCCCCGGGCTGCAATAATTTATTTGAATGCAGGAATTTTCCATTTGCGAACAAAGGGTAAGAAATCAAACCACCTATTCCTGCAATACTTGTCTTAAGAAATGTCCGCTTATTCATACCTGCCAAAAAAATGCTTTATGATATTATGTTCAAATGATTTAAACAAACGTAATAAAAAAATGTTTAGAATTCCAAAATTACTGAGATTATTTAAGAATATCAAATTTAGCGTAGCATAGATAATAATTTGTCAAGGTTCATTTTTTCCTGTGTTCCTGTTTCCATATTTTTAATAGTAATTTTGTCTTCTTTTATCTCAGATTCGCCAACCAGCGCAACGAAGGGCACTGATTTATTGTTGGCATACGTCATTTGCTTTTTTAGTTTTGCCTGATCAGGATATATTTCGGCAGATATTCCTCCGGACCTTATCTTTGATAATAAATTCAGGCAATACTTTTCTTCCCTTTTCCCGAAATTCACAAACATCAACTTTACTGACCCTGCATTGTCCTTTGGGAACAGGTCCAGTTTACACATCACATCATAAATCCTTTCAGCCCCGAAGGAAATGCCAACTCCCGAGACATCAGGCAATCCGAAAATTCCCGTAAGATCGTCATATCTTCCACCGCCGCAGATGCTGCCTATTTCAATGTCACTGGCTTTAACTTCAAAAATAATCCCTGTATAATAATCCAGGCCCCTTGCCAGTGTCAAATCAATTTCCAGCTTTGAATTTAGCTGTATGTTTTTTAAATAATCAAGAATGGTTTCCATTTCTTTTGTGCCCCCGGAACCAGCTTCGGACTGACTTATAATCCTTCGTAACTCATAAATCTTCTTAAAATTATTGCCCTGGAATGTCATTAAATCCTGTATAATGTCGATAGAAGATTTTTTGATCCCCTTTTCCTCAAGTTCCTCAATGACAGTATCAATACCTGCTTTTTCAATCTTATCAATCGCTACGGTTATTTCCTGGATTTTTTCTGATTCACCTGTAACTTCCGCCAGTCCGCTTAAAATCTTCCTGTTATTTATTTTAATGATAGTGTTTATTTTCAGGGCTGCGAATACTTCATCCATTATCTGGATCAGTTCGATCTCATTAAGCAGTGAGTTACTTCCGATAACATCAGCGTCACACTGGTAAAACTCTCTGTACCTGCCTTTCTGCGGTTTATCTGCCCTCCATACGGGCTGTATCTGGTACCTTTTAAATGGAAATGTAATATTATTCCTGTTCTGAACAACATAACGTGCAAACGGGACAGTAAGGTCGTATCTAAGCCCTTTTTCACATATTTCAAATGATAGCTTCCCCGGATCACCGAACTTCAAATTTTCGGTGTTTATTTCAGACAGGAAGTTACCCGAGTTTAATATTTTAAATAATAATTTATCACCTTCTTCCCCGTATTTTCCCATAAGTGTACCGAGGGTCTCCATTGCCGGAGTCTCAATAGGGGAATATCCATATTTTTCAAATACTTTCTTTATAGTATTGAATATATAATTTCTCCTTGTCATCTCGTCAGGAGAAAAATCTCTTGTTCCTTTAGGTATTGAAGGTTTCTTAATCATCATTTTTTACATATTCATAATAGTAACCGGACAAAAGTACTATTAAAAATTATTTATGATAAATGATCGGCGAACAAATTTAACATGTTAACAATAGAACAAGTCAATTGTCAGGCAGGTACTTTGAGTTATCTTTAGGCATGAAAGACGTATGATCATCAGTTCTCTGTTCCGATAAAGGGATTTTTTGTTTTTTCTCCCTTTCAATACGTGCCTGCTCCATTTCAATTAAGTCCTGCTGCTTTATTTTTGTAATAACTGTAAATCCTTTGCATAAATATAATATAAAGAGCAGCCTTATAATAATGGTTGGCCATGGATTGGATAATTGTATCCCGTATTCTGCTATGTGGACCAGGATGAATACAATATCAAGGGCTAACAAAGATATAACTGCCAGCAAGGCAAACATCGATTCCCTCTTTTTTAGGATAAGTGCCATCATAATAAACAATGTGCCATAAATTATCGAGTTCAAACCAATACCATGATCATCAAAGGCTTTAATATCAAAAATAAATCCGGTTAAACCGGCCAGGATAAATAGCACAGCAATATATATTATGAAATAAAATATACCTGCCAGTTGCTTTTTGGGGTCAGTCGCTGTTCCTGGTACAGGCTTGTCATTGAATAGTATTTCAATACAGGGTACAAATCCCAGCTGCATTAACAGCCTGATTTCTAACTTTTTATTATAACCTATATTAAACGAACCTCCTTTCTTCAGTTCATTTTTATTCTTAAAAACACCCAATTCCTTATTATCGAGTTTTACAGTATAATTTTTAAAAGAACCTTCCCAGGTAAGATCAAGTTTTTCTTTTTTTTCAGTATTTAGAAAGTAACTTTTATGATGCATATTATTTATTTTTTAACAGATAAAGCGGAGTAGTAAATAATAAAAAAAGGCTTATTATAATGAAACTGAATTCAATGCTTATGAAATCGGCAATAAATCCCAGCAAGACCGCAAACAGGGCGGCAATTAAAGATTGTGCCTGGGATTCTATTGATAGTACCGATGCCAGTATCCTATCATTGAATTTTTCCGATGCATAAGCAACCGCCATAGGCCGTCTTAGATTTTCAAAAATATGAATAGCTATGAATAATATTACAGATATTATAATAATATTGAACTTATAAAAAAGTCCGGCTAAAATACCTGTTATTAATCCGCAGATTAAAATAAGGTTAAGAGGCTTCAGCAGGTTAGAGAATTTTTCGGCTGACCTGCCTGAATATTTTGCAGCTCTTGATGTCATGAAATAAAGTATAAAATACACAGTTCCTATAATTAAAGCTTCTCTTTTTTTATTGTCCATAAATAATAATACGGGCACAGCAGTTATAAAAGTCTGTAATACAGGTTGAAGGTAGTCCTTAATGGCCAGGTAATAACCACTGAATGATGACAGGTTGATTATTATTTTTAAGGCTTTAAGGTCTTTAAATGAAGTAAATATTTCATGCAGGACTTTTTTAAAAACTTCTGCAACCGACTGTTCGGGCTTCTTAACACCCGAGCCTTCAAGAATTTTGGGATAGGATGCAAGCAGTACAAGTCCGATTGCATAAGGTATTAACGTAAAAAGGAAGATATCAGTATACCTGCCGCTGTGGAATACAATAATGGCAGCAATCAATGATGAAACAGCTGATCCTACCTGCGACCAGGAGCGCGTATGCCCGTAGTAATGTACTTTCTGGTCTTCCCAGCTTTTATATTTGAGGTATTCGAATATCATGGCCTTATGCGTGCCTGTCCTGAATGCATCACCGACACCAAATACAAATGAAGCCATAATCAGGAAAAAGTAGCTCCCGGAAAAGTAATACAGGAGGAATGAAAAAATGTATGAAGTGTAGGAAAAGATCATGGTCCCCCGCCTGCCTAACGCATCTGCTATAACTCCGGTGGGGATCTCAAGGATTGCACGCGTAATCATTTTTATTGAGTATAAGACTCCTATTTGGACGTACAAAAGGTTTTTTTCGAGAAAGAATAGCATCAGGAAGGGATCAAAAAATCTCTGGTTTTTTAAAAATCCGTACAGGCAGAATTTATAATACTGAATATCTTTACTAAATCTGACAGGCATAAGCATTAAATCTAAAACAGAAAATTAAGTCCGATATACAAACCGTTATCTCCATCCCTTTTATCTGCAGCCAGCCCAAAATCAAGTGCGCCAATGAAGTTTTCATTTAGTGCCAGGCGCAAACCTGCGCCAAAAGAGTGATGCATCTTTTCCTTATCATCAGGAAACAAATAGTATTCTGACAAGGGGATACCTGCTTTATCAAAATTATATTTGCCCGTTATCATCCCAAAATCGGTAAAAACATTGAGAGCAAAATAAATATTCTGGTTTAAGACTATTGTCCTGATGAATTTCCACCTGAATTCGACGTTTCCTAATATAAAATCTTCACCGGCAACCCTGTTTCTTAATATTCCCCTCAGTGTTTGTGCTCCACCCAGTCCGTCACGTGTTGTTGACGGGGGACTGTTAAAAAAAAACGGCAGTATATAAAATGGCATCTCTCCCGATATTTTCCCCTGGCAGCTTAACCTGTAAACAAAAGACAACCTTTTGGGTATTAGAGTGAAATACTGGCGATGGAAAAGAACAATTCTTGAATATGACATACTCTTGTCACTTAAAAAATCAGGGGCTATAAGAAATTGTAATTCAGACCATATACCTGACATAGGATTGGGTTCATTGTCCCTGGTATCATAAACCAGTCCCAGCTTTAGAAGTCCGTTTCTGCCCCCTTTTTTTTCATTTTCCGGTATGATACCCCACTCAACATACTTATCATAAAGTGTGGCAGTATCAGGTAACATGTCTTTTTCTTCTTTGCCTTTATTCAGGTTATCAATATCTACCGATCCTATATTGTTTACGTAATAGGCAAATCCTCCAATCCATCTTAGTTTTTTATTTATTATCTTACCCTGAAATTCGGCTCTCAATCTTGTAAGTTTTCTGTCCAGCCGGTAAAACATCCTTGTAATATAAGCGGGATCATCTGTTTCTTCGAAAGTCCTGTTATAATATGATTCGTATCCGTTAAAACCATAGAAATTAAGAGCCTTTTCGGTTAATAAGCTTGCTTCTGCCGTAATCCTGATACCAGGTATCAGGTATTCCGAATCATAGATAAACTGGTTAATGCCACTGCCTTTTGTTGTTCTTGACCATTCAAGATAAAGTGAATGGTTATATTTTGGATATGTACTTCCATCACCGAAATTATAGAAATTCACTACTCCCCCGTACTGAAATCCGATATCCGAATCATAAGCAATTGCAGGTACAGCCCCCAATGTCCATCCTTTCTTTATTTTTTCCGTAACTTCCGAGTCGGATTTACCTGAAGAATCCTGGCAGATTAAGCCGGGACTTAACATCAGCATGCTGAATATAAGAAGAAAGGATTTTTGAAACATATACTTTTTTTAGAATTAAAATTACGTATTTAATTTACATAAAAAATTTGCGATTGAGAAAAATGGAGTTTAATTTGGTATTAATTAAAGAATTATTTATCAACATAAATTATGCAGCAATCTAAAATTATTCAATTATGAGGTTAATAAAAAGAGTTATATTGATTTTAATTGTAGTGATTATTTTGGCGCTACTGGCGGGGTTTATCTATATCAGATATATATCCGGGAGAGGATTGCCGGATTACAACCGCGATATTCAGCTATCCGGACTCAAGCAGGAGGTGCTTGTCTACCGTGACCAATATGCAGTGCCCCATATATATGCCAAGAATGAAAACGATTTATATATGGCAACAGGTTATTTGCTGGCCCAGGATCGCCTGTGGCAGATGGACCTGTTAAG
>CAYWUI010000059.1:0-12431 GCA_964461435.1 uncultured Bacteroidales bacterium | reverse complement strand
ACAGACCTCTAGTGTACCTGTTGTGGCGCCAGCTGCAATGCAGGGTAGCTACGTCCGGAAGAGATAAGCGCTGAAAGCATCTAAGCACGAAGCTCACCTCAAGATGAGATCTCCTTTAAGGGTCGTCAGAGACCATGACGTTGATAGGCTGCAGGTGTAAAGGCAGTAATGTCAAAGCCGAGCAGTACTAATTACCCGCATACTTTCTTGTGGCAATTTAAAAAATGAATACTCTTTCAATATGTCTAAATTATTTTTCCGGCCTTCCGGAATAAAGATTTTAGGTGACTATAGCAATGGGGAACCACCTCTTACCATACCGAACAGAGAAGTTAAGCCCATTAGCGCCGATGGTACTGCGAAAGCGGGAGAGTAGGTCGTCGCCGATCTTTAATCCCGATCAGCCAATACTGATCGGGATTTTTTGTACTATTAATAACTAATGAAAACCTGTGAATAATATTTCGTTGCTATACATTTTTACCTCTATTATTGTTCATATATTTGAATATGAAAAAAGGAATTACTATAACAGTATTCTTTTTAATCAATACAAATCTATTCATATTAAGAGCAGAAAACGATACTCTGGCTCTCATATCTTCATGGACTCTAATAAAAGACTATTCACTTAAAAAAAATGCGGAAATTGATACCCTCCTGCAATCATTCCAGAACTATAACCTGATATTTAAAAACTCAATATCCAACTCTTATCTGGGAAATTTAGGATCCCCTTCAATAAGTAATGTATACATAAATAGAAAAGAAAAAAATAATTTTTTACTGATAAATACTTTTAATCCATATATGAGCACATTGTCCAATACAAGATATTTTAATACACGTAAACCGTTTACCAGATTATCATATACAACAGGAGGAGGAGAATCTGTTAAAGAAGAAACACTGGAAGCATTTCATACCCAGAATATAAACAAATATTTTAACTTCGGACTTAAATATAACCTTATCTCTTCCAAAGGCCAGTACAAATTTCAGAGAATAGTTAATAATGCCTTTAAATTATTTACAAGTTATGAAGGACGCCGCTATAACCTGTATGCAAATATCAATCTTAACAAGATCAAGGCCGACGAAAACGGCGGTATACTTAATGATTCACTGGTAACAGATTCAACATTCCGTTACACTACCGATATACCTACCCTATTCGGCGGTACCGAACAGGGAATAAAACATGATCCCGATGTACTGACTACAATTAAAAATCTGAGTTTCCTGGTCGTCCAGGATCTTGATATTGCCGGCCGGCCCCGCATCGATACATTAACCCCCGGGAAAATGAAAAAATTTGTCCCCGGAATTACCCATATTTTAAAATATGATAAAAGTGTTAGAATACAAAGAGATAAAAAACCTTATGCAGGCTTAAACGGAGGCCTGTACAACGAAACCTGGTTTAATCCCGATTATACCCTTGACTCGGCATACTACAGACAACTTTCAAACACTCTCAGGTTGAAGTTAAAAAATACCGGTACGAAAAGAAATATAAATATATATGTCGATCTGACTCACGAATTGCTAAAGTACAGCTTCTATACACCCTCCGGTAACCAGGTGAAATATGCAGGAGATACCTCTGCACTCTACCGCTTTATCGGTCAGAAATACTATCCGGATACCTTTAACAGAGCGCGCCCGTTGTCAAATACTTCTGCTTCCTTTAATGTGTCACTGGCAAAAAATGATATTTTTAAAAGCAGCCTGGGGGCTTCCTGTTTTTTTAACGGCTATAAAGCCGGCAGCTATAACATAAATGCAGAGTTCATATCATCGCCCGATGCCAGGCAAAATAAATCATATGTAATACTGGCGCTGGATTATAATAATGAAACACCCGATTTCTTATTACAGAATTATTATTCAAATTATTATATCTGGGAAAATGACTTTAAATCAACAAAAAGTACTGAAATAGACTTAAAATATATCAATCCCCTGAAAAGAGCTGAATTAGGATTAAATTATTCATTATTAAATGATTACATCTATTTTGATACCCTTGCCCTGCCTCAGCAGTTAAGTGGCGGACTGTCGGTTTTTTCCGTGAATCTGACAAAATTCCTGGAATTCTGGAAATTCAGGTCGTTGAACAAACTTGCGTTACAAATTGTTAATAAACCTGGTTATATCAATTTGCCGGAATTTATGGCATATAATTCAACATATATAGAGCATTATTTGAATTTTAAACTGACCGGCGGAGGATTTCTCGCTATGCTTGGTTTTGATATATATTATAATACTAAATATTATGCTGATGCATACAATCCCGCATTGGGAGTGTTCCATCAGCAGAATGAGAAAAAACTGGGAAACTATCCGTATCTGGATGTGTTTTTAAATATTAAACTTAAACGCACCAGGTTTTTCCTGAAATATGAACATCTGAATTCGGGATGGATATATAAAAATTATTTTTCGGTGTTACATTACCCGAGAAATGAAGGGATGTTCAAAGCAGGATTATCCTGGACTTTTTATGATTAAAAATTCATAAAGAGAACAAACAAATACTAAAATTATGAAAAACTCTATTATTAAAGCGACATTACTAATATTCATATTTATATCTTCAGGTATATCTGTTGAGAATTCGCACGATCTCCGGATTGCCCTGGATGACCTCGATATTATAAAGCAGAAAGGAAAGATAGTTGTCCTTACGGATTTTAATTCCACTAACTACTTTATCTATCGCGGACAACCTATGGGTTACCAGTATGAGCTATTACAGAACCTGGCTGATTATCTGGATGTCGAGGTGGAAGTTGTTGTGAGCAATGACCTGGAAAACAGTTTTAAAAGACTGGAAAACGGAGATGTTGACCTTATAGCTGCTAACCTGACGGTAACAAAAAGGAGAAAAAAGTTTCTTGATTTTACTGAACCCCACAGTCAGACACGGCAGGTGCTTGTTCAGCGAAAACCTGACAACTGGAGGGCTATTGATAAAAAAACGCTCGAATCAGCGCTTATCAGGGAACAGCTTGATTTGGCAGGTAAAACGGTTTATGTCCAGAAAAATTCCGCTCATGCTTACAGGCTCCATAACCTCTCCAATGAAATAGGTGATGATATTAATATCATTGAAGTAGACCAGGAAGCGGAACAATTAATATCACTCGTGGCAAGCGGAGATATTGATTACACTATAAGTGATGAAAATGTTGCACAGGTAAACCAATACTATTATCAGAATATCGATATCGAAACACCGGTAAGCTTTTACCAGAACATGGCCTGGGCTGTAAGGAAGAATTCAGGAAAGCTTCTTACTGAAATTAATGACTGGATGTCCCATTTCAAGAACACCGGTGAATATAAAAATATTTATGCAAAGTATTTTAAGAATCAAAGATCGGCTCAGATTGTTGAAAGCGATTACTATGCGTTAACATCGGGAAGAATCTCTGCTTATGATGATATTATTAAAACCTACAGCGAGGAAATCGGATGGGACTGGCGGCTTGTTGCCTCTTTAATTTACCAGGAATCGCGGTTTAAGCCTGACGTAAAGTCATGGACAGGGGCATTCGGACTGATGCAGCTCATGCCATCCACAGCCCGGAGGTTCGGCATTAATTCCAATTCATCACAGGAGCTGCAGATCAGGGCAGGTATAAGATTTTTAGAGTGGCTTGATAAAAGATTTGAAGATGTTGATAACCCGCAGGAGAAGATCAAATTTACAATTGCTTCCTATAATGTCGGACTCGGACATATACTCGATGCGCGTAACCTGGCTCAAAAGAACGGATCAAATCCCAATGTATGGGAAAACAGCGTGGACAGGTACCTTTTATCAAAATCAGATCCCCTCTACTATAACGACCCCGTAGTGAAATACGGATACTGCAGAGGAACCGAAACATACAGGTACGTGAAAGATATTATGGAAAGGTACGAGCATTATAAAAACCTGGTTAGCAACTAAGCAGGTTTTTTACTTTATATGCCTGACTATATCGTCATTCCTCAGCAGAATATCAAGGAATTCGCTTAATATCATTGCCGTTGCCCCCCATATATGATTACCTTCCACATTATAAAATGGAATGCTCAGTTTATTATCCCTGCTGACCAGACTTTTATTTTCAATGATGCGCGGATTAAGAAGATCCCTGAGTCTAACCTCTATTAAATAATCCACTTCCTTTGAACTTGGATTAAACCGCGGCTTCTGATAAAAAAAGCCTATAAAAGGAATAACTTCCATGTTACTGACGTTGATCTGCAATGGTGTCAGCTGTCCGACAATTTCAATGTCAGAAGCTGCTACTCCCAGTTCTTCCTGCGTTTCCCTCAAAGCAGTATCCTGCAGCGAAGTGTCTCCACGCTCAGCCCTGCCCCCCGGAAAGCATACCTGCCCGCTGTGAGGAGTATTATCCTCAACCCTCTTCATGAATATAGTAGTCAATGAACTGTTATCCGGATACAACAAAATGAGGACACTGCTCTTTTGAAAGGAGACAGATTGATCAGCAGGCTTTCTTGTGGCGGGAAACATTTTTCTATGACTTGACTCGCCGGGTAAAGGCTTCCTGAGCTCATGCCTTATTAATTCAGCAATATTTGTTACGAGGTTATTATTCATATCAATTAAACCTTATTGTTTTCACCGGATTAATATTTGAAATAATAATTGACGGGAGAAGCAGAATTAACATTGTAATAGCCATCGTGCCCGCATTTAAAATGATAATATGCAATAAGTTAAAATTTACCGGCACATAATCAATGAAATAAGAAGACTGTTCCAGCTTTAATATCCTGAAATGATGCTGGATCCAGCAAATTCCGAGGCCAATAATATTACCCCAGAACAAAGCTTTTATCATAAGAAATGAAGACTGGTACAGGAAAATGCCTTTTATACTGTTATTCCCCGTTCCTAAAGCTTTTAAGATTCCTATCATGTTTGTACGGTCAAGAATTAATATAAGCAATCCCGATATCATATTAAATGCCGCAACAACTAACATCAATCCAAGTACTATCCATACATTCTTATCAACAAGGTTAAGCCAGTCAAAAATCTGCGGGTATTTATCCTTAATATTGATAACATCCAGTTTCCCACCTTTCTCATCTAACCTTGTTCCTGCAATATCCCTGACCCTATGGGTGTAGTAATCTATATTTTTATACTTATGTTCATCAATTAATACTTCAAATCCGCTTATCTGGTCATCATTCCAGTTATTAAGTTTCTTTATATGTCCTATATCTGCCAGTATAAACTGACCGTCAAACTCCTCAAGGCCAGTCTCATAAATGCCCGAAACCGTAAAAGAACGGGGACGCGGCTTATTATCTATGAAGTACATTATGAACCTGTCACCAACCTTTAATTTAAGTAATGATGATAGATATTTTGAAATAATGACCTCATTGGTTTTTACTGAGTCATTTACAATAAAACTCTTCCCTTCCACCATGTTTTCATTAAAAAAGCTCCAGTCAAAATCACTGCCGACACCTTTTACTATTGCCCCCTGAATGTCTGCCCCTGTTTTAATTATTCCCGGTTTGGTGGCAAAAACCTGTATATGTTTAATGCCCGGCATAGAGGTAAGGGAAGGATAAAAAGGCTGGTTTTGAGATATAGGTGATGTTTCAAATGATGCATTTAAATCCTGGTTTATAATCAGAATATGAGCCCCGAAACCAATGATTTTTTTCCTTATCTCGCGCTTAAATCCGACAGCCACTGCCACGGAAATTATCATCACTGCAAGTCCCAGTGATATACCAAATATACAAATCTTAATTATCGGCCTCGAGATAGAAAGCTTATTCTCTTTATCAAAGGTTATTCTTTTTGCTATAAAAAACTCGGTGTTCAATTTATACAGTAAAATTTAAAGTGCAAATGTACTAAATTAGTAACATCAATATTTAATAATAATACTAATTTGCAATAAAAACAGCATATAAATGATAACCAGATTAGCCTCTATCATTCTTATAATTTCTTTTTTATTTATCAATAACAAAGACCATGATTCCGGAAATAGTCATGACATTAAACCCGGCTCGGCAAGAACAGAAATATATGTCCCCCGCTTAACCGGAAAAAGAGTAGGTATAGTTGCCAATAATACATCCCTGATAAACAATACCCACCTCGTGGATTCTCTTGAAAACCTGGGAATTGATATAGTTAAAATTTTTACTCCCGAACACGGATTTCTTGGCACTGCCGATGCAGGAGAGCTTTTATCCGATTCTGCCGGTTTAAAAAACAATGTCAGGATAATATCACTGTATAACGATAAAAAGAAACCTTCTGCCGAAGACCTTAAAAATGTTGATATAATGGTGTTTGACATCCAGGATGTGGGAACCAGATTTTACACCTATATTTCAACTATGCACTATGTGATGCAGGCATGTGCCGAAGAAAAGATACCCTTGATAATACTGGACAGGCCCAATCCGAATGGCTATTACGTGGACGGACCGGTACTGCAAATGGAGTACAGGTCGTTTGCAGGCATGCACCCTGTGCCGGTTGTATATGGAATGACCATTGCCGAGTATGCACAAATGATAAATGGCGAAAAGTGGCTGGAAGGAGGCATGCATTGCCCTCTGGAGGTTGTTTTATGTGAAAATTACAATCATGACTGTTACTACGAACTACCCGTTAATCCGTCACCTAATTTACAAAATATGAGGGCTGTATATTTATATCCCTCGCTTTGCCTGTTTGAAGGCACGGTAATGAATGTAGGCAGGGGCACGGATTTTTCCTTCGAGGTTTACGGGCATCCGGACTATAAGGATAAGGAATTTTATTATATACCCCGGAAAACAGCAGGGGCAAAAAATCCGCTGCACAGGAATTTAAAATGCTATGGCGTTGATTTAAGGAACAGGGATATAGAAACCATCCGGGCAGAAAAACAAATAAACCTGTCATATATCATTGATGCCTACAATAAAATGAATGCCTCCAATAACTTTTTTACTAGCTACTTTAATTATCTTGCCGGAAATGATATCCTGAAAAAACAGATAATGGACGGACTCACGGATGAGCAAATAAGGAATACGTGGTCCGGTGAACTTTTATATTTTAAAAAAATAAGAAAAAAGTATCTGCTTTATCCTGACTTTGAATAAAGTATATTTACTTGACACTTCCCCCTCCACCTGCCTCGCCCGTTTTGGGAAGCACATTACCCTTTATCTTCAAAACCACAGGAGAATTGGTAGCATTTGAATAAACCATTATGGATTTTGAAAAGCTGCCCGCCCTTCCTGTATTATATTTTACTTTAATACTCGATTTATCACCGCTCTTGATCGGTTCTTTTGACCATTTGGGAACCGTACATCCGCATGAAGGCCTTACATTGTTAAGCACAAGAGGATTTTTACCCGTATTCTTAAATATAAATTCGCATGTACCCTCATCTCCCTGCATAATATCACCATAATCGTATTCAAGGTACTCAAACTTTATAAACGGAGCTTTTTTGTCTACCTTGGCAGTATCAAGCTCTGAACCCCGTGAACAGCTAATTGATATTGTAAATACAGCAATTACCAATAATACCAGTGATTTTTTCATAATTACTCACATTTTAAATTTACAAAAATGTAAAATTAATGTAATTAAAGAAAACAAAAATGAAAAATAACTAAATATTATAACAATGAATGGTGCATAATAAATATTTAAAATGAAAATTAACTGATTATTGAAACATTGAATTGTGTACAATTAATATTTAATAAGTTTTATTTATGCTTATTTTTTAATTAATTTACGCAGCTATATTCACAAACAACAAGGGTTTAATTGCACTAAAAAGTCATGATAAATATTCCAAGCAAGTACAATCCGGCAGAGGTAGAAGATAAGTGGTACAGCTTCTGGTTGAAAAACGGCCTGTTCAGGTCGGAACCTGATGACAGGGAACCTTATACTATTGTTATCCCCCCTCCCAATGTAACCGGTGTATTGCATATGGGGCACATGTTAAATAACACAATACAGGATATACTCATAAGAAGGGCTAAAATGCTGGGTAAAAATGCCCTGTGGGTACCGGGGACCGATCATGCATCCATAGCAACTGAAGCCAGGGTGGTAGCCAAACTAAAAAGTGAGGGTATAGAAAAAAAAGACCTTACAAGGGAATCATTCCTGAAGTATGCATGGGACTGGAAAAACAAGCACGGAGGAATCATACTGGAACAGCTGAAAAAACTGGGGGCTGCATGCGACTGGGACCGGACAAGGTTTACCATGGACGATGTTTTGTCGGAGAGTGTAATTCATGTTTTTGTCGACTTATATAATAAGGGCAAAATTTACCGCGGTGTGAGGATGGTCAACTGGGACCCGCAGGCAAAAACTGCGGTATCAGATGAAGAAGTGATCTATAAAGAGTTAAAATCAAAATTATATTATGTAAACTACAAAATAGAAGGCAATGATAAGCACATTACAATTGCTACAACCAGGCCCGAAACCATCCTTGGGGATACTGCCGTATGCGTTAATCCCGGTGATAAGCGTTATAAGTATTTAAAGGGTAAGAAAGTATATATACCGCTGGTAAACAGGCTGGTGCCCGTCATTGAAGATGACTATGTCGACATGGAGTTCGGTACTGGTTGCCTTAAAATTACTCCTGCTCATGATATTAATGACTATGAGATAGGAATCAGGCACAACCTGGAATCCATTGACATTTTTAATGATGACGGGACGCTTGGCGAAAATGCCCTTGTTTTTGTCGGTACCGGCAGGTTTCAGGCAAGGGAGCTTGTTGTAAAGAAACTCAGGGAGGAGGGACTGCTGGTTAAAGTTGAAGATTATGTTAATAATGTCGGATTTTCTGAAAGGACCGATGCTATCATAGAACCCAGGCTTTCAATGCAGTGGTTTCTCATGATGAAGGAGCTTGCAAAGCCGGCTCTTGAGAATGTGCTGAATGGTAATATAAAGCTTGTGCCCCCAAAATTTAAGAATGTATACCGGCACTGGATGGAAAATGTCAGGGACTGGTGCATTTCGAGACAGCTTTGGTGGGGCCATCGCATCCCTGCCTGGTATCTGCCCGGCAGCAATGATTTCGTTGTTGCCGGAACAGCCGAAGAAGCCCTGAAACTGGCCCGTGAAAAATCAAATAATCCCCGCCTTAAAATCTCCGACTTAAAGCAGGACGAGGATGTTCTCGACACGTGGTTCTCCTCATGGCTGTGGCCAATATCAGTGTTCGACGGAATTCGCGATCCCCGGAACAGGGATATACAATATTATTACCCTACAAACGACCTTGTAACAGCACCGGAGATATTGTTCTTCTGGGTAGCCCGCATGATAATTGCAGGTTACGAATATATGGGTGACATGCCATTCAGGAATGTATACCTTACCGGAATAGTGCGTGACATAAAGAGGCAGAAGATGTCTAAATCGCTGGGTAACTCGCCTGAGCCGCTTAAGCTCATTGAAAAATACGGGGCCGACGGAGTGAGGGTGGGCATGCTACTGTGCAGTCCTGCCGGTAATGACCTGCTTTTTGAAGAGAACCTCCCTGAGCAGGGCCGTAATTTTGCCAATAAAATATGGAATGCCTTCCGCCTTGTCAAATCATGGCAGGTAGATAAAGCAGCCGAACAGCCCGACCATTCAAAGGCAGCAATAGCATGGTTCAATGAATGTCTCAGCCAGTCTGTTGCCGCCATAGATTCCAACTTTAAGCAGTACAGGATCTCCGAATCGCTGATGAACGTCTACAGGCTGTTCTGGGATGATTTCTGCTCATGGTACCTTGAAACTGTAAAACCCTCATATAAAAAGCCGGTTGATGAAGAAACATACAGCGCAACAATAGATTTTTTTGACAACCTGCTAAGGATGCTTCATCCTTTTATGCCCTTCATCACCGAAGAAATATGGCACCTTATAGAGGAACGCAGGAAGAATGAAAGTATAATGGTTGCCGATATGCCCCACCCGAAACCTTATAATAAGGAAACACTGCTCCTGTTCGAAAATACCAGGGAGGTAGTGACCTTTATAAGAAATACGCGTACCGCCAGGCAAATACCGAACAAAGAGAAGTTAAGCCTGGCCATCAGGACCACTGAATATAAAAAGAATTTTATTCCCGTTCTTAAAAAGCTGGGGAACCTGTCGGAAATAAACTTCATAAATAAAAAGATCGAAGGCACTGTAAGTTTTATTACCAAATATGGCGAGTATTACCTGTCCCTGGGTGACCTTGCAGATCACGGCGAAGAAATACAGAAACTTAAAAAAGACCTCGAATATACAAGGAGCTTCCTGTCATCAGTATTGAAGAAGCTTGGCAACAAGAAGTTTATGGATAATGCCCCGCCGAAAGTTATAGAAATGGAACAGAAAAAGAAGAGAGATGCCGAGAACAAAATTAAAGCCCTGGAAGAAAGACTCAAAAGTTTAATATAGGGACAGCGCCCATATTTTTGACAGGGGCAATATAGGGAAAGACCCTCAGTGGGCTGTCCCTATATTGAATGCGAGTGGAAAAAATATGGGCGCTGTCCCTATTATCCGATTTCGTACACTATTGTAACACTTTTATACATTATGCGTCTAATACTAATAAATACTTTTCAATAATAAATTAAATTTTAGCATTCTGCCGGTTCTGGCACAATAATTGGTGTGTGTTTGAAGTTTGTAAAGGAGAACTTTTTTGTCATGATTAAACTTAATAATATTCACAAGACTTACTACAACGGGAGTCCGCTTCACGTGCTTAAAGGCATTAATCTCAACATAGAGAAAGGAGAATTTGTGTCAATAATGGGATCTTCAGGCTCCGGCAAATCCACACTCCTGAATATTATCGGGATCCTCGATAATTACGATGAAGGTGGCTACTGGCTTGATGGCACGCACATCATGAACATGAATGAAAAAAAAGCGGCCTATTTCAGGAATCAGATGATTGGCTTTGTTTTCCAGTCATTTAACCTTATCCCTTTTAAAAACGCTATGGAGAATGTTGCCCTGCCGCTCTATTACCAGAAAGTAAGCCGTAAAAAACGAAACAAGCTGGCCCTGGAATTCCTTGACAGGCTGGGACTGAAGCAATGGGCCGAGCATTCACCTAACGAATTATCGGGAGGCGAGAAACAAAGGGTGGCAATTGCGCGCGCCATGATCTCTAATCCCAAAGTAATACTCGCTGACGAGCCAACAGGGGCACTTGATAGCGAAACTTCGTTTGAAGTAATGAAAATTTTGAGAGAAATAAACAAACAGGGTATAACTATTTTGATAGTCACACACGAAAGGGATATTTCACACATGACCGACAGGATCATCAAATTGCATGACGGTATTATCGCAAAATAAACAGGTATTAATTAAAACACACTATGTTCGATATAGACAAGTGGCAGGAAATATTCAGCACTTTGCAGAAAAATAAACTGCGTACTTTCTTAACAGCCTTCAGCGTTGCCTGGGGAATTTTTATGTTAATCATCCTGCTGGGCTCGGGAAACGGACTTGAAAATGCTATGAGAAAAGGTTTTAAAAGTTCAATGATTAACAGTATGTGGATATTTGGCAGGCAAACGACTATGCCTTACAAGGGTTTAAAGGCAGGCAGGTATATCCAGCTGACAAA
Source organism: uncultured Bacteroidales bacterium (assembly GCA_964461435.1). Lineage (GTDB taxonomy): Bacteria > Bacteroidota > Bacteroidia > Bacteroidales > UBA10428. Next base: position 756 of record CAYWUI010000059.1, on the reverse strand, counting down.
CGAAGACTATGAAAGGGTAAAACAAAATATTAAAGAGGTTGAATTAATTTCCTCGCGCTACCATATGCAGGGAAATAACTATGTCGCTTACAAGGACAAATCGGTAAACTTTGAGATCAGAACGGTATTCCCTGACTACCTGCCCATCGAGAACATTATAATGAAGGAAGGCCGGTTTATTAATAATATCGATATTGCTAAAAAAAGAAAGGTGGCCATTATATCAACTGATGTAAAAAAGGAGTTATTCAAAACTAACCATGCCATAGGTAAATATATTATTGTAAACGGTTTTTCAGTCCAGGTAGTAGGTGTCTTCGAAGATATTGACGACTGGGACAATAACAGGTGTGTTTATTTACCGGTAACCACAGCACAATTATTGTACGGGGGGAGTAATGATATAACTATGCTGTCCCTCACAGTGCCGGTTAGTTCTTCACTGAAAGAATCAAAGCGTATTGAAGAAAAAATAAGAACCGAGATAAGTAAAATACACCACTTCGACCCTAAGGATGAGAGCGCTGTGGGCATAGGAAACTCGCTTGAAGATATGAATATGTTCCTGAATTTGTTCTTTTCGATAAGATTTTTTGTATGGGTAATTGGTATCATGACCATTATTGCCGGAATTGTAGGTGTAAGCAACATAATGACAATTGTTGTAAAAGAACGTACCAAGGAAATTGGAATCAGAAAAGCTATAGGTGCCAGGCCCGGCTCTATAATAGGCATGATATTGCAGGAATCTGTTTT
>CAYWUI010000058.1:0-13238 GCA_964461435.1 uncultured Bacteroidales bacterium | reverse complement strand
AAATCAGAATAACCGGATGGGCAGTGTGGCCAACCTGGGAAAGCTGGACCTGGCCGGGATTTGAAGGAAAAGATATCCAGGTTGAAATTTATTCGAAATATCCCAAAGTAAGGTTGTACCTCAACGATAAGCTAATCGGGGAGCAGGCAACCACCGGCGAACAACAGTTTAAAACCATATTTTCAGTGCCTTATTCACCTGGTTTGCTAAAAGCCGTTGGCATGGAAAACGATAAAGAAATTGAAGCATCCACTTTAAAAACCACCGGCGAAGCTGCCGGCATAAAATTAACATCCGATCGAAATGAAATGTTGGCCAATGGACAGGATCTGTCTTTTGTAACCATCGAAATAACCGATAAGGATGGAGCTTTTCAGCCCAATGCGGCAAACCGGTTACAATTTATGATTGAAGGGCCCGGTACAATTGCAGGAGTGGGCAATGCCGATATGAAAGATAACGATCCCTATATTGGTAATAGCCGTAAAGCTTGGCATGGACGCGCACTGGTTGTAATAAAAAGTTCCCATAATGCAGGTAATATTAAACTGACAGTTTCTTCACCCGGGTTAGATGAGGCTACTTTAAGCATTAAGGTAGTTTCCAAAACAATAAATTAATGATAACAAAAATTTTTAATACAATGAATAAATATACAATTCCATTGTTAATTATAGTGATGTTTTCGGGTCTCACTGTGAAATCGCAGGATATCAGCCGGTTTTTCCCCGAAAAAGACCTTATAACAACAGGAATTTATTATTATCCTGAACATTGGAACGAAAACCAGTGGGAGCGCGATATTAAAAAAATTTCCGATATGGGGTTTGAGTTTGTGCACCTGGCCGAGTTTGCCTGGTTTAAAATGGAACTTACTGGCTTGGATTGAAAAACAACAATCGTGGGGTAAATATGTGTTTAGCTTAGATCAGGTTAAAAAGGATTTTCAGGATATATCTGAATCAGCATTATCCCTGGCCCTAAGCCGGCTTTCAGGAAAAAATCGTATCATTTCCATATATAAAGGATTTTATCTGATTGTTCCTCCGGAATACTCATCAAGGGGTTTGTTACCCCCTGTTAACTTTATCCATGACTTAATGCAGTATATTGGAAAACCATATTATGTTGGCCTATTAAGTGCGGCCGCTCTGCATGGTGCAGCTCACCAGCAACCACAGGAATTTTTTGTGGTAACAACTTCAAAACAACTTACAACTCTTAAAAAGGGATTAAAAATTAACTATATAACTAAAAAAACCATGCCCGACATACTAAAAAGCCGTCCCTGAATCATTGAGACGGCTTTTATGTATTTTCAGATATTTATCCGATCAAACCATTTTGTACAAAAAAGAATTAATTCCAATCGTTTCCATGCACATTTGGATTCACATCCAATTCAATGGATGGAATCGGAAGTGCTCCTTGCTTATTGGGATCAAAATTATTATCATAGGATCGGGTGCCTTGGTATTTATTGAGCAGATAATTATTGTAAGTATGATCAGCAGCGGCCCATCTGCGAAGATCGAGATACCTCAGGTATTCACCGCAGAACTCAACAAACCTTTCATGCACAATAGCATCCTTCAAATTTGCAATTTTTCTGCCATTAATCGTAGTATCTTTGGCTATCAACTCCTCAACACCCGGAATAGTGCCTTTTGATTTGCTGTACCACAAAACCGGTTGTTCTGTCGGGACAATATTATTTGCCCTGTTCCTGACCATATCTATATATTGTATAGCTGTTCCATTGTCACCCAATTCATACGCGCATTCAGCTCTCATCAGCAATATATCGGAGTATCTCAACAACCGGTCGTTAATGCCTACATCTTGGTTAGTAGGTAGATAATCATAACAATATTTTCTGCAACCGTATAAATCTTCATCAGTGATCCCAAAAATGTTATCTTCAAACTCAACGGTATCATTGGGATTATAGGTAAAAAATTGAGCTCCATCCGGGCACCACAGCGTCATATACCTTCTCGGGTCGCCTTGTTCAAATTCATTATAAGCAATGGGATTTGGCGCCATATTCCACCAAATACTTGATGTCGGGGCACCAGTACCACCTCTCGGATATCCGCACTCCCGCATACGCCATGAGTAATTTCTGTTATTACCACTGGCAGGATTCGGGGTAACAATAAATTGTGTTTCAAACAGCGATTCGGCATTGTTCTCATTTTCATCAGTAAAATTATCCCTGAAGTTGGGCATAAGGTAATATTCCTTGCTGTTAATAACACTGTCGAGCATTACGGCAGCTTTATCGAATTCTGCTTCCTGGTTTATATCAATGAGCGGACGGTACAGGTAAGTCCTGGCCAGGTAACCCTGCGCAGAACCCTTGGTAGCCCTGCCGTAATTGAAATTAATTGCCGAACCCTCCGAATCGAAGAATGTTTCGCTCCGGGTTTTAAGGAGGGCGCTGGCAGCCTTGAATTCCTCTACAATAAAATTGTAAATGATACTTTTCCCTTTTTCTGTATTTGGAGGAAATTGTTCATCTTTTGTCTGAGCCACCCTGGTAACCAAAGGTACCGTCTCGCCATAAAGAACTGCAAGGTGTAAATAATACAAACCGCGAAGGAAATGGGCCTGGCCCAGTATTGAACTTTTGTCTTCAGCAGATACTGCTTCGATATCATCGAAAGGTTCTAATTTTTCAATAATAATATTACAAGCATAGACTCCCTGGTAAAGGGTTTGCCATGTCCATACTTCGCCAATTCCGAAAGCAGAGGGAGAGTAATATGCTACATAAACTGCAGAAACAATGGTTGGGTGCTGACAGTTGATAGTGGGAGTAAAATCGTCACCAAGTCCTAAAAAATGATAATAGGTCCACCGGCCATACATGCCTTCTATAGAAACCAGCGGTTGATAGGCCGCAATCAATCCCATTTGAAATTCATCCGTGTTCTTGTAATAATTTCCTACAGACACAGTTTTCGGGTCAGACAGGTCCATTTCAGGTTCACAACTGCCGAAAGCAATTATTAACCCAAATAATATGATATATAAAAACTTATTTTTCATGTTCTAAAATTTTTAATTGAAGTAATGTTTAAAATGCAACTTGAATTCCAACATAATATTCCCTGGTGGTAATAAATGTTCTATTCCATGGGTAATGGTAATTTATACCACGTTCCAACTGCTGATTCCTTCCCGATGAAGCAGAAGAATTGAAATCAGGGTTATATCCGGAATACCTGGTAAAGGTAAGCAGGTTTTTTCCTCCCGCATACACTCTTACATTATCTACTTTAAATTTATTGAGGAGATTCTTAGGTAAAGAATATCCCAATGTAAGGTATTGCAAACGCAGGAAAGAACCGTCTTCGAGGAAATAATCCGAAGGCCTGACAATATTTTTGTTGGGGTCGTTCATACTTGCCCTGGGTAAATCCGTATCGGTATTTTTGGGAAGATAAATAGCGGTTTGGTAAAAGTCGGGGATAGCAGCAATGGCGTCAGCATCAGTTGCAGGATCGTACATTTTGCCAACCTTTGTAGCAGCATCACAGTACCAGTATAAGTCAGTTTCCCTGAACCTGTCATTTGCTTTAACTGATTCTTCGTAATTTGTCTTCATACCTAGCAGTGTTGTCTTGGCATTGTCCCATAATTTATTGCCATAAACGAATATCCAGTTTGTGGCTAAATCGAATTCGCCAAAAGGTGTTTTATAGCCTAAATTTATAGTCAAACCACCGCTAAATTTCGGAATTGAAGGTCCCAGCGTAACTTTATCTTTTTCATTTAATGTATCGTTCTGATCGTTATCAACAAACCTTATATCTCCAATTTTAGCGCTTTTAGCCCAGGGGTCAGCATCAATCTCTGCCTGCGTTTTGTATAAACCATTGGTTTTATATCCGTAAAATTCGCCGATTGAATTTCCTTCCCTTGTAACAGTAACAAAGTCTGTAATTTTACCGGCATAAATATCTTCTCCGCCACCCAGGGATACCACTTTATTTTTCACAGTGCTCAATGTAGAAGAAACCCTATAATTTAAATTGCCTGATGTATTCTGGATGGCCAGGGTAAATTCCCATCCTTTATTTTTAATGCTGCCGGCATTCAACCATGGAGCCGCATCAAAAAAGCCATTGGTAAAAGATAAAGGCACCGCTAGTAACATATCTTCGGTAGTATTGTTGTAATAATCGATAATTAATGATATTTTTTCTTCAAAAAGCCCTAAATCAATACCTGCACCGGCTTGATAGCTCGACTCCCACTTAACTGCTTTATTGGCCGGAACAAGAGGTAATGCCCCTAAGTACATGGTAGAGTCGCCATATTGTCCGAAATGATACTGGAGAATATAGTATGGCGTGTTAGTACCAATATTGACTGACGGGTCATACTGATACCTGTCAATATTTGAGTTACCAATAGCGCCATAGCCCCCTCGTATTTTTAACGTACTTATAAAAGGGGCGCTATTCTTGAGAAAATCTTCTTCACTTACTTTCCATGCTCCAGAAACAGAAGGGAATGTACCCCAGCGGAAGGCTGGTCCGAATTTCGCCGATGCATCACGCCTGACATTGGCAGTTAAAATATATCTGTCGTTATAAATATAGTTAACACGCCCAAGATAAGACATCATTGCGTCAGCCCAAATGTCTTCGGCTGCTGAATATTGATTCTCCGGTAAGCCTATGGTCACTACCTGTATACTCTGATATTTTAATCCTTTTGGCGCACTTACAGTAAAATCTTTATGATTGATTTCCTCTGTGGTATAACCAATCACCCCGGCAACAAAATGTTTACCGAAAGTCCGGTTGTAATTCAGTGTATGCTCAAAAATTCTTGTATTGTCATTTGAATAATTTTCCGAAAAGTTACCCAGGGTTTCTTCTTTGTTAGCAAAATATCCTACCTGGTTTTTTTGCACACCCTTGTTGCCATATTTAAAACCTGCATTAAATTTATAGGTCAAACCTTTTAACAGTTCAAATTCAGCCCATATAGTACCCTCTAAAAAATAATTGGTTTCAATTACATAAGGATTATTATACGCCACTACCAATGGATTATCGGAATCGGAGTTAAAAGTAGGAACGGCAAAACCCGTTTCTTCTGTTCCTGTTGTATCATAAGGAATAATTGTTGCCGGCCACATTAATGCAAGAGGCAGGTTATTAATAGCCTGGTTATCCCTGTTTTGGCCTTTCCATTTATCTTTTCCAATCTTAATTGTTTCACCGATTTTTAAACGGCCTTTTGTAAAAGTTGAATTGGTCAATAAGGAATATTTTTCCCAACGTCCGCTATTTATATTCACCGTGTTATTTGTATTATAGTTGCCGGATAACCTGAAAATAAGATTTTCACTACCACCGCTGACAGAAAGATTATGATTCTGATAATGTGCTGTTTGAAGTATAAGATCCTGCATATTGGTAGTTCCGGTACCTAATGAATTCGGATCGGCATAAAATTCCGGATATCTGGTACTGTTATCGTTGTACCTGGCTTCGTTGATCAGCAATGCAAGGTCTTTTGCAGGCAGGACTTCAATGGTGTGATCAATTTGTTCACTGCCGGTGAACCCATTGTAATCTATTTTTATTCCCCCCTTTTTACCTTTTTTAGTTGTTGCAATAATAACACCGTTTGCACCACGGGCGCCGTAGATTGCACAGGAAGCAGCGTCTTTAAGAATTTGAATGGATTCAAGGTCATTCTCATTTGGCAGGCTGGTACCAATCAAACCATCCACTATAATTAAAGGATCGGTGTTGTTGATAGAACCTACCCCCCGGATACGTATCTTGGCATCTCCACCTTCATCTGCAATCTGAACACCGGCAACCTTTCCGTTCATTCCTTGCAAAACACCTCCCGGAGCTTTTAATGCTTCTTTGGCATCCAGGGTAGCTATAGATGATGAGAGGTCTGCCTTTTTGGTCTGACCGTAACCAATTACCACTACTTCTTCTAATGCTTCAGCTTCAGGCTCTAAAGCAACGTTTAATTCGGTTTGGCTGCTTACAGTAATTTCCTTGGTTTTAAAACCAACATAAGAGAACACAAGAACTGAACCTACAGGAACATTGATTTTAAATTCGCCGTTCAGATCAGTTACAGTTCCTTTTGTTGTGCCTTTTACAACAACGGTAGCGCCAATTAATGGCTCGTTGTTTTCCGAAGAACTTACTATCCCTCGGATTTCCACATCCTGGGCAAAAGACGCAGAAACTGCTATAACAAACATAGCAAAAGTTAATAATAGTTTACACATAGGATTTAATTTAATAATATTATTTATAGTTGGAAAAATGTAAATATAAAACTTTAATATTTAAAATTAACATCCTGCTAATAACTTCTGCTGCTTTAAACCAGCATTTACTAACTCATTAATAAAAAAACAACGCAAAACGATCTTAATGCTAGATATAAGTACTATATATAGCGTCATATATATTGCAGTATAAAATAAATTTATTATCTTTGCCCTATACTTAATCTAAAGGGCAAATAATGAAAAGGATTCAAATCGAAGACAACCAAATCATGCAAGAAGCGATGCAGCAAGAAATACTTCGCAGCGAGGATTCTCGCTATGATCACCGCTTGCATGGCGTACTGCTTGTAAGCAAGGGCATGAGCTGTTACCGGGCCGGAGAATTCCTCGGTCATGATTCTACTACCGTACAAAGATGGGTCAATGAATTTAATAAAAGTGGTTTTTCAGGTTTGTATGACAAGGAAAGACCAGGAAGACCGACGTCTCTTAATCCACAACAATGGGAAAAATTAGGCAAGGATTTGCGAAAGCAACCAAGAACATTCGGATATACCCAAAACTTGTGGGATGGTAAGCTGTTGGCCCATCACATACAAAGCTTGTATGGGATGGAAATTGGAGTTCGTCAGTGCCAGCGCATTTTTCATAAGTTTGGCTTTCGCAGGAGAAAACCACGACCTGTTATTGCTCAGGCTGATCCATCAGCACAAAAGGCTTTTAAAAAAACTTCGAAAATTGGTAAAAAACCCTATGAATGAAATTTGGAGTCTTGATGAATGCCACTTCCAACAACATGGTTCTCGTTGTATAATGTGGGTACCGCCCGAGGAAAAGGATCCTGTCGTGTTACATGCTCCAACAAAGAAAAGCATGTCGCTCTTTGGCGCTGTAAATGTATCCTCTGGGAAGTTGGTAAATATCATGACCCCGGTTTTTAATGCCGAGACTTTCAAAAAGTTCATTAAAATGCTCATAAAGCGTGGCAGCAAAAAGAAAAGACTTATTGCTGTTCTGGATAATGCGAGATATCACCATGCTCTATTGCTCAAGCCATGGCTTCATAAAAACCGGCAAAGAATCTGTTTTCTCTTCTTGCCACCATACAGTCCTGAACTTAACCCAATTGAATGCGTTTGGAAAATGATAAGAAAAAATTGTACTCATAACCAGTATTTCCCTTCGCTTGAATGCCTTGTAAAAAGTGTCAAAGAACAAGTTGATTTATGGGATACACCCAATAATATATTACACAAACTTTGCTGTATTATTTAAGACGTCATGTATAAATTAATTTTCCTAGAGGCACTAATTAGAGTTTTTCTGTTATTTCATTCGGTAAAAGAACAAATTCAATTATACAAAGTGATTGTATTACACACAACTAATAATTATACCGCTCTGTAAATGAACACATAAATGTTCTTGCCTTTTAAATCAAAGGAAAAACACCACAATTATATCTATATTTTCTAATATTTCAATGTTATTGGAGAGAAATTTTAATAGTAACTCATATCTCAGATAGTCATTCATAAGAACCTTTTTCTTGAGTTCGACATATGGCGAACAAAAAAATAGGAATCTGCATTGAGAAAAGCTTTTTGTATACCTGGCAACCTTCCCATCTATTACTTCTGAATGGTCCCTGTTAAAACTAAAAAAACCACTGTATGAAAGTACATTTGGTGGTTTTTTTAGCTCTTATCTCTTAAATGTTATTTAATAATTGCAATCTTTTCTCTGTAAGTTCCAAGATTGCTCTTCATAACTACAAAATAAACTCCAGATGTTTGTAAGTTTATCTCATTTACTCTCTTATTTGTAATGTATGCGAGTCTACCGGAAATGTCGTAAACTTCTATAGAATTAACAATTGTACTCACTTTATAATCAATACGTATTCTGCCATTTGCTGAATAAATGTTTGGACTTAATGAATTTTCGATATCTTTTATACCAGTGGTGGGATAAGCTTCGGGACCCAACTCATAAAGCCATAGTGCTTCATCTGCGGTAAGAGCTTTATCATAGATTGCGACCTTATGGGTTAAGCCATTATAATTGGCATCACCCGTATAGCCTCCACGACCAATCCATGCAAGTTGAAGGCCAACATCAGCTAAGCTGTTACTTTTTGCCACCAGGTCTGCTGCACCTATTTTTACGCCGTTTACATACATATAAATAGAATCAGCATCAACTGCAGTAATACAATGATACATAACATCTAAGGGCTCAGGTGTTTCTCCGTAATCATAATTTACACCACTTTCTGCATCTCCATAGGGTGCGCCATCATTAAAAGTAGAAATAGCCGCACGCAAAACATCATCACCCCTTATCGGTGAAATAAACCAGCCGTTCGCTCCAAGACCCGCGAGTGAATCGCCAAGATAAACGACCATTTGCCAGGTTGGGGCATTATCAGTATTTGTAAACCACGCTTCCATTGAAGCTTCAGTATATTCATTTATAGCAATCTCGGTAGGGTCTATTTCCAAGCATTGGAAAGATTCTCCTGCATCCCCGGCTGTTACTAAGTCTCCGTCTATAATGCTAGCATCGCCTATCAGGATGCCATGTGCATCCCCAACTCCATCTTCAGGTGATCCATCTTCGAATGTCCATTCATGCGTTAAATGAACTTTACCAGGTTCCGTTTGGGCATTTACAAACACATAAAGGCCAGCTGCAATTACCAGCCCCATAAAAAGTAAAAGTTTTTTCATAGTCATTTAAATTTTAAGTTAGTAATAATATTTAAGAATACCTCTAAAAACTAGTTTTTTAGATGCCCTTGTTTGAAACAAATCTAATTTGATTTTTTCTAAAAACCAAATTTTTGCTCCCGTTATTCTTAATTTATCTAAATTATCAGACTGTTATAAAATTATTGTTTTCACGAATGGACATACCTATCCCATAACAACAACTAATTTTAATTGAACACACCGGCAAATATTGTAAGCTAAGTTCATCATCCCTATTTTCGCTTTAGCCCTGGCAAGCCCAATGGTACGTATAAATGAGCCATTCATACTGTTCTCCACAAAACCATTCTGAATAATAAGGGCATCTCTAAAAACTGCTTTTTTCGAACAAAAGATACTGGATACTAGTTGCTGGATACTAGATAAATAAAGCAGTTACTGGTTCGCCCGGGCGAACAAGCATCAAGTATCGGACGGTTAAACATGGGTTTTTAGAGGTTTCCCCATAAATCAATTTCTCTTCAAATAAAATTTATCTAAATTAATAAAAGAATAAATGCTCCACGTCTGGTTTCAGTTATCATTATGTAACAACTATTTGTTCATGGGGAGCAAATAAACTTACGAGGAGGCTATTTGATTTATTCAATTCAGGTTTTTTGCTTATCTGAATTTTACAATTAGAACTTTTATATATTTACCTTGAATTTTATCTGTGAAAACCTGTGAATTTATGGAACCATTTGACTTATAACAGGCAGGAAGGTATTCATTTGTAGGATTTTGATTAACATATACCTGTAATCTATACAATTATTATGGACAAACAAAAAAGTAAAAATCCGGTAAAGCTTTCAAAATCAAAAAAGCTTCTATTTAATATAATTTTAATAAGTATACCGGTTTTTATTTTTGTCATTTTTGAACTGGTCTTACGGGCAATAAATTATGGAGATAATTCAAATTTATTTACTGATTTTCCTGGTAAAGAATTTAAAGAATATAAAATTGTCAACCAGATAATTGGTAAAAAATATTTCAAAAAACTACCTAATACTGCACCACGCCATGATATGTTCCTGAAAAAGAAACCCGACAACGGATTTAGGATATTTGTAATGGGTAGCTCTACGGCTTATGGTTTTCCTTATGAAGAAAATTTGTTGTTCTCAAGAATCTTACAGGAAAGATTACAAGACTGTTATCCGGACAAACATATAGAAGTGGTCAACACTGCCCTTACGGCAATTAATAGTTATACCTTATCAGATTTTATTGACGATATTCTGGATGAAAAACCAGATGCTATATTGATATATGCAGGACACAATGAATTTTACGGTGCTTTTGGTGTTGGTTCCATTGAAAAAATTAGCAAATCAAGAACTTTGACTTTCTTACATTTAAACCTTTTATCTTTTAGATTCTATCAATTATTAAGAAATACAATTAATAAAATTAGCGGTATCATAGGTAGTAAAAAACATGAATTTGTTAAAGGTACTTTAATGAAAGTAATTGTTGAAAACAAAGAAATAGTTTATAAAAGCGAAATATATAACCTTGGTATTATACAATTTAAAGAAAATATGTCGGCCCTGTTTGAAAAAGCGAAGAAAAAACAGGTTCCTGTCTTTATTAGCGAGGTGGTTAGTAATATCCGTGATTTACCACCCTTTTCTTCAGTTACATCTACTCAATATCCTCTGGCAATTGACATATATAATAAAGCAAAAGAGATAGAGACTAAGGGTGAATTTGATAAGGCAAAAACATATTATTATTTGGCAAAAGATTTAGATTGTGTTCGATTCAGGGCATCAGAAGATATAAATGAAATTATCCATAAGTTGGCTGCAAAATATGATGCCAGTTTAGTATCAATGATCAGTTATTTTGAAAAAGTATCTCCAAACATGCTGATTGGAAACAATTTGTTGACCGAGCATGTGCATCCCAATATCGATGGATATTTTATAATGGCTGATGCTTTTTTTAATGAACTGGTTAAATCAAAATTAATTGGCGAAAAGTTAAATCCAGTATATTATAAAAATTCAACCTATTACAAAAAAAACTGGGGATATACAGAATTAGACAGCCTGGTAGGAGTGCATATGATAAACAATATACGCAGTTACTGGCCTTTTCGCCCTCTGGATTATCCGTCCGATAAAGATTATCTTAGTAAATATAAACCCACATCTTATATTGATTCTCTGGCATTTGAAGTATTCAGAACTAAGGTAAGAATTAACGAAGCCCATATTACACTGGCCAATCTATTTAAAAGCAAAGGAGATTTTTACCATGCTTTCAGGGAATATCATGCAGCAATTAAATATTATCCATACCGGACAAAAGATTATCTCGAGGCTGCTGCCTGTCTTATGCATAATAATGATTTTATACTGGCTTTAAAGTTCATTAATAAATCGTTGGAATTACATGAGACTTTTTTTGCTCATTTGTATAAAAGTGAAATACTTTTTTTAAAAGGGGATTATGCTGAAGCGGTAAAAGCATTGAACAGGGCTTCTGAACTTGATTCCAGTCTGAATGCCAAAGAAAAAGTTCTAAAAATATTGCATAAAGTATATTTTTATAGCGGGAATAATATAAAATCAGAAGAAATACTCGAAGAGCTGAGAAAAATACATCCTGATTATCAACCTGTTTTTCCTCAAAAAAAGAATTATGTATATTATGTTCCGTTGCAGGTTAAAGGCCAAATTGACAGAGCTTTAGCCTTTTACAAAGCCAGAAATTTTGATGCTGCCTTGAATGAATTCTTAAAATCGCTTGAAGTAAAAGAAACTTTTATTGCAAACCGGTGTATTGGGGACATATTATTTACAAGAGATGACAGCAGTTCAATTGTTTATTACCTGAAAGCTTATCCCGGTTACAAAAATAATGCTGACTTCCTGTATAATCTGGGCATACTTTACCTGCAAAACGGGCTAACTAATAAGGCACGAGCTATTTTAGAAGAAATCAAGAGACTTGACTCTAATTATAAAAACATACCACTACTTGAAGAAAAGATTCAGGCTCAAAGATTATTAAAATGATTATTTTTCGGATACAAAAAAATATTTTTATTAATATACCCTATTATCTTCTTGTTTTATACATAAATGCACTCAATACTACCTGAATTAGATTTAAAATTTAATAACTATGTTCGATATTCGTTTTAAAAATATCGAGTAAAGTTCTTTGTTTTTTTGAGATTTCAGTTATAATAGGCTCGTGATTATTGATAAGGATTATTTTGATTTTTCTTGTTACTAACTAAATTGCAAGAACCTAGACCATATCCAATTCCAAAAAGAAAAAAATTTAAAACATTATGATGATGTGGGTCGGCTTTTTTAAAAATCAAAAAATAAAAAAGGAATACTGCCTAAATTTTAAAATTTCAGGCAATAATGGTAGACAGAAACCTTTAAGGAGACAGTCCCTCCGCGATATAACTTGAAAAATATGGGCGCTGTCCCTCTTAATTTTGAGAGGCAACTCGTGAACGAAGTTCGAACTTTTTATCAACAAGAAATTCACAAAAACAATTAATTATCAACAAATTGACCAATTTTTTAAAAATTTCATCAGCATTTCCTGAGGTTACGTTACTTTGTGCAAACTGGACGTAAGAATTGTTTGGGATGGCTTCACCGGATATCAGTAAACAAATAAAGAAATCAGGCTGGTCTGGACTACCCACCGGCTTAGTCGGGAAGCCTGAAATCCCCATATTTTGTACCTTTCGGAGCGATGTTTTTTCAATTATCAAAGAACCTTATACGGACACCTCAGTTAAAATTTTTGCCCAGCTTTGATGAGCTTTTCCCCAAAGGGGAAATTTTTTTGGCGCTCTTTTATTTTTTGATTTTACTCTGGTAAAATAGGTTATTTGGTGGATTTTTTGTTTCGTGGAATGGCGTTTTACTCTTTTGTAGAAGTTAGTGCATCCTGAAGGGTGCGTGCTTTTGCAAATGTGCAAAACCAGAGCTGTATAAAAAATGTAATAAAAAAATATAACTTAAAACTGAGTAAATATTTCACATTATTATCATTTAATGATATATTTGTAGAAAATTTACTCAAGATGGAATCAGTAAAAAATAAAAATTATTTACTGGCTTGGATTGAAAAACAACAATCGTGGGGTAAATATGTATTTAGCTTAGATCAGGTTAAAAAGGATTTTCAGGATATATCTGAATCAGCATTAT
>CAYWUI010000057.1:0-14352 GCA_964461435.1 uncultured Bacteroidales bacterium | reverse complement strand
ACTCAACAACAGGAACAATTACATTATTTACAGCGCCAACAAACTTGTTAAAGTTGAATTCTGATATCTCAATTTCAGAGAATTTTATTAAAACAAAGGGATTCTGACTAAATGAATTAAAATTTTATATTTTAGTATATTTGCTAATGAATGGATAAAGGATGAGAATTTATGAAGAAGTATGTAATATTACTTGTATTGATTATAATCTTGCTTATTCAGCAGCTTTCAGCATTCAATATCATCATTGAAGATATCAATGAAAAGTATGGGCTTCCCAAAAACAGGGTCAATTGTATGTTTCAGGATTCTATTGGTTTTTTATGGTTTGGAATGGCAAATGGACTCTATAAATTTGATCTTAATACTTTTACAAAATATGATTTAGAAAAGAATAATTTCATTGGTTTCCCGGAATCAGATATTAGGGCGATAATTGAGTATGAACCGGGCATGTTGCTTGTTGGTACCTATAATAAAGGTTTGCTTCTTTTCAATTCAATAACAGAAAGGTATAATTCCTTGTCGTTAAATTTACCGGTTGATTTTTCAAATTTATCAGTAAATTGTTTGTACAAGGATAAAAATGAAATATTTTGGGTTGGTACCAATAATGGTTTGTTTCAGGTTAAAAAAATTGAAAATAAAAAAAACAGTCTTAAACTGTTAAAACGTTTTGACCGAAGCAATTCCAATCTAATCTCAAGTGAAATAATAGATATCAAAGAATCAAAGGACGGAAAGGTATGGTTTCTTACCATGACAGATATTGGTTTTTTTGATCCTTCCAAAAACATCCTGGAAACATTTATGGCATTGAAAGCCAATTCTTCATTTTTTTTTCTTGATTCGATTCATATATTGAAAAGTTGTTTCGAAACAGGATTGGATATATTTAATACTGGAAATTATTCACTCAGAGATATTAAAATTAGTGGGCAATCTAAAAATTTACAGACCAGATATGTATTTAAAGACAGCAATTCCAATATATGGTTAAGTATTTCAAATGTCGGGTTAATACTTATGGAATCTATCACTCATAGTTCCGAAACCATTCTGATTTCGAACAAAAACAACAAGTATGCAAACTTAAATTCAAATGTAATCTATAAAATTTATGAATCGAGAGACGGCGCCATCTGGCTTTGCACAGAAGAAGGTATTGCAATGGTAAGAATTAAGCCGGATATTTTCAATGCGCAAACAATTAGATCAAGACTTAACCCTGAATTAACACTGGGAATCAGGTCATTATTAGATTCGAAAGAAGGTTTTTTATGGACAGGTACCATTGGAGAAGGTTTGAAAAAATTCAATATTGAAAATGGAACAATTACTGATGTAGTATTAAAAAACCAAAGGGAAAACATTGGAAAAAATATTCAGGCAATCATATGTGATTTTCAGGGCAACTTATGGTTAGGAACAGAAGGAGAAGGTGTAATTAAATTTACTCCGGATAAAAACGCCGGTTACACAACAGGAAGTACCATTAATTACAGGAAATACCCAGCACCTTATCCCGATCACCCAATACCTGATGATTATATTATGTGTCTTTTGGAGGACAAACACACAAACATCTGGATTGGGACATGGCAGGGACTAAGTTTAATTGATTCATTTGAATTAAGGAAATCCGTTCAATCAAATGTCATTATTAAAAATTTATACAACAATCCCGCAGATGAACATTCCATTAGTAACAATATTATAATGAGTTTATTGGAAGATAAAGACGGAAACATATGGGTAGGTACCCAGGCGGGTATGAATAAAATTATCAGGACTGTAAAAGGATATCAATTTGAGCATAATTTTAAGAATGAACAAGGAGATTTGCTTACCGAAAAGAAAATACTTGTAATTTTTCAGGACAAGAAAGGCGATATTTGGTTTTCTACGCAGGATGGAGGAATTTGTTCATTGGACACTAAAACCGGGATTTATTGCGAGTACAATTCAGTAAATGGATTTCATGATAATATCGTCAATTCTATATCTGAAGATTCTCTTGGTATACTTTGGCTTGGCACTAATAATGGGTTATGTAGATTTGATCCATCTAATTTCTCATTTAACATTTATAAAACCGCAGATGGATTAATCTCAAACGATTTCTTTTTTGTATCAAATTGCAAAACAGAAGATAAACTATATTTTGGAGGAAATAAGGGAATAACTTATTTTAATCCTTATCATGTCATTCAATCCTCTTTTAAACCTAATCTGGTATTTACTGATTTCAGACTATTTAATAAGCCTGTAACCATTCATAATAAAGATTCTCCTTTAAAAAAACATATAAGTATATTAAATCAAATCACTTTAAAGCATAATCAGAATTATATAACTTTAGCTTTTGCTGCGTTGGATTATAAGCAAAATGATGATTTACAGTACACTTGTATTTTAGAAGGACTTGAAACCAATTGGAACAGGTTGGATAAAGAAAGAAAAATGACTTATACAAACTTAAGACCTGGTCATTACATATTTAGGGCAAGGGCTTTTAGTCCCGGTCATATCAATAATTCCAGAGAAATATCTTTACAAATTATAGTGAATCCCCCGTTTTGGAAAACTACATGGGCATACATCGCATATTTTATTCTATTGGTTTTTATAATAGTTTATACCTATATGTATTTTTTGAATGAAGAAAGGAAAAAACATTCCCTGGCCATAGAACGAATGAATGCAAAAAGAATTCATGAGATGGATTTAATGAAATTACAGTTTTATACCAATATTAGCCATGAATTACGTACCCCGTTGACACTAATTTCCGCTCCTTTGGAAACATTGTTGAATGAAAATGTTGAACGCAACAGGATGAAATCATATTATGAAATCATGCTTAAAAATGTGCAGCGTTTGAAAAGGCTAATTGATCAATTGCTTGATTTGAGGAAAATAGAAGAAGGTTATCTTAAAATGGAATGGAAAAAAGGGGATATCATTGATTTTATCAAAAAGATCTATACAAATTTTGAAAATTATGCTGAGAAAAGGAATATGTATTTTACTTTTCAAGCCTCTTGTTCCCAGTTATATACATTCTTCGATTCAGATAAATTGGATAAAATTATGTTTAATTTAATTTCAAATGCATTTAAATATACTCCTGACTTCGGTACTATTTCATTAAAGCTGGATGTGAAAGATGCTTTGTCAGTCCCGTTACAAGGATTAGCCGATAAATATCTTGAAATCAAATTATCAGATTCCGGTATAGGTATACCAAAAGATTCAATTTCTAAAATTTTTGATCCTTTTCAGCAAGTATACAAAAACAAACCAATCGGAAGTACCGGTACAGGGATTGGTCTTTCACTGACCAAAGAATTGGTTGAGAATCATAAAGGATTCATTTTAATAGGAAGTGAGGTTGACAAAGGTTCCGTTTTTACGATTTATCTCCCAATCTTTGAATCAGAACCAAATAATGAATCTGATATAAATAAAAAAGATGAAATCACCACAAGTGAAATGAATCTTGAAAAAAGCGCTGAGACAACAGAGGATGATAAAAAGGATGAAGTAAAATTCTCTGCCATAAAACCCTTGATTTTAATAGTCGAGGATAATTCGGATTTAAGAAAATTATTACACAATGAATTGCAATTAAGATATCGTGTTATAGAAACGGCAAATGGTCAGGAAGGATTAAAAGAAGCGATTAGCAGGATTCCCGACCTGATTGTGAGCGATGTGATGATGCATAAAATGGATGGAATAGAGTTGTGCAGAAAACTTAAAAATAATGAACGCACAAGCCATATACCTGTTATTTTATTAACTGCAAGGCATTCTGAAGAAATAATACAAAATAGCTACGACATTGGTGCTGACGATTATATCACAAAACCTTTTAATATGTCGATATTGAAAACCCGGATAAATAACCTAATCGAACAACGCCGTAAACTGCGGAAACTTTTCAGTAAAGGAATCGATTTTGATTATTCAGAAATTGTTACTAATAAACTTGATTCTCAATTTTTAGAAAAACTTAATAAGATTATTGAAAAAAATATTGACAACCCTGATTTTAGTCCGCCTTCATTGGCATCAGATATGGCCATGAGTAAAATGCAGCTTTATCGAAAGGCTTCTGCATTAGCAAATCAAACCGTTTACAATTATATCCGGACTATGAGAATGAAAAAAGCTGCAAAACTATTATTGACTACAGATATGCAAATAGCCGAAGTTGCTTTATCTGTGGGATATACAGAACCATCAAACTTTACGAAATGTTTTAAAAGAGAGTTTAATCAATCGCCAAGTAATTTTGTAAAAACAAACCGAAAGTAATTAATTATTGACAAAATAATATTATTGTGTTTTGTTAAGATTATCTTTTAACAGGTCAAAACAGTAAAAACAGAATCTGAAATAATATTTTATTGAAAACTTCATTTTTTGCCAAAAAATGTCAAAATTGTCTTATTGAGAATACTGTCTTAGTATCATTATTAATTGATTCTCTCTGACGAGCTAATGCCTGAAATTCTGTTAATTACAGAATAACTAACTAATTGTTGTTACCCTGATACCATTTATTGTTACCTATAAATAAGCAATATAACATACCATATCAATATATTTGATATTAATAAATACTAATTGTTAAAACTACTATTATGAAAACATTACTGCTAAAATTTCAAAGAAAAAAGTTTATTACCTATTACAATTTATCACAAACAATCGCTTTACATAAATTATTTTTTATTGTTACTTACTCTAAAACCATTCGGAGATTTTTAATAGTTTGAAACAACTGTCAAAATATCAAAGTACCACTAATTTTAATCAATAATGAAAAAAAGATACTATAAATTGAATAAAATACATGTTATCTTATTAATGATTTTTTTATTTTTAGACACAGGCCATTTAAAGTCTCAAGATCAAGATAATATAAAAGAATTGAATACTGCTAACAGTACATCTGCATATTTTGATTATTTTACATACAAAGGAGAAGATCAATTTTATGTAGAAAATCCGTTACCTGATGAAGAATATTTTTACAATCCTGTTTTACCGGGCTGGTATTCGGACCCAAGTATATGTTCAAATGGGAAAGACTATTTTTTGGTTACTTCAACGTTTGTATATTATCCCGGAGTTCCGATATTCCACAGCCTCGACCTGGTAAACTGGAAACAAATTGGTCATGTTCTTGATCGTCCTTCGCAATTAATAAATTTTGAAGGACAACACACAAGTGGGGGTATATTTGCACCAGCTATAAGCTACAATCCCCATAACAAGACATATTACATGATTACGACCAATGTTGGTGCAGGAAGCTTTTTTGTAAAAACAAAAGATCCTTTTGGTTCCTGGTCTGATCCTGTTTGGTTGAGAGATTTGAGGGGAATAGATCCTTCATTCTTTTTTGATGATGACGGCAAGGCATATATTTTAAACAATGATGAACCCGAAGGGCCAGTTTTATATGACGGACACAGGGCAATAAAAATCCGTGAGTTTGATGTTGAAACCGAAAAGATTGTTGGGCCTGAAAAAGAAATTGTGAATGGTGGTGTCCGGCCAGAAGAAAAACCAATATGGATTGAGGGTCCCCACATATACAAAATAAATGGGCAGTATTATCTTATGGCTGCAGAAGGTGGCACAGGCCCATGGCATTCTGAGGTTATATTTAAAGGAGACTCTCCCATGGGTGATTTTAAACCCTGGGAAAAAAATCCTATTTTAACGCAAAGGCACCTCGACCCTAACAGGAAAAATCCAATTACATGTGCAGGACATGCAGACTTGATCCAGACAAAAGAAGGTAATTGGTGGTCTGTTTTTTTAGCATGCCGTCCTATAGAAAATAAATTTGAAAATTTAGGAAGAGAGACCTTTTTGATGCCTGTAAGGTGGAGTGAAGACGGGTTTCCATATATGACGCAAGGTGAGGAAACAGTCCCAATGATTCTTAAAAGAAAAGAGGTAAAGAAAAAGGGAGAAGTCACTTTTGGCAATTTTGAAAAAAATGAATCATTTGACTCATATACTTTACCCGATTATTGGATAACTTTAAGATCCCCGGCAAAAGATCTATATTCATTAACTGAAAAACCCGGATATCTTACCTTGAAATGTATAGATGTTAATGCTTCTGAAAAGAAAACCCCTGCATTCGTTTGCCGAAGGATGCAACACCACAATTTTGAGTGCTCTACAAAAGTTATATTCAATCCGAATAATGACAAGGAAGCAGCTGGTCTTTTATTATATAAAGACGAGACACATCAATATTTTCTATCCATTAAAAAATCAGATAACAATAGAAAGGTGTCTGTTGAAAAACTGTCTGAAGATGGAATTGAAATTCTTGGTGAACAGGTAATTATGTTTGACGATCCTGTAAAATTAAAAGTTGTTTCAAGAGGTATGTACTATGATTTTTATTTCGCCAAAGGTGATGACAATCAATGGAAGGCGGTATGCCAGGATGTTAGTGCACACTTTCTTTCAACAGCAAATTCTTTTGGATTTACAGGGACCACTATCGGGATGTATGCAACCAGCAAACAAATGTAAGTCCGCCTTTAAGTATGCACAAAAAAAGTTGAATTAAATGACCTTAGATTATAAAAAATTAATTAAAGAAAAAAGAAAAATGGGAAAAACTAACAAAAGACTATTTCAATTCTTTTCTCTTTCAAATTCAAAAAGGGAAAAGTTATTGAGGGTTTTTTTATTTTCTGTAATAATTCTCTTTAGTACATCTTCCTTTGCACAGGAAAATCGTATCGTAAAGGGATTAGTTGTTGATAATAATGAAAACCCGATCCCAGGAGCAACTGTCATCCTAAAAGAATCTACAATCGGTACTACGACAGATCAATATGGTGAATTTTCATTGAACATACCAACATCAGGCAATCAAATTCTTGTTATTTCATTTATTGGGATGTTGGGAGAAGAAATTGACATGACTGGAAAAGACTATATCAAAGCAGTTTTGGTTGAGAATTTAGTTGAAATTGCTGATGTTGTTGTTGTTGGTTATGGAAGACAAAAGAAAGAAAGTGTAGTTGGAGCCATATCGCAAACCAAAGCCGAAGTGCTCGAACGTACAGGTGGCGTTAATAGTTTGGGAGCTGCCTTAACAGGTAATATCCCTGGCTTAATTACATTACAGGGTACAGGAAAACCAGGAGAAGAAGACCCGATAATTTATATCAGGGGGCAGGGAACCTGGAATAATAGCCAGCCTCTTATTTTAATAGATGGCATCGAACGCTCCATGAGCGGACTTGATATAAATTCAGTTGAAAGTATCTCAGTATTAAAAGATGCTTCTGCAACAGCAGTTTTTGGAGTGAAAGGAGCAAACGGAGTTATCCTGATAACCACAAAAAGGGGAAGCGAGGGAAAAGCAAACATTACTGTTAATTCAAGCGCTACCATGAAAATTCCTTCAAGAATTCCCAATAAGTATGATTCCTATGATGCTCTTAGAATAAGGAACATGGCTATTGAAAGGGAATTAGGTGTGGAACCAGGTGGATGGGCCAGTATTACACCTATAGCAGAGTTGAATAAGTATCGAAATCCTTCCAGTCTGGAAGAGGCCGAACGTTATCCGAATGTTGACTGGCAGAAAGAATCCTTCAAGGATTATGCAATGTCATATAATAGCAACATCAGTATTTCCGGGGGATCAGAATTAGTAAAATATTTTACTTCAGTAGATTATCTTAATGAAGGCGACATTATGAATGTGAGAGACAATGGGAAGGGCTATACTCCTGGTTATGGTTATGACAGATTGAATTTCAGAAGTAACCTTGATTTGAATATTACAAACTCCACAACATTTACTGCCAATCTTTATGGCTCTTATGGCCAAAAACAAGATACGTGGTCAAATTTCGAATATACCATGTGGCAGGGTGTTTATGGAAACCCTCCCGATGCATTTCCTATTCAGTATAGTGATGGAGCATGGGGGTTTTATCCCAAAGATCCTGTTGGTGTTGTAAACTCTGTATCGAATTTCTCAAACTCGGGTATCCAAAAAGTAAATACCACGAATGTCAATACTGATTTTACGCTTAACCAGGACCTGGGGATGCTGTTAAAAGGATTGAAAATGAAAGGTGTTTTCTCTTTGGATAACAGTTTTATTTCCGAAAGTGGTGTAATTGACTGGGGTGGTACT
The DNA here is from genome assembly GCA_964461435.1 of uncultured Bacteroidales bacterium. Classification (GTDB taxonomy): domain Bacteria; phylum Bacteroidota; class Bacteroidia; order Bacteroidales; family UBA10428. The sequence continues at coordinate 6,152 of CAYWUI010000057.1, read as the reverse complement.
TATGCAAAATGGATATCTCCTGATGGAGAGGTATTTCTTTTAAATGAAAGCGGACGTAACAGATATGATTTTGTAGTTGGTCCATGGTCATATCAAAGTGACTCTGTACAATATGAAGAAACTTACAGGAAAATATTCTATCAGTTACAATCGGATTACAGCACCAAAATCGGCAGAAATGAAATAACAGCCATGGGGCTGTTCAGTCGCGAAGAATACGCAAAAGGAAGTGAGTTTCCCCATTATCGGGAAGACTGGGTATTCAGAACAACCTATAATTATAATGAAAGGTATTTTGCTGAATTCAATGGTTCATATAATGGTTCTGAAAGATTCGGAAGAGATTACCGTTTCGAATTCTTTCCATCCGCTGCAATCGGGTGGATGATCAGCAATGAGAGTTTTTTGCAGAATATAAGCTGGCTGGATAAGTTTAAAATCCGTGGATCATGGGGTCGTGTTGGAAACGATGCCGTTAGCGCCAGGTGGTTGTACCAGACACCATGGGAATATGGAGGCGAGACTTATCTGGGAACGACTTTTACCGACCGAAGCCCTTATGTATGGTATAGTGAAGGTAAAATCGGCAACCCTGATATTCATTGGGAAACAGTTGAAAAGAAAAATTTAGGTATTGAATATGCATTCTTTCATGGATTGCTGGAGGGTAGTATCGATGTTTTCAAAGATTACCGTTATGATATTCTTGTAAATGGTTCCGACAGGGCTGTGATGGTTTACCTTGGTGGCGATCCGCCCACGGCAAACCTTGGAGAAACGGAAGTTAAAGGATATGAAATTGAAACAAAACTGAATAAAAGGTTTGCAAACAGTTTCAGAGTTTGGATCAATTGCAGCATGACCCATGCAAAAGACAAAATTCTTGCTGCAGATGATCCGGCATTATATCCCGATTATAAAAAAAAGCAAGGGTATCAGATAGCTCAGTACAGATCGATTATGATCTCGGATTTTGTCAATACCTGGGATGAAGTATATGCTAGCACGGAATGGAATGCAAACGACGGATTGAAATTGCCCGGCGATTATAATTTCATAGATTTTAATGGTGACGGGATAATAAATGATTATGACGAGGCTCCCAATGGTTTTCCTGAAAGACCGCAGAATACCTATAGCACCAGTTTTGGCATTGATTATAAAGGATTCAGTTTGTTTGTCCAATTTTATGGTGTAAACAATGTGACCAGGTATATTTCGTTTGGCAATTTCCCGAGGCAAAAAAATGTCGTATTTGACCAGGGTGAATTCTGGTCAAAAGACAACAAAAATGCCGATTCTTTTCTGCCGCGCTTTATAGCACAAACTAGTATGACAGGTAATTATTATGCTTATGACGGTTCATATTTACGTTTAAAGAATGCGGAACTGGCATACACTTTCAGTTCGGGATTGATCAATAAATTAAGAATGAATTCATTGCAAATTTACATTAATGGAAACAATCTTCTCTTATGGACAAAAATGCCGGATGACCGTGAATCAAATCTTGGTGGATGGGGCGGACAAGGGTCTTATCCCACAGTACGACGAATTAATCTTGGAGTAAAAATTATTCTGTAAAATAATTAGATATGAAAAAGAAAATTAATTTAAGTAAAATACTATACACATATACTGTATTAACATGTATATTAATGACATCATGTGAAGAATACCTCGACAAAGCACCGGAGGCTGAAATTTCAGAAGAGGAGGTCTTTGGTACTTTCAAGAGTTTCCAGGGATTTGTTGAAGAGATGTATCATTGTATACCCGATTATACAAAATCTACATGGGTAGCCGACTGGAACCTGGCAGACGAAGTTATACCCACCACGGTTGACTGGAGGCTGATTACACATTTTGATAATGGAGATTACTGGTACTGGTTAACCACTGCCTGCGGATGGAACCAAAGCTACCTGAAGGCTTGTAATGGCGTAGTTACAACACCTGTTGATTGGTTTCAGGTAGGATTATGGGATTTGAGCTGGTACGGATTAAGGAAAGCCAATGTTGGTCTGGCTAATCTGGATAAACTGGTTGAGGCAACCCAGGAAGAAAAAGACCTAATAAAAGGGCAACTTTTATTCTTCCGTGGTTTTTTTCACTTTCAATTAATGAGTTTATGGGGAGGCCTTCCTTATATTGAAGAAGTACTTGGTTCAGGTAAGCTGGATCTTCCGCGGCTGAGTTACCAGGAAACGGCAAAAAAAGTTGCAAGAGATCTGGATTCGGCAGCATTGTTTCTTCCAACAGATTGGGATAAAACAACTATTGGAAGGGCCACGTTGGGAAAAAATTTTCAAAGGATTACAAAATCGGTTGCCTATGGATATCTGGGTAAAAACTACCTGTATGCCGGGAGTCCGTTAATGAACAAGGAATCTACGGGAAATGCAACGTATGACGAAGAACTGTGTAAAAAGGCCGCGGAAGCATTCTACAAATGCCTTTACCTGTCTCACACAGGTGAAGCTCCTTACCGGCTCATTGAATGGGAAAGGTATCATGAAAACTTTTACACCTTAAGCAATGATTTGCCGGGATATCCTGAATCATTATTGTCTCCGAGATTTTTCTGGAACGGCCCGGGATATGATCCTTCAAATTCGCTGTGGCTGCCTCCGGTGTTAGGAGGAAACCTTGATGGAAATATGGTCTCCCCGCCACACAGTTATGTTAAGAACTTTGGTATGGCCAATGGATTGCCACTTGATGCCGAGGGTTCAGGTTATGATACTCTCCATCCATGGACCGGTCGGGATCCGCGTTTTTACGAAAGTATCGTGCATGATGGCGAACGGGTAATTCAGGGAGGTGATGCAAGTGAAGATTACAGGCGCTATGCCAACCTGTATACCGATGGAAATTATCGTTCTGAGAATAATGGAAGCCGTACCGGTTATCTGTTAATAAAATTCATCAACCTGACAGCCAACCCTACAGATAATGAAAACCAGCTGAGGATAAACCTTCCTCCCTATATGCGTTTGGCAGATGTATACCTCATGTACGCGGAAGCCGTGTTACAAGGATATGGCACCCCGCAAAGCAGTTATCCCGGCGAAAGTAATTATGTATTAACTGCCGGGGACGCAGTCAATATCGTGAGGGGCAGGGCAAATGTCGGTGCCGTTGACGCGAGGTTTCTTGGATCGAAAGATGCGTTTATGAGTGAAATAATCAGGGAACGGGCAGTTGAATTAATGTGCGAGGCAAATATCCGGTTCTGTGACTTGCGCAGATGGTTACTTGCAAAGAATATGGAATACAGGGAAAAAACCGCAATTGATTTTGACCGTGATACAATTGATGGAGAAATCGCAGCAATTAATATGAAAGAAAGAGTAGTTGTTACAAGGGTTGTTGAAGATAGACATTACTGGTTGCCACTGCCAACCGATCAGGTAAGTATTTATCGTGAATTTGGACAAAACCCCGGATGGTAACTGAATCTATGGCGTGGTAAAAACTGTTACTGAGATATAAAATTTACCTGATTATAAAATGAGACAGACAGTTAAATATCTTAAATATCCCATAATTAAAAAATAGATAAAATGAAATATATAAAAAAAATAATTTATTGTTGTGTAACGCTCGCTTTCATTTTCGGAAAGGTGAATGCGCAGGCGGATGCATATCAAAATATTCTTGAAAAAGACAGTATTGCAGAAAAAGTTAATATTGCTTTTAGAGAGATTGAGAGCAGGGATCTCAATTGCGACATCAATGTCCTGAATACTGATGACTATATCAATATCGATTACAGTTCAGATGTTTCTGAAGGTTTAAGTGCAAGAATTGGCGGGCTGCTTTGGTCAGATAATATTTGGGGTATGGAGAATGCCTTGATTTTGATTGACGGGGTACCCCGCAATTTCGATGATATCAGGCTTGAAGAAGTCGATCAGATCACTGTTTTAAAAGGTGTGAATGCGGTAGCTTTGTATGGCAGTCATGCAGCTAAAGGGGTGATATTGATCACCACAAAAAGAGGAAAAGCCGATAAACGTAAAGTTAAAGTCTGGGCTTCCAAAGGGATCGGTACCCCAAAATCGTATCCAAAATATTTAAACTCCGCAGATTACATGGAGCTTTATAATGAAGCACGTGTAAACGATGGCCTTGAACCAACTTTTGACGATGAATTGATAAGTTTGTATAGAACCGGTAACACTTACAGGTATCCCGACCTGGATTATTATTCCTCGGAATATTTAAATAATTATGTGAATTATAACAATTTGAATGCAGAATTTAATGCAGGAAATAAAAGTGCCCGGTTTTATTCGAATATAGGTTGGTTATACAATACTACCATATTAAATGTCGGTGAAGCAAAAAACGAGACTGACAACAGATTTAACATTCGTGGAAACGTGGATTTAAACCTGAATAAATATATTTCAAGTTCCATTGACATTTCTGCCGTGATGAAAAACAGCAGAAGGGGATTGGGCAACTACTGGGATGATGCGGCAACTGTTTTGCCATATAAATACTCTCCCTTAATCCCGTTGAATATGATATCTGCGGATTCTACCGAAGTACTTGATCTTGCAAATAACAGCCGTAACATAATTGATGGCAAATATATATTGGGCGGTAGTCAGGAATATATTACCAACTCTTTTGCCGAATTATATGCAGGCGGGTACGATGAAAACATTGACAGGCTTCTGCAAATTACCAATACAGTAGATGTTGATCTTGGGGGGCTGTTGGAAGGTTTGGCGTTCCATACCAGGTTTAATGTGGACTTTAATAACCGTTATACTCAGTCAATTGATAATGACTATTCTATTTATCAACCATCATGGGATTTGGAACCCGAAAGCTATGTGATTAGAGGGCTCACAAAATATGGTAGTGATGTCAGAACGGGAAACCAAAATATAAAATCTTCATCTCAGACACGAAGTGTTGGATTATCGATGTATTTTGATTACCAAAGAACATTTAGCCAGGTTCATAATGTTTCTGCCATGTTGTTATCTAATGGCATTTCAATACGCCAAACCAGAGTGACTCAGCCAGACAATAATGCCAACCTGGGTTTGCAGCTGGGATACAATTACGATCACAGATACTGGGTTGATTTTAGCGGGGCCGTTGTTAATTCAACAAAATTGCCTGAAGAAAAAAGAATTGCTTTTTCTCCAACCATGAGCCTTGCCTGGTTGATCAGTTCCGAAGATTTTATGTCCGGATCATCTGTGATCGACCATCTTAAACTATCAGCTTCGGCAGGTATGCTTAATACTGACCTGGATATCAATGATTATTATCTATATGAAAATATCTATTCACCGGGTAATTATTATTCATGGGATGATGGTCAATTTTATAACCAGGCAACCACATCACAGCAAGGGGCAAACCCAAATCTTTCCTATGTGAAGAGAAAGGAAATCAATGTTGGGCTGGAAGCATCACTTTTCAATAAGCTTATCTGGTTTCAAACTATATATTTTGTGAACCAGATGGACGGTATGCCCACCCAAAGGCTTACCCAATATCCAAACTATTTTAGCGACCTGGTTCCATATACCAATTTTAACAGTGACAAACGCAGCGGTTTGGATATGATGTTGAACATTAACAGGCAAGTAGGCGAACTGGAAATTAATCTGGGTGTAAATGCAATATATGCGAATTCAAAAGCAGTGAAACGGGATGAGCTATACGCTGATGATTACCAGAACAGGACAGGCAAGCCTGTGGATGCTATTTTCGGATTGATAAGCAACGGTTTTTTTGAAGATGAAACCGATATAGAAAACAGTCCAGTACAGGTATTTGGTGCAGTTAAGCCCGGAGATATCAAATATGTTGATCAAAATGGCGATAATATTATTGACTCAAGGGATGAAGTTGAAATTGGAAAACGGATAGCGCCTTTCAATTATGGTATTATTTTCTCGGCATCTTATAAAGGCATAACTTTGTTTGTGAGGGCTACTGGTTCTATTGGTGGAAACGGGGTAAAAACTGACAACTATTACTGGGTAGATGGTGACGATAAATATTCAGAAGTTGTACTTGACAGGTGGACCGAGGAAACCAGAAACACTGCAACCTATCCTCGTTTAAGTTCCCTGCAGAACAACAATAATTACAGGTACTCGGATTTTTGGATTTAT
>CAYWUI010000056.1:10620-14628 GCA_964461435.1 uncultured Bacteroidales bacterium | reverse complement strand
TCCTTGTTTTACAATTCAGATCATTTACACAGCCATTGATTATGTTTGTCGCAATCCCCCTGGCATTTATCGGCTCCATATGGGCATGGTTTATTACAGGAAATACTTTCTCATTCACGGCCTTTGTGGGCCTGATTAGCCTGGTAGGCATTGTTATTAATAACTCCATAATTCTCGTTGACTATACCAATAAGCTTGTTGAAGAGGGTAAAAGTATATCCGATGCCATAAAGATGGCCGGCGAAACAAGGTTTGTCCCGATTGTGCTGACTACCCTCACGACAATCGGAGGCCTGCTCCCCTTAACGCTCAGGGGAGGAACACTCTGGGCCCCAATGGGATGGGGAATAATAGGGGGACTCCTCACATCAACTTTTCTAACTTTGCTTATTGTACCCGTGCTTTATCAGCTGCTAACCAAACCCGACAGGAAAAATAAACTGCAAACACAGAAAACATAGCTATCCGCTATTAATTCAATTTCCTGACATATATTAATGGGTTGCCAGGCATCAATGCGTATGCCGGGGCCAGAAAAATTCATTTATAAAAAAATGTAACCTTTTGGCATGTTGAAAGTCTTTATTACGTAAATTGAATTTGAATATAAAAATTCTTATTGTGATCACAGACAATGAACTGATGCTTAAGGTCAAATCCGGCGATATTGACAGGTTGGGGTTGATATTTGAACGATATAACAAAGCATTGTACGGCTATTTCCTGAATCTTACAGGAAAAACAGATATTAGCGAGGACCTTGTTCAAAATGTATTTGTAAGAATTTTAAAATACCGGACAAGGTACAGGGGAGATGGACACTTTAATATCTGGATTTACAGGATTGCCCACAATATTTTTATTGATTATGTTAAGAAAAAAAATAAACTCGGGTTAACAGAAAATATTGACGAATGGGCAAATGTATTTACAGGGACTCAGCCAGATGAAAATATTTCCAGGGAAGAAAGGATAAGTACCCTTGAGAATGCCTTGCTGAAACTTCCGGACAAAAAAAGAGAAATATTAAAGCTCAGTAGCTATAAAGAGCTTAAGTACAAAGAAATATCTAAAATCCTGGGGTGTTCCGAGGGCGCCGTAAAGGTCAGGATATTCAGAGCACTGGATGAGCTTAGAAAGATATATAAAGAATTATCTAAAAATTAGAAAAATGAATGAGAAGAAAAGAATAAGACTAATTACCGAATACCTGCTAAATAAAAATGCGAGGGATAAAAACAAAATGCGCAGATTTCTGATCGAAAGTGGGGTAAAAGAAGACGAGCTGCAGGAATTTGAGCAATTGACAAGACAGTTCAGTGCTTTACCTGACAGGGAACCTTCGGAAAAGATGAAAACTGACTTTTACAGGAAGCTTGAAGAATATAAGAGTATCATTTCACAAAGTGAATCGCGCATATATAGCTTAAGGAATATGCCGGAAGAAATACGGCAGTCCGGACTTGTGAGGAGGCTTGCATATGCGGCAGTCCTGCTTGTTCTGGCAGGTCTTGCACTTTACTGGTACAGGTCTGAAATGAGATATAAAAACCAGGTAAATTCAATGATCTCAGAGATGCAGGATATGCAAAAAACTATGATGCTTACATTGCTCCGGCAACCTTCGCCCACAGACAGGTTAAAAGCCATAAATATCAGCAACCGGATGAATAATGCCGATGATAAAATTATAGATGCTTTGCTGAACACACTAAATAATGACCAGAATGTAAACGTAAGGTTAATGGCCGTTGAGGCATTATGCAATTATGCAAACAACCCAAGGGTACGTATCGGACTAATCCAGTCTATAGTAAGGCAGGAATCTCCCATTGTCCAGGTAGCATTAGCCGATGTAATGGTCCTGTTACAGGAAAAAAGATCTGTCAGTGAACTTAAAAAACTTCTCGAGAGGAATAACATTGACAAAAATGTTGAAACAAAACTAAAAAACAGTATTGAATTATTAATTTAAAATTACTCAAATCATGAAAACAACAATCTTAGCCTTACATATTGTAATCTTTGCACTGGCAATTCAGCAGCCAGGAATAGCGCAGAAAGAAGAAGAGCAAATTAAGCTCTCTTTCAGCAAACCTGATGAACCGGGATTTCTAAATATTGAAGCATTCCAGGGAAATATAAATATTACGGGGTATAATGGCAAAGAAGTAATTATCGAATTACCTCCCTGCCCGGGTGACGTTCAGAATCCGGAATCACCCCGGCCAGCCGCTCCATCTCCTGCGGCAACCGGGAATAAAGAGGTAAACACGGAAGGGCTTGAAAAAATCAAGAGCAGTTCGTTCGATATCAGTGTTACCGAAGAAGAGAATAAAATTACTATAAAGTCAGGTCCGCCACTGAATTACTGCAACTTAAACATCAGTGTACCCTTCAATTGTTCTTTTAAAATAAGTACTGTTAATGGAAATATATCTGTAAAAGAAGTAAAAGGCGAGCTGGACATAACCACTGTAAATGGTATAATTGATCTTGATAAAATTACAGGCTCTGCTGTTGCCAGCACCATTAACGGACTGCTTAAAGTCAGGTTCAGCGATGTAGCACCCGATGCGCCTATGGCTTTTTCAACAATTAATGGACATATTGATGTCACTTTGCCTTCAAATATAAAGGCAACATTAAAAATGAAAACCGATGCCGGAGAAATATACTCAAACTTTGATCTGGAACCTAAGGAAGAGCTGGAAAAATCAGATAAAAGCAACAAATACTCACCTGCTACAACAAGCTGGTCAAACTGGACGACCGCCAAGATAAACGGTGGAGGGCCCGAACTTATATTTAAAAGCCTGCACGGTAATATTCACATAAGGAAGGGAAAATAGAATAACTAATTCTGGCGGGCAAGGTTGCATCCTTTGTTAATAAAGTAGATATTTATAAACAAATTATTGTTTCCCATAAGGTGTACCTTTGCATAAAAAAGCAGATGAATAAATATGCATTATGGACATATACAGTTATCGCGATTTGTAGCTTTTCATCTGTTTTCAGCCAGGCAGATAAAAAAATCAGCCGACAGGAGTATATAGCACTATATAAAGACATTGCCATAAAGGAAATGAAGAGAACAGGTGTACCTGCAAGTATAACGCTTGCACAGGGTACCCTCGAATCAGGAGACGGCAACAGCAGGCTGGCGGCAAAAGCAAATAATCATTTTGGCATTAAGTGCCATGACTGGAAAGGCAAAAAAATCCGTCATGATGATGATGAAAATAATGAGTGTTTCAGAAAGTACAAATCAGCATACGACTCATACAGGGATCATTCAGATTTCCTTGTCTCCAAGCAAAGATATGCTTCCCTGTTTGCACTCGAACCTACCGATTATAAAGGATGGGCCGAGGGATTAAAAAAGGCAGGGTATGCAACAAGTAAAAATTATGATAAAGCACTTATTAAAATCATTGAAGAAAACGGGTTGTATGCCTATGATCAGGGAATAGAAATAGCAAAAGAACCGGGTGGACAAACGGCACTTCTTGATAAATCAGATATTATATCGGCATCAAGAATGATATTCGAAAAAAACAGGATTAAGTATATCATAACAAAGCCGGGTGACACATATGCCAGCATCTCAAAAGAACTTGATTTGTTACCATGGGAACTTAAAAAATACAATGAATTAGATGAAGGATCAAAGATTGATTCGGGCCAGGTATTATATGTACAGCCAAAAAGAAAAAAGGCAGAGGCGGGCAAAAACATCCATGTTGTCAGAGAGGGAGAGACAATGTATGATATATCGCAACTTTATGGTATAAGGTTAGACGAATTGTATAGAAAAAACCTTATGGAAGAAGGTACTGAACCCGCGGTATCACAAACCCTTCAGTTAAGAAAAGGTTTAAAATCCGACGAATTGCCACCGGAACTGGTATTAAAAGAAGAAAAAGACGAGGGAGCCAAAATAGAAGGTAAAAATGTTCAGCCAAAAGATAAGGAAGACAAAACAGGTAGTGATAATGTTAAACA
>CAYWUI010000056.1:0-10520 GCA_964461435.1 uncultured Bacteroidales bacterium | reverse complement strand
TTAAACAAAAAACAAAAGAAGAAAGTGAAATAGAATTTGAATTTGATTTTGACCAGGAATAAGAAAGGGATCGATTCTATATTATTGCATAATAAGCCTGTAGCTCTGCGGATTTTTAAAACCTTTCAAAAATTCCTTTATGCCCAGCTTGTTCTTTCCCGCCAGCTGAAGTTCTTTAATGTATAAATAACCTCCTTCCACAGCAATCCTCAAAAAAGATATGCCATCACTTTCAATACTGCCGGCTGTATTTTTATGATATGCCATGTTAATCCCAGAGTCAAATATTTTAACAGATAACAGGTTACCTGATGAAGAAAGAAACTCTGTCCATGCTGCAGGGTAGGGACTTAGTCCCCTGATGAAATTATACAGGTTCTTTATATTGCCTCTCCAGTTTATTTTACAATCTTCTTTATAAATCTTCGGGGCCGTCTTAATATCCCTGTCCACCAGCAATGCTGACTGATCAACAGGTTTATAGTCCCCCCCCCCAATTGCATTGACGGTTTTCACAACCAGTCCGGCTCCTGCTTTCATCAGCTTGTCATGGAGCATGCCGGCATTCTCATCAGGACCGATACTCACCTTGTCCTGAAAAATTATCCTGCCCGTATCAATATTATGGTCAATAAAAAACGTGGTGACCCCCGTTATTGTCTCTCCGTTAATAATGGCCCAGTTTATTGGCGCTGCCCCACGATAGTCAGGCAGCAGGGAAGCATGCAGGTTAAAAGTGCCCAGTCCCGGCATGGCCCATACTACTTCAGGCAGTATCCTGAAAGCAACGACAACCTGAAGATCTGCATTGATCGTCCTGAGTTCCGAAATAAAATCGTCACTTTTAAGATTTACCGGTTGTAATACTTTCAGGTTGTTAGCTTCAGCAAAAACCTTTACCGGGGGGGATTTCAATACCTGTCCGCGCCCCGAAGGTTTATCGGGACCAGTAATAACGGCTGCTATGTTCCGGCCGTCATTTAAGAGGGCTTTAAGGGACTCTACGGCAAACTCGGGTGTCCCCATAAATATTATGCGCAGATTTTTTAAGGCCATCTTAAAGTATCTCTTACTTTATATTTACTATGTTCCATTATCCGGTTTGAGATCATCATCATCCAGCAATTCCAGGAAATGTCCCATTTTATTTTTTTTCGTTTTTAAATAAAACTCATTATACTCATTTGGTGGGATTTCCAGAGGTATATTCTCAACAATTTCAATTCCATAACCTTCAAGACCGGCTCTTTTAACAGGATTGTTTGTAATCAGCTTTATCTTGCCCAGTCCCAGTTCCCTTAATATGCTTGCTCCCACGCCATAATCACGTTCATCAACCTGAAAGCCAAGATCAATATTTGCCTCAACCGTATCGCGCCCTTCTTCCTGCAGCTTATAAGCCCTGATTTTGTTAAATAATCCTATACCCCTCCCCTCCTGGTTCATATAAAGAATTACGCCCTTCCCTTCTTTTTCCACAAGCCTCATAGCCTCATGCAGCTGGGATCCGCAGTCGCACCTGTATGAACCGAAAATGTCACCAGTAATACATGAAGAATGAACGCGCACAAGCACGGGTTCATTTTTAGTCCATGTTCCTTTAATCAATGCTACATGTTCGAGGTTATTGGATTTCTGTATAAACGGTATGAGATTAAAAGTACCGTATTTGGTGGGTAATTTAACCCTTACGCCTTTAATGACAATACTTTCTTTATCAATAAGATAAGCAATAAGACTTTTAATGCTTATTACCTTAAGATCAAATTTTTCAGCAATCTTTCTAAGGTCAGGAAGATGAGCCATGGAACCGTCTTCATTCATAATTTCTACAAGCACCCCCCCGGGCTTTAATCCGGCCAGGCGCGTTAAATCTATGGCAGCCTCAGTATGGCCGGCCCTGCGAATGACACCTTTGTTCTTTGCCTTCAAGGGGAAAATATGGCCCGGACGACCTAAATCCTCAGGTTTTGTTTTCGAATTAACCAGTGATTTGATGGTCTTGGCCCTGTCGCTGGCAGATATGCCGGTTGTACATCCATGACCAAGCAAATCTACCGAGACAGTAAAAGCTGTACCATGCAGAGAGGTATTATTGCCCACCATCAGATCTAAATCAAGTTCCTCACACCTGTCTTCAGTGAGGGCAACACAAATTAATCCCCTGCCATGGGTAGCCATAAAATTCACTATCTTCGGTGATATCAGTTCTGCTGCATATATAAAATCCCCCTCATTCTCCCTGTCTTCATCATCCACAACTATTATTATCTTACCATTGCGTATATCTTCAACAGCCTCTTCAATAGTATTGAATGCATCTCTGTCAGCTTTTATACCCGTGTCTCCCATTATTTATTTACTTAAAAAATCATACAAACAAAATTACTATAAGTAATTAAATTTCACTAACACTGAGCCTGTCTCAGCTCCTTTTTGCCTTTTCCCACTTTACTGATTGCTTTCCCGATATATACCTGGCTATACCATAAATAATTGCATAATTCATTATAAACATATAATACGGGACAAAAAGCAACTTCATTCTTATTTTCATATTCTTCATTAATGCCCCGATGACTATCAATAAATAAAAGACAAGCTGGACACATAAAAAATAAAAATAAAAAGTGGCATCAATATTTTGCTTAAATACAATAATAAGATTAAATATCAACACAAAGATGAATGAGAAAGGTACCAGGGTCCATCTTAATACTTTATGAGAAATATATTGAAAAGAAAGCATCCCATATTTAAAAATATTTAATGTCTCCTTCATTCTGAATAAAGTCTGCAATGCCCCGTATGCAATCCTGAATTTTCTTTTAAGTTCTTCCTTAATTGTCAGGGATCCCGACTCGGAAGCATACGCATCAGGGGCATATTTGATCTTATAGCCCTTTTTTGCTATCTCAAGGGAAATTGTAAAATCATCGAGAACAGTATCTTCCTTAACATCGTGATATAAATCTGTACGGACTGCAAATAGCTCGCCTGCCGCGCCCATAACCGAATTAAATTGTGATTCCAGTGACTTTATAAAGGATTCATATTGCCAGTATAATCCTTCTCCTGCACTCACAGCCTTTTCTTTTTTTAATATAATGATGCGCTTTTCCCCTGCAACACATCCCACAGACTTATCACTAAAGATTCTTACTATTTCCCTTACCGAGTTCCTGTTTAAATTTGTATTGGCATCGGAAAAAATAATTATCGGAGTTTTAATTTGTTTAACTGCCCTGTTCATAGCATTTATCTTTCCTTTCCTTACTTTCTCATGCAACACGGTAATGTTTTTATGCTTTCTTAGTTCTTCCGGGGTCCCGTCATTTGAACCATCTGTTACCCAGACAAGTTTTATCTTATCCTTCGGATAATCCAGTTCAAGTGAATTTGCAATTTTATTTTCAACGCATCCTTTTTCATTATATGCAGCCACAAGTAAAGTAACTTCAGGCTCATAAACACCTGATACAGGCATTTTTTTATCCGGCAGCAGCTTCCTGACAACTACAAGCAGCATTAATATGAGGGTATAGCCAATATAAGAGTATATAATCAAAGAAATAAATATCCAGAATAACAGCCTGATTGTCATCTTAAATTAGCCTTATAGAATTCTGCCAGTCCGGCAGTGATTTTATTATTATTCAGGTTTTCAACAACAAACCTTTTTGCATTTTCTCCAATTTTTGTAAAAAAACTCTTATTCTCCAAAATATTTCCTACTTCTTTTTCAAATTCATCTGCAGAATCTGCAATAATAATATTCTCCCTGTGTTTAATATCAATACCTTCGGCCCCAATCGCCGTTGATACAATAACTTTACCAAGAGCCATGCCTTCAATAATTTTTACCCGCATTCCGCTACCTGAAAATAACGGGACTATCATTATTCCTTTATCAACCATAAAGTCGTATGCATCTTCAACTTCTCCCAGGAACATGATATTTCCGGACTTTTTTATTTTTCTTATCAGCCATTTCGGTGCATTTCTCCCTGCAACGTATAACTTAACCTCAGGATACCTGGCATGGATCTTTTGCCATACATTATTAATAAACCATACCAAGCCTTCCTGGTTAGGAAACCAATCCAGGGATCCTAAAAAAAACAGTGACCGGAAATTTACTTCCCTGCTGTCATATTTTATTCTTTCTATATCAAAACCTGCCGGACAAACATGACAGGGCTTAATATTTCCAAGGCTGTTAAATATTTCGGCATCCCTGTGTGTTATAGGCACTAACAAATCATAAGTATTCAATGAACTGATCTCAAGTTTCCTTATTCTCCCGGCCATAATCTTAAGATACCATCTCTTAAGAATGTTATTCTCATTATATACTATCCTTCCCCAGATTTCATGCTCAATATTATGTGCCCTGAATGAAATTCCCGCATCTGAATTCTGCCTTATCGTATTAATATAGGGAACAAGATATAAGCCTTCCAGCTGCACAATATCAAACCTCTTAACTTTAAGTATTTCTTCAATTTTTTTAGCAAATTTTTTTGTTATAAATCTTTCAGCATTATAGGGAATCTTCGAGAAAAAGATGTTCACGATAGCTTTTATAATATTAATATCAGCATTAATATTTAAATACCTGAATTCTGCAATATTTTTCAAGGCATAAACCACTTCATCCGGGATCGCAAAGTGCTTTTTCGTATTCATCGCCAGAACCGTAACATCATGCCCCATACTGCTTAATCCCCTGGTAAGATTGTACATAGCAATAGCACCGCCATCTTTGGGAGGGTATGGAAACTTGTTACACAGCTGAAGGATTCTCATTGTTCGATTTCTAATTCTGCTAATAAAGAAGGATTATTAAAAATGTCAATAATTGATTGCGTAACTTTTATTACAGTAATTAATTGCTTTCTCAGTTTAATGAGGGATAAATAATATCTGATAATGTTGAATAATCCTGCAGGGAAAATTAAAAAAGTAATTATTTTATAACCTTTAGAACGAGATAATTTAAATCTTGTAAAATCAATTACAGGAAATTCATTAACTTTCTGTTGTATGTAAATTATTTTAAACCAATTACTTGTAATTATTTTATCAATAATTTTATTATATAAGTCCGCAAATTCTGCTAAATTTTCATCAGTTCCCGGTATTACATATGAAATTATTGCATTATTTATTTTAATATTATTTTCAACTTTCTTTTTGTATTTGTCTGCAGAGTTTTGTAATGACCGTAATGAATTTTGCAGTTCTTTAATTTCTATATCTGTAAAGCCAAATTTCCCTGTGAGGTGGCTTTTAATATCAAGCATTTGCAATTTGTCGATGCCAAGTGATCTTCTGAAGAAACCAACGTAAGTATCAATATTTAATATTGCAGAGTCTGTTGCAGCCTTGTATGTGAGGAAACCACCGATGATCAGCAAAACAAATGATGACATCCACATTCCTTCAGTAGCAGTAAGAACACTTTCCCTTACAAACTTCTCACCCATTAAAGAAATAACATAATAAAAAATGAACATTATTGTTGAAATAACCGTTGGCATACCTATCCCCCCCTTTCTGATGATAGCTCCCAAAGGGGCTCCTATAAATAAAAAAACAAGACATGCAAAGGAAAGAGTGAATTTTCTGTGCCATTCTATTTCGTGTTTTCGTAAATGCCTGTTCTTATATTTCAGATTTTCAGCAGTATTTTCAATATAGCTTTTTGATGAACGGGCATAGGATAAAGCCTCATTTATTATTCTCCCCCTGTCTTTTATTGTCAGTGTATTAAATATGCTGTCTATATTGATCCTTTCGGAATAGTCTTTTTGCAGGCTCTTTATGCTGTCTCCGCTGGTTTTTTTTAGTCTTTCCATGTCCATTCTCTTGTAATTCTGCCTTAATTTAAAGTAATTCTGCACTATGAGGGTCTTGTAAAACTGCAGGTCACGGAATTTAAGTTCTTTCCTCAAAGAGTCTTTAGCCCTGTTAAGCTGATCTAAATTCATCATCTGATAATTATTTCTGAAAAGGTTCTCATCTGTCCTTTGCAGTCCGAATCCCGTTAATTTCAATATTAATCGCTGCTCCCTGAATTTATCCATGCGATGGGGATATGTTTTCACCCTTTTCCTTCTGTCATCTCCCAGCTCGGTATAACTTGTCCCGCTCCAAAGAGTAATTATTAAATTCCTTTTATCGGCTGTCATTTTCATATATCCCGAATCTGCCAAAGTAACACTATTATTGCCTCTTCGTGCAGTATGGTCATATATTTTTATATCATAAAGGCGGTTTGTTTCAGGATTCTTTCCGCCTACCCTGATGCTATAATTTTCTATTCCGCTGTAAAATTCTCCCGGGTTAATTTGTATGGCGGGCCTTTGTTGCCTCACATCATAGAGCAGTGATCTCATTTTCAGGTTAGTAAAGGGGAGAACATTATTCGAAAAAAAGAATGCTCCAACACTTATAAATACTACAACAATAACCAGGGGCAACATTATTCTTTGCAGGGAAATGCCGGAGGATTTCAAGGCTGTCAGCTCGAAAAACTCTCCCATGTTGCCAAATGTCATTAATGACGACATAAGTATTGAAAGAGGCAAAGCTAGTGGGACAAGACTTGCAGCAGTATACATTAACAGCTCCGCTATAACCCTCAATCCCAATCCTTTTCCAACCAAATCATCAATATAACGCCATAAGAACTGCATCAGCAGTAAAAAAAGGACAAGGCAAAAAATAAGGCAAAAAGGGCCAAGAAAGGATTTGATAACCAGCTTGTGTAAGGTTCTGCGAAATATAAGTCTGTATAAAAGGTATAACCCATTAGCAGCAACTACCAGGATTATGATAATATGAAAAGAATGTAATATTCGTTCCACGGCTAAGAATGATATTTATCAATCGGCAATTTCTGAAACGAATACAAAGTTAAATTATTTTATATTATTTCCTGTAAAGCTTATAGCCCCAGGGTATGTTTAAGTTCATTAATTTGTGTATTCCAAAGTTCAATGGTATCTTCCTTATCCTCTTCATCAACATAATCAGTTACTACCATAGCCACATCACCCGTTAATTCATCAATATTGATCCTGAACTCAAAATAAGCATTCCTGTCGTCCTCATCCATCCATTGAAACCTGATATATTTGTTTTCTTTCTTCTGTGTCACTTTTGCTTTATGTTCAACACCATTCCAGATAAATGAAAAAATGCTCCCTTTCAGGTTCACATCATCGGCAAACCACTCTGCCAGCCCCCCGGGAGTACTTAATCTTGCATATAATACTTTCGGGGAGGAATTAATCGTGTATTCCAGTACAATCTTGCTCTTCATCAATATTATTAAAGTTTACCTCAAGTGAACGCTTGCAATATATGAAAAAAACTTAATTAAAAAAATTTATATCAGCTTTTCATAATTAACTGTCAAACCATCTGTATTACAAGTCCATAACCGCTTCCAGCGTGAGTAACAGGTTCATATTGTATGAAAGCAAGGTGCATATAAAATAATAGAACCAAGCAATTACTGCAATTATAATTATAGGTATGAATTTTATATATTTATTAAATTAAAATTATATTTGCATGCTTGAAAAAATGCGGTTTCTTGGTACAAATCGCTGCATGTCGCCAGCATGGTGCAAATATATAAATTATGGCGTGGTAGCTCAGGTGGTTAGAGCGCATGATTCATAATCATGAGGCCGAGGGTTCAAGTCCCTCTCACGCTACAATATTAAATGCTATTGGTCTCTTAATCAGCTGCTTGTATTTATATATGTTAGTATTTGCACCTGTAAATCGTCAAATAGCTCAGGACAAAATTTATGTATATTCTTAAGTGGTATTTCTTTTAGTTCCATTAATTAAAATTAAGCAATTTCTTTTTTATTTTCCTGTGATATTTTCAGTTTTCTATTCAGATAATTTATCCTCCTTTGTCTCATTGTTCTGTATTTTGTTTCTTTTCTTTGATTACGTACCAGGTAATCCCTACCAAAAAAGACATCTACGGGAGTAAGATTACCCAGTGATTCGTGATACCTTTCATTGTTATAATACTCAATAAATTCAGACAGACTTTTTTCTAATTCTTCAGGTGAATAATAATTGTCCAGCTTATTCTTGCCTTAAAGAAAATTGCTGATGAAACATTTTGATTTTTAATGGATTTTATACAGCCTTTTTAAATAATCTCTTTAAATTTTTTGAAATAAAACCAATTTGGTTTGTGTGTCAGCTTGCAGGATTTGCAGGATATACCTGAAAGCGGAGGAATAGTGCGGAGAAAATATCAAATTATGTTTTATCCGTATATTTATTTTCATTTGTAATAAGAACGCGTGATCTGGGTAAGCTATCCGGATATTTTTTCTGTAAAAATTTTATTAGGTTTTCTCTGATAAACACTCTCAGATTCCATGCTGTAGATGAATCTACAGCACTTACAAGAGCCCTGATTTCAACAGTTTTTTCTGTTGAGTTAGTTACCTGCAAAACATTTACTTTACCATCCCAGTATTCACATTTTTTCAACAGTCTTGTTAGTTCTTTCCTTATTTCATCGAATGGAACATTATAATCCGTATAAATAAAAACAGTCCCTAAAATTTCTGAACTTGTTCTTGTCCAGTTCTGAAAAGGTTTTTCAATGAAATATGTTGTTGGTAAAACTAGTCTTCTCTGGTCCCATATTCTTACAATAACATAAGTCAGATTAATTTCTTCAATTCGCCCCCATTCATTTTCAACAATTACAACATCATCCAAACGTATGGGTTGTGTAATGGCAAGCTGAATTCCTGCTAAAACACCTCCAATAATTTTTTGTGCTGCAAATCCCAAAATTATTCCTGTTACACCTGCAGTAGCAATAATACTAACACCTATTTTACGAATTTCACTGAACGTCATTAAGGCCAATGAAATTGCTATTATCAGAATTAAAAAAACAAGAATACGTTCAAGAATTTTAAACTGGGTATACACTTTTCTGGCTTTTAAATTATCTTTCTGTTCAATATCATATTGTTTAAGAACCAGAAATTTAACCAATCTTACAAGACGAATAGAAATCCATGCAAAAATTGCTATAATTAATATAGTAAGGATTTTATTTGCTGTATTTGTGATAATTTCCGGAACTTGAGCAAATGAAAACGGAAGCCATAATGCAAGAATAGTTAATAAAAGAATTACAGGAATCCTGAGGTTCTTCCTGAGCTTTCTTATCAATTCGTGCTCTGATTTTTTCTCTAACTTTTTTATTATTTGATTAATAATAAGATAAACAATAAACAGAACCACAAAAGCAATTAATACTCCTACAGTATATGATATGATATCTTTTAAAAGGGAATTATTAACAAATTGGATGTTAATATGATCAGAAAGGGTTTCCATAAAATTGTGTTTTAACAGTTTATGACGTGATTTTAATAATATTATTATAAATGTATAACTCAAAATTCAACTCAAATAAGGTAATTGTTGGCGTAATTGCCGAAATAAACTGAGTATATACGAATAAATTTAAAATTACAATTTTTATAAGCTAATAAAAAGTTAAAACTAAATTACTATTTGTTATAGGATTGCACGACTTACTTGTGTTATTTCGCATGTTATGTAAAGTGCCTTATTTGCCATTACTTTTAGCTAATACTATGCAATGCGTTCCATTAACTTTAGTAATTATACTGCCTGATTCATTTTTGTCTATTTCCAAATATTTATAGAATATAAATGTCATTTTTAATGGGTTCGTGTTACTAATTAGAATTTCACTTAATGGTGATAAACATATCTTATTAAAACATCTACTATTTGCTATGTAAATCGTCAAATAGCTCAGGACAAAATTTATGTATATTCTTAAGTGGTATTTCTTTTAGTTCCATTAATTAAAATTAAGCAATTTCTTTTTTATTTTCCTGTGATATTTTCAGTTTTCTAATCAGGTAATTTATCCTTCTTTGCCTCATTGTTCTGCACTTTATTTCTTTTCTTTGATTTCGTATCAGGTAATCCCTCCCAAAAAAGACATCTGCGGGAGTAAGATTATTCAGTGATTCGTGATACCTTTCATTGTTATAATACTCGATAAATTCAGACAGACTTTTTTCTAATTCTTCGGGTGAATAATAATTGTCCAGCTTAATAACATTTTTCATTGACCTGTGGTAACGTTCTATTTTACCTTGTGTCTGTGGATGGCGAACTCTTCCCCTGACATGATGTATTCCTGCTTTGTTCAGGTAATTAGCTAACTCTGTTGATATATGACAGGATCCGTTATCTGACAAGAGTTTTGGCCGCTCTTGTTTTTTTAGATGTACTTTTTGAAGGGCATCATCGATACAGCGTTCTACATCATCGGATTTCATATTCTTGCATAACTCCCAGCTTATAATATACCTGGAATAATCATCCATAACTGTTGACAGGTAATACCAGCCCCAGCCAATTACCTTGAAATAGGTAAAATCAGTTTGCCATAATTCATTGATTGAACCTGTCTT
>CAYWUI010000055.1:0-15326 GCA_964461435.1 uncultured Bacteroidales bacterium | reverse complement strand
TAAGAATATTGCCAAAGAATAAATTATTGCCCCACAGGCAGGACTTTAACCTGGTGAAGTGGATATAATATCAACACTCTCATTCCTCATTCTCCATTTTGTTATCAGGCGTATCAGCAAACCCACTGTTAATCCGGTCACAATAAGGCCTATCAATATCTCCACTTCGTAATGTTCTATTTTTTTAAAATTAGCTTCAATGATTGCACCGAAGAAATACCCGGCACAACAAAGCATTGAAGCCCAGAGGAAAGTACCTATCTGGCTGAAAATAAAAAACTTTACTGCAGATATGGAGCTCATGCCGATACCTATGGGAAGAATAGTCCTGAATCCGTAAATAAATCTGTAACCCAATAAAATGGCTACAGGATATTTTTTCATGACCTTATCAATCCTTTTATATTTCTTTTCCCATTTAGGTTTCCTGTCAAGTATTCTATGACCCTGCTTCCGGCCCGTTATAAACCATAGCCAATCTGAACACTGTGTAGAAACATAAGCCACAATAAAAACCGGCACAATTTCAAGCATGCCCCTGTGTGCAGCAAAAGAACCGGCAATAAGGCTTGTTTCGCCTTCAAGAAAACATCCGATGAAAAGAGCTATGTATCCGTATATTACTTTCATTACCGCATCATTAATTATTTAGGCTTTGCCCTTTTTACCCAATATCTCCTCCATTATCTCGGTTTGTAATTGCTGAATTTCCAAAAGCCGTTGCCACTGATTCATTAAAAGATGGTCCATTTTTTCATTCAAATGACGTATTTCCAGTTCTGCTTTCAGATTTATCTTATAATCATGTTCGGCCCGCAACCTGTCTTTTGCCTCCTGCCTGTTCTGGCTCATCATAATTACCGGTGCCTGGATAGCGGCAATACATGATAATATGAGGTTTAACAGTATATATGGAAACGGGTCAAACGGTTTACTCAGTAAGGCGATAGTATTAATAACTATCCATATGAAGAGCACAGACATAAAAAAAATAATAAACTTCCAGCTTCCGCCAAATGAGGCAATCCTGTCAGACAGCCTGTCACCATAAGTTAATCCTTTATCAAAATCAGCATTAATATTTTTTGCCAGCAGTTCATTTTCACGCAAGCTTTTAACCACATCTTTTTCCAGTACCTTTGTCTCCTTTTTTTCCAGTTTCATTATATACTCAACGTATGCCGCCTTATACTGGTTAAGGTCCGGCAGGCATATATAACCGGAGTGAGCTATATCAGGCAGTTTTGATTTGATGAACTTCAGTAGCGTCGGGCGTATAAGTTCTACAGGGTAGAGATTGTTTTTTTCAAAGCTCTTTTTACAAACCTGGCATAAATCGTGCGTTGAAGAAAGGTGACTTTTGTCTTTCATTTATTAATTTTTAAAATTATAAGATTATGTTAATTAAAGATAATTACCCTTATTTATTGACGTACCACATTTCAGATATCATCATCGCCATCTTTTAAGCATAAACAATGAAATAAATCCGTATATTTCAAGTCTGCCCAGCAGCATATTGGCTGTCAGTAACCATTTGCCGGCATTCGGTATAGTACTGAAATTGGCCATTGAGCTTACTTCTCCGAAGCCCGGGCCTACATTTCCCATGGTTGCAGCAGAGGCAGATAAAGCTGTCATGCTGTCAACTCCAAAACCTGCCAGTACCAGTGCTGACAAAAAAACTATGAGCACATAAAGTACTATAAACACCAGGGCGTTCCTTATTATATCTTCTTCAACAAGGTTATTATCTATCTTCACAGTAAAGACTCCCCTGGGATGGCGAAGCATGAGCACCTGGTTTTTTATGGACTTGATAAAAATTATTATACGGTCAACTTTTATGCCTCCCGATGTTGACCCGGCACATGCACACTGTAATGTAAAGAATATAAGTATCATGCGCGCAAAGCCGGTCCAGTTTGCCGAATCAGCATTAGCAAAACCTGTTGATGTGCCGAGGGAAATAACCTGGAAAGCTGAAAAGCGTATTGAATCAGGTAAAGAATAATAACCATTTATATAAAGGTTGGCAGCAACCAGTATAATACCTGCCAGCATAGCAAATACGTAATATTTTGCCACTGATGACTTAAAGATATTAAATGATAATCCGGTTATTGTGGCGAACAGCAATCCGAAATGCATTCCTGACAGGATCATGAATATTATTATCACTGTTTCTATAGCGGGACTATCATAGAAGGCGATACTTAAGTTTTTTGTTGAGAACCCTCCTGTTGCTATTGTGGCAAAGGAATGCAGAAGGGCATCAAAGAGGTCCATACCGAAAATATGAAGACATATTGTCTCTGCAAGGGTCAGTCCTCCATAGACATATAAAAGAATATGAAGCACCTTCCTTGTCTGGAACTTGAAATTACTGCCTGCCAGCGGAGACAGCTCGGACCTTAATAAAACAAACCTTGCATGGCCCAGGTTAGGAAGCACAACCATCGCAAATACAATAATGCCGACACCTCCTATGAAATGTGTTGCAGAGCGCCAGAATAGCATGCCTTTGGGTAAAACCTCAATATTGGTAAGTATGGATGAGCCTGTTGTCGTATACCCCGAAACACTTTCAAACCATGCATTTGTAAACGTAAACTCACCGCCCCACAGAATAAAAGGTAATGTTCCGAAAAAACAAATAATAAGCCAGCTCAGGATAACGATAAAAAATCCCTCTTCCTTGCTGATAAAATCTGTCTTTGGCACAAATATCAAAGGGAATATCCCGAAAAGAAAAGTAATAAGAAAACTGTACAGCAAGGGATAAACTGCAGCATCCGAATTGAACACGGAAACAAGAAACGACAGGAACAGGAAGATAGCGTTAAAAAGCAGTACCAGCCCTACATATCGCGATATTACATGAATCCTCATCTCCGGTATTACTTATAGGTTAATCTCTGGAGCAGATTTTTTATTGAATTTATTAATCTGCCCATCTCATCCTTTGTCTCAGATGTCATCGTAAATTCTTTCCCCGTACTGTTATATTCTTCTATGCCTTTTGTTATCTGGACAACAGGTATGGCAAAATAGTGGTTTATAAAATAGCTGAACAATGCAGTAAAAACCACAGCTCCTATTATAGCCACTATGCCGGGCATCACTGCACGCTGCGCCCTGTTTTTAAGTTCGGAACCGGTTTTATACATCGTCTCCTGGTTTTTCCCCAATAATTGCTTTACGGATTTCTTGACCTGCAGAAATTCCATGCGTGACTTATTATAGTACCAGTCAATATTACCCTCTTTATCGGTTCCGACAATGGGCCTTTCCCATGTCTTCTTATAAATGTCATAATCCACTCCTATCTTTTCAATATACTTATTTTCGCCGTGTATAGTTATGTTATTTTCCGCCGACAGGAATCCTTTCTTAAACAGGTCATCCCCCTCCTTTATAACTTTCCGTCCCTCCTCCCATTTACCCATAAGAAGGAGCAGGATACCGCTATCTTCTTTTTCAAGGGCATCCAGCATTGTTCCTGTAGCTTCAATACTTTTATAGTTGTCGTCGAGAAGCTTCTGAACGTAATTTCCAATATTCATCAGCTCATGGATAGATATTAAGCCGGCAATTAATAACATTATTGCCAGTATTATAAATCCGGCTAAAATTTTTAATCTTATTCCCATGTTCTTAGAATTTTTAACACTACAAAATTAAATTTATAACTTTTATAATCCAATTTTATTTTCGCCACAGCAGAAAGGCCATATATGCGGCAAAAAGCAAAATAAGTATCCCCGCTTCCCAACGGTCCAGCTTCCTCTTCCCGCCTGTAAACATTGCAATAAAAAGAAACGCTGAACCAAAAATATAGACAAGAATGTCCTCATTAAATGCTTTATCATATACTAAAGGAGATATTAAACAGCTTACTCCCATTATAAAAAAAATGTTAAAAATATTGGAACCTATTACATTTCCTATGGCCAGGTCGCTTTTCCGTTTAATTATGGCCACCACTGACGTAGCCAGTTCAGGCAGGGAGGTGCCTATGGAAACAATTGTCAGTCCGATGAATTTCTCACTCACCCCCAGCCTGCCTGCAATCTCTACTGCATTTTTTACTACCATCCTTCCCCCGAAAATAAGTCCTGCCAGTCCGGCTACTATATAAATCCCAGTACGCAACGTCCCATATACTTTAGTACCTGCAGCGCCCTGCTCACTTTCCGATTTAAGGTTTGATAATATATAAACCATGAAAAGGACAAAAAAGAACAAAAAAATTATGCCTTCACGCGGGGTAAGTATATTATTACTGCTGTTCCATAGTAAAGAATCATTAACAAGTAGAAGTAATATTAATCCCGCCAGTATGGAATAAGGTATCTCTTTCCAGACTGTTTTTACCTGCACGGTTATGGGATAAATAATACCTGCAAGTCCGAGTATCAGGAGTAAATTAAAGTTATTGCTGCCTATAATATTGCCAAACACTACTTCGTCATATTTTGCCCCGGTTTGGGCAGAAGCTATTATATTAACAACCAGTTCGGGTGTCGACGTGCCAAAGGCCACAACTGTAAGTCCTATTGCGAGCTCGGAGATCTTTAGTTTTTTTGCCAGCGAGGAAGCCCCGTCAACAAGGAAATCGGCTCCCTTTACCAGCAGTACAAAGCCCAGTATCAATAACAGCACGACCATTTATTACAATCTTTTAAAAATACAGGTTGATAAAGTTAAAAATCATCCTTAATTTAGACTTGCTATAAATTTAAAGTAACTGATAAAATGACTTTTTTTCTGTATCCATTAATGTTAACTCTTTTCACGATCAAAGGTATCATTAATTCTGAAACGCTGGGCGGAAGGATTCTGACTATTATAATTATTACGGTAAGTGCCCATATCCTGGTAATTATTATTAAGCGTCTCAGCAGGTTTATTTTTAAATCCATGGCAGGAAAATCCGTTGCCAAGCTCATATCTCTGGTAAGCCTTCTGACAAGCATCCTGGTTTTTATCATTTACTTTTTTGCACTGGGATATATATTAAAAAACCTGGGCATCTCACTTACTGCATATGTGGCAAGTGCATCGGTAATCGGACTGGCGGTGGGTTTCGGATCACAGGGGATGGTGCAGGATGTTGTTACAGGTTTTACGCTGATCGTTTCCAACCTCATAGATATTGGCGAAATGGTGGAAATTAACGGGCAAACCGGCATTGTGCAGTCTATAGGTATGCGTTTTGTGGTTATCCGCAACGCGGTGGGAGCAGAGATTTTTTTCCCCAACAGGAACATAAATATTGTAATTAATTATCCTAAAGGCTATATCAGTTGTATTGTTGATATTAAAATTCCGGGTATCGCGGAATTGAGGTCATCATTTGATGATCTGGTAAATACATCGGTAAAATCTGTTTATGAGAAATATCCCAATATCTTCAGGGCATCTCCGTCAGGGGGAAAAGCTGTAAAAACAAGTGACGGCAAAGAATATAAAAGGATAATATTTAAGATATGGCCCGGAAGAGGGGCTCCCCTGGAAACCACCTTTAAGCAGGAACTTTTTCAGGAAATAAAGACTCTTGATCCTGGTTATGGCGACTGGATGATTACAGTAAATTATGAGATTGAGGTGCTAAAGAAGAAATAATGGGAAAAATATCTTTGCTTAAGATATAATTTTATAATTTGCCTAAAAAACATCATTAATAAATTTTTGATATGAGAACAAGAATAATAATATCAATACTTCTGGCAATATTGCTTGTGGTATTCACAATACAGAATTCAGAGATTATAACTGTCAGGCTCTATTTCTGGGATACCAACATTCCCGGGGCATTATTATTTCTGATCTGCCTGTGCATTGGCGTATTTATAGGTATACTTATTCCTGTAAAAAAGAAACATTCTGAAAAGGAAGAGGCTGACAATTCAGCCGGCATTAAATAGTCTGCGCTGAAATTGTTAATTTAAAAAATGTTCAAAATATGAATTCTATAAAAGAAATATTTCAGATAAATTATGTTCAATACGGACTTATAGTTTTAGCGACACTTCTTGCAGCTTTTATAATATCAAGGATACTTAGAGCCCTGCTGACAAAATTTTTTCATCTTGCTTCAAGTAAACTTAACGTTGATCCTACCCAATACAACTTCCTTATTAACCTCATTAGTTTTATCCTGTATTTTGGTGCGTTTGTGTTTATTTTCTATTCAATACCGCGCTTAAGGGCACTTGGCCTTACGTTGTTTGCCGGCGCAGGTGTGGCGGCAGCTATAGTACTCTTCGCCTCCCAGCAGGCTTTCTCCAACATTATTAACGGCATTTTTATTATCATATTTAAACCATTCAGGGTAGGTGATATTATTAAAGTCGGATCTTTAAGAACGGGAAAAATAGAAGACATAACCCTTCGTCACACGGTAATACGGGATTTTGAAAACAGGAGAATAATAATTCCCAACACTGTTATAGCCTCTGAGACCCTTGTAAACTCAAGTATCAAAGATGAACTGATATGCAACTTCGTGGAATTCGGAATAAGTTATGATTCTGATGTAAATAAAGCCATTGATATTATAAGGGATGAAGCTGTAAAACATCCGAATTATATCGATAACAGGACCAGGGAAGAGAAAAAAAGCAATATTCATCCTGTAATGGTGAGGGTTATAGGCTTTGGCGACTCTTCGGTTAACCTCAGGGCTTTTATATGGTCAAAAGATCATACATCAGGGTTCATATTAAAATGTGATCTGTTCAAATCAGTTAAAGAGAGGTTTGACAGGGAAGGTATAGAAATTCCATTTCCTTACCGGACTATTGTTTATAAAAAAGATATTAAACACTAAGAAATAAATTATGGCACGATTCCTCATAAACCGTCAGAAATCACATGGTGAAGTTCCCGGTTCCCTCATATTTATTGGTGACCGGAAGATGGAAAATTCCAGGATAAGGGTAATTCAATACAACAAGGATAACATTACGGAGAAAGAGCTGAAAAAAATAGAGGATATCAGCAGCTATATTAAGGACGGATATATAACATGGATTAATATTGACGGTTTACATGATGTCGGACTGATGGAAAAGCTTGAAAAGATGTTTAAATTATCGTCACTTGCCCTCGAGGATATTTTGAATACCGACCAGCGTCCCAAATTTATTGAGGATGAGAATAACGTAATAATCATTTTAAAAGCTCTATCCTATGACAAAGATGCCCTTACCCTTAGCTCCGAACAAATATCATTTATACTGGGAGACAGATACCTGGTCACCTTGCAGGAAAGGGTAGGCGACTATTTCGAACCTGTAAGGGACAGGCTGAGAAAAAGCAGGGGAAAAATCCGTGAACTGGAGCCTGACTATTTATGCTACGCACTTTTCGACACCCTTGTTGACAGTTATATAATGAATATTGAAGCACTGGGTGATATTATTGAAGACCAGGAGGAAGCGGTATTAAAAGAAACAGGTAAAAAAATCATTGAAAACATATACAGGCATAAGACGGAAATTAGCTTTATGAGAAAATCTGTGCGTCCTGTAAAAGAGATAATGGTACATATTATAAAATCAGAATCAAAGTTTATCCACAAGAAAACACATATATTCCTCAATGATCTTGATGACCTGGTAACCCAGGCAATGGAAGCAATAGAAATTTACTATACCATGGCATCGGATCAACAGACCGTTCACCATGCAAATCTCAGCAACCGGGTAAATGATGTAATGAAGGTGCTGACGATTTTTGCAGCGATATTCATCCCCCTTACTTTTATAGCGGGTGTTTACGGGACAAATTTTGATTACCTGCCTGAGCTGCATTTCAAATGGGGATATTTTGTTATGCTTGGAATAATGGTTTGCACTGCCGGGATAATGCTTTTATATTTTAAGAGGAAAAAATGGCTGTAAAATAATAGCCGTTAATATTTTTTAACAATATTCTGCTTTATAAGAATAATAATATATACTTTTGCTCCGTTGAAATCTTAAAGTACATACTTTGAATATCAAATCGTACATATTATTTATTCTTGTAACGGGATTGATTAATAGTGTTAATTCTTATCCGGCAGGAAGATTTAATAGAGGACAGTCAGGTGAATCATACATCTTTAGATATCAACACAGCTCTTCATCCAAAATAGAATCGCCGGATAATATTTTCGATCTGGACTCTTTGCGGAATTGTTTTGCAGGGTTTGACCAGAACGATGATTATAACCTGTATCATAATAAAACGATGGTGCTTCACATTTTATTAACCGGCCGGAATAAGCTGTTTGCATTAAGAAAAAAAGAATTTTTGCCAATACAGTCATCATCTTATTTTGAACTCGACATACCTCCCCCACTACCTGATGCATGAAATTCTGTTATCTCACTTAGCATAACAGGTATGCTATAGAAGTACTGCAAATCCGCTATGATTTATTTACGAATGGCATTTTATAGCATAGATTGATTATTTATTGTTTAACGTTTTATAAGAATACGAAGATGGGGAAAAATGGCAAATCAGTAAAAAAAGTTGATATATCAACCGACAAAGCCAGGCATATTGAAGATTTAAATAAACTTGCAGGTCTGGCCGGGAGCAATAACGAAAATTACCCGTCCCGCAAGGAGGCTTTGGACAGTATCGATGACCCCGATATTTTAGGAGAGCTGGCTAAAAGTGCCAGTGATGAATGGATAAAGCTTGAAGCGGCAATAAAATGCAATAACAGGCGCATCCTTCATGATCTGCTTAAAAGTACGGTGAATGAAAGTGTGCGGCTTGAAGCAGCAATAGAGCTTGATGACCAGAATACACTATCAGATATTGCAAAGAACGGGGCCGAGTATTATGTTCAGGATATTGCATTAAATCATATCACAAATAAAAAACTGTTGCTTGACATCGTATCAAACGGGATAAGCAATAGAATAAAGGTCACGGCTGCTTTTAAAATACATGACAAACAGATACTCAAGAATCTGATCAATGATATGAAAGATGACTGGTTGCGTTTTAAAATAGCCAGTTTTATTGAGGACAGGGATATTTTAAGAGAACTGGCTTTGCATGCCTGTGATACGTATATACAGAGGCAGGCGGAACAAAGGCTTCATAATATGGACTAACGCTTATTCCTGCATTAACCTTATTATTACCCGTTCCTGACTAATCTTTATTAACTGCCGGAATGGTGAAATAGAACGTGGAGCCCTTTCCTTCTTCGCTCTCGAACCACAACCTGCCTTTGTTTTGTTTAATAAAGTCCCTGCATAGGTTTAATCCTATCCCCGTACCTTTTTCGTTATTTGTTCCTCTTGTCGATATGGCAACATTTTCACTTAATAATAACTCCTTATGCTCTTCCTTTATGCCATGCCCAAAGTCTTTTACACGGACTTCCACTACATCATTGTCCTTTTTTGCTCCAATAATAATAGTACTATCATTATAGGAAAACTTTATGGCGTTATTTACCAGGTTTCTTACTACTGTCTCAATCATGTTTTTATCGGCAAACACCCGGATGTCATCGCCATTACTAAAGGTCACCTTAATGTTTTTTTTACCTGTGCTTTGCCTGAACAATCTTATCGTTGAATCAACCACGTCATTCAGTTTAAAAAATGCAGGTTCAAAGGGCAGGCTGTTCATTTCCTTCCTTGACCACTGCAGCAGGTTCTGAAGCAGGTTATATGCTTCATCCGTAGTATCCCTTATTTCTTTAAAACATCTTATTATATCTTCTTTTGTAAAGCGCTCGTAATCAAAAAGCAGCAGTTCGAGCAACGTCTTAAGGTCGGCCAGGGGATGTCTCAGGTCATGGGCAATAATTGAAAAGAGCTTATCTTTGGCGGCGTTAGCAGAATTTAAATCTTCTGCCCTCTTTTTCAGGAGTTGTCGTGCATTAGCCAGCTCCATATGTGTACCTATTCTGGCAAGCAACTCTTCCTTTTTAAATGGCTTTGTAATATAATCCACTCCTCCTCTTTTGAATCCCTCGACAATATCCGTTGTTTCGCTTTTGGCAGTAAGAAATATGACGGGGATATTTTTAAGCTCCTTTTTCGACTTCAGGCTCATACATACTTCATATCCGTCAATGCCGGGCATCATCACATCCAGGAGTATCAGTCCGGGTATAATCTTCTCCGCCAGCTTTACGGCCTGGTAGCCGTCCTGGGCCACAGCAATTTTATAACCTTCTTCATGAAGCACATTTCCAAGGACCTGCAGGTTTTTTTTGTTATCATCGACTATAAGGATAGTCTGCTTTTTACTATTATCTTCCATAGTTATTATATTCCTGGAAATTATTTCACTTTATTCTCAACCGATTTAATACTTTCATAAACATGATAAAAATCATTTACTACTGATTTTATTTCATCAACATCAAAAAACCGGATGCTCTCATTTAATTTATCGGCGTAATCTGATAAGTACTGTACTTTATATTTGCCAGCCAGGTTTTTAATGCTGCTGACAAATTCTTCTATTTCAAATATAAGCATATCGTCCTTTATTTCCTTCCATTTTAAATAATGTTTTTGCTCAATCAGCTCAATAAAATCTTTCCGCTCCGACTCATCAAGATGATCCAGTGAAACAGGGACCTCTTTACTTTGGGTGCTGGCCGGTTCGAATATTTCCTTATATTTAAGGTACTTTTTCAGCTCACCGGTAATATGTGATTTCTTTGCCGGTTTGGGTATAAATCCGGTAAAATACTTCCTTGATATCCTGTTGTCAAATCCGAGTACTGATGCTGTAAATACAATTATCGGGATATCTTTCATTTTTAATTCATTACGGATATATTTTGCTGTTTGCATGCCGTCCATTTCGGGCATGCGCATATCCATAATAATCACATCGGGACTGACAGTTTTGAGCTTCTCAATTGCTTCCCTCCCGTTTCCGGCCTCAACAAACTTAACATCACCGCTGATCAGGCTTTCAAGGGTTTCAATATTGCTTTTAAAATCGTCAACTATCATAATAGTTGACTTTCCGAATTCAACATTTGTATAATCCTCTTCAGTCGCCAGTGACCTTGAATCACTGACATCAGCGATCACAACATTTGAAAGTATAACTTTGAAAACCGATCCTTTGCCGGGAGAACCGGACACTTTAATCTGTCCGTTCATTTTTTCAACAAGCCTTTTGCATATCGTCAGGCCCAGTCCCGTGCCCCCGTATTTTCTTGTACTCTGCCCGCGCTGCTGCGTAAAGGCGTCGAAAATAAGCTTCTGCTGGTCATGGGCTATTCCTATGCCCGTATCTTCTATTGCTATTTGAAGCTTCATCCTTTCTCCATCACTGTTGATATCTCCCCTGACTTCAATCTTAATATATCCTTCTTCAGTAAATTTCAGGGCATTACCCACCAGGTTAAGTAAAACCTGGCGCAGCCTTATCTCGTCAAGGACAAGCATATGGGGGATATCCTTGTCAATATCGATTTCAATGGCAAGGCCTTTATTATCTGCTTTCTGTATAAATATCTGCTTTATTTCCCTTATTATTGTCCTTATTTCTGCAGATTCATACTTAAGCTCCAGCTTGTTGGCTTCAATCTTGGAGAGGTCCAGTATATCGTCAATCAAGGAAAGAAGTATCTCACCGCTTGAATGAATAGTCTTAAGATGTCCCGTATGTGAAGGATTAGTGATCTTTGCCAGCAACGATTCCGTTAATCCCAGGATAGCATTCATGGGCGTACGGATCTCATGGGACATGTTTGCAAGGAATTCGCTTTTTGCCTTATTTGCTTCTATAGCCCTTTCTTTTGCCTCCTTCAATTCCTTTTCATAAGATTTCCTTTCAGACATATCTCTAATAAGCATAATTACCTCGTTGTCGTTAATTTTTTCAAACCTCCCTTCAAAATCTCTTAATTTGTTTTTAACTTTCAACCGGTACTCAATACTGCCCTCGCCATTTAAAATACAGTTGTTTATACCATTCATCATCAATTCTGATATCTCTTCAGGAAATACCTCTTTAAGGCTTCTGTTAAGAATATGTTCTGCTGGTATTGACAGGTGTTCCTCTTTATCATCTTTATAATTCAGGAATATCCCTTTTTTATTAAAATGAAAGAGCATGTCGGGAATGGAATTAACTATGGCTTTAGTGGTCTGCAGGCTTTGTTTCAGTTGTTCCTCAGCCTTCTTCCTGTCCGTAATATCTATCATCACTCCCCTTACGCCTATTGATTTTCCGTTTTCAATTATGGGATTTATATGCAATATCACAGGGAATTGTTCATTATCCCTGGTAACGATATAATATTCTTCAGGCCCCTGTTGCTCGTCCTCGAGGTGTTTTTTAAAATGCTCCTTTGCCCTTTCACTTTCTCCGGCTGCAAAAATGTCAAACATGTTAAGGCCCGCAATAATATCGTCATAGGAATAATCAAGCCTTTCCAGCGCAAACTGGTTAGCATAAAAGACATTACCCTTCAAATCAGTTTCAAAAATCATTTCAGGGAGAAGTTCCATAAGGTCCCTGAATTTCCTTTCACTCTTTATTAATTTATATTCCGTTTGCTTATTATCAGTTATGTCCTTAATCAGGGTTATGACACGTGACACTATATCATTTTCGTCGTAAACCGGACTTTTCCTTATTTCCACGATAGTATTATCATCAATGTGCACCTCCTCATCATAAATTTCTTTACCTGTCCTCAGAACAAGGATATAATCGCTCAAATTGAATCCTTCAAGGTTATTGGAGTATATCTCCACCGCATTCCCGAGCGTAGGTTCATTAATACCTACCCTGCGGTTAAATTCCTTTAAGGCTTTATTTTCAAGGATTATATTCAGATCACGGTCAATAACAAAAATACTTTCCTTTAAGGCATTAAAAGACGAGTAGTATATTTTTTTTGACCGCAGGATCTGCTTTTCATAAAAATCCCTGCTCTTAACTTCCTTAACCAGCTTTTTTTCAAGCTGCTTAAGCTCATTTTCCTTCTTCCTTATCTCTTTAAGATATTTATGCTTTAAGGCTGCAATTTGAAATTTTGACTCCAGCTCTTTTTCATTTAAGGTCTTCTTAATTACAGTATATTCATTTTTCCTGCCGGAATTTTCGATTATTCCCGATTCTTTGCCTGACGCTGCAAAAACAACAGGCATGTCGAGGGCCGATGTAATTTTTTTTATTTTTCCCTCAATTTTTTTCATTTCTTCAGAACCCATGTCAACTAATGCCAAATCGGGACCGGTCTCTTTTGCCATTTTTACAGCCTGTTCGATCCCCGTAGCAGTGCCTGTTATTATATACCCCAGCGATAAAAGTTTTTTGTTTAAATACCTGTTTTTTGTCTCACACGG
This sequence comes from uncultured Bacteroidales bacterium, assembly GCA_964461435.1. GTDB lineage: Bacteria > Bacteroidota > Bacteroidia > Bacteroidales > UBA10428. The sequence goes on along the minus strand of CAYWUI010000055.1, from coordinate 1,977 downwards.
GTATATTAAAAGCAGCCTGTAATCTTTTGCTCCCATAATATTTTTTTTCGAGGTAAAAATAGGGACAGCGCCCTTATTTTTTCGAGGGACAGCGCTCCGAATATTAATCCTCCATGAAGAAGTCCCCTTTATTACAGGGTAAGCAAAAATTTTCCGGATTTGGATGCTGTCCCTTATAAAGTTAAATAAAAAAAATTAATTTACCCAGAAGGATAATACCTATATTTTTCAGTCATCTGTTTAATTAAAAAAATATTCAAAAAAATTTGCATTTACGATTTATGTCGTATATATTTGTACGACATTTATCGTAGTTTAAACAAGTCATCATGAAGAATTTGTCCAAAATAAAACCCACCACTGCCGAGCTCGAAATTCTGCAGATTCTCTGGAAATACAAGTCTGCAACTGTAAAATTCGTTCATGAGAGAATAAATAAGAGGAAGAATGTAGGTTATACAACCACGCTCAAAATCATGCAGAATATGGCGGCAAAGAATATAGTAAAGCGCAAGCTTCAGGGTAAGAGTCACGTCTACATTCCTGTAATTGCACGGGTAGAAACCCAGAATCTGTTGCTTGACAGGTTTCTTGAAACTGCTTTTAGCGGGTCGGCCAGCAATCTTGTAATGCAGGTGCTGGGTAATCACAGGCCATCAAAAGAAGAGCTTCAGCAGATAAAAGAATTAATCAATAAATTAGATGGAGGCAAATCATGAACTTAATTTACCGGATAATGTCAGATGATATTATTGAGGCATTGGGCCTCACATTAATACATTCCCTGTGGCAGGGAGCCCTTATTGCTTTAGTGCTGGGCATACTGATGCTTGCGACACGCAAATTCACATCTGTAACGCGTTATTTTTTGGCTGTAGCCGCATCTTTATTTATGCTGATCTGCCCCGTATATACATTTATTAAAAACTATAATCCCGACCGGCAAGGGAAAAATTCAGCATATGTAAATCAGTTTTCTGATGCCCCGGTGCTGAAAAAGGTTGTGAGCACATATGCTGAAAGTGATGCAATTGTTGCTGATAACAGGATCATCAAATTAAAGTCCGTGCAGTTTAAAGATTTTTTTAACAGGCATTTTCCAATAATTGTCACTATATGGTTTGCAGGCATAATATTTTTTACCTTAAAATTTATTGGTGCTTTGGCATATACACAGCGGTTAAAATATTACAGGATAAGCCAGATTCCAGAGGAGTGGCAGAAAAAAACCAGGAAATTATGCGAGATGCTCAATATAAAGAAAGCTGTAAAAATATATGAATCAGCACTGGCAATAGTCCCGATGGTCATAGGATTTATCAAGCCGATAATCCTGTTGCCTGCAAGTGCATTTACAGGATTATCATCAAAACAACTTGAAAGCATTATAGTCCATGAGCTTGCCCATATATTGCGCCGCGACTACCTTGTGAATATCCTCCAGTCGGTAATCGAAATACTGTTTTTTTATCACCCTGCGGTATGGTGGATCAATAATGTTATCCGCACGGAAAGAGAAAACTGCTGTGATGATATTGCCATTGCACAAACGGGAGACTCAACAAACTATGCACGTGCCCTGGCCAATATACAGGAGCATCTGCTGATTAAAGAAAGCCTGGCCTTAGCGGTCAGCGGACATAAAAACAAATTATTAAAAAGAATAAAACGTTTATTAAATCAACCAAAAATGAAAACAAATTTTATTGAAGGATTTACTGCTTCCTGTATTATTCTCCTGGGAATATTTGCAATAGTTTTAAATGCTAATGCAATAACGGAGCGTACTATTGACAACAAACTGAAGAAAAGCGAAAAAAAGGCTTCTTTATCCGAGGCTGTATTATCTTTCCCTGCCTTACCTGGTGAGCCAGATTCGGCTGTTGCACCGGGCGATGCAGAAGACGAATTATTTAAGCTTGAAAAAGTATCGGATAAGGCAAAGACAGAAGAAGAAAAGCAAATGAAAAAAGAGGA
>CAYWUI010000054.1:0-16946 GCA_964461435.1 uncultured Bacteroidales bacterium | reverse complement strand
TCTCAAATACTACTGATTCCACATGCAACCCGCTTTTTATTGCTTCCAGGAATATGTCGCCCGGATATAATTCCCTGTATAATTGTCCGTTAATTCTAACTTCACCTTCACCACCGCTGCTTATTATATCCTGGATATAACGGTTCATAAATTCCCAGAAAGAAGGATTCCATAAAGCAATTGTCCATCCGTATTTCAGATCAGGCCTGTTTTGCTTTATAAAGATATTTTTAATCTTTCCCTGGTTATCGAGCTCCACCATATCCCATTTTTTATAGTTGTCAATTTTAAACAGGCCCAGGACAATGTCAGCCTTTGTTTCAGATATTTTTTCCTTAATTCTTATGAACGCTTCTGCCGGTTTAAAAATTATATCAGGATAACCCAGTGCTATGTATTTATTCCTGGTGAAAGGATACGCCTGGACAAGGGTGAATGGAGTCCCGTAAGGCAAATCCATTATGAGGTAAGAAATATTTACTCCCAAATCTTTTCCGTCGCCAAAATAAGATGGTATGTCCCATTTACCAGGGCGCAGGATAAAGTATATTTCATTAATGCCGGCAATCCGGTAGCTGTTTATTAAATATTCAGAAATGACATTAATTTTAACCTTTCCTTCGTCAGATGATTTACTTTTCATTAAGGGATAAATCTCCTTGCTGCAAGGAATTTTACCCAGCCTTGTTGCCAGGCCCCCTGCGGGAATAAGACCAACTGTTTCCATAAACGACTGTATTAAATAAATTTTTATTTAAAAATATATCTTCTGACAAATTGAGATTCTGCAAAAGTCAGCAATACTCTTGATGCAGAATTTATCAAATTTCATATTTTTCCATTCTTCTGTACAGCGATGTTCTCGTCAATTCCAAATCTTTTGCAGCCTGTGTAATATTGCCCTGATTTTGTTTCAGCACCCTGACAATTATTTTTCTTTCAATATCTTCAAGGTTGTATGTGTCAAATTCAGGGTTAACAATTTTTTTTGCGTGAGAAGTCAGGATGAAGTCATCTATAAGAAATTCAGGAATTTTCTCAGGAGAACTCAGGGTGGTTACCTCTTCAAAATGTAATTTTAATAATAATCTCAGGGAAGCTAAAATATCCTCATTATCATCAACGATCAATATTCTGCCAACGGTATTATCCATGATAACAAATAATAATGCCTTAATTTATTCGACTATAAAACAAAAGTACATATAATTTTTTGAATGTTCGTATTCGTACGTTTTATGTAGTATATTCGTACATATAAATATAGTTTAATAATGTAAATATTATTCTAAAAAACAGTATGCCAGTTAATTATATTCTTTGGCACAGTTAATGATAAGTCTTTTTCACCGGATGGTAAAATAATTGCTACCTATGGAAGGAATGGACAGAAAAATTGAAAAAAAAGGTATCAGCAAAAAATATATCTGGCTGGGCATATTTTGTATTTTAATATTATTGTCCTTCATAAAAATAATCTTTGGGGATAAAAGCACAAAACTTAATGTTGATGCTGAAAAAATAACAATAAAGGAGGTAATTTATGATAAGTACCAGGATTATATCTCTGTGAATGGTGTTGTTGAGCCTATAAAAACAATATACCTGGACGCAATAGAAGGTGGAAGAGTTGAAGAGATACTGATTGAAGAAGGTAATATGGTTAAAAAGGGTGATATTATTATCAGACTTAGTAATGATAACCTGGTGCTTGACATTTCAAGCAATGAAGCAGTGGTTGCCAGGGCAATAAATGATTTGAAAACAACACGCCTCAATCTTAAAAATCAAAAGATAAGCCTTAAGACCCAGATTTTAAATTTACAGTACCTGCTGAAAAAGCTGGAAAGGACATATAATTATAATATAAAACTCCTGGAAAACAATCATATATCAAATGAGGAATTTCAATATTCCAAAGAACAGTATGAGCTAACAATGCAACAGCTGGAGCTGCAAAAGCAAAAGTATGTTCATGATTCCATATACATGATCACAAGGATTACGTCGGATGAAACATCTATAGACAGAATGCAGAATAATCTCTTATTAACAAGAAAAAGACTTGAAAATCTGAATATCAAGGCTCCTGTCAACGGGGAACTGGCATACCTTAATCCGGAGATAGGTGAAGTCGTCAGCTATGGATCACGAATAGGGATAATTAATATTCCCGATTCATATAAAATGCACGTTAACATAGACGAGCATTATATTGCAGGAATAATAAAAAACCTTACCGGTGAGTTCGAATTCGCCGGCGGCAAACATAGCCTGGTAATTACAAAAATTTATCCCGAAGTGAGAAACGGTACATTTGCCGTTGACATGGAATTTACGAGCGATATTCCTGAACAGATAAGAATTGGACAGACAGCACGCATACGCCTGGAACTGGGAGAATCACAGGATGCATTATTAATACCTAAAGGCGGGTTTTATCAAAGTACAGGCGGACAATGGGTATATGTCGTCGATAAGAACAATGAAAGATATAAACATACCTATTCCTGATATAACTGAAAATGAAACTGCTGAGGTAGAGGTTAATATTAAAGGAAGAAAACTCAGATATAATTTCAGAGTCGTTTCATTTCCCTGGGAAAAGGAGGACAAGCTAACAGAGACTAAAGATCATCTTTCGTTGTCTTTGGCAAGGATCTACAGGTTAAAAAAAAGTATTGAAAGTTATGATAATGACTGGGAATTGATTCAAATATATAAACCTTCAAAAAATGCTGATCATATCCATATTTGGTATCGTGAGAAAAAACATTAATTTTAGGGAAATCATGTGACAATAAACATGATATTTTTAAGTTATCTGAATAATTAATAATATAAATATTTAAAATCAGTGATTTATGAAAAAAAGTGTTATAATAATTGCGGCCATTTGTGTTTTCCTGTTAAATAATATAAGTGCACAAAAAGTATGGACCCTGGAAGAATGCATCACTTATGCACATCAGAATAACCTGCAGATAAAAAAACAGGAATTAAATTCCAGGATGACAAACAACAATTATATGCAATCCAAATTAGCAGTACTGCCAAGTTTAAACCTGGGAGCATCAAGAGATTTGAATTACGGCAGGTCGGTCGACCCGTTCACGAATGACTATATTACGAAAAATACATCTTCCGACAGGTACTATGCCAGTTCATATCTCAATATTTTTAACGGTTTGCAGACACTTAATACAATAAAACAAAAAAAGTATGACTTTTTAAGTAGCGAGCAGGACATAGAAAAGACCAGGAATGATATTACCCTGGAAATTGCCACTGCATATCTGCAGATCCTGTTTTGCAAGGAGTTGCTGGAAATATCGGAAAGCCAGTATAATGTAACCCTCCTTCAGGTTGAAAAAACCAGGAAGCTTGTTGAAGTAGGCAACTCCGCAAAAGGCGAATTATATCGGATGGATGCACAGGCTGCAAACGAGAAACTTAATGTTACAAATGCAAAGAACCAGCTCAAACTTTCATATCTTGATTTAACACAGCTTCTTGACCTGGATTCGGTAGGTGACTTTGATATTATCTTTCCCTCTGATATAAAAATAGATACAACTTATATACTAAAAGATATAGTAACAATATACGAGGAAGCCCTGAATTACCTGCCACAAATAAAAAGCGCGGAGTACGCACTTAGGAGCACGGGAAAAAGCCTGGCTGTCCAGTGGGGCCGGAGAAGTCCTCAAATCTACCTGCAGGCAAGCTACTATACAGGCTATTCGAGTACAGGAATTATCCCCGACATTAATGCACCCTATAACAGAACGGTAGGTTTCGTAGACGGCGATATTAATCAGCCCGTGACAATTCCCGATTATCCATATATTGATTACCCTTACAATAATCAGATTAAGGATAATGTTAATAAATATATTTCCATAGGAATTAATATTCCTATTTTTAACCAGTACCAGGTTAACAGGGATATCAGCAATGCAAAAATATCACTTAATAACTCAAGGCTTGACCTCGATCTGACAAAGCAATCATTATATAAAGAAATACAGCAGTCACATGCTGATGCCATTGCGGCACTTGAAAAGTACAAATCCAGTATGGAAGCTGTAAAATCAAATGAGGAAGCCTTTGTTTACACCCAGCAAAAACTTGATGTCGGACTGGTAAGCTCAGTCGATTATAATATTGCCAAGAATGACCTTTTAAAGGCAAAATCCGATTTGCTGCAAGCCAAGTATGAATATATCTTTAAAACGAAAATTCTGGATTTCTACTCGGGGAATCCCATAATTCTCTGAAATATATCTTTATAATACTAAAATCAAATAAATCAGAACCACCATGAAAAAAGTTGCATCCGTTGTTATTTGCATATTTATCATGACTCATGTAATCGGACAGGTTTTCAATACCGCTACTACACTAAAAAAAGGTAAATTCGCTCTTGGGCTGAATCCTGCATATTATAATGATAACCTGGCCCTGTTCCTTCATGGTAATCTGGGAATAGTGCCCGGTGTTGATCTGTCTGCTAAATATGGCTTCATTGACGGATCAGACTATATAGGTGCCGACCTTGAATGGGCTCTGTTAAAAAGTAACCCCGATGTTTCAATCACAACAGGTGCTCATGCAACAGATGATTTTGCACTTGATTTGTCTGCCAACCTCTCATTCCCTGTTAAAGGAGGAATAAGCCTCTATACAGGAGCAGATACGGACTTATGTTTTAATAATGATGTAGACCTGTTGTTATGGATTCCTGTCGGAATTGATATAAAAATCAGAAAAAAACTGTCATTCCTGTTTGAAGGAGAAATACCGGTTAATGATCCTGCATTCCCTGTAATTGACGGGGGAGTAATGTTATATTTCTAAATCTTTTTCTCATAACATTTAAAGGGGGTTTTTTGAAATGTCGAATAAAACTCCCCTACTTCATCATAGCTGCCATTAGTATATAAATTTGCTTCAGCCTGGTTGCTGCTTAACGTATCAAGCCTGATATAACTGTATTTCTTTTCACCGGCATATTTTTCAGCAAATTTGACGAGCATTTCCGCAATACCCTTATCCTGCCACACAGGATGGACGGCCATCCTTTTCATATAAAGAATCTTTAAATTATTGCCAGACCATTTTATTCCCTTATATTCATCAGGTTCCGATTCATTCAGTGTAACCATTCCAACACAAACACCCTTGTTTTTGACAAGATAAATAAATCCCTTGTCTAAATCCAGGCCTATTTCTTCAACCCCCGGATAAGAACTATTCCAGTGCTTCATACCTTTCGAGTTCATATCCTTAACACATTCTTTTACTAAAAACAGTATCTCAATTAAATCAGATTGTTTGGCTTGAGTTATTTCCATTTAATCAATTCTTATTCAACAAACAGTGACATTATAACTACCTTATCCCGGCAATATCAATTCAATTCAAATATAATTAATTATAACTAAATCTGAAAGAGATGATATATTATTGCTACAAAAGACCATACAAAATTAAAAGTTATTTTTTTAATCATTCTGTAAAAATAAATTTTAAATTTATCCGTATCTATATAACCTATATAATTTATGAATTTTATTTGATTGATGAAAATATTTAAAATAATACTTGTTCTAATTATTTTTTTATTTGTCGCTTTTTCATGCAGAAAGGATAACTTCATTACTTCTGGGTCTGCAAAGCTCTCATTCTCAGTGGATACTGTAACATTCGATACTATTTTCACATCCATTGGCTCAACAACAAAAAACTTTCGGGTATATAATCCTCATAGCCAACCAATAATAATTTCAAGTATATATCTTGCAGGGGGCCAGAATTCGTGCTTCAGATTAAATATTGATGGCGACAGGTCAAACAGCGTTAGTAATATTGAAATACCCTCAAAAGACAGCCTCTATATTTTTATTGAAATAACAATTGATCCGTTTGGAGTTAATAGTCCCATGATAGTAAAGGATTCAATAGTATTTGTAACCAACGGAAATTACCAGGATATTAAACTTATAGCATTCGGACAGGATGTGCATCTTATCAACGGGGAAATAATTGAATCTCAAAGCTGGATAGCAGACAAGCCTTATCTTGTTTATAATTCAATGGCAATAGATACTGGCCATATTTTAACTATTGAAGAAGGTACGAGGGTTTATATGCATGATCGCTCAAGCTTAATAGTATGGGGCCAGCTAATAGTAAACGGGACAAAAGATAATCCTGTGATTTTTCAGGGCGACCGGATAGATGAGCATTTCTATGATTCTGTAGCCGGACAATGGGGTACTATTTATATTGATCCTGTTAGTGTTGATAATGAGATAAATTATGCAATTATAAAAAACTCTATCGCAGGAATTCAGATTGGTTATCCTACGGATGATAAAATCCCATCCCTGGAATTAAAAAATACAGTTATTCAAAATGTATCATTTATTGGCATCTATGCTTTTCAGGCTAATATCACTGCCTATAATTGTATTATTGCTGACAGCAAAGATTATACAATTGCCCTCTTAAAAGGAGGCAATTATAATTTCTACCATTGTACCATAAACAACCGCGGACTGAGGTTTGAGACCAGGACTTCGGATCAGTCGGTAGCGATAACAAATGAAATAAACAATCCTGAGATCGATTCGACAGGTAAAAATATAATCTATGTCAAAAGAAAAGGAGATCTGGTGGCCGCCAACTTTATTAATTGTATCATTTACGGAAACAGGGAAAATGAATTAATATTCAGGGATAATAACAAAAACCTGTTTAACTATAAATTTGACCATTGCCTGATTAAGGAAAATCCCGATTCTGTTGATTCGGAAGATCCCGGGCATTTCAGCAGTATCATTTTTAATGAAGATCCTAATTTTATTAATGACTACTCACGCATAAATTACGACTTCCGCCTGGATACTTTATCACCTGCAAAGGATGCCGGAAGCAGGGAAATTATAGACACATACCAGTTCCTGGAATTTGATTATGACGGAATCCCCAGAAATAATGATCAGGCTCCTGATATCGGGGCTTTTGAGAGGACAGAATAAATATTTTTTGATTAATAAAAATTTCTAAATGGCAGTTATTAAAAATACCCCGGTCTTTATTATATTATTATCCATCCTATTAATTTATTGCAGTAATAACACATCCACAGGCAAAGCTGTTCATAATCCCGGCAAAAGGGGAGAATTAAGAATAATGTTCTATAATGCGGAAAACTTCTTTGATATTTATAATGACAGCCTGACACAGGATGATGAGTTTCTTCCTGACGGTCCTAAACACTGGAATTATAAACGGTTTACTGATAAGCTAAATAAATTATACAAGGTTATAATAGCCGTTGGTGGCTGGGAACCCCCTGAAATAATAGGATTATGCGAAATAGAAAACATCTCTGTTCTCAATAAACTTATTTATGATACACCCCTTTCAAAATATGAATACGGGATTGTGCACAAGGATTCACCTGATACCAGAGGTATAGACGTTGCCCTGCTGTACCGCAAGGATAAACTTGATCTTCTTCAGGAGAGTTTCTTTAGCATCTCCTTTTCGTGGGACTCTCTGAAAAAGACAAGAGATATCCTTTACTTCAAGGGAAAGGTTCTTAAAAAAGATACCCTGCACATATTTGTTAACCATTGGCCATCGAGATATGGCGGACAGCTTGAAACAGAACCATACAGAATTTGTGCTTCCGCCATATTAAAAAATAAAGTCGATTCTGTTTTTAATATGAATAAAAAGCCAAAAATAATTATAGCAGGTGATTTTAATGATGAACCGGAAAATAAAAGTCTTGCTGAATATCTTTCAGCCATCAATATTCTTGATAGCACTTCAGACAAGATTGAGTATAATAAATTATACAACCTCTCATATACTTTATTAAAGAATACAAAACTGGGATCTCACAAGTACAAATCGGACTGGGAAATATTTGATCAGTTTATTGTTTCGGGCTCATTAATTAATTCACGAAGTATTGGTACATCAGCTGATGATATTTATATTTTCGATGCTCCTTTCCTGCTTGAAAAGGATGAAATATATTCAGGCTACAGACCTTTCAGAACATATCGTGGTTACATATATGATGGTGGCTTTAGCGATCACCTGCCGGTATATCTGGATTTGCACTAACGTTTATTTTTTACTTTACAGGTTTTAATCCGATTTCTTTTGCTTTCCTAATCATAAACGAATAAGCTTCATCAAAATTATTCTTAATCTCCCCGTCCAGGATAGCATCCTTGATGGCATTCTTAATAATCCCTACATCCCTGCAGGGTTTTATATTAAATGCTTCCATAATTATTTCGCCCGAAATGGGAGGCTGGAAATTTCTGATAGCATCTTTTTCTTCGATATCCTTAAGTTTCTTACGCACAAGCTTGAAATTCTTCAGGTACCTTTGAATCTTCTCTCCTATTTTTGACGTAATATCAGCTTCGCATAAAGTCATAAGATCATCAATATCATCCCCTGAATCGTACAGGAGCCGTCTTACTGCCGAGTCAGTGACTTCTTCAAGAGCCAGCGAGATAGGCCGGTGGTGAAGGTTTACTATTTTCCGGACATACTTCATTTGCCATCCTGCGGGCAACCTTAACCTGCGGAATATATTTGAAATCATCCTCTCTCCGACCAGTTCGTGCCCGTGAAATGTCCACCCCTGCTCAGAATTATATCTTCTTGTGGAAGGTTTTCCTATATCATGCAACAGGGCTGCCCAGCGCAACCATAAGTTATCAGTCTTCTTCGAGATATTATCAAGAACTTTCACAGAATGCAGAAAAATATCCTTATATGTCCGCCCATCCTTAATGTCCACACCTTTCATCGCAGAAAGCTCAGGCAGTATCAGTGCGAGTATGCCCGTCTCTTCCAATAAAATAAAAGCCTTATATGGATTTGAGGAAAGAATTATTTTATTGAGTTCGTCAGTGATTCTTTCCTGCGATATAATGTTTATCCTTAACCTGTTCTTATATATAGCGTCCAACGATCTTTTTTCAATGTTGAAATTCAGTTGTGATGCAAGCCTTATGGCCCTCAATATTCTCAGGGGGTCGTCTGAATATGTTTTGTCAGGATCCAGGGGAGTACGAATTATTTTATTATTCAAATCAGATAATCCCCCGAAGGGATCAACAAGCATACCATAAGTATCTTTATTTAAAGATAATGCCATTGCGTTGACTGTAAAATCACGCCTCTGCTGATCATCTTCGATAGTTCCGTCTTCGACGACAGGTTTGCGTGAATTGCTTCTGTACGATTCTTTACGGGCCCCGACAAACTCAATCTCATAGTTTTTGTACCTGAGCATTGCAGTACCAAAATTTTTAAATACACTTACCCTTGTACGTTTTCCTATGGCAGCAGCTACTTCCCTGGCGAGATCTATACCACTGCCCTGCACGACAATATCTATATCCTTTGATTCCCTCTTAAGCAAACAATCACGGACATACCCGCCAATAACAAAACAATCCTGCTCTTTTTTTGTTATTATCTCGGATATAATCTTAAAAATAGGATTATACAAACACTTATTCATATTCAGATATGCCATTTTGTGTGATTTATCTGACAAAATTACAATTATTTGTATTTTTATTATAAATTACTTTTATATATCAACATGGCATGCTGTTTGAATTAAAAATACTCATTTACTTAATATTTAACTAAACATAACAGAAAATGATTGAACACTTAACAAATGAAACATTTAAGCAGAAAGTTTTTAATTATGATGAAAACAAAGAGTGGAAGTTTGAAGGAAATAAGCCTTGCCTTATAGATTTCTATGCTGACTGGTGCGGGCCATGTAAGATGGTAGCTCCCATCCTTGAAGAGCTCGCTGGTGAATATAATGATAAAATTGATATCTATAAAGTAGATACCGAACAGGAAGGAGAACTTGCCGGCATGTTTGGAATACAAAGCATTCCCTCCCTCTTATTTGTGCCCAAAGAAGGACAGCCCCAGATGGCAATGGGCGCCTTACCCAAGGACACCTTCAAAAAGGCATTTAAGGAAGTGCTTAAAGTGGAATGATAAATATTTCATAATATACCGGAAAAAGAAAAATCTGTTGTAAATTTGTATTACTAATGCTCAGGGGTGCCTTAATATAACGGGCTGAGATCATACCCTTTGTACCTGATCCGGATAATGCCGGCGAAGGAAGTTTTAAAGACATCCCTCTCAAAATTCAGGACCATGATGGTTTATATAAATAATCAGCATACATGAAAAACCATAAATTAGGAAAAATGAAGAATCATCTGATAATAAATTCCCTTATTACAAAGGGCCCTATTCCCGGATCGAAAAAAGTGCATATAGGGGGCAGGATTCATGATATAAAAGTTGCTATGAGACAAATTGACCTGTCTCAAACAATCAGCAGGAATGGCAAAGTTGAAAAGAATACACCTGTGCTGGTTTATGATACTTCCGGCCCGTTTACAGATCCGGGCATAGAGATTGATGTTAACAGGGGACTTCCGGCACTAAGAAAAAAATGGATCATTAACAGGGGAGATATCGAAGAACAAAAATCAGTGACTTCGCGATACAGCAGAGAAAGACTGGAAAATAAGAATCTCGATGATCTGCGATTTAAATATGCACAAAGAAGACCTCTAAGAGCAGCGCCTGGTAAGCAGGTAACACAGTTGTATTATGCCAGGCAGGGAATTATTACGCCTGAAATGGAATATGCAGCTATAAGGGAAAACCAGCTAACGGACGGGTATATAACTCCGGAATTTGTAATGCAGGAGGTTGCTGCCGGACGGGCAATAATTCCTGCAAATATAAACCACCCCGAGAGCGAACCAATGATTATAGGGCGTAAGTTTCTGGTTAAAATAAATGCAAACATCGGTAATTCCCCTACCACATCAAGCATTCCCGAAGAGGTTGAAAAAGCTGTCTGGGCATTCAGGTGGGGCTCCGATACAATAATGGACCTTTCAACAGGGGACAATATACATGAAATACGTGAGTGGATACTAAGAAATTCAGCCGTTCCTGTAGGTACCGTGCCTCTTTACCAGGCTCTTGAAAGAGTAAATGGGAAGGTCGAAGATTTGTCCTGGCAAGTATTTAAAGACACCCTTATCGAACAGGCAGAACAGGGAGTTGATTTCTTTACTATTCATGCCGGACTGCTGTGGAGGCATATTCCGCTTACTGTTAAAAGAACTACAGGTATAGTATCAAGAGGTGGCTCTATTATGGCTAAATGGTGCCTTATACATCATAAAGAGAATTTCCTGTATACACATTTTGATGAAATATGTGATGTGCTGGCAGCATATGATGTCGGCGTTTCACTGGGAGACGGACTGAGGCCCGGCTCTATTGCCGATGCGAATGATAAAGCCCAGTTTGCAGAGCTTAATATACTCGGCGAACTGACAAAAACTGCATGGGCAAAAAATGTACAGGTCATGATCGAGGGACCCGGACATGTACCCATGGATAAAATAAAAGAGAATGTGGACTTGCAGTTGTCAGCCTGCATGGAAGCACCATTCTATACCCTGGGACCTTTGACCACAGATATTGCACCCGGTTATGATCATATTACTTCTGCAATTGGCGGGGCCATGATAGCCTGGCACGGGGCAGCAATGTTATGTTATGTTACTCCGAAAGAACATCTGGGATTGCCAAATAAAGAAGATGTAAAAACAGGAGTTATCACCTATAAGCTTGCAGCCCATGCCGCTGACCTTGCAAAGGGGCATCCCGGAGCACAGATAAGGGATAATGCAATGAGCAAGGCAAGGTTCGAATTCAGGTGGAAAGACCAGTTTCATCTTGCTCTTGACCCTGAATGTGCACTTGCGTTTCATGATGAAACACTCCCCGATGAAGGAAGCAAGCTGTCACACTTCTGCTCAATGTGCGGAGAACACTATTGCGCCATGAAAACAACCCATGATGTCAAAGAGTACTCTGAAAAACTTGAAAAGAAATCAAAGGAATTTAAACAGGCAGGAGGAGAAATTTATATCAAATCTTAGCTGATATGGAACTCATGATAATTTCAAATCCGCAGAATTTTAGTGATGAGCATGAATTGTTAAACGGACTCTTTGAATCGGGACTGGAATACCTGCATATACGTAAGCCCGGATACTCAGTTAAAGATATCATAAAATATATTGAACTAATTCCTGAAAAGTATCACAGGAACCTAACCATCCATAAATATATTGAACTATATGCAGATTATAACCTTAAAGGTATTCACTTTACCAAAGAAAACAGACATCTGCTTTATGAATTTGAAGAAATAAATATTCAAAAGAGCATGTCAACACACAGCCTAAGCGAATTATTGAACTTAAAGAATCTCGATTATGTATTTCTTAGCCCTATATTTGACAGTATCTCTAAACACGGTTATAAAAGGATGTTCACTTCCGAAGAATTAACCGGCTTTTTTAAAAAAAATACACTTGCTACTAAAGTATTAGCTCTTGGCGGAGTGACAGATGAAAATATTGAAAATGCCCTGTCAATGGGCTTTGATGGAGTGGTAGTTATGGGAGCATTATGGAATAATTATTTTAATAAAAAAAATATTGATAGAACAATAAATTATTTTATTGAATTAAAAAGGAAATGTCAGCAGTTCGTCCGTACGTCCTCGTAATAGCAGGGCTTGATCCCAGCAGCGGTGCAGGGTTACCGGCTGATATCAAAACCCTGGAAATGCATAAGGTCTATGGTTTTGGAGTATGTTCAGCTCTTACCACTCAAAGCGATGATGAATTTAATCACTTGGAATGGCTGGATACCGAAAAGATCATAAACCAGATTGGGATATTATCAAAAAAATATAGATTTGACATCATAAAGATCGGCCTGATAGAGGTTAATAACACCCTTGTACACATCATCGACTATTTGTTGAAAATTAATAAAGACAGCATGATAATATGGGATCCTGTTCTCGAATCCTCATCAGGATTCGTATTTCACGACACCCTGGATGATGATTTGATTACCGGGATCACAAAAAAAACATACCTGATTACCCCCAATATCCATGAAGCACATGTTTTAACCAATAATGCCGAACATTTAAACCAGGCATTGCTATGCATGACCAATAACATAAATAATAAATGTTCAATACTGCTTAAGGGTGGCCATTCGCTTAATAATATTAAGGACGATATATTATTTACCGATGGCAAACAGATTATTATCAAAGGGGAAAATATTTCAGGATATAACAAACATGGGACAGGCTGTGTATTATCTTCTGCCATTGCAGCCGGACTGGCACTGGGAAATTCTCTTGAAAAATCCTGCAGGGACGCCAAAGATTATACAAGAAGATTTATCCTTAGTAACAAGACACTTTTGGGATATCACTCTGAATAGTTATAAAATAGGGATATTCCGCATAAATGCCGAGATTTGTATAAATCAGTCTTCAGGATAAATCCTTGCCGAGGAGGTACAGCTCTCCTTCACTTCAACGGATTCGACCCTTATTTTCGGATTATCAAAAAAAGACATTGCTTTTTCAAGAATTATCTGGGCCAGGTGCTCCGATGTCGGATTCAGGCGGGTAACAAATACCTTTTGTGAATATTCCTTAAAATATTGAACCATCGGGTCTCCTTCCCATAATATGGAAGCATGGTCAAGATTATCGTTAATCCATTTTTTAAGAACCTCCAGCTCGTTAAAATCTATCAGCATATTTCTCTCATCGAGCTTGTATCCTTCAACATATACAATTACTGCCCACGAGTGCCCGTGGAAATCAGAGCACTTCCCCGAGTAATTGTTTATTATCCTGTGAGCAGCATCGAATTTAAATTCCTTGCTCAGCACATATCTTATTTTCCCCTTTTTGCCCCCCATAATAATACCTGCAGTCTAGGTGAATAATTAAATCCGTATTCTATAATCTTATCTGCCAGTGCGGGCCTAAGCTGAGATTCAATAGTCGTACCTTCAAGGCAAATATATACCTTTTGTTTGGAAATATTAAACTCACCTGTAACCTCATCAACCTCAGCCAGGTCCTTATCATTCCTTATTACAAACTTAAATATACAATATTCTTTTTCATTCCAGTATCTTATATAACTTTTATCAATTTTCTGTCCTGAGTTTGAAAGCTTAGGTGAAATAACCCAGTTAAAATGCTTTATTATATCCTCGTTCATTGCATCCCTTTCAAAGTTAGTACCATCGCTGAGAGTAATATTTAAGGATTCAGTAGGTATTAGAACCCCGCTGCTCTCAACATGATATTTCTTTGAATCACATACAAGCTCATCCAGTTTGTATAATGCCGGCTCACCTCCTGTAAAAACAATATGCCTGGCTATATTGTTCTTTATTAGTCCGGTTAATTCATCCCTTGTAAATTCCTTATATTTCCCTGACTTCTTAAGCCATGTATATTTCGTGTCGCACCAGCAGCAAGTGAGGTTGCAGAAATGAAACCTTATGAAAAGCGAATTTGTACCTGCGTAATTCCCCTCTCCCTGTATCGATTCGAAGTATTCTGTAACATAGAATTTCATAATTACACCTGCATAATTTATACCAGGCAAAAATACAAATAACTTGTGTCATTTATTTTTTGATTAGATAATGTTTTATTGCTGCTCCTTTTCTTACCAGCCTGATATCCTTAAATCCGGACTCCTTGATACCGGCAGGCAGATGATGAAACATCACGCTCTTACCGGCAAACATTTATGTTGGTAACAGAATTTTAACAAATACAAAATATTATTGTAAATTTCACGAATGTTAGGAACGAATTTATAATCAAGCATCAATTATGACCAGCAAATACTCCAGGAAAACCTGCTTTGCAAGTGATAACTACTCGGGTATCTGTCCGGAAGCAATGGAATATATCAATAAAGCTAATGAAGGTTACGATTACCCCTATGGCGAAGACCGGTGGACAGAAGAAGCCTGCGACCTGTTCAGGGATCTGTTTGAAACGGACTGTGATGTTTTTTTTGTTTATAACGGTACATCTGCAAATGCACTTGCACTGGCATCATCATGTGAATCTTATCATAGTATAATTTGCAACGAATTTTCACATATAGAAACCGATGAGTGCGGTGCTCCCGAATTTTTTTCAAACGGCGCAAAAATATTGCTCGGGACAGGTGATGACGGCAAATTATCGTGTAACAGTATAATAGATATAATTACCCGGCGATCGGACATACATTATCCGAAGCCCCGGGTTGTAAGCATAACCCAGTCCACTGAAGTTGGCACAGTTTACAAACCGCTGGAACTGGCGGATCTGCATAAAATTATAAAAAAATATAATTTAAAATTTCATATGGATGGAGCAAGACTTGCAAATGCTATTGCTTCACTTGACATTAAACCTAAAGATTTAACATGGAAGCACGGGACAGACATCCTGTGTTTCGGGGGCGTAAAAAACGGAACAATGTTTGGAGAAACAGTTATTTTCTTTAATAAAGAGCTTTCACATGAGTTTGAATACAGGTGTAAACAAAGTGGCCAGCTTTCTGCAAAGATGAGGTTTATTGCTGCACAATGGGTAGGACTGCTAAAAACAAAAGCATGGCTTAAAAATGCAAGGCATGCCAATGAATGTGCCCTGGAACTTAAAAATAAACTTAATAATGTTGAAGAGCTAAAATTGATGTTTCCCTGTGAGGCAAACGCCTTGTTTATAAGCTTTCCTGCCAGGTCGATTGAATATTTAAAAAGCCGCGGATGGCACTTCTACACTTTTATCGGAGCGGGAGGAGTCAGATTAATGTGTTCATGGGACACAAAGATAGAAGATATAAATGATATCGTCAATGATATTAAGAATTCAATAGTTAAGAATTAATATTCCGGACAAATTCTTCATAACCCTTCCTTCGTAATTTACATGCAGGGCATTCCCCGCATCCCCTGCCCCACTCGTTCATCTTTTCAAAGCCATTATAGCAGGTCATAGTCAGTTCTTTTAATTCGTTTAGATGACCGGATTTATATGCCAGTTCAAATGTCTGTGCCTTGCTTAACGACATCAGGGGCGTATGTATCTCAACATGGCAGTCGAGCGCCAGGGAGAGTTCTTCAGCCTTAATTTTCATATAGTCAAGCCTGCAGTCAGGATAACCTGAATAATCTGTCTCACAGGCTCCTGTCACGAGGTTGATATTCTTTTCGTTCTTGCCGAATGCATGGCTGGCCGCTATCGTTAAAAGAATACCATTGCGGTTCGGAATAAAACTGGCCGGTAAATGGGGGGCATTTTCATGTTTAATATTATGATCGCCGCTGTTTAGAAGTGAACTTGCAGTGATAGAGCTGAAAAAGTCCTTGATATCATATATTGTATGTTCGATACCGAAATGTGCGGTTATCTTTTTAGCATAATCAATCTCAACTTTATGACTCTGGTTATAGGCAATGCTTATTGCTTCAAGCGCTGCAAATTTCTCCCTGGCCCACAGGATGCAGACATAAGAGTCCTGTCCGCCTGATAAAAGGACATATGCTTTATTCATTTTTCCTACCATGCCTGGCAGTTACTTTTGTATGTATGTTGCCCCGCTGGTTAAAATCGGCCAGTACCTGCATATATTTGGGCTGCAGCAATTCTACCAGGTCGTCAAGGATTTTATTTGCCAGCTCTTCGTGAAAAATACTCTTATCCCTGTAGCTGTTAAAATATAGTTTAAGGCTTTTAAGTTCCACACAGTATTTATCAGGCTGATATTCGATATACACCGTAGCAAAATCAGGAAACCCTGATAAGGGGCAAAGGCATGTGAGTTCCGGACATGTAAACTCTATTGTATAATCCCTTTTAAGGTTCTTATTTTCAAACCTTTCAAGCCGGTTTTCCCGGATCATCCGTGTCCCGTATTTTTCTTCCATAACAG
>CAYWUI010000053.1:0-17614 GCA_964461435.1 uncultured Bacteroidales bacterium | reverse complement strand
CCGAGGACAGGTACATTATATTCTTTAAAATATTGTAATAAGTATCCGTCATTTGATGCTATTTCAATAACCAGCGAATTCTCATCAAACCCGAATCTGCCCATCATCATATCGACATATTTTTTTGAATGTGCCAGCCAGCTTGTTGAATAAGATGAGAAATAAGTATATTCACTATCGAAAATTTTTTCTGCTTTTTTCATTTCATCGACCTGCACCAGGAAGCAATTATGGCAAACAAATATTTTCAGAGGATAAAAAGGCTCGGGTTCGTTTAACTGTTCTTTTTTCAGCATGTCATTTGACGGGGGACAGTTAACAAGGTCAACAAATACATGTTCCAATTCTGTTTTACAATGTCTGCATTTCATAGTTTTACGCCTTTAAAAGTATTATCAAGAAGTTTATGATGTTCATCTTTGGATGAAATATCAGCAGGCTTAAGTGGCCATTTTATTCCGATCAAAGGGTCATTATATCTGATACTTCTTTCTGCCTCCTGGTTGTAATAGTTAGTATGATGATAAATTAATTGTGTATTATTTTCCAGTGTCTGAAAACCATGGGCATAACCTTCAGGCACATATATCATTTTAAGGTTATCAGGGGATAACTCTACTGCAAAGTATTTCAGGAAAGTGGATGACCCTTCTCTTAAATCAATAATTACGTCATAGGCTTTTCCTGCGATACATCTTATAAGTTTTATTTCACAGGCCGGGGGCACCTGGTAGTGCATTCCTCTTATTGTCCCTTTACTTTTTGTGACAGAATAATTAGATTGCACAAATTCTTTAACATGATTTATTTGTAAAAATTCTTTTTTGCAAAAGGTCCTGGCAAAAAGGCCCCTGTGATCTTTAAACGGTGTCAGTTCAATAACATATGAGCCTTTGAGAGGCGTTTCAATAAATCTCATTTTCTGAATTTAAGATTACTGTCAATAATGCCCTTCTCAATCAATTCATTTATGACATTTAAACGCATTAATTTTGATTTTCTGAAATCTTTATCCCTGAATTCAATAGCATTCAATCCATCGATAAGTTCTTTAATAGTTGTATTTATATCATATTCAGGCTGGTAATCCCGGGATAGCCTATTAAACAAATCAAAATTAACCTTGTATGATCTTTTGTCTGGTTGAGCATCCTTATTAATAGTGACTTTTATTTCAGGCAGAATATCATTTATATGTTTTGCTAAGTCTTTTACCTGGTAATTCCATTCATTGCCTCCGGTGTTTACAATTAAGAAATTACCTCCATTTTCAGGTTTTCTTAAATGGGCCCAAATAATTGCCCTGCCCATATCTTTTACATTAATAAGCGGACGCCATGGTGTGCCATCACTGAGAATAGTAATTTCCTTGGACGTCAGAGCACCTGCAACGAAATCATTTAATACAAGATCTAACCGCAGCCGGTCACTAATTCCGCATGCTGTTGCAAATCTCAAACATGTAATTTTAAAATTATCAGATGCAAGGGCTTCGAGATCTTTTTCTGCATAAACCTTCGATTTTGCATAGGCTGTTATTGGACCAACTTCTGACTGTTCAGTCCGTTCCGATTCTTCTGCAAATCCATAAACACTACAGCTTGAAGCAAATACAATATTTTTCACTCCTTGTTTTTTTGCCTTTTCAGCTATTTCAACAACGGCTTTGTGATTAACTTTATAAGTAACTTTTTCAAATTTATTGCCAATGGGGTCATTTGAAATCGCTGCAAGCTGAACAACTGTATCGACACCTTTAAGTATATCTGCCGGTAATTCACATACATCACCATAGATCTGGCTGTCAAGGTATACTTCCGGCATCAAAGAGTTATTAGTAAGATATTTGGCGTAATAACCCATATCATATCCGATTAAGGTTGATTCCGGAAATTTTTTTCTTAAAGTTTTGGTTAATTCCGAACCCACATAACCTAAATTTCCTGTAATTAAGATTTTCATATTATATTGACTTGCTTATGATTATAATTAAAATTAGTCTCCACTCCATAATTTCCATGGCGGGTTGCCTGAATTCCACAAGTTTTCGAGCACATTTTTATCCCTTAAAGTATCAAGCGATTGCCAGAATCCTTCATGTCTGAATGCAGCCAGCTTTTTTGTCTTGGCCAGTATCTCCAAAGGTTCTCTCTCCCATATAGTTAAGTCATCTGTAATATAATCAATTGCCTCAGGTTCCACAATAAAAAAACCACCGTTAATCCACGCATTCGAATAACCGTCACCTTTAGGTTTCTCACGGAAACTATTAATTAAATTGTCATCTGCTGTCAGCATGAAAGCTCCGAATCTTCCCGGTTGCTGAACTGCTGTCAGAGTGACCAATACATTATGTTTTCTATGAAATTCAATTTCTTCATTAATATTTACATCACTTACACCATCGCCATAAGTCAAACAGAAAGTCTCATCACCAATATAATCTTTAATTCTTTTAATTCTTCCCCCTGTCATTGTATTCTCTCCGGTATCAACAAGTGTAATCTTCCAGGGTTCTGCTTTCTTAAGATGAACTTTCATTTTATTATTTTGTAAGTCGAAAGTAATATCAGACATATGAAGAAAATAATTTGAGAAATACTCTTTTATTATATATCCTTTATAGCCACAACAAATTATAAAATCAGTGAGTCCATAATGGGAGTAAATTTTCATTATATGCCAGATGATAGGTTTACCTCCGATTTCTACCATGGGTTTAGGCCGAATTCCACTTTCCTCACTTATTCTTGTTCCATAACCACCGGCTAAAATTACGGTTTTCATAATTTTTATTATTTCTTATAATAATTTGCTAACTATAGATTAAAAATACTTTCCTAAAGTAGAGTCATTTTTAAAATATTCCAAAGTTTTATTTAAAGTTATTCGAATTCCCTTTTCATTCCAATGACCATCGGTTCCATAGTATAATATATCACCTGAGTTCTTTAAATCTTCATATACATTAATAAATTCAACTCCTCTTTTCGTAAGGCCATCATACAACCTTGGCAAAAAATTATTATATTCATCATTATTTACAACATTATGGTATAGCGTATATTTTGCGGGTAAAGGTAAGTAAATAAGCCTAATATTATATTCCTTTTTTAATTTACCGGCCAAATCAGCCATATTGTCACAGATATTATTCATTTCACTGTCAGAATGATGGTAATAAAAACTCGTCTTTTCGCCGTTAGTCTGATCGTAATAAAATAACCATGGTCTTTCTTTACCAAGACAATAAACAGGAGTTAGTGGAGATATGTATTTGAATAAATCAAACTTTAGTTTAGATATAAAGGAATAAATTCCTGTAGTAAATATGCTTCTCTTCAAAAGTGCATCCAGTAATTCTTCAGTCCTTGCATAAAAAATATCGTCCTTAATATTTGCAAATGTTTTCCTCAATTTCGATCTGGTATCAACACTAAAATATGGTGTGTTTTCTTTTTCAAATGCATATGGTATATATCTTTCAACACGCTCATAGAGAAGTATTTTAGGTTCCTTATTTTTAAATTTGTTCTTTGCAAAAACGACAAGAGGAAAGTCCCCGTGATAAAAATAGACTTTTACATTTAATGTATCAGCAATCCTTTCCGGAAATTGCTTATGCCTGGAAAAATCGAAATAGCTGTCCCCGAATGTTATTATTTTAGCCTCATTCAATGAAGCCTGTTTATTTGTAAACTGGAATTTTTCTTTAGCCGGGGGAAGACCTTTTTCTTTGAAATATTTTATAAAATTAAAGTAATATAATTCGCCATACCTGGTTTTATCCCAATAATAAGGGACCATTTTTTCATTCATGACCAGATTAAATAAAGGCAATGATCTTATAGCTATAAAAGCATAAAGACAAACAATCCCTGAAAAATAAATCAATCCTTTTAGCAGTTTTTCATTCATAATAATATCTCTTAAAATTGAAAATACAGAAAATCAATTGATTCCCATTTGCCAAGTACAACGATTGACAATAAAATTAAAATTAACATCATCCATTTTACCGGTTTTGCAAAATACTTCAGTTTGTTGTGAAGTTGTATTCTCTCTTCCAATATTTCAATAATAATTAACAGGACAATTGTAATGATTGCTATATACAAATCTGATTTGAATTTAAACAGATTAATAGGTATTGATGTAGACTTAAGATATATTACACATGCGTTTATAATAAAATATGCAGCGGGTAAACATAATAGCCATTTACCAGCCTTAACAAGATTTTTTGATGTATCGGTTAGCTTAACTCTTTCTGCAAGCTTATTAAGTCCGATTAAAGCAACAATCAGGATGGCAATACCGGCTATATGCAAATAGAATTCCAAAGGCTGGGCAAATAACTGGGTAAATATTTTATTAATAATATGAAAGGCGTTGCCAATGTTGTTTGCCCTGAAGAAGATCCATGCAAACCAAGCTAAAAATACAGTAATAATAATCTGGACAAAATTACTTAATGACTGATTCCTGCCATATATTGCATTATTAAATTTTTTCCTGATATTTAATGTCCAGATGGCAGACACCAGATAAAATCCATGCAGAGCACCCCATATTATAAAGGTCCAGTCAGCCCCATGCCACAAGCCGCTTATTAAGAAAGTAATAAACAGGTTATAGTACCATCTCCATTTTACTACACGGTTTCCTCCAAGAGGAATATAAAGATAATCCCTGAACCAGGTTGAAAGTGATATATGCCATCTTTTCCAGAATTCACTTATATTATGAGCCAGATACGGTCTTCTGAAGTTACGCATAAGATCAAAGCCCATGATTGATGCTGTACCAATAGCTATATCTGAATAACCTGAGAAGTCACAATAAATTTGAAAAGCAAAAAATACAGTTGCAATTATATAGTGTATTCCGTCGTAACTGCCTGTATTATTATAAACCATGTTAACATATTCTGCCAGCCGGTCAGCTATGACAACTTTTTTAAAGAATCCCCAGCACATTTGAAGAATACCATTCTTTACCCTTTCGTAGTCGAATTTAAAATGCTGGCGCATCTGGGGTAATAGTCTTGTTGACCTTTCTATCGGGCCTGCTACTAATTGCGGGAAAAATGACACATAGAGTGCAAAAAATCCGAAATGCCTTTCCGGTTCTTTTTCTCCCCTGTACACATCTATAGTATAGCTAAGAGTCTGAAATGTATAAAATGAAATCCCGACAGGCAGCAGCACATTTAATTCCGGCAGATGGTAAAACAAATTAAATTTATCAAAGACGAAATTTAAAGTATCACCAAAAAAATTAAAGTACTTGAATGAAAAAAGCAAGCCGAAATTAGATATTAGGCTTAGCAACAGGAAAATTCTTTTTTTCCATTGAGTCTTTGTTTTATAAATATGAATGCCTGCAAAATAATCAATGAGAGTAGACGTAATTATTAAAATAATGTACTTATAATTCCAGCACATGTAAAAATAATAGCTGGCAATTAACAGCAATATCCATCTGTATCTGGGGGTAATAGCAAAATAAAGTGCTACAACAATTGGAAAATAAATTATGAATTCCAGCGAATTGAATAACATCTATACAGCTTTTTTATTTTTTGATTAATTATTCCTTTGGGTCCGTTTAATACCCAGTTTTCTAAACAACTTGAGAAACTGACGAGAGATAATATTCAAGGTAAGAAATGCGGAGATATATTCCCGGGCCGTAAATTTTCTTGTCAGATATTTTTGATGCCATTCAAAACTAGATTTCTTCCCGGATAATTTATCTATTATTAAAGAATAAGCATACATTTTCCTGTGCCATTTATAGTCCTTTTCAAGGGAGGGGTGAATATGTTTAAATGTGTACAGCCGGTTTTCTTTCCCATTGTAAAATGTGTTATACTTAACACAGAATCTGCTTGTATAAGCTTTTTCATGCCACCTGGTATAACTTAAGATTTTAAAGACAAATCCGACATCCGCAATATTCATCATATTGTATGCCAGCAGCGTGTCACAATGAAAATCTCTTTCATCAAATATCTTTGGATAGTAAGGGAGTTGCTTTATGTATTTCATTCTGAACAGTAATGTCGTAATTGAACCTGTTATGTCAACCTCTTCTTTTAAATGCCTTAACAATAATTCTTTACCCTTATAAAAATTCCCTTCCAATAAATCCAGTCCGTCACACCTGACAATTTTACCGTCAATTCTGTATGAAGACACCATACCTGTTGTTGGAAACTGAACCATAACCTTTACCATTTCTTCAAGGTGGCATGGATCAATTAAGTCATCAGCCTGTATAACTTTAAAATATTCTGCTTCAGGTTCAATGTGGCCGGATATCCTGTTCCAGTTCTGTATTATCGGGAAGAATTCTTCATAATTGTGTAAATTGAAACGTTTATCCGCTTTAACAAATTCTTCTGCAATTTCTTTTGTTCTGTCAGTACTGCAATTGTTTACTATATTGCACTCCCAGTTTTTATATGTCTGGTTTTGGATACTTGCAAGAGCATCATGTAAGAATTCTTCGCCATTATATACAGGGATCCCAATTGAAACGAAACCATTTTTTATCCTGTCTGCAGTCATGTTAGCACGCTTTACCGGTTTATTAAAAATTTTCCCGAATTATATCCCTGTTTATAATTAATTTTATAAAAAATAATACCAACCGGCAATTCTCTTATATCAACCGCTAATTCTGTTGTTTGTGCGGGCACAATAATTACTTTTAATGGTTTCGCAGAACAATCATAAAAAGTTATTTCAGCATTTTCGTTTAACTGGTTAAATTTAAAATTAATATTGTTATTTGCTGGCACCGGAT
This sequence comes from uncultured Bacteroidales bacterium, assembly GCA_964461435.1. GTDB lineage: Bacteria > Bacteroidota > Bacteroidia > Bacteroidales > UBA10428. The sequence goes on along the minus strand of CAYWUI010000053.1, from coordinate 10,801 downwards.
AAAGTGACTCTATATATCCTTTATTTTTATTTATCTCCTCAACAGAGGTTGGGCCGACATATACCGGTATATCAGCCTCATCGCTGGCCAGTCCGTCATTAACCGAAATATTTACATTTAATTTTCCAAGAAAGTCAGTGTTAGGTATTATTGAATTGTCAATAACAGTATAATGATCACCCGTAAACAGCTCTAATGAGAAGTCATCCGGATACTTGTTATCATCATCTTCAACATTAATATCGTTTAATGTTATTTCAAGCGGGGTTTCTTTCGGGGTTATCAATATTTTTGAAGTTCCCAGGATAACCGGCGGATCGTTGACATTTATTACTTCAATATTAAAAGAATCATATACAGTATATAAACCGTCGGTAACAGAAAGAATTATATCATGGAATCCGACATCATCATTTGTCGGTGTACCCATTAAGATACCTGACGAATAGAAGCTGGTCCAGTCAGGGATTTTAATATCTGAAAAAGTCAGGATATCATTATCTATATCTTTTGCTTTCAATGCATAAAGATACTGGGAATCTTCATCTACCGTATATACATGAACTGATGTAATCTCCGGAGCATGGGTTTTCATTGCGACATGCAGGTTGAAGTTCTGGTATACGAATACCGTTCCGTCTCCCACCTTAAGAGAAACCTGGTGTGTACCTATATTAGCATTCAGCGGTGTTCCGCTCAGTTTATGAGTAGGTATGTCAAATGTCAGAAATGAAGGTTTTATTGCAGCTGAATAACTTAGCACGTCATTAATATCACTGTCTTCGGCCACAATGTAATATTCAAAATATTCATTTGTAAAAATACTGGTATCTTCGGGATAAGAAATTATATAAGGTATATCATTTGTATTTATTACCTCGATTACGAATGTGGAGTCTACATTAACCGAACCGTCACTTACCCTGATTTTAACAGTATGAAGTCCTACTTCATCATTAAAGGGAGTACCTCTTAACAGTCCTGTTGTGGAATTAAATGAAAGCCATTCCGGTATATCCAGGGGTATTAATTCCAGGTTGTCGCCAATATCAAAATCACCAGGTGTAATGGTTATAGAGTATAAAGATCCTTCGTAGGCAGTCCGGTTTGATGGTATATTCAGCCATGGTTTATCATTAACCGGGGTCACGGTGACTGTCAAACTGTATGTATTGCTGTTCGCCAGGCCATCATTGACATATACCGGCACATGAAGTGTCCCGTTATAATTCTGATTAGGCTTAACAGTATAACTGCCAATAATAGTATAATTACTTCCGGGCAGGACATGAAGCGTAAAATCATTGGGATATGTGTTATCAGGATCATAGACGTTGATCATGCTGAACCCTATTGTGACCTGCGAGTCTTCCTGGATTGATATTGGCTGCTGGCTCAGGATGACAGGCGTATCATTTACAGCTACTGCATATATTGTTACTTCATCGGTATCAAACAATGGTGTGCTTCCATTGCCGCTGTCCTCTGCCTTAAAAGTTATTGTCTCATTGCCTTCCCATGCAGGATTTTTATGAGTAATTGTTGCTATACCATTGGCAATTGAAATATAAAAATGCACCGGAGGATTTGGCATGAATGACCATGTTATATCCTCGTCTGGATCCTGGGGATCAAAAACATAATTATTAAGGTTAATTGTTTTGGATGATTCATTTTCATAAATCGTCACGTTCGGGATATTCCCGACATGTGGTGCCGTATAATTATAGTAATCGAGTTTCTCGAACCATTTCTCAGCCATTAATTCATAACCTGATTCAGCCGGATGAAGACCATCGAACATATCTCCGCCATGATCTTCATCTTTATAACAGAAGCCTGGAATATTTTCCATATCCACAAGTATTATTTCATCACCGGCATTATTCCTGGAAGTTACAAGAGGAGCAAGAAGATCATTAAAATATGCTGTCGGGGCATGTGTGGGTAAGCATGTTGAATTATCTCTGCGGTTTATAATCTGTGCCAGGAAAACGGGGATAGTCCTGCCCACTGATGCTTCGTAATCATCAATAATATCCAGAATATCGTTAATACTGTCACGGTATTCTTCAGCATCAGCATATGATAACAACCCGTTTGTCCCTAAATGTAACAGTATGATATCAGGATCAAATACTTCAAGATAATTCTGAGGGCAGTAAGATAATTCGCAATCATAGTCCCAATGCGGATTTGTGCTGGTTCTTAGAAGAGTTTTCATCTGGCCCGGTGTAAGTCCCGGAAATCCGGCATTGTCACAATAATCGAGGCTATCATCAGCATTCGAGGGAAGACCGGCATTCCAGCCCGAATGCTGACTTCCGACAAAATCATAGGTATAGCCTGCACTGTTTAGTAAATCGTATAATGCTTTCCGGTAGGCAACACAATTTCCCGATGTGGTTTTTTCCTGATGTTCAGGTGAACTGTCTTCGCCAAAGGTAATTGAGTTACCCAGCGGCATGATCTTAAGTTTCTGTCCGCTTACTTTTGTTAATAGAAAAGCACTAACTGCCAGCAACAAAATAAGTGAGATAGTATGGATTTTATAATTATCTAATTTCATCAATGGGCATTTTGAGATTATTGTGTTAATATTTTTAGATCATTCTACCTTATAATCAGTTTTCCCGTAAATATTTCGTGATCATTATATATCTTATAGGAATAAATTCCACCGGGGATACCACCTGTATTTATCTCAAATACATTATTATTCTTATCAACTGATCTTTTTAAAATTAACCTGCCCTGATTTGAAAAAATTTCTATCCAGCCATTATCATTTAGACTGATTTCAAATTTAACCGATTCAACAGCCGGATTCGGGTACACCTTAATTACCGGGTTATCCTGAGCAACCGGTTTATCAATACCAGTCAACAGCTTAACATTTATTTTATAATTATACTCATTACTTTCCAGCACACCATCGTCAACAACAACCTTAACCATCACCAGTCCCAGTACCCCGTGATTTATTGTTATGGTGTTGCCTACAATTGAATATCCCGTACCTGAAAAGATTGTCAGAGTCAAATCAGACATAGGATTATCAACATCTTCAACCAGCAAGTCGTCCAGCGTTATTGATAGTGATGAGTCCGCATAAGTATCGGGAGTCAGTACCTGTCCGGATATGACGGGGGCATCATTAATATTATTTACAGTAATTGTAAATGTTTGTGTTGAATCCTGCTTGGTGTCGGAGACCTTGAGCTTTACCACATAAGTTGAGTCCGGTTTATAACCGACCTGGCTGTTGGTTGGTTTTCCTGAAAGCTTCTTCTGATTCAGATCCAGGGTCAGCCAGTTGGGAATAATATCTCCATATAATACCAGTATATCAGTGACATCGGGATCTGTATATTGAATATTGTATATATAATCGTCATCTTCATCAATCGAGGTTTCCGGTGTTGAATATATGTAAGGTTTGTGATTGGTCATGATAACATTAATAACAAACGTTGTATCAACATTTTCTTTTGAATCTGTTACTCTCAATGTGACCGTATTCGGACCGACGTTATGAAATCCCGGTTTGCCTGAAAGCAGGTTGCCGGACAACTGAAGCCATGCAGGTTTCTGTGGTGCTGAAAAAGTCAGAACATCGCCCGCATCAACATCATGCGCACTTAATGAAAAATAATAGAATTGTCCTTCGTAGGCATAGACCGGTATTGAATCAAAAATGAAATACGGAGGATCATTGACAGGTGAGACTGTAACGGGAAGTACATAATCTACGGAACTTTCAGGATCTTTAAGCTGAAGATTTACGCTTATCGTACCGGAATAATTTGTGGCCGGAGTAACAATATTTCCAACATGGCTGTAATTTGTGCCATTATTTACCGTAACCGTTATTTCTCCTGGCGTATTGTCAACATCGGTATATATTATATATCCCGGTTTGATCAGTACTGTATCATCTTCCGGCGTACTGACAGAAAGGTGTCCCGTAATAACAGGAGGATCATTGACCGGTGTAATAGAAATATTTCTTGTTAGGGTATTACTATAGTCATCTCCGTCATATATCCTGAAGCTTATTGTCCGTGCAACTGCTGTCGGATCTTCGCTTACATTCTCATATGTAACCGTCCGTATAGCTGCCTGGTAGTTGGCCTTTGTATCACTTCCGGCGAGCGACAGAACTCCGGTTGATGAGTTCCATGTCCCGGTGATATTGGCAGTATTGCTGAAACTCAGGACGTCTTCTCCATTCCTGTAGTTTGTTGTTATTGATACTGAAGCCGATTCAATATTTATATCGTCAACATCTGTTACTAAAATTGATGCTGTAAGGTTAACAGGATCATCACCTTCGGTAAATGACAATGCCGATCCCTCAATGCCGGAAAGCTGCGGTGCATCATTTACGTTATGTACAGTAATCTGGAAATCCTGGTAGACATCTACCTTGCTGTCGCTAACCATGATACTTACATCCGATAATCCGACATCTTCGTTTACAGGGGTTCCGTAAAGAGTCCTGGTTCCTTCATTCCAGTTTAACCATGCAGGTTTTTCCACAACATCATAATCCAGGGGATCACCATCAATATCATTAGCCAGATACTGGTATGTATAGAATGAATCTTCAAGAATTTCTGTTTGCGGGTCAGATAAGAACAGCGGCGCAAAATTACCATCCTGGCAGGCAGGTTTCCCGGCATTACCTTTCAGGTAGCTTTTGGATATATCCTGTGCGGTAAGTACCGTATCATGTATTATAAGTTCATCTAATTTCCCGTTAAAGGGATAAAAACTTCTATCACCCGTACCCGGTTTAAGCCATCCTATGCACAAATCACTTGCAGATATAAATCCGGGTAGCCAACCCTGATAGTCTACTTTGCTACTTGCAAGTGCATTGTCTATATAGAGATAGATCGTGTTATTCGGGGCATCTCTTACCGCAACAACATGGTGCCAGCCTAAATCTACAGAAATATTACTTACACACTCGGCAATTTCACCACCTGTTGTTTTCCTGATTATGAAATTTATTCTTTCATTTTTATCAATTCCTATCCACCAGTGTACACCTGTTTCCCCGTCATTTTTACCGATTATTACACCCGTACTGTCTAAATTTTCTTCATTCAAAGAAAACCAGAACTCAATTGAAAAAGGATCTTCGGCACCCCAGTCAAATACCGTATCTACAGGGACAATTAGCCTTGTGGTGTTTAACGGATTAAATTCCTGTGCCCTGTTTATCTTTCCCGTTACACTGACCGGGGCATTGCCTGTCACATCCACAGATGCGTAATTCTTTCCGTAATAATCATAATATGAAGGCCCGTTTTCTTCATCAAATTTCCAGTAGGCTTCCATTGTGGGAGGACATAATATTGAATCGGAAACATATATGAAGAATTTCTGTGTATCTGCTTCATTTACATTATTTTTTGCCCTTACAACCACCTCACCACCGTCTGTTATATTATTCGGTGTCCAGCTTATTAATCCCGAACCGGAATTAATTGTCATTCCACTCAATGATTTTATCAGGCTGTATGTAATAGGTATTTTACCCGGTGTTGTTTCTGCATTAACATCATAAGTATATGGTTCGTCAACATAGGCAATTGTATCGGGATTACTACCGATAGCTATCTGGCCTGATGTGTTTGATAAAGTTATTATGCTAAAAAAAACAGCAAGCAAACTGGAAATTAAAAGTCCGTTTCTTTTCATTTTATAAATTTTAATTTTTTCTGAATTAGATTCACTACCTCATAAATATTTATACTACGTATAATTGCTGTGCAAGTTATGTTATCTTCTTCAAATTTTAAAGCTCATTTTTATGAACTACAATAAATAAAAGACTAAAGAAAAAAATTCTTTTATTAAGTTAAGATATGTTCCCCTGCAAATGTTCAATTCAAAATAAAAACCCAACTCGTTTATGGAGTTGGGTTTATCTGAAAAATAGCTTTTAATGGATGTATTCTATTTCTTAATAGTGATTTTTCCTACAAATTGTGTATTATCGTTGTAAATCCTGTAAAAATACAATCCATCGGACATGTCATTGATATTAATTTCAACCGGGGCATTCTTTAATTCGAACTTATTTTTATACAGTGTTCTGCCTGTTATATTGATTACTTCAATATTAAACACCCCTTCAGAATTAATTTCAAATATGATATGGTCTTTTGCCGGAACCGGATAAACTTTTACAATTTCAGATGCATCTGCACTTAAGTCCCTGATACCGGATCCTTCAGTAACCTTGACATAATATACGGACTCATCAAACAAACTGCCATCACTTACCCTGACACCAACTCCAAGCAATCCCAGTGTACTCGTATTTATGGTTATCGTGTTTCCGGCAATAGAATATCCTGATCCCGGTAACACAGTCAGCGTCAGTTCATTGTTCGGATTGTCAACATCTTCGACAATCAGATTACTTAACGTTATTGCAGCTGAATGATAAGGATGTGTTATAATAGTATCAGCCTGTCCTGTTATTTCAGGAGCATCATTAACATTATGTACGGTTATTTTAAATGTCTGTGTAGAATCCTCTTTGCCATCATACACTTTAAGCTGTACCGTATAATCCACACTTGCTTCGTATCCAACCTGATCATTGGTTGGTGTACCGGTAAGCGTTTGCTGGACTGAATTAAGCGTAAGCCAGCCCGGCAATATCGGGGCTGAAAGGATCAACGGATCCAGCGAGTTTGTATCCACAACAATTATGTTGTAACTATATAGTTCATCCTCATCTATTGTTGTCAAAGGTGTTGAAGTAATATGAGGAATGTAATTCGATGAATGAACATTTATAATGAAAGCCGTATCAACATTGACTTTACTGTCAGATATCCTTATTGTAACCGGATTTGCACCGATATCGCCAAATTCGGGAACACCTGTCAAAATAGTATCGTTGATAACATTCAGCCAGTCCGGTTTCTGAGTCACTGAATAAGTTACTACATCGCCCGGGTCGGGATCAAATGCCCTGATAGTCAGCAGGTAAGATTGCTGTTCATAGGCATCTGTCGGGAGAGAAGCAAAATTAAACTCTGGAGGATCATTTATACCTGTAACCGTTACCGGCAGGGAATAGTCTACCGTACATTCAAGGTCGCTTAATTTAACGTTTACATTTAATGTCCCGCTGAAATTTAATGCAGGTGTAACTATATTTCCCGCATAAGTATAACTGGTGCCGCTTGCAACGGCAAGACTGAAATCTCCGGGCACATTGTCAACATCTGTAAATGTCAGGTATCCGAGCTTGATTAATATTGTGTCTTCCTCGGGTGTACTCAGGGAAGCATGACCTGAAATAACCGGACAGTCATTTACCGATGTAACGGTAATATCCCTTGTTACGGGATCACTGTTCAGCTCACCGTCGTTTACGGTAAATCTTACTGTACGGGTCAGTTCCGTCGGGTCGACCATATCTGTATTTTCATAGGTTACAGCACGCAAGGCAGCCTGGTAGTTTGCCTTTGTGGTGGTACCTGTAAGTCTCAGCACACCTGAAGAAGCATTCCATGTACCTGTGATATTGGCCGTATTGGTAAAAGCAAGAACATCTTCGCCGTTAACATAATTGGCGGAAACAGAGATCCTGGCAGAGTCGATGTTCGCATCATCCACGTCGGTTAAAGTGACGGTAGCAGTGACCGGCACCTTGCCGTCATCTTCATCATAGGCCAGTGCCGTGCCTTCAATACCTGAAAGTACGGGCTTGTCGTTAATATTGTTGACGGTTATCTGGAAGTCCTGGTCAACATTTACTGTTCCGTCATTCACTCTGATGCTCACATTGAAAATCCCCACATCATTATCTGAAGGAGTACCTGAGAGGGTCCGCGTTCCTTCATCCCAGTTCAGCCACGAAGGTTTTGTAGGGACCGTATATGACATGATATCGCCATCAATATCATTTGCAAGGCACTGGTATGAATAGGGAGATTCTTCATCAACCGAAGTCACTGGTATAGTTTTAAATAACGGGGCAAAATTACCGTACGGACAGGCAGGAATAGGATTGCCACCATTAAATCTCTCAGCTCGCTGTGTTCCGTCTAAAGCCACATTATATATAATAACTTCATCTATTTTGCCATCGTACTGATATTTTGCTGTTCCGTCTCCCGGTCCGGGTTTAAGCCAGCCTAATGTTAAAGGTACATTCGATGACAGTCCGTAACCACCTCCGTTGTATGTCACGCCGGCTGAAGATCGTACAAGAGTTTGTCCAGCTTCATTGCGGTATAATTTAAAATTATCCGCATCTGCATCATAAACCGCAATTACATGATACCATGTATTATAGCTGGATGACCAAGGAATACTATCTATTAATGGAGGACCCGACGGCATACGCATATAGAAATATACATTCTCATTTGCATTCATTCCAATCCACCAGTGCATGCCCGATGAACCTGTATTTCTTCCCAGCATCACATATAAATCATTAAGGTCATCTATCCTGTTATTATACCAGAATTCTATTGAGAAATTATCATCAGTACCCCAGTTAAATATGTCATTATTGGGTATGCTCAACTGGTTATCGTTGGCCGACATGAACACCTGGGCCCTGCCTACTATGCCGGCCGTGTCTCTGAGAGGATTACCGGTATTTGTGTTGGCGTCGACAGTCCCTTTCGAATCTTCATAGGTTGGTCCGAACCATTCATCAAGCTTCCAGTATGCATCAACATTTGAGGCACACTCAATGCCTGTTGATACATAGATATAAAATTCCTGGGTTGCTGTTTGCATTGAAGTGTTTGTTGCCCTCACAACAACTCTTCCTCCGCTTGTATCAGATGCAGGAGTCCATGTTATTACTCCGGTTGACGCAATTATTGACATTCCCGGCAGTTTAACATCCAGTGAATAGTTATTGACAGCCGGTTCGGCATCAGCATCATATGTATACTGGTTATTAAGTACAGCGATAGTGTCCGGTATACTTGAGAAGGACACAGGTTGCGCCGATAAGCCATTAGTAATTAATGTAACGGCAGCAACGCAAATAACAATATAAAATGCCTTGTAGATTTTTTTCATTTTTTCCTGTTTTAATTATTATATATTACTGTTATTTCAGATTTGTACGAATATGAAAACCATATTCGTACGAAGTTAAACTTAATTTAGTAGATATTAAAATCATTTTTATGAAAGTCATTTATTTTAAGACCAAAGACTAATATTCAAATATTAAAGTTTACATGTATTTATTTTCTTATAGTGATGTTGCCGGTATAGCTTGATTTATTACTATAAAGCTTGTAATAATAAATTCCGTCATGTAATTTACTGGTATTAAGTATTACAAGGTCTTCTCCTTCTGATAATTTTTTCTGAAAGACAGTTTTACCTGTAATATCAATAAGTTCCAGGATATATTTATCCGGATATAAAATTTCGAATTTGACAAAATCCTTTGCAGGCGAAGGATAAACCCTGACTATTGATTTTCCGGCAGATTGTACTTCTCCATTACCTGAAGGAATGGCAACTCTTACAAACAGGGTATCCTGATCTTTCAATTTACCAGGATCCTCAACTCTTACATATACATTTATCAGTCCGGTTTTATCAGTTATTACAGTTATGGTATTTTCGCTCAATGCATAATCGGTTCCCGGAAGAATTATTAATTTCAATTCCGAAAGCAGGTTATCCACATCTTCAACAGTAAGATCATCTATATTAATTACCACCGAGGAGCCAGGGTATGTTATTATAGTATCGGGCTGTCCCTTAATTTCTGGAGCATCATTAATATTATGAACGGTTATTTTGAATGTCTGTGTCGAATCCTGCTTCCCGTCATATACTTTGAGCTGCACCGTATAGTCTGCACTTGCTTCATATCCCACCTGGTCATTGGTTGGTATGCCTTCAAGCCTCTTCTGTACAGTATTTAACGAAAGCCAGTCCGGTAGCACTGGAGCTGACAAAAACAAGGGATCCAGGGCGTTTGTGTCAACCATGGTAATATTATATTCATACAGAGCATCCTCATTTATTGAAGTTACAGGTGTTGATGTTATATGGGGGATGTAATTGGTTGAATACACGGTAATTATAAAAGTCGTGTCGGTCTCCGCTTGGCTGTCTGAAATTCTAATTGTAACCGTATTTGCTCCCACATCAATAAATGCAGGGATGCCGGTTAAAACAGTGTCGTTAAATACATTCAGCCAGTCCGGTTTCTGTGGTACTGAATAAGTAACTACATCACCCGTATCGATATCAAATGCCCTGATTGTCAGGATATAGGTCTGATTTTCATAGGCCTCTGCCGGAAGAGAAGCAAAATTAAACTCCGGAGGATCATTTGCAGCTGTAACCGTAATAGGCAGAACATAATCTACGGTACACTCCAGGTCACTTAATTTGACATTAACATTTAATGTTCCATAGAAATTTAATGCAGGGGTAACTATATTTCCCGCATAAGTATAACTGGTGCCGCTTGCAACGGCAATGCTGAAATCTCCGGGAACATTGTCAACATCTGTAAATGTTAGATGCCCGGGCTTGATTAATATTGTGTCTTCCTCGGGTGTACTCAGGGAAGCATGACCTGAAATAACTGGACAGTCATTTACCGATGTAACGGTAATATCCCTTGTTACGGGGTCACTGTTCAGCTCACCGTCATTTGCGGTAAATCTTACTGTACGGGTCAGTTCCGTCGGGTCGACAATATCTGTATTTTCATAGGTTACTGCACGCAGGGCAGCCTGGTAGTTTGCCTTTGTGGTGGTACCCGTAAGTC
>CAYWUI010000052.1:0-18057 GCA_964461435.1 uncultured Bacteroidales bacterium | reverse complement strand
AAACAAGCATGAATTCAGTGGATTTAAGTAAGGCTGATCTCAGGTATGCCAATCTTAAAGAAGCCAGCTTAAACAAAGTTAATTTCAGCGGAGCCGATTTAAGGGGCGCCATTCTTACCGAGGCATCAATAAATGACTGTAAATTCAAGGGAGCAATCATAGATAATACCACATTATTACCACCCGGTTTTAATATTGATGCCGAGTAGGTAAATAGGGACAGCGCCCTAAAATAGGGACAGCGCCCATTTTTTATAGAGACAAAAATGGGCGCTGTCCCTACTTTCTGTCCCATTCAAATCCGTCTTTCGTGTCTTTGACAACAATTCCAAGGTCATTAAGCTGTGAACGTATCTTATCGGCAACGGCAAAGTCCCCTCGGTTTTTTGCTTCAAGCCTTAGTGCCAGCAGCATCTTTATCAGCTCACCATTAAGCTCATCAGCAGCCGAAGATAGCTGCTCCTCATTTTTAAGTCCGAATATATCGTAAACAAAAGTGTGGTATAATCCGCGCAGGGTGTCAAGGTCCTTTTTATCAATGCCTTCTTTTTTATCAGATAATAATGAGTTTATAAGCCTCACGCCATTAAAAAGACGGGAAATGGCAACAGCGGTATTCATGTCATTATTCATAGCCTCGTAGCAGCTATCTCTCAGTTCCCTGATATTTACCGTTGACCTTGCCGAGGGATTTATTTTCTTCAATGCTTTCATTCCGTTCATAAGCCTTTCCAGTCCCTTTTCGGCGGCCTGCAATGCTTCATTTGAAAAGTCGATCGTGCTCCTGTAATGTGCCTGGAGGATGAAAAACCTTACTGTCATGGGTGTATACGCTTTATCCAGGGCTTCGTGCTTTCCTGCAAACAGCTCCTCGAGAGTTATGGCATTCTTCAGGGACTTGCTCATCTTCTGATCCTTGATATTGATCATATTATTATGAACCCAGTATTTCACGTGGTCGCCGCCCAGCGCAGCAGTGGATTGTGCTATTTCGCATTCGTGGTGGGGAAACAGCAGGTCCATACCCCCGCCGTGGATATCGAATTTTTCTCCCAGGTATTTCATCCCCATGGCAGAGCATTCAACATGCCACCCGGGGAATCCCCTGCTCCACTCCGAAGGCCATTGCATAATATGCTCAGGTCCTGCCTTCTTCCACAGGGCAAAGTCAAGGGGACTTTTCTTTTCGTGGGTGCCCCCCAGCTCACGTGTGCTGCTAAGCAGCTCGTCGAGCTTCCTCCCTGAAAGCCTCCCGTAATTATGGGTTTTGCTGTACTTCTCAAGATCAAAGTACACCGAGCCACCGTTAACATAGGCAAGCCCGTTTTCAATAATCTTCTTTACCAATTCCTGCTGCTCTATTATATGTCCGGATGCCCGGGGCTCTATGCTGGGAGGCAGCACATTTAAAAGCTCCATGCTCCTATGGTACTGGTTGGAATAGTGCTGGACAATTTCCATAGGTTCGAGCTTCTCAAGCCTGGCCCTCCTTTCTATCCTGTCTTCTCCCTCATCATGCACATCATCTTCAAGATGCCCTACATCGGTTATATTTCTTACATACCTCACCTTATATCCCAGGTGCATTAAATAGCGGAACAGGACATCGAAATTTATTGCCCCCCTTGCGTGCCCCAGGTGAGGATTGTCATAAACAGTGGGACCGCAAACATAGAGTCCGACATTAGGCGGATTAAGAGGTACGAATTGCTCTTCCTTTCTTGTCAGCGTATTATATATATAAAAATCATGCTTCATCGGCAGAACATATGACGATTTTAAATTTTTCTAAAATTAATAAAATATACTATATGATTTCTTTTAGTTATCATTATTAAAATATCCGGATATTGATCAGTTCTGTGCCATATATAAATATTAACTATTATACCATGTGTAACCATATTTTTTGTAACTTGTATTTAATAAATCTTAAAATATAAAACTATGAAAGAACAACTTAACCTTTTTATCGAGAGCTCACAGCAATTCTTAAATGAAATTGCATCAGCTCTTCCTAAGATTATAGGAGCAATTCTAATCCTGATTATTGGTTGGATAATAGCAAAACTTGTTAAAAAAGGATTTGTAAAGTTACTGAACCTGGTGAAGTTAAATTATCTGACAAAGAAATCAGGAATTGATAAATTTTTGGAAGAAGGCGGCGTAAAAGTTAATGCAATTGATGTTATTGGTACTTTATTATATTGGATTCTTATGCTGATTGTTATTCTGGCTACATTAAACAGTTTGAATCTAACTGCTGCATCTACTTTATTCAATGAAATTATGACGTATATCCCTAATATCATCATAGCTATTGTTCTGTTGATTATTGGGATTTATTTAGCCAGAATGCTTTCACAAATAATAAAGACTTCTCTAAAAGGAATGCAGGATAAAACCTCGAACCTGATAAGCCAGATTACATTTATAGCAATTATTATTGTAACAGTTTTTGTTACACTTGGCCAGTTAAATATTGCACCGGAAATTGTAACAAGTGCGTTCCAAATTATTTTTGGAGCAATCTGTTTAGCTTTAGCTCTTGCATTTGGTTTAGGAGGCAGAGAAAAAGCCGCTGAGATTCTCAACCAATTATTTAAGAAGAACAAGTAATATAAAAGATAGTCAATAGCGCGGGAAGCAGGTATTCGATTTTCTGAACTTTGGGTAAAGAAACTAAATTCATTTGCCAGGTACCGGAAATGTTTTATGTAACCTTTATACCAAACATCTTTCGTCCAGACTTGTTATTTAATATAATACATAAGCCATGAAAACACGAATTGCCTTCTTCGATGCCAAGTCCTATGATAAGGAATCGTTTAACGACCTGAACAAGGATTGTGACTTTGATATCCGCTATTTCAGGTATCACCTTACCGAGGATAATGTTGTCCTGGCGCAGGGTTTTGATGTAGTTGTGGTCTTTGTCAACGACATTATCAATTCGAGGATGATCGATAAGCTTATTGAGTACGGTGTAAAATTAATTGCATTGCGCTGTGCGGGTTTCAATAATGTTGACCTGAAGGCGGCCCTTAACAGGATAAAGGTTGTGAGGGTGCCTGCATATTCTCCCAATGCTGTTGCCGAGCATGCCATAACATTGATGCTGGCGCTTAACCGTAAGATCCACCGTGCTTACTTCCGGACGAGGGATTCAAATTTTACCCTTGACGGACTCCTGGGTTTTGATATGCATAATAAGATAGCAGGAATCATAGGCACGGGAAGAATAGGCAAAGCCCTTATAAAGATTTTGCTGGGCTTCGAAATGCACGTGCTGGCATTTGACAAGTACGAGGATAAGGAACATGCGCAGCAGATGGGTTACAAATATGTCCCTCTTGACGAGCTTTTCGCCAAATCCGATATTATATCGCTTAACTGCCCCCTTACAAAGGAAACGGAGTTCCTTATCAATAAGGACAACATAAAAAAAATGAAGGACGGCGTAATGATAATAAATACGGGCCGCGGCAAGCTCATACGGACCTATGACCTTATACAGGCCTTGAAGTCCGGTAAGATAATGGCTGCAGGCCTCGATGTTTACGAGGAAGAAAGCGAGTACTTCTTCGAAGACCTCTCCAACAGGGTCCTTACTGATGATATCCTTGCACGCCTGTTGTCATTTAACAATGTGATCATAACTTCCCACCAGGGATTCTTTACCCGTGAGGCAATGTATAATATTGCACAGACCACCATGCAGAACATAAAAGACTTTATTGACGGCAGGGAGCTGAAAAATGAAGTTTGCCATAAATGCCCGCAATAATTTTATTACCTTTCCGGATTCTGATTTATAACCTCTATGGGCACAAAGAAACATAAGAAGAAAAAGTCAGCGGCCTTTGATAAAAGATCACTTGCAAATGATGTTCTCGGAATATTCTCCAACAATCCGAAGAAGACCTTAAATAACAAGGAGGTTTCAAAGCTGCTGTTCATAACAAAAAAGCCTGTCAGGCGGCTCATTGCAGAAGTGCTGAATGAGCTGACGCAGAGGAACGACCTTGAAGAGGTTTACCCGGGCAAATTTAAACTGCGCTCAAAGGGCGGCCATTTTATCGGCAAGCTTGACATAGCCGCGGGAGGTTACGGATTTGTAAACTCCGAATCTGTTGCCGAAGATATCTTTATCTCACAAAAAAACCTTAACCATGCATTAAACGGAGACACGGTGAAGGTGCACCTCTATGCGAAGAGGAAGGGCAGGAATCCCGAAGGTGAAGTTATTGAAATAATAGAAAGGTCACGCGACACATTTGTAGGCATTGTTGAGGTAAGTAACAATTTTGCCTTCTTCCTTACCGACAGCCGCCAGATGCCTTATGATATGTTCATCCCTGTCAATAAATTGAACGGTGCCGGGGACGGACAAAAGGTTATAGCGAGGATTACCGACTGGCCGAGGAATGCAAAAAATCCGCTTGGCGAAGTAGTCGAGGTTCTCGGCGATCCCGGTGATAACGAGACAGAAATGCATGCCATCCTCTCGGAGTACGGACTGCCGTATAAATTCGGCAAGGAGGTTGAAGCCGAGGCCGCACGTATCCCTGACAAGATACCGAAGGCAGAATATGAGGCGAGGCGTGACTTCCGTGATGTGCCAACTTTCACTATTGACCCCGAGGATGCCAGGGACTTTGATGATGCGTTGTCCCTGCGTAAGCTCCCCGGCGGCAGGTGGGAGGCAGGCATCCATATAGCGGATGTCACTTACTATGTAAAGCCCAAGACCCTGCTGGAGCAGGAAGCTTATGAGCGCGGCACTTCTGTTTACCTTGTTGACAGGGTAGTACCCATGCTCCCCGAAAAGCTGTCCAACAACGTATGCTCATTGCGCCCCAATGAAGAGAAGCTCTGCTTCTCGGCAGTCTTCACCCTTGATGATGAAGCCAACGTGCTTGACGAATGGTATGGCAGGACGGTCATACTTTCCAACCGCCGCTTTACTTACAGGGAAGCACAAAAAATTATTGATACAGGGGATGGCGACCTCAGGGATGAGGTTCTGAAACTTAATGATCTGGCGAAGAAGCTCAGGAAAAGAAGGTTTGACAATGGAGCCATTGATTTCGAGCGCGTAGAGGTAAGGTTTGATACCGATGATATGGGGCACCCCCTGAGGATCCTCTTTACCGAACACGGCGGGTCGAATGAGCTTATCGAAGAGTTTATGCTGCTGGCAAATAAAAAGGTGGCCGAGCTTATAGGCAATGTTAAAGATAAAAAAAACAAAAAAACATTCGTATACAGGGTGCATGACAGGCCCGATGCCGGGAAGCTTGGTAAGTTCTCGCAGTTCATAAGAAAATTCGGGTACAGGATAAACCTGTCCTCGTATAAAACTATATCTGACTCAATGAACAAATTGATGGCCGACGTAAAAGGCAAAAAGATACAGGACATGGTCGAGACGCTGGCTGTGCGTACTATGGCAAAGGCAGAATATTCGACGACAAACATCGGCCATTACGGACTGGCATTTAAGTTTTATACACATTTTACTTCACCTATAAGGAGGTACCCCGACATGATGGTGCATCATATGCTGGGCGACTACCTCGAAGGGAAGGATTCAAAAAACAGCAAGAAGTATGAGAAGAAATGCCGCCATTCGTCAGATATGGAGCAGCGTGCCGAGGAGGCCGAAAGGGCTTCGATAAAGTACAAGCAGGTAGAGTTTATGCTTGACAAGATAGGCAGCCGGTATGAAGGTATAATATCAGGTGTGGCAGAGTGGGGCATATATGTAGAGATAGTGGAAAATTTATGTGAGGGACTTGTACCCATGAGGGAGCTGCTTGATGACTTTTACGAGTACGACGAAGACAATTACTGCCTGACAGGCAGGCATACAGGTAAGAAGTACCAGCTCGGCGATACAGTCAATGTCGAGATACTTCGGGCCAACCTCCCCAAAAGGCAGCTCGACCTCGCCCTTGTCGATGAATAAAATCTTCGATGAGCCAAACACTATTCTAACATAATCATAAATTAAATCACACTATAGTGCGATTAACACCCATTATAAGTCTTTTTACACTAATTCATACCTAAAAATCATATTTTATTGTGATTTTAATTGTACTATTAAAATTTTTGAACTACTTTTACTGAAAAATCACACTATAATGTTAGCTAATACTATTGGTAAAACCATTAAAGACCGTAGAAAAGAACTGGGAATAACCCAGCCCCACCTGGCTGAACTGGCAAACATAAGCACCAATACGTTATATAAGCTGGAACGCGGACAGGGCAATCCTTCATTGGATGTCTTATACAAACTGGCAGAAGTTTTAGGCCTGGAATTAAAGCTGGAGGTTAAAAAATAATCATTGAATAAATGAGAGCAGTAGAAATATACCGAAATGGGATTTTTGCCGGAATTCTTACTGAAGAAAACCGCGAGAGTTATATTTTACGCTATGATGATTCTTATTTCAACGATAACAGTAAAACTGCCATTAGTTTAACGCTTCCAAAAACACAAAAGGAATATACAAGTAAATTTTTATTCCCTTTTTTTTTCAATATGTTAAGTGAAGGAGTAAATAAAAAATTACAGACCACTCAATTGAAAATTGACGAAAACGACAATTTCGGCTTGCTAATGGCAACAGCTCAGTGCGACACTGCAGGAGCTATAACGGTAAAACCCATTCAGGAAAAGTGATTCCAGGAGAGTTTAAATATTGCCCCGGAACCCTGGCAGAAGGATTTACAACTTACAGTCCGGGTTGTTTACGCAGTTTATTCGATGGGAAAAAAGTTAATCATTATCTGCAATACGAAACACCTCAACAAAACGAAAAAGTAGCTGAGCAATTTCTGGAAAACAGAAAACACATTTCCATCTCAGGGGTACAGGAAAAGCTTAGTTTAATCCTTGAAAGAAACATATTACGATTAACTAAAGAAGGTGAACAGGGTACATACATATTGAAACCCATACCAAGAGACTTAAAAAAAGTTGATCAGGTTCCTGCAAATGAACACCTCACAATGCAAATTGCAAAGCAGGTGTATGGTTTAAATACAGCCGGGAATGCAATGATCTTTTTTAAAGGCGGCTCGCCTGCCTATATTACCAGGAGATTTGATATAAAGAAAGAAGGAGGAAAATGGGGGAAGGAAGATTTTGCCTCCCTGGCCGGAAAAACTAAAGATAATGCCGGCGCTAATTTTAAATACGAATACAGCTATGAAGAATTAGGGCTGTTGATACAAAAGTTTGTCCCTGCATGGAGAGTTGAAATTGAAAAGTACTTTTCCTTAGTAGTATTTAATTTTCTTTTCTCAAATGGAGATGCGCATTTAAAGAATTTCTCCCTGTTAGAATCTTTAAAAGGCGATTACTTATTAAGTCCTGCTTATGACCTGATAAATACAAGTATGCATGTTAATGATACCGATTTTGCATTAGATAAAGGATTATTCAAAGATGACTTTAAGAGTGACCAATACAAAAAAAGCGGGCATCCATCCAGTGCAGATTTCAAGGAATTTGCTATACGAATAGGAATATTGGAAAGTAGAATTGAAAAACTTCTTTCTCCATTTATAGAGAATCAAACCTTTGTAAAAACATTAATTAATCGTTCCTTTTTAAGTGAACCAAATAAAAGAGGATATTTTTTGATGTACAATACAAAGAGAAATTTACTAAAAGGATAAATAATCTGCGAATTCAAGGAATATTTGCTTACCGCACACAATGAAATCCAATACCAGTAAGCTGCATTCGAATATCCCCCATCATTAACAACAGGCCGTGCTGAAATTTTACAACCTGGCAATAAACCTGAAAGTATTAATAGCAGAGAAACATTAACTAAAAATACAAGCCTGTAATTATTTTTTTTTCATAGCATGCTTACAACACCGGCACTATCCCAATGTGAAACATATTATCCTGAAAAATAAAAAAAAATCAATATACCCACAACATATATAAAAATCGGAGGAAAAAACATATATTATTTTTATATTATATTTGTTTTACATCTATCATTACTTATCATTACGGTTGAAATATGAATTTCTTTCAGGATATGTACAATTTGTGGGAAAGGATTTTAACTTCAATGTATGCCGCAATATGATAAAAAATATACTATATAAATTATTAAGAAAAATTTTCTCCCCATTGCACAATTCATCATTATTAAATATCAAAGTAAAGTGGTTTATAGGATTAAATTTGGTTGAACCTATTTATTTTAAAAATTTTTTGAAACAGAAAAAAGATAAATATCTTAATCGTCTGAATCCAAATAAAAAAATAGAAGATGCTCTAGTAGAGTTACTTACGAATATTTCTGGTAATAAAATTAAAATTCTTGACATAGGCGCCGGACCTTTAACAAAAGTCGGTTATAAATTGAATAATATATTGGTTGAATTATATCCAATTGATCCATTAGCAAAGACTTATAATAGAATATTAAATAAAAAAAACATACATCCACCAGTAAAAACTATATTTGGCAATGTTGAGAAACTAAGTAAACAATATAGTGAAAATGAATTTGACTTGATCTATGCAAATAACAGCATTGATCACACAGCTGATCCAATGAAAGCTATAAATGAGATACATTATGTCTTAAAACCTGATCATTACTTTTATTTTAGTCATTTCATCAATGAAGGAGAAAAAAACAATTATTATGGATTACATCAGTGGAATTTTTATTATAAAAATCATAATTTGTTTCTTTCTAATAAAACAAAAGTTATAGAGTTTAATATATCAGAAGAATTTAAACATAAGTTTAGCATTGATATTAATATTGTTAAAAGAAGGATTATTGCAAAATTTAAAAAAATTGACTTATTTTATCCCGACCCGCAACATGCATATAGTTAATAAAAAGCACTACAGGCATTTCAAATCCCATACCATGCCTGTAGGTTTGTGTATCCCGGCAGTAAGATAGTAGTCAGCCCGCAAATGGCCATATTTGTAACCGTTAACGGTAACTATTAAGATATGATATATGTCAAAAAAAAGAATTTATAAAATATATATTTAATAAAAAATAATATAATAAAATGACAACAGATAAGCTTCGTGAACAAATGTTTCGCGAGATGAATGACAAGGATATTTTTAACCGTGCAAAGGAATATGCATTTGATTATGCAGACCATTCATCAGACAGAAATATTTATCCGGCAGATAATGCAATTTCCGGTTTAAATATCTTTAATGAAGATTTACAGGAATATACCTGTAATCCGCAGGAAGTTTTGGAAATGCTGCATAAATATGGTTCTCCGGCAACTGTAAACCAGATAGGCGGCAGATATTTCGGATTTGTAAATGGAGGCGTAATACCAACAGGATTAGCTGCCAAATGGCTAAATGATTTCTGGGACCAGAACACTCTTTTGTATGTTGCTTCGCCTATAAATTCTGCCCTTGAATCGGTTGTTGAGAAATGGTTAAAGCAAATTTTCCGGTTACCTGATGAAACCGTTGCAGGTTTTGTGAGCGGAACCTCGATGGCTATTTTATGCGGATTAGCTGCAGCAAGATATAGAATTTACCAAAAACTGGATTGGGATATTAATTCCAAAGGATTGATAAATGCCCCGGGGATAAGAATTGTTGCAGGCAGGCATATTCATGGTGCAGTATCGAAAGCAATTGCCCTCTTAGGTTTAGGCAAAGATAATATTGAATGGGTTGATGTTGACCCTCAGGGAAGAATTATTCCTGATAAAATACCGGGTTTGGATAAGAATACTATTTTAATACTTCAGGCAGGTAATGTAAATTCAGGTTCATTTGATCCTTTTGACGAAATCTGTGACAGGGCGAAAAAAACCGGAACCTGGATACATATTGACGGTGCTTTCGGATTATGGGCTTCAGGTTCCGAAAAACTGGAATACCTGACAAAAGGGATTGAAAAAGCAAATTCATGGTCTGTTGACGGGCACAAGACTTTAAATACACCATATGATAGCGGTATTATTTTATGCAGTGATAAAGAAGCTCTGGTATCTGCATTGCAAGCCACAGGTTCATATATCATATATGGAGATAAAAGAGATGGAATGCTTTACACCCCTGAAATGTCGAGAAGAGCAAGGGCCGTTGAACTTTGGGCGACGATGAAATATCTGGGTAAAAAAGGAATTGATGATTTGGTATATGGCTTGCACGAAAGAGCTTTGCAATTTGCTGCAGAGCTAAAAGATAATGGATTTAACGTGTTGAATGAAATTGTGTTTAACCAGGTTCTCGTTGCTTGCGATAATGATAGGGAAACAGAAAAGACGCTGAAAAAGATTCAGGAATTAAGGGAATGCTGGTGCGGTGGCTCTCAATGGTTTGGCCGTAAGGTAATCCGGATTAGTGTATGTTCATGGGCGACGACAAATGAGGACATTTCACTTTCTGTCCGGTCATTTGTCAGGGCCAGGAAGATGATTAAAAATAAGACGGGTAAATAAAATTAATATTTTGCTTTCATTTTTTATGTCCAATTACTAACTTGAGCCTGAATAAACATCGCAAGATGCTTCTTAACTATATATGGGTCGGGTTCCTCCTGGTAGGCTTCATTGTAGCCCTGATACGGGTAGCAGGTTATTACTTCCGTGATTTCTTTGCCGATGCGCTGGGTATAATCTTTGACAGGGCAGACCTTGAAGTGTTCTCTGCCATTGTAAACAGCACCTTTGACATGGCCGAGACATCGGTAAAGATTGCCATCTACCTTATAGGTGTCATGACCCTCTGGCTGGGCATAATGAAGATAGGAGAAAAAGGGGGCGCAATAAATGCGTTATCGAGAATGGTATCCCCCTTCTTCCGCAAGATATTCCCCGAGCTTCCCAAAAATCATCCGGCCACGGGGTCCATGCTCATGAATTTCTGCGCCAACATGCTCGGTCTGGATAATGCCGCCACGCCCCTGGGTCTGAAGGCCATGAAAGACCTGCAGCAGATAAACACCAAAAAGGATACGGCCTCTAACTCCATGATCATGTTTATTGTGCTCAATACATCCGGACTAACGATAATACCGATAAGCATCATGGCTATAAGGGCGGCCAGCGGGGCCAAAGATCCTACGGATGTTTTTGTGCCGCTGCTTCTGGCAACTTATTTTGCGACCTTAGCCGGACTCATTGCCGTGGCCATAGTTCAGAAAATAAACCTTTTCAATAAGGTTGTCCTTGCCTACCTGGGGGGGATCACTGCTTTTATAGCCCTTGTGATATGGTACCTCCACAGTATAGAGCAGCATCGTGTGGAATTAATATCGGGATTCGCGGGTAATTTTATACTGTTCATGTTCATTATAGTCTTTATATGGCTGGGCATAAGAAAAAAAATAAATATCTACGAGTCATTTATCGAAGGCGCAAAGGAGGGTTTTCAAGTTGCCATAAATATTATCCCCTACCTTGTAGCGATGTTATTCGCCATTGGAGTCTTCAGGGCATCGGGGGCCATGGATTTCATTATCGGGGGGCTTGACAAGTTTTTCGGGCTTTTCGGCATAAACACCGATTTTATCCCTGCCCTGCCTGTCGCATTTATGAAACCCCTGAGCGGGAGCGGCGCACGGGGACTTATGGTTGAGGCTATGACTACCTATGGAGCCGACTCTTTTGTGGGGAGGCTTGCATCAACCTTCCAGGGCACGACAGAAACCACCTTTTATACCCTCGCCGTGTATTTCGGGGCTGTAAACATTAAAAAGGTTAGGCATGCTGTATCGTGCGGACTAATAGCTGATCTCGCAGGTGTTATTGCTGCAATATTTATAGCATATTTATTTTTCCATTAGTATCGGTTTTCGCCTCCTACATGTTAATTCTAGTGTATTGTTTTATAATTTTGGCAGTGTTTTTGTACTATATTATAAAAAATTAATAATTATATAATATTTAATTACTTGACATTTTGTATATTTACATCAGAATTGAAAAATTCTTTGAACCCCAAGGTGGGACATCCTTGGGCTAAAGCCCTCAATTGTAGAGGGCTTTATATTTTGTAACAATCAGTTATGGGCAAAAAGGTAATAGCTTATTTCGATGGATTTAATTATTATGAAGGGCTTCGAAAAAAAGGGTGGAGAAAATATTATTGGCAGGATATTGTAAAATTTGTTGAACTTTTTCTACGGCCATATCAGGAATTAGAAGAGGTAAGATATTTCTCAGCAATTCAAAAAAATATTGAAAAAGCCAAAAGACAAGATATACTTTTTCAGGCTAATAAAATGAATCCTAAGTTCAGTCTTATACTTGGAGAGTTTAGGCAGAGGATTAAATGGAGAAATATAGAATGTAATGGCAGAAAAGTTGGACGTAAAATTAAGTTTTGGGAAGAAAAAAAATCTGACGTTGCTTTAGCTTCCTATATAATTAGAGATGTTGTTTTAAACAAATGTGATACAATATTTCTATTTTCTGCCGATAGCGACTTAACACCTGCACTTGATGTAATTCAAGAAATTACAAATTCTGTCAAAAAAATAAAAATCGTTATTTTTTTCCCTCCGGAGAATTCATCGATTGATTTATTTAAAAAAGCCAACAAGGTTATTAAACTTGAAAACCACGAGATAAAGTTTCAAAATTCTCAATTGCCAGATAAAGTCACGTTAAGTGATGGATATGTAATTAATAAGCCTGATAAATGGAAATAAATTAATCAAACTGGTAGTATATACCCATTGTGAGGAAGTTATTGTAGTCGCCGTTGGTATACCCGAATATCTGTGCAATAATGCCATAGTTGGCATTGGTATTCTCATAGTCCCTTATTGAAAACAGGGAATAGGAATACCTTATATTGGCAATAAAATTATCGGTTATCTTATAGTTAAATCCGAGCAGCCAGCTCAGGTCAAACTTTTTAAATGCCGATATCTCATCACTGCTGAACTTGTAACCGTTCTCTTCGCCGTTCTTTGCAAAGAGGTACCCGGGTACCAGTCCGGCGTCAATAATAAACTTTTCCTTTATTGTAAAGTTTACCATCAGGGGCAGATCAATATAATGGAGGGTAAGTGAGTAGGTTTCAAAATCGTCCTTGCTTGTCCTTTTCCTTGCCCCCTTGCCGTTATATTTTATTTCCATCTGGGCACCCCAGGCATCGCTGAACTTTGTATTTACGAATACTCCTCCCTGGAATCCGAGCTTATCGAACCCGGCATATGTGTCGCCGTCAACCTGGCTTGCGCATATACCGAGCAATGCGCCCCCGTTAAACCGCTGTGCAGATAAAACTGCCGGCAATGCGATTAATGCTATAATTATTATTTTTTTCATAAGATTACAGGTTTACCCTTTTTAGATATATTCCTTTATAAGCATTCGTTTAAGTACCTCCACTCCCCTGCTGGCTTTCTCCTTTATAAACTCCACCTTGCGGTAAACGGGCGCCATAATCTCGTTAGGGTCAA
This sequence comes from uncultured Bacteroidales bacterium, assembly GCA_964461435.1. Lineage (GTDB taxonomy): Bacteria > Bacteroidota > Bacteroidia > Bacteroidales > UBA10428. Next base: position 4,600 of record CAYWUI010000052.1, on the reverse strand, counting down.
TAACGTATATGGGGCAGCCCTGGGGAGTATAGTTTATCAGTCCGGCTGCCGGATAGACGATCAGTGATGTTCCTACCACGGCAAAAATGTCGGCAGTGCTGGATACAAATGCTGCTTCCTCGATTGCCGTCACAGCCTCGCCGAACCATACAATATGGGGCCTCAGCTGGTGTCCCTTTTCACATTTATCACCGGGCTTTATATCATTGTAACCTATATCATAAATAAGGTCGGGATCTCCCGTGCTCCGCGCCTGGGTTAGCAGTCCGTGTAAATGGAGGACCTTCCTGCTGCCCGCCTTCTCGTGGAGGTTGTCAACATTCTGTGTAATGATGTGAACATCGAAATAATTCTCCAGGTCCACCAGTCCGGTATGCCCTGCGTTGGGTACAGCATCTTTAAGCTGGGTGCGCCTCTCATTGTAAAAGTTAAGAACAAGCTCCATATCTTTTGCCCATCCTTCGGGACTTGCCACCTCGGTGACATTGTAGCTTTCCCATAGCCCTCCGGTTTCCCTGAATGTCTTTATCCCGCTTTCCCTGCTTATTCCCGAGCCTGTAAGCACAACAAGTTTCTGCATTTAATCCGGACTTTAATGTTTCTGCAAATTTATATTAATTGATTTAAGGATCGCTATAACTTAAGATCAATAATTAACAAATTTATAAACGTGTTGATATACGATCTTATGAGTAATCAACCACTAATTTTTAAATAGAAACTGTTATAAGGTATTAAAACAGGTATAATATTACCCTGACCCTGATAAATTGAGAAGTTCCAGATAAAGAATATTTTCTTTATTTATGGTTGACAAATGGTATATATTTTGTATATTTGTCAACACTAACAATTATAACTATGAAAACCATTTTTGCATATCGATTAAATGCTGCCCGTAAAATGGCTGGATTGTCGCTGCAAAGTTTGGCTGACAAGTTAGAGAATGTTGTCACCAAACAATCACTGAATAAATATGAGCAAGGAAAAATGAAGCCAGACAGTAACCTTATTATTCAGCTTGCCAGGATATTGAATGTTTCAGTGGACTATTTCTTTTCTACTCCTGAAGTTGAGATATATCTGGCGAATATTGATTTTCGCAAATATTCTTCAAAACTGCGAAAATCAGAAGAAGATGCCGTAATTGAAAAATCAAAAGATATTCTGGAAAGATATACTGAACTCGGAAATATAGTTAACCTTCAGGAAACTGATGAATATTTTGAATTCCACGGTACCATCTCATCCGATGATGATGCAGAATATGCAGCAAAAGAACTTCGTAAAATGTGGAATCTCGGTTATGACCCAATCCCAGATGTGGTTAAGATGCTTGAGGACAAAGGTTACATTGTCATTGAAGTTGAAGCATCAAAGGATTTTGACGGAATGAAAGCTGAATTCAGTGATAAGAAAATAATTGTTCTCAGGAAAGACGATAATGGAGATGTGGTTCGAAAACGGTTTACCGCAATGCATGAACTGGCACATCATTCATTAGCATTTCCAAATGAAATGTCAGAAAAAGACAAAGAAAAATTATGCCATGTCTTTGCTTCAGCAGTAATTTATCCTGAAGAAATGGCTATTAAAGAACTACACCATGATAGGTTTCATTTTTATCAGAAAGAGCTTGAAATGGTCAAGGAACGCTGGGGTATTTCATTCCCGGCAATATTTAGCAGAGCTTTGAGGTTGCGGATAATAAACGAACACGTTTATAAAAACTTGAATATTGATTACCGTTCACGAAAGTTACATTTAAATGAACCTGCAACTTTTTTAAGTAAAGAAAAGCCTGTAAAATTTGAACGGTTAATCTATTTCGCATTAGGTAAAGAACTAATATCCGTGAATGATGCCGCTTTTTATTCAGGAAAAGGTGTCTGGGAATTCAGGGAAAAATTGCATCAACTTGTATGAAAATAATTATCACCGATACTAATATATTGTTCGATGTCATAAAAATCGGCGCATTGCCTGAATTTTTCAGCCTTGACTTTGATATATGTACAACAGTGTTTGTGATAGAAGAGATTAAGCCATTTGCACAAAAGGAATTAATAGATGCGTTTATCAGGGCAAAGAAATTAACCGTTTATGAATTTTCGGAAGAAGAAGTTGAAGAAGTAACAAATTTCAATGCCGGACGTAATTTAAAAAGGTTTACTGACAGGTCAGTGATATGGAAGTCTTTGCAGCTAAAGTGTCCCATGCTTACTGGTGATAAAAAAATGAGAGAGGTGGCTGAAAAAATGGGTCTTGAAGTCCACGGGAGTATATGGGTAATTCGTAAGCTTATTAATAGCAACCTGATTACAACAGATAAAGCAATAGCCCTGCTGAAACAATTATTAATGATAAATAGCTGGCTGCCAAAAAATGAAATTGAAAAACTGATTAATAAACTGAAATAAATTTTTCAGGTTTATCTTTTAAGCTCTCTGATGAGCCTAACCGCCGGAGTATTATGGATCTCATCATATCCCCTGGAGTCAGCAAATTCATAGGCCTGGTGCATGAAAGCCTGGAGCCTCGTGTCAATGCCGATATCATCCTGTCCGTCATAGGCGATATCCACCCATGGTATATTATCATAGTCTTCCCTGAACTTACCTGACAATGCGCATATCAATGTTCCCGGCATGCAGGTGAAGGGCAGTATGTTAACTATGCCCGACGCTTTTTTCCTTGCGAGGGTTGCCGCTGTGCCCAGCGCAATCGGCGGGTCACCGTCATAATCTTTATGCACGTAATCATTGCAAAGAGTAAGTATGTCATCGAGGTGCACTTCCTTTTCGGTGTCTATATAATCTTTTACCTGCCTGTGTATGTTCCAGTGTGTTATATTCTGAGAGTACTGCTGTATCTTTGATTTTATCAGTCCCTTGTAATCGTTATTCCAGAGGCTGTCCCTTGTATACCTGTATGTGGAATATATCAGCCACTCATGAAACGGGCCAATGACAGTCTCGGCACCCAGCGCTTCCAGCTTTTTCAATATCCCGCCATTACAGAAAGCATTATCCCTCATAAAGATCTCACCGACTATTGCGATAACAGGCTTGCGCCTGCCATTTATAAGCCCAATAGTATTAAAATTGGCACTTGCCTCCCTCATCAGCCTGTTAAGGTCGCGGCACCCGTTCTCAACAGAATTTATAACTTTATCGAGAGACTCTTTATAAACCTTGTCTGTCGTTCCCTTTATCAATTCATAGGGCCTTCGTTCCTGCTGGAGTTTTCTCAGCAGGTCCACTGCCACGGACCCTCTCCATGCATTGAACCTGAACTTTGTACCATGGTCTCCCGAAAGATCTGCGTATGCTCCGTCATTTGAAGGAGAGACGATCTCAACATCCGTATATCCAAGGTTATTAAATATAACCCTCTGAAGTTTATTATACTGTCCGAACCGGCAGGGGCCGTTATGGTCGGGCATGAAGAAACATACTTTTTTGGGGTCAACACCGGGCTCCTGCAGCTTCTTCAGGAAGCTTCCCGTAGTGCAAATCATGGGAAAGCATTCCCGTGAGGACGTATATTTTCTGCCCAGTTCGAGGTCTGACTTGTCCTGCATGGGGAGTACCCACGACTCTATGCCGCAGCTCCGCGCTCCGGCAGCCACCGCGTAGGCGGCGTCACACATGTAGGGAAAGTACAATACCCTGTCTTTTGTAGGTGATGCGCGCTTTATACCTTTTATGGATAAGTTCCCTGTTCCGGCCTCAAGTGTCTTCTCTCCCTTAAGGCTGTCAAGGAACGCTTCGATACGTGTTATCATCCCGGCGTCGGCACTATGCTCATCCACCTCGAGCTGAAGGTAGGGCTTCCCCCTCATCTCTTCCCTTAGAAAATGTGAAAGGAACGAATCGGGGCCGCACCTGAAGTTGCTCAGGTAAACAGCATGGAGCCTTTTGTTGTCCATGACTATGCGGGCCGCGGAAATCATTTTCTGTCCGTTCGGCCAGTACATCCTGTAATAATCATCGAATACTGATACAGTGGACAAAGGCAAAAAGTCAACAGGTATGGGAAGCACATTATGGTTGATAAGCTTTTCAATGAGGCTCAGGTTAAGTTCAGGGTCACTTGTGTTATATGGCCTTCCCAGCACAACCATGGGCTCAACATCGTCAGGCAAATTGTCAAGTATCTCTTTGCCCTTAACTTCCACCGCCTTTTCAAAATCAAGTTGCACCTCGCCTGCCAGCTCTATTGCCGCTTTGCATTTGGCGGGAGAAATGCCGAACTTCTCCTTCATGAAGTCCGACAGTTCCCTGACAAGCACCTTCTCAAAAAACCTGAAATGAAGAGTGGGTATAAGCAGCTTGTTTTTATCTTTCTGATCCTTAACAGCGCTTTTTATCATGAAGGGGTGGCTCTGTATCCAGGGGCAGTTACAGTTGGCAGTCGGATTAGGCTCCTTGGCCCGGGCATTAACAATGAAGGGAAGGAATATATAATCAACATCCTTATCGAACAGGTCCCTGATATGTCCGAATATAACCTCGACAGGGAAGCATGTTTCTGCAGTAATTATTTCGAGGGACTTTGACACAAGCTGGTGATCCGTCTCTTTTGATAATATGAGCTG
>CAYWUI010000051.1:0-19599 GCA_964461435.1 uncultured Bacteroidales bacterium | reverse complement strand
GATCAGGCCCATTTTGATAAGCTGAAATTGTTTTTTCAACCAATAGTTGATACAATCCGTGCAAATGGCGCAAATAATGTTATTTGGATTCCGGGATTAGGGTATCAGTCTCATTATAGCGGTTTTGCCAATAATCCAATCGAAGGTGAAAATATCGGGTATGCTGTTCATATCTACCCTGGTTACTGGGGGCAGAACAATAATAATCCTGCCACATTTAGAAATAACTGGAACAAAAATATAAAACCCGTTGCCGATTTTGCTCCCATAGCAGTTACAGAAATTAATTGGGCGCCGGAAGAATATGGAGCATGGGGGATTGGAACAACAGGTACAGCCGGAGTATGGGGCTTTGGGTCCAATTTTAAAGCCCTTGCCGATGAATCGGGAAATGTTAGCTGGAACTTACTGGGACCCGAAGACTTAATGGACAAGGGTAACCCTAATGGAAAAATTGCTTATGACAATGATACTGAAGCATGTGCCAATGCGGTATACAAATGGTTTCAGGAATATGCCGGCAAAGAGGTAATAATAAATCCCGATATTGTTCCTCCCGCAACAGGATTTAATATTAAAAAAGAATCTGATAACTCACCCGGTTTCAGATTATTTCCTAATCCATCAAACAATGGGCATTTCACAATTGTATTGAATCACTCATCCGCAATCGATTGCAAACTTTCTGTTTTCAGTTTGGAAGGCAGGAAGGTATATGAAAAAAACAATCTGGTTCCTGGTGATAACAACATAAATGTAACTCTTAGTCGTGGTGTATATTTTGTAAAAATTGAAAATTACCGGAAAACAGAAATAATGAAACTTGAAATTCAATGATAAATAAAATGAGCCTCTTACCTGAAGAACTATAATTAAATCAAAATACCTGACTATTCAAATAGAAAATGGGCTGGTTTTAACACTTTTAATTAAACATGTGTGCAAAGCGTTATATCTTGTTATTTCCATCAAAGAATTTGATATAAAAAGAAGAAAATGAGAAACAAGATTCTGAGAATAATTTCAATTTGTTTAATCTTTGAATTTTTGCCAGACAACAAAATAGTTGCTCAAAAAAGGCATAGTGACAACGGAGATAGAACGTATACCAACCCTTTGATTTTTGCAGATTTTCCCGATCCTGATGTTATCCGGGTTGACTCTGTTTATTATGTGGTATCAACTACAATGCATATTTTCCCGGGCGCTACTATACTTAAATCTTATGATTTAGTGAACTGGGAGTATTGCAGTAATCCGCTTACCCAAATTGAAAATAGTGCGTGTTACAATCTTAATGGCTGCAACAGGTATAGTCATGGCCAATGGGCTGCAAGTTTAAAATATAAGGACGGAAAGTATTATTTGCTGTTCATTACACTTGATGAAGGAAATTATCTTTTAAATGCTACTAATCCTGAAGGTCGCTGGGGAAAAAAGAAACTACCAAGCTTTTTTTACGATCCCGGCCTGTTCTTTGATGAAGACGGTAAAACCTACGTGGTTTATGGCATTGATGAGATTAGAATTGCCGAATTGGACTCTGATTTCATCAGGAAGGAAGGCACCGATAAACTTGTTTTCACCTATACTTTCCGAAAAGGATTGGAAGGGTCGCACATGTAAAAAATAAACGGCTATTACTATATCTATTCTACATATGTTGGATGGCCTGCATTTCAGGTGGCATTTCGTTCTGAAAATATATATGGCCCTTATGAGGAAAAAGTTGTGACAGATGATGATAATATTCACCAGGGAGCACTGATAGAAACACAAACAGGAGAATGGTGAACCGTTTTATTTTATGACAAAGATCCTATTGGCCGTCTTCCGAATTTGCAACCTGTGACATGGGAAGATAATTGGCCCATGGTTGGTGTTGATGGAGAAGGCGTGACAACATATACCAAGCCAAATGTAGGTAAAGAATATTCCATTACTACACTGCCAACATCAGATGAATTTGACAGTATTATAATTTAGGTTTGCAGTGGGGCTGGAACCATAATCCTGACATAAGCAAATTTACCCTGACAGACAATCCCTGACATTTAAGGTTATATACAGCCAATATTGCCGCTGGTTTTAAAGAAGCAAGGTATACTCTCACGCAACGAATTTTCGGTTATTATTCCAATACCGAACCATCATATGCTATTGTAAAAATGGATATTGAAAATATGAAAGAGGGAGATGTGGCCGGACTTGCAATTTTTCAGGATCCATATGCTTTCATCGGGGTTAAAAAAATTAATGGTGCACCCAATGTAATAATGGTCAACAACAGCGTTACCATATCCTCCGAAGAAATTAAAGCACCCATCATTTATTTAAAAGCGGTAGCCAGTTTTAGTACCAATATAGCTGCTTTTTACTATAGCCTTGACAACAAAGAGTATATAAAACCGGGAAACCAACTGGATATGAAATTTCAGCTTTCCATATTCACAGGAAACAAATTTTGTCTTTTCAACTATGCAACAGTTTCCACCGGTGGTTATGTTGATTTTGACTGGTTTAAGGTGAATTGAATCTTCTGATTTTGTTTGTCCTCTACAATACATTTGCCCAAAATCCGGTCATCCGTGATTAGTTTACGGCCGATCCATCGGCAAGGGTATTCAACAGCAGGGGGGATATATGTATATCCTTCCCATGATATTCCTTGTAGTGAAGGGCGGGGGCGTATCGGTTGGTTTTGCATGGCCGACTATCACGTATTCTCATCGGCAAACCTTACCGAATGGACAGGCCATAGTGTAATTGTAAGCCAGGATAATATAAAATGGGTCGATTCAATGGCATATAGTATGTGGGCTCACGATTGTATTTACAAAAACGGGAAATAATACTTTAATTTCCCGACAAGAGCCGGGGATACTATCAATGTAAAAGGGTTTTCAATTAGAGTTGCAGTTTCGGATAAACCCTATGGGCCATTTACCACACGGGAGGAACTTTGCAAATCAGGTCGGATAAAGCAGATGGTCCCCTTTTTGGCGGAATAAAAATCCCGGAAGGAAGAGATTGGAATACAATTGAATCACAACTGCTGGAATTTCTACCGGGAATTCATAACCTGGTTGTCGTACTGAAAGATAAAAATACTGCTTAAATAGACTGGATTCGATTTATAAATTAAATACAAGGCATAAAATAGAATCATAATAAAAAACAAACTAATATGAAACAATTATTTTTATTTTTCTTAATGACATTTCTGATAGTATCCTGTTCTTTAAAAAAAAATGGGAAAGTAGCTATTATAAAAGGAGAGGTTTTATCTGGGAAAGCAAAACAGGTTAAATTTGAATGGATAGTTGATAATCCAATTACAGGGAAAGGTGAAACTTACACTGCTGAGATTGATAGTAATTCACATTTTTCAATCGAAATCCCAATTGAGCGAATAGCTGCAGGTAGAATCTCAGTTGAAGGATTTTTTCATGAGATTTATTTAATTCCCGGTGATGATTTTTTTATCAGCATTGATGCTGATACAATCAAATATAAAGGAAAAGGTGCCTCCAAAAATAATTACTTATATCAGTCAGAGATAAATGGGCTTTGGGATGGGGCATTTTTCCAGGAAATAAATAAAGGTGTATTGCCACCCAAAGATTTTCTTGATGTAATGATACTTTTCAAACAAAAAAGGCTTGAATTTTTTGAATCATATCAAGATAGCATAAAACTGCAAAAAGAGTTTATTGATTTTTACCGAATAAAGACACAGGTAATTTTTGAACAACTCATTCAAGAGTATCCTCTAAGATATGCATATATAAATAAAATACATCAAGATTCAATTGACCTCCCTGGTGAATTCAAAGCATTCAGTTATTTTTCAAATTATGTGGATGATTCTAAAGCAATATGCCCTGATTATATCCATAATCTTCGTAATCAACTATTTTCAAAAGCCAGGGAAATTATTATGTCGGACATTTCGGTAAAATGGAATGATGCCATATATATTGCAATATTCGATTCACTGTCGGGTACAACAAGGGAATATGTATTAACAAAATGGATATGCACGGAGTTTTCAGAGGGCAGATACAATACGTTAGCTATAGAGAAATTTAAAAAGATTGAGAAAGGGGAATTGGCCGACACTACGTTCAACCATGCGCTAAACAAATTTAACGAAAAACGGTCATTGATAGGTAAACCACTACATCCCGAGTTTTCGGAAACACTTCTGAAAGATACAAGTGAAATACAATTGACTTTTGGAGAAATGATGAAGAAGTACAAAGGTAAAGTTGTATATCTTGATATATGGAGCTTAGGGTGTGCTCCATGTATTGCAGCAATGCCATATTCGAAAAAACTAAAGGAAAAACTATCCGGACTCCCGATTGAATTTATATATATTTCCCAAGATGCTCCAAATAAGGATTTATGGAAGAATATATCTGAAAAAACTTTTACCCGTGAAAATCAATACAGAATGGTTAACTACCAATGGGGAACATCTCGAATGCTTAAATTTATGGAAATAAACTGGGTGCCATGCTATATGATATTTGATAAAGAAGGTAAACTCATTGATTTTAATGCTGACAGTCCTTTTGGAACGGATGAAGGTGCGGTAACAATACTGGAAATGACATTAAAGGAATTGGCTTCTAAATAATTACACCATGACAGGCAATATAGCTTATTGGGGATTAAGTAGTTGGGTTCGGCTTTCGGGACGCTCTCCACACTCCCCAGCGAAGCCAAATTGCAAAACGTTAACATGTGTTAAAAAAATAAAAATATGAAATATAGTAACTTGTTTTTGATCAGCCTTTTAATTTCTTTAGCAATCGGATATTAAAAAACAAACAAGATTTACACTGTACCTGACAATCTGATTGAATTAAATGCCATTAGACAAAATGACCCAATTAATAATCTTTATGGATACATTGGTATGAATACGAAAGATGGCAGATTTTGGGACAACGTCTTTCCGGAAGTAAAAGGTATCCCTGATTCATTGAAGGAAGTTAAACTCTACTATACCTGGTTTAATAATATTCAGGCGCTTTATCTATCGTACAAAAGCCGGAATATTTGACAAAAAAGGTTTTGACTATTATTACAATGCATGGGGAAGTGACACAACGGATTGTACCCCAGATTATGTAAAAACATTTGTGGTTATTGCTACAGGAATTTTAAAAACGGGCAAAAATATTACCTCTTTGATTCGGATAATGATTATTATCTCGCAAACGAAATTCCTTATGAAACTTCTATAAACGCAAATAACCTGTTTGAAAATACCAATAGCGAATTTCAACCCCATAAAATTATCTGTGAAAAGTTTATTGATAACAAGATTCAAAAAGACTCAACCTGGATGGCATTTTTCGAACATAGTGATATGATGTGGGTGCAATTCTGAGAACATACCTCAACTTCATTTCAATTTGATTCAATAAAATATCAAATTAAATTATACCCTTCTGCCCTAACAAGATATCGAGAAAGTGCTTTCTTCAAAATCCCCAAAAGTTTCAATAAAAAAAGTAAAGTCTATAATACGGGTGAATACATCAAATTAGGTAATTCCCATTGCCACTTGAGTTGTAGCAGCGATGGGTTAAAAATTTATTTAACAAAAGACACAAATGCGATAAGCAAAGGAAGTATCAGGGTTGCAATGCTGCCAATTGCATTTAAGGCAAAGACTTATTTAGGTGATTCTACAAGTCTTCCATCTGACTTTAAAGGAAAATATGTTCTTCCGGATTTCTGGCCGATAAGTTGCGCCCCTTGTATTCAGGAAATAAAAGATTATTATATTGACATTTATAATAAATAATGAAAAATGCAAAAGTGACTTTTTATTTATCTTATATACTGCAAATATGTTATTTTTAATAATTCGGTGTAATCTCACAGGATAATTAAATTAAATTAGATTGATTATTAAATTAAAAAATATATATTTGTATTAAATAAACTTATTTACTAATTTAAATTTAAAACTATGGAAAAATTTAACAAACTAATTAGGAAAAAAATTTTACCAATTATTTTGTCAATAATTTGCACATTCGCTTTGCAAGCACAGATCAGTATAACAATTGATGGTGTTGGAGACGATGCTGCATGGGCAACTGCACCTGCTATGCCAATTAATAAAGTAATTGCCCTTGAATCTGGAACCGGTATAACAGATGATAATGATTTAAGTGGCTTCTTTAAGGTTTTATGGGATGCCAATAATATCTATTACTATCTTGAGGTAAAAGATGACACTTTGTATACAACTGATGCTACCGGTTATTTGAATGATAACTTTGGTGTATACATTGACCTTAAAAACATAAAATGCGAATTTTATGGTTCTGATAATGCCGATTCTACTATCACCGAGTGGGAATACCAGTGGCAAAATGACGTATGGGGTGGACGTACTGCAGTTGACTCTACTGGCGAATGGGGCGGCTATTGGGCACCATTGTATATCCCTGATAGTGCGACACAATACGCAACTATTGTAACTCCAGGAACAGGTTATACAATGGAATTTAAGATACTTGTTACTGACTCAATTGGAATAACATTATCTGCAGGGGATACAATCGGTTTTGATACAAAAATAGCTGATAACGATGGTGATGGCCGCGATCAAAAGGGCTGGAACATGGGAGAAGATTTGTCATGGCATAAACCTACTTACAATGGAACCCTGTTACTTTTGGCTGACGGTACAGTTGAAAGAATTGACTATCTACCGGTTATTGATGGTGTTGCTGAAAGTGCCTGGAACCAGACTCCTTTTGTCACAATTGGTAAAACCATCGCTTTGGAATCAACAACCGGCATAAAAAATGACAATGATTTAAGCGGTAAGTTTAAACTTTTATGGGATTCCACTGATATTTATTACTATCTTGAGGTATTAGATGACACTTTGTATACAACTAATACTACCGGTTATTTGAATGATAACTTTGGTGTTTATGTTGACCTCAAGAACATAAAATGCGAATTTTATGGTTCAGATAATGCCGATTCTACTATCACCGAGTGGGAATACCAGTGGCAAAATGACGTATGGGGTGGACGTACTGCAGTTGACTCTACTGGTGAATGGGGCGGTAATTGGGCACCATTGTATATCCCTGATAGTACACAGTATGCTACCGTTGTAGATTCCGGCGTAGGATATAAAATCGAATTTAAGATACTTATTGCTGACTCAATCGGAATAACTTTACATGCTGGGGACACAATTGGCTTTGATACAAAAATAGCTGATAACGATGGTACAGGCCGCGATCAAAAGGGCTGGTATATGTCATCAGATATTGCATGGCATAAGCCAATGTATATGGGAACCGCTATTGCTGTTGAAGGTGGAACATTCATATTCAGTACACCTCTTTCTAATGTTGCTGATTTGAAAAGCCTTACTGTGAGCGAAGGCACTTTAGATCCTGCCTTTGATCCTAAAGTAACTGCATATATAGTAGAATTACCTAGTGGTTCAACTGTTGTTCCAGAAATAACTGCAGCTGCAAAAAGTAGTGTTGCTACAGTTGTTATTTCGGAAACAGATTCACTACCAGGTAAAGATACAATCACAGTAACTGCTGAAGATGCTATTACAATTAAGAATTATATAGTTAATTTTACTATACTTACTTCAATTAATTCAAGTTCAATTGCTGGATTAAAAGTTGGACCAAATCCTGTAAATGATTATCTGGATATCAGCAGTAATGAAATTATTAAGTCAGTTAATATCACTAATTTGGCTGGGCAAACAGTGATAATTACCAATCCAAATACACTGGATCTTAAATTGAATGTTACAAGCTTACAAAGCGGTGTATACATTGTAAAAATTCAAACTGCAAACAGTGTTAGCGTTCAGAGAATTTTGAAACGTTAATATTTAAATAGCTTTCTAATTGAAAAGGCCGGCCCAGTTAAGCCGGCCTTTTTTAATTTCAAAAAATTCATATTAATAAATAAATTTAAGCAGGATAATTAAAACTTCGTACCCATAAATTATTTAGTAACTTTGCAATTTACTAAAGTCCTATAAGTAATCTAATGAGGCTAATTCCGGAAATGATACATGGGATATGGCAGGGGCTATAATCGTTCAAACTGACGAAACCGAGTTTTATATTGCAGGGTCTGGGATTGTAGCGACATTTAAAAATTTAAGTAATCCCATGTTAAATGCAGGGTTATTAAAAGTCGATGAAGGAAGGTTTGAAAATAAGCAATGGAAAGTTGTCAGGCACCTGAATGGAGACCAGGCACATCAGGGAAGACATGCACGGATATTTTTGAATGATTATTCGATTCTTAGATTTGAACTGTATAATTACGAATAGATATATCTTATAAATAATATATATGAATAACTTGAAAACATATCACTTAATTTTGACTACCTTTTTTTTAGGAATTGAAATTTTTTTAAATACGGGGCTTGCGCAATCACCATCATTTGAAACATACACAAATCCTGTAATTCCGGGCGACCATCCCGATGCTACATTAACCCGTATAGGGAATGATTTTTATACAACCGGTTCATCCTTCAATGTAACTCCGGTAATTTTTCATTCAACCGACCTGGTTCATTGGGAAGCAATTTCTCAACCTGTAAAAGCATCATGGTCAAATTACGATGATAATCCCGGAGGCGGATGCTGGGGTGGCCATATTGTTTATTATAATAGTCAATACTGGCATTACTTTTCCCGTTCAAATACAATGTATTTTGTAACATCGGACGATCCCGGAGGCCCGTGGTCAGATCCGGTAAAAGTGAATAATCCTGCGAGCCTGCCATATACTTTGGGATATGATAATTCTATATTTATTGATGACGATAATAAATGGTATTTACTTGTCAAAAATGGACAGGCCAATGGAGCTATAGTTGAGTTAGACAATAATGGACAATGCAATGGTGCTATATATAATCTGGATTGGTTAAACCCGGCACCTTCCTATCCGTATAGCTGGGCAGAAGGACCTGTAATGTGGAAATATAAAGGTTATTATTACTATTCTTTTGCAAGGGATTTAGCTGGAGGTCAAAAGGTCATGAGAAGTGAAACGCTTACTGATGATGAGAATTCATGGGAAATGTTGGGTGATTTTTTCAATGAGAGCGATCCTCAGAAACAGGGATCGTTATTTACACGCCCGAACCATGCCTCACCGGTAATCATGCTGGATGATAGTACTTATTGGATTATTCATCCCCTTTATGCGAAAGGCGAATGGAAAGGACAGGGACGGCAGGGGTTATTAAATCAGGTTCATTATGATTCCAATCTTCGACCTGTTGCTGATTACCCTGTTAATCAATCCTTTTTCGCACCAGGACTGTCTTGTAGCGGTATTCCCTGGATGGTGCCAAAATCTGATTTATTCACTTCGGATGAACTTGATCCCGAATGGTCATTGTTAGGTTATACTCCGGATAATACTTATTCGCTGGCCGACCGGCCGGGATGGCTGCATTTGTCACCCAAGAGCAGCACAAAGGCCAATACTGTTATCAAGAATGACGGGGAACATAATTACTCACTTATAACACATCTTGAATTAGATCCGCAGTCGATGAATGACGAGGCTGGGCTTAGAATCATGAGAGGAGATGAAACGAAGTTTGTAAAATTATACAGTTCTGTTAATGAGTATAACCATAAAGTAATAGTCTTCAGTTTTGAAAACACCAGATACGAAACCGATAATACAGCAGGAAATACGCTGTGGCTCAAAATAATCAGGGTGAACCATAGTATTAGCGGTTATTTCAGCAAAAATGGCTGCGATTGGGTACAGGTCGGTAAGAATTTTGATGTGTCTGAAATTGACTCATACTCCGATTTTGTAACATTTACCGGAACCAGGCAGGGACTGTATGTCCAGGGAAGCGACGCTTTTTTTGATCTGTATATTTATCGCGATGCATACACACCTATCCTGGCTGAATGTCCGGCTAATCATTATGGTACCTGTCCTACCACAAAAACGGATGGTATATATCAGCTGGACAGTATTCATAATAATGACTGGGCTCTTTATGCAGGTGTTGAATTTGGAAATGATGAATATTTAAAGGCCCCAAAGACTATTGAAGTTACTGCATCCAGTGCCGCTTCCGGCGGAACAATTGAAGTGTGGCTCGATTCAATGGATACGGGACCAAAGATAGCTGACTGTGAAATATTTAACACCGGTGACTGGAACACTTTTGTAACTTTCACCGCCCCTGTCGAACATATAGAAGGACGACATGACGTATACCTACGGTTTACCGGTGCCGAACCAGGAAGACTATTTAAGCTGAAATGGATACAATTTATTGCAGTAACAGCACCAGAGTTTGTTTCAGCAAGCGTAACTGACGATGATACGTTACAATTAAAGCTTAGTCAGCCTGTAATTATACCTTCTTTACCTTCCGGTTTAAATATTGAGGCCAACGGTTCTCAAATTGTTCCCATTTCAGATATTTCCCTGGCGGAAGGCGATAGCAGTCTCCTGGTTATCACCCTGGCAGCATTAGTATCAAATACGGACGAAATCACTATCTCATACGACCCGGGAACGATCACAAATCCGGCTGGTATTAACCTCATACCGTTTAGCGGTTTAGCAGTTGACAACCTCCTGCCGGGTGCAGCCCCCAGGATTAAATTATTGGAGACTAAAGATGAAGGTGATACAGTATGGATGTACCTGAGTAAAAAAATGAATTCTCCGGCTTCTTCCGCCAGCTATTTTACAGTTGAGGTTGAAGGAAAGGATGATATTTTGATAAATACTGCGGAAGTTTTGGAAAATGATTCCACGATCATAGTCCTCCTTCCTGAAAGCAGAATCTATTATGAGGATATGGTCTCGCTCACATATTCAGGAACAGAACTGGACGCGGTTAACGGAGGCCTGTTAGCTTCTTTTGCCTCCGAACCTATTCAAAATACTGCTGGTGGTTACCCGCCAAATGTCATATCGGCATCAATCAGAAAGTCCGATTCATACTATAAATACATTGATCTGACTTTTGACAAACCTATACTTGATGCCAGCGAAGAAAAAAAATTTTTTACGATTACACTGAACGATGTTCCTGCAACTATCCAATCACTAACTTCCACTTATGATTTACTAAGCTTTTCTATTTATCCTTATATTCAATACGGTGATGAAATTAAGGTGAGCTACTCCGGAGGCAATGTTAGAAGCCGATATAATGGCATACTTCAGGATTTCAGTGATTACCTGGTGACAAATACTGTTCCTCAACCGCTGATCATCAATCCCTATAACAATGCTAAAACTTCTGAAATTGTAGTTTTCCCAAATCCAACCCATTCCGAAATACAGGTTTCCTGGGGATCATTCTTCAGCACTTTATCAATTTTCAGCAGCGATGGCAGAAAATTAATTCAGAAGAAGTATAGTGAACCAGTTCAGAATGCGAATTTAACAGTAGATATAGCACTTGGAGTCTATTTAATAATGCTTGAAAATAAAAAAATATTTAATTTTAAGAAAATAGTTATTGAGTAATATGGTCATATGATCTAAACATGTAGATAATACTTTTAAAAACTGGCCAATTTGTTGATAATTAGTTGTTTTCGTGAATTTCCTGTTGATAAAAAGTTCGAACTTCGTTCAGTAGTTGCGGACAAGGTTATCAGAAAAAAGAGACAGCGCCCCTTGTTTCAAAGTTTTACTATTTTTTTTGTAATTGTCTCAAGCTTATTACTTATTTTAAAGAAATAGACACCTTTTGGAAAGTCTGAAAGGTCTATTTCCAGACTATCAAATTCATTCCTTATAGCCCTTTTCATTAAAATAGTTCCTGCACAATTCAGAACTTCAATCTTAATATTCATTGCTTCTTTGGAATTCATAGAGATTTGAAAAACATTACAAGTTGGGTTTGGATATATTGATAATTGCTGAAAGGAGGAATTGATATTTTGTATTGCAGTTTGTGAATCAGTACTTATTGTATCAATTTCGCTTAAAGGAACAAATTCCCAGCTAAGTTTACCTGATTTCAGGTTGTGGATTAAAAGGATAACGAAATTATTATCATCACTAAATGATTCTTTCAAACCTGATGCCAGGAAATATATACTATCTTCCGGGGAATATTCAATATTAATGTCAGTCCGGTCGCCAGCCAGGCATAATACTTCAATCCCTTTGTTCCTGGCTTTCTGAAGATTAGGATATACCTCATCATAAAAATTTGAATGGCTTATATTGCTGGTACTTAAAGCAACTGAATCCAACAGATATTTAAGGTCATTATTATCTATCATCCATAAAATTTTATGATGTATCAGGATCAAATAATCGGAATTCTCTATAGTATCTGCAATATCCTGAATTAATTTTAATTGATCACCTTTGATATCAGGAGAATCCAGCTCAGTGTCAAGCACCAGGAATGTTATGTTATTCTTACCAAAAGCATAATAACGTGGCTTTTTTGTAAATTCCAGGATGCTGTTAACATTACTAACATCGTGGTTACCTAAAGCCCAATGGGTATTTTCATCCCCCAAATTAAAAATCTCGTCACAATATTCCAACGTACTATTTTCCTTCGAAGTATTCCATGTCAGATCTCCGCCAAGTAAGAGCAGGTCATACTTTGAATAATCAATTATTTCAACTGTTTTCAACACACGTTCGCCCTGCTCTTCATCACTCCTGGGATGCCCGATAAAGATGTATGTTTTAATAGTATCTCCCTGTGAAAAGCACGATATATAGGGATTAATCATAAAGATCAAAAGGATTAAATTTTTCATTATCAACCGTTTATTAGTGGAACTTATAACAAAGATAGAAAATTCCTTAAAAATCGGTAGTTGTCCCATTATCAGGTTTTTTCTTTTGCCGGGGCCCTAAAGAAATCACTGCAGGCAATCTCACCACCCCTGCAAAAAATAAAAAAGGCCATCCCTGAATAATATGAAAATCAGGAAAGACCTCACTGAAATACCTGCCTTCCGGCAGTTTTATTTTATCGCAGTCAATTAACAGTGCTTTATCCGGATTGAGGCCAAAGCCCTGTGTGTAAAACCGTTTCACATAATTGCAGAAACTGTTGCGCTGCATAGAGCTTATGGGATAAAATTCATCGATTCGGCATTATCGGGGTCTTTTTGATCTCCCCACCTTTCTGTATGCCTTGGTATTTCGGGCGCCAGCATTGCCCTGAAACTGTCAATATGATGAATAAGACGTTCGGCTTTAAATGTTGTGCTCAGGTGATAAGCATACAGCTGGATAAAATTATTTGATTAATTGTAATTGCAAACCTGTCCAAAAGTTAATTTTAAAGTGTAATCAATTGAAAGCAATTTCAAAAAACCGCTATTTTTCAAATGTAGTTACAAAACAGGTATAAAACAAAATTAGCCATATCGCCAGGCTTTTATATAATATTAACTTTTTTTTAGATATTTTAACAATTGACCCTTAAAATCTTCAGAATTAGAGAGATTCTGTGTTTGAAACCTTGTATATGCATTTTTTAATAAAATAAGCGATTTTTCTGTTTCAAATCAAGTATTAAATTTGTCATCCGTACCTAAAGTTATCAAAAAATTATGGAGGATTTTATATGTCAACTTGTACGAAATGGTTAATCCTGTTTTTATTCCCATTACTTGGGATAATGTCCACTGTTAACCATGCTGCTCTTGCAGCCAACAGCGTGACGCTGTACACACCCTATACTAAAATATCTGTTCCTCCGGGAGAATCGATCGATTATACCATCGATGTCATCAATAATAGCGGCGAACTCCAAAATGTTGGGATTTCACTGGCTGGGATGCCAAGAGGATGGAATTATATTTTAAAATCGGGAGGCTGGAACATCGGACAACTATCCATACTTCCGGGCGAGAAAAAAAGCCTCTCCCTCAAGGTGGAAGTTCCTTTGAAAGTAAATAAAGGAAGCTACCGGTTTAAAGTTATGGCAGGAGGATTCTATTCATTGCCCCTGGTTGTAATCGTATCGGAGCAGGGAACGTTTGAAACTGAATTTACGACGGGACAGCCGAACATGGAAGGTCATGCCAGTTCTTCTTTTACATTCAAGGCAGATTTGAAGAACCGGACAGCAGATAAGCAGTTGTATGCATTGAAGGCGAATGCGGGCCGGGGATGGAATGTGACTTTCAAGGCCAATTATAAGCAGGTAACGTCAGTCAGCATAGATGCAAACAGTGCCGAGGACATCACCATAGACATAGATCCGCCGGATAAAATTGAAGCCGGAACGTATAAAATTCCTGTGATTGCTGCAACGAGCTCAACATCGGCAAGCCTCGAGCTGGAAGTGGTCATAACCGGTTCATACGAAATGGAACTGACTACGCCGGGAGGATTGTTAAGCACCAGTATTACAGCGGGTGATGAAAAACGGGTGGAACTTCTCATTAAAAATACCGGTTCTGCCGAACTTACGGACATTAGTCTTAGCTATTCTGCTCCTGTTAACTGGAATGTCACTTTCGATCCGAAAAAAGTAGATAATCTTGAACCAGGAAAAGATGTCAGGGTCTTAGCCACAGTAAAGGCGGACAAAAAAGCGATAGCCGGAGACTACGTGACGAACCTTGAGGCCAGAACCCCTGAAGTTAGTTCCAAAGCTGCTTTCAGAATATCCGTAAAAACACCCATGCTTTGGGGCTGGATTGGCGTGCTGATCATCATTGCCGCACTTGGAAGTGTTTATTACCTGTTCCGCAAATATGGGAGGAGGTAGACCGTGGCCGGGAATATTATCGAGCTTGTTGATCTGACCAAAAAGTACGGATCTTTTACAGCTGTTGATCATCTCAACCTGGCTATCAGGAAGGGTGAAATCTTCGGCCTTCTCGGTCCGAATGGCGCCGGCAAGTCGACAACGATCCTCATGATGCTCGGGTTAACGGAACCGACTCACGGTTCTGTTAAAATATGTGGCATTGATTCCGCCGGCGATCCGATAGAAGTTAAAAGGAGAATCGGATATTTGCCGGAAGATGTCGGATTTTACGATGATCGTACAGGTTTTGAAAATCTTATGTTTACGGCCCTCTTAAACCGTATTTCGGGCAAAGAGGCGGCACAAAAAGCGGAGCAGCTGCTCGCTCGGGTCGGCTTGTCCGGTGACGAGAAGAAAAAGACAGGGATATATTCCCGTGGAATGCGCCAGCGTCTGGGGCTGGCTGACGTACTGATCAAAAATCCGGAGGTAATTATTCTCGATGAACCTACAATGGGCATTGATCCCACAGGAGTACGGGAATTTTTGGAATTAATTGTTGAGCTGAGCAAAGAGGAAGGTGTCACGGTTCTGTTCTCTTCACATCATCTGCATCAGGTTCAGCAGGTCTGCGACAGGGTCGGGTTGTTTGTAAGCGGCAGGCTCCTGGCCGTAGGAGACATTCATACACTGTCACAGAAATTATTTACAGGCAGCCCCTATATTATTGAAGCAGGCATATCCCATGCTGCCCCTAACGATCAGGATTCTTCAGGTAAAAAATATACAACAGGCTGGTTAACAAAGGTTTTGCAACATATTAATGGTATTATTGCTGTCAGTCTAAAAAATAATATATTTCATATCGAATGTTCCGGTGATTCCACACCTGATATTGCCAGGGCAATTGTTGAGTCGGGGGCAGGATTAAACTACCTGAATAAAAAAGAATACGGACTTGATGATATTTACTACCGCTATTTTGAAGGAGGGGAAGATCATGAATAATTTGGAAAAGAAAATAAATAGCTTTTTACTGCGCTTCAACATATTGAAGCGGCTTAAAAAAGATGACAGGATTTTCCATCCGTTCAGGGTGCTTGTATACAAAGAGATTTCAGATCATGTGAGAAGCTGGCGGTTCATTATTTTGATCGTCATAATCGCTTTAACATGCCTCGGTTCGATGTTTACTGCACTGACGAACATTGGCCATGCTGCAAAACCCAACGATCCCGAGGGGGCGTTCTTCTTTCTGAAACTGTTTACAATATCCGATGGTACCCTGCCTTCTTTCCTTGTTTTTATAAGCTTTCTCGGTCCCCTGCTTGGAATCAGCCTCGGATTTGACATTGTCAATTCCGAGCAGAATAAAGGGACGCTTCACCGTGTCCTGGCCCAGCCCATTTACCGCGACTATCTGATTAACGCCAAGTTTACGGGAGCGTTGATCGTCATCAGCGTTATGTTCTTTGCACTGGGATTTCTCGTAATGGGCATCGGCCTCATTACGATCGGCATCCCCCCGACAGTTGAAGAGTTTTTACGCATCGTTTTCTTTATTATTCTTGGAATAATATACGTGGCATTCTGGTTAAATCTGTCTATTCTGTTTTCGGTACGGTTTCGTCAGCCTGCAACATCTGCACTTTCCGGTATCGCTGTATGGTTGTTCTTTAGCGTTTTTTATCCTATAATAGTTAACCTGGTTGTAAAGGTTATAGCACCGTCAGCGACGGCCACAACACACCAGATCTTGCGTTACGAGGGGCTAAGGATAAGCTTGCTGCGGATACTGCCCAACGAGCTCTTCAGTGAGGCTGCAACAACACTGCTGATGCCTTCTGTACGTAGCCTCGGACCGTTAACGATGGAGCAGGTTTATGGTACTATTCCGGGCCCCCTGCCAATAGGCCAGAGCGTATTGCTGGTATGGCCACAGGTAACCGGACTCATAGCCGCGACAATTCTGTGTTTCGTCATTTCCTACGTTTCCTTCATGAGAAAAGAGATTCGTCCACGATAAGTGACTTACTCTTTTATCGTTCGACTATTTTCAAAAATGAAGGAAGAACAATTAATAATACAGGCAAAGCTATCAATAGACCACCAATAACTGCAATGGCCAGGGACTGGTGCATTTTTGCACCTGAGCCCAAACCAATTGCCAGGGGCAGCAAAGCTACAATAGCGCTCAAAGTTGTCATGAGGTTGGGTCGTAACCTGATTGAGATTGAAAATACAATGGCCTCAATAACATCCTCCCCTTTTTTTCGCTCTTCAGTGTACTGCAAATAAGAAAAGATAGAAGCTTCACCCACGATGCCGATTATCATGATAATGCCTATATAACTGCCCACATTCAGAGGTATATTGAAAAGGTAAAGCAAAAGTGCACTACCGGCCGGTGCCAGCATTATCAGGAAAATAAGCAATAAAGCAACTTTAATTTTACGGTATAAAAACAATAACAGGGTAAAAACCAGCATGGCAGCCAGGATCAGAATTAGCAATAACTCCCGGAATGCTTGTCGCTGTTCTTTGTAAGCACCTCCATATTGAATACTCAGACCATTTGGGAGGTGAATATTTTGTTTGATGGCTTTTTGAATATCTGCAAGGGTACTGCCTAAATCCCTGTTATTCAACCGAGCTGTAATATACCCTGCTTTTTTTAGGTTCTCACGATTAATTTCAGCTACGCCCCTGGATATATCAAGATCTGCAAAACGTTTTAAAGGCACCAGGCTGCCATCGGGCAAAAAGATTTGCGACTGCTTCAGTTTATCAAATCCGGTCTTTTCGCGATCCGGATATACCATTCGTACATCACAAAATTGCAAACCTTCCTGCACAGTGGTGGCCGGCAAACCACCAACCCGGGTCTGAATTTGAAGATGCAAATCATCAGTGGTCATTCCAAATTCCTTTAAAATGGCGTATTTGGGTCGTACTGAAATAGAAGGGCCTGCAATGACAACACCATCAAAAACATCGGCTGTTCCCGGTACTTTTTCCACCTCTGACGCAATTAATTTTGAATACTGGTGAATGAGATTTTCATCATTCCCGAATAGTTTAATTTCAATAGGTTGTACAGAGCTCATCAGGTCACCAAGCATATCGCCAATTAACTGACCAAAATCGACTTTCAGGGCAGGCAGTTTTTTTTCAATCTGCACACGTATTTCATCAATTACCTCTTCAGTTGTTTTATCCCGCTTTTTCTTCAATTTAATCAGGTAGTCGCCCCGGCTTGGCTCAGTAATAAAAAAGCCCAGTTCCGTGCCCGTGCGCCTTGAGAAAGATTCAACTTCGGGCGTATGTTCTATAATCTTATCAACCTGCAGAAGCATATCTTCGGTAGTTTCGAGCGATGTTCCGGGCGGACTGTCAAAATCGAGCACAATGGCCCCCTCATCCATTTCCGGCAGAAATCCGGAAGGTAGCTTTGGAAAAATAACCAGCATGGAAAGTATAAGGGTAGCAGTAAGTCCAATGCTTAACCAGGGGTGTTTTACGAAATACAAAATCCAGCTTTTCTTATGCACAAAAACAGGTTTCAGGTTTTTCTCTCTAATGTTTCCAAAGAAGAGAAAATAAAATACAGGTAATAGCAGCCAGCTTACAAAAAACGATGATGCAAGGGTTATCATCATGGTTTTGGTCATAATATTGAAATAAGCTCCTGCAACACCCGTCATTATTCGAAAAGGAATAAAAATAACCAGGGTGCTGAGAGAGGAACCAATCATTGCCGGGAAGAGGTACTTAATAGCCCTTGGAGTAATAGTGCTGTATGTGTCATCAGGATGTTCTTCATGAGCACGGTGAATTTGTTCCACCACTACAACAGCATCATCAATTACCAGTCCGACAGCCGCAGCAATTGCTCCCAGTGTCATAATATTGAAATTATATCCAAGTCCCAGCATAACAATCACCGTTAAAAGAAGTGAAACGGGTACGGTAATTAATATGATCAGGCTGCTTTTTAAAGAACGCAGAAAGATGATGGTAATCATCATAGACAGCAATAATCCTATCCACAGCACATCCCTGATACTGTTGATAGCATCGTCCACAAAATCGGCCTGATTATAATAAGACCTCAATACGACACCTTTGGGTAAAATATTTTTATTGAGCTCCTTCACCCTTTCCGTGAGCCGGGTATTTATGTCCGAAAGGTTAGTTTCGGGTTGCTTTAAAATGGCCACCAAAGGAACATCTTTTCCATTTGCTTTTATTTTCACGTATTCCAGCTGACCTTCAATTTCTGCTCTTGCTATATCTTTTAAAAGGATTATTCCGGTGGTGCCGCTGCTTATGATCGTATTCTCCAGTTGCTCCAGGTTATGTACCGAAGCATCGGTCAGCGTCAGATACAGCCGGTTATTGTCATTCACATAGCCGCCGGAACCGATAGTATTGGTTTGAGACAGTACATCATACAGGGCCGACGGTGTTATGCCCAGAAGACTCATTTTAGGGATATCAAGCACAACCTGGTACTCTTTATTTCTTCCACCCGTTATGGCAACCTGCCTGATCCCGGTAATCTGCTCCAGGTAAGGTTTTACGGTGTACATTGCAATCGTTTTCAGCTCAACCGGACTTAAATTTCCTTCGAGCGAAAATCCTGCGACCTGTAATATTGAAGGATTCATCTTTTCAACTTCAATTCTTAATTCCGGTGGCAATTCGGGCCGTACCTCGCTGATGCCTGCTTCAATTTGCTGGCGGGCAAGATCAATATCCGCATTCCAGTTGAAAAAAGCTGATATTTCACAACTGCCCCTTGATGTCTTGCTTTGTATGAG
>CAYWUI010000050.1:0-20666 GCA_964461435.1 uncultured Bacteroidales bacterium | reverse complement strand
GCATTACGGACGTGATGCCCTGGTTGGCATAGCCTTATTCCTTTCTCATCTGGCGGCATCGGGGAAAAAATGTTCCGAGCTCAGAGCCGGGTACCCAAATTATTATATGTCCAAGAAGAAGATTGACCTTACACCTGGAATGGAATCAGAAAAGATATTTGGATTTCTGAAGAATAAGTATGGAACTTATGAATTATCTGATATTGACGGATTAAAAATTGAATTTAGCAATGAGTGGGTTCATATAAGAAAATCCAACACCGAACCTATAATGAGAATTTATTCAGAAAGTAAGACAAGTGATGATGCTGATAAGCTGGCTGAAAGAATAATTGGAGATATTAGAAAGGCAATGGGTCATTTGACTATAGGATGAAAGTTGAAGGACATATTTATTGTTTCCGCCAGATCCCTTCCGTCATCAAGCATAAGATCATCCCCTGCATCATAAAACCAGTTTATTTCAAGATTAATACCTGAGTCTTTAAGTGCTTTTAATTTTTCCATAATAGAAAGCAGAAATTTTGCAGAGGCCGAATTGCAATATGTAAGTCTGAAGTTTAACTTTATTATATTGCCTGCACCCGGGGTTTTATTAATGACATGTTCCTTGTATGCATTTAACCAGTCCAGTATTTGCCAATAAAAAGCTGAAGCATCTTCAGGCATCGATACTCCTGAAAGTTCAAAAATAAGGGTATGCGGATTGAATTCTACTTTTGGAGTAAATTCAGTGGATTCTAACATTAAAGGTTTCATTTATTCCTTATTATCATTATTGTTGTAATAATCCTTATCAATTATTATGCACAGCCTGTAGACTGAATACTCGTCATTGATTCTATTAAAACTGTATTGTATTTTTTCAGTGGATATTTTGGCCATTTCTATAAAACCCAGTCCGGCGCCTCCCTTATGTGTAAACTGGCCGTCAGTGATAGTAGATTTATATAATTTTTTCAGGCCTTCGCTGTCAAGTTTATTTACATCATTAATTTTGTTTTCCAGCATGGGAATATCCTTATTAAAGACAACATTCAAAGAAGTAAGGAAATATTTTTCTTCATCTTTCTCTATTTTAAATTCGGGAGAAAATTGCGTCCTGATGTGGCTGTTTATATCAAAGTTCTCATTATATTTTAAAATATTCTCCAGTGATTCAATCATCACCAGTAATATTTTTTTATAAATGCCGAGTTTGATTTTTAATCTGGAAACTGTCTTTCTGAGCTTATTTATTAACTCTCCAATAGTATCGTACTTTAGAGTCCCCCTGTGGCTTAATAATAATTCCTTCTTATTATTGGAGATCATGTGATTGTTACGAAATTAATCAAAAGATAAAAATAATTAATTTATAAATATTATTATAATTATTCTATTGAATTAAAACTGTCTGTAAATAAACTGCTTTTTTTATCATAACCTTCATCAATGATCAGATTATTTTTCTTTGATGCGTCAACAGCAAGCCGGTCGCATCTTATATTTTCTTTGTTTTCACCATGCCCTTTAATCCAGTTAAAAGTGACATTATGTTTACGATAAACCTTTAGAAAACGATTCCATAAATCGGGATTTTTTTTCTTTTTGAATCTTTTTTTTTCCCATTCAAAGATCCATCCTTTTTCCACGGCATCAGCCACGTATTTTGAATCGGTGTAAAGGGTAACATCACTGTTGTTATGTTTCAGTGCTTCAAGTGCAACAATAACAGCCAGCAGTTCCATCCTGTTATTTGTTGTACAGATAAATCCCTGTGAAAATTCTTTTCTTAATTTGCCTGAAATCAATACTATTCCATAACCCCCGGGTCCTGGATTGCCACTGGCAGCACCATCGGTATAAATAGTTATTTTGTGAGGCATAGGAGTTAATGCTTTTTTATAAATAATACTAATTCATAATCTTCAGCTCATCAATAATATTTGTAGCCCCTGCATATTTATCAATAATAAATAAAATATACCTGATATCAACGCATATACATTTTTGCAGGGTAGGTTCATATATTATATCTCCGCTCATTGCTTCCCAGTTGCCATCAAATGCAAGACCTATAAGCTGGCCCTCATCGTTAAGGACAGGACTCCCTGAGTTTCCCCCTGTAATATCATTATCTGTTATAAAGCAAACATCCATTACATCATTATCTGCATACCTGCTGTAATCCTTTTTTTCATAAAGTTCTTTGAGCCGGGGGGGCAAAACAAACTCCCAGTTGTCGGGATCTTCCTTTTCCATAACACCCTTTAATGTTGTAAAATAGTCATAATGAACGGCATCCCTTGGTGAGTAATCGCCCACAGTTCCGTATGTTAATCTCATTGTGGAATTTGCATCAGGATAGAATATTTTATCTCGCTGCATTTCCATGAGACCTGCAATATATAATCTCCTCCCTTTATTCAGTTCAACATTGATCTCATTTAACTTACTGCGTTCACTGCTAAATTTTGCATATATTGATCTGGCGGTGACAAATGCAGGATCTTTTTCCAGTACTTTAACAGATGGGTTTTGTACAAATTTTGCAAATTTTTCACTGTCAGCAAAGATCGATTTGCTGAACATATTTTTTGTATACTTCTCATAGTTGCCTTTATATTTTTTCTGAATCAGCATATAGAAATCGGGATGCTGTTCTTCAGGAACGTTTTCACCGTATAGCTTTAGCATGGCCTCAGTTATTTTGAAATCGGTAGGTGCATTAAAGTCTGCAAAATGTTCTTCACCCTTCTCTTTGAGCTCTTCGGTCAGTGAATAAATGATCTCTTTATTATAATTATTTTCAGGCATAGCTGAAAAAAGCCAGTTTGCATCACTTGCAAAACTTAATACTTCGGAAGACCTCAGGAATGCTTCATATAAATATTGAATGTTATGGAGGATTGCTTTTCTTTTTTCAATGGCATCCATTATTAACGGAAGAGCATCCCCGTATTTTTTTTGTCTCTCATCATCTTGTGACAGCCACTCCGTAAAATTATGTTCAATTTCTTTTTTCTTGTCATAAATTTTCAGTCTCTTCAAACCCTCGCTTTGACCTATTGAGTATTTCCAATAGTTACTTGATCTGAAGTATTTTGACGCATATTGAATACGTACTTTCTCACTTTTCATCATATCTTCCATCATTATTTGCTGACGCAGTCCCCTGATTTTTATTCTGTTGGGATGTGTAACTTCGAGCAGTTCCTTTACTCCGTATGAAGTCAGGTATCTCTGTGTATTACCTGAATAGCCGAGCACCATGGAAAAATCCCCGGATTTGATCCCTCCTAATGAAACAGGAAGGCAATACCTGGGTTTGTAAGGAATATTATTTTCAGAATATTCTGCAGGGTTGCCGTCAGGGTCCATATAAATCCTGAAAAGGGCAAAGTCACCCGTATGGCGGGGCCACATCCAGTTGTCCGTGTCATATCCGAACTTTCCTATGGAAGAGGGGGGTGCACCGACAAGACGCACATCTTTAAATATTTCATAGATAAAAAGATAAAAGCTATTGCCGCCATAAAATGATTTTACCTCAGCTTCGTAGTTATTACCTTCTGTCGCTTCTTCTTCAATTTGTTCTGAAATCATCGAAATCAAATCATCTCTCGCGTTTTCATCCATAGTATCGCTCAGCTCACTGTTTATTCTTTCACTCACATCTTCCATACTTATAAGGCATTTAACCGTTAAACCGGGATTGGGCAACTCCTCTTCCTCTGTGAAAGCCCAAAATCCGTCTTCTAACAGGTCATTATCAACAGTGCTGTGTTTTTGTATATAACTATAAGCGCAATGGTGATTTGTAAGTACGAGCCCCTTATCTGAAATTATTTCCCCTGTGCAGCCTATATCAAAATATACAACTGCATCCTTGATGCTGCTGCTGTTAATACTATAAATATCTTCGGGTGATAATTTTAAACCCATTTTATTCATCTCCGCAATATTCAATTTTTCAAGCAGAGGCAATAGCCACATCCCCTCTTTTGCCGAAAGGTTACAGAAAATAAGCAGGCAAGTCCAGATTAATACAGTATATTTTCTCATAAGACAATAGTAAATAAAAAGGAAAACTGTTTAAAATATTTTTAAAATTTCAAATTTAAAATTTTAAGTTTAATTGGTTATTTAATATCCGAAATGATTTTCTATGATAAGGTGTCAATCCGTAATTTTTAATTGCTTCTCTATGCTGTTTTGTTGCATATCCCTTATTTTTCGCCCATCCGTATTTTTCATATTCTTCATGAATTTTTTTCATATAATCATCCCTGTATGTTTTTGCCAGGACAGAGGCTGCAGCTATTGAAAAGTACTTTGAATCGCCTTTAACAATGCACGTATGTTCAATTGATTTATATTTAAAAAACCTGTTACCGTCAATTATAAGGTATCCGGGATGTATGGCCAGGCTGTCAATGGCTTTATGCATAGCCAGGATGGATGCCCTTAAAATATTAAGTTTGTCAATTATATTATTATCAACATATTCTACCGACCATGAAACAGCAACCTTTATAATTTCGTCTCTAAGTTTTTCCCTGCATTCCGCATTCAGCATTTTAGAATCATTCAGCACCGTATGGTTAAAATTCCGTGGCAGAATCACGGCAGCAGCAAATACCGGTCCGGCTATACATCCTCTTCCTGCTTCATCGCATCCTGCTTCAAGCTTATCCTGATTATAAAAACTTTTCAGTGTACTATCATGATTAATATGCGGCATCAATAAATATTAAAAGATATAAAATTAAATTACAATGCCAAAAGCGATAATGCTATCAAAAGTTCATGCAATAATAAGATTTTATTAAACATAAAATCTCCGGAATTCATATATATTATTAGAAATAATTAACACATATATCAGCTGTTACACTTAAATAAATATTACAGATAAAGTGCAGAGATGTTAATAAATCAATACTTCAAAACAACAATAAATAATTAACTTGGGGAAAAGTATTATTAATATTGAATAATGAAGAAAAGAAAACCGGGCGTGAACAAATTTAAAAGAGTTAACAGGCACACAATCTTATTCAATACACCGGAATACAAAGCTATTGATCATTTCTGCAGCATGTTCAGAATAAAAAACAGGTCCAAGTTCATGCGGGAAGCTATTATTACTGAAGTTTTAAAAAAGTTTGATGCCAATTATCCTACCTTATTTGAAGATAATCAATTAAGATTATTTTAACCGCTCCTTACAAATTTCATTTTTTTATCAATCTGCCTGGTAACAATGTACAATAAAAATATATCAAGCATAAAGAAAGGAATAATAAACTTACCCATCTTTAAAGAAAAATAAGCCAGCAAAAGTATTATCAGGTTTAGCACAAAGCCAAGCATGACGGTTTTCTGATGGGAGAAACCTGCCTGGACAATTCGTTGATAGGCATGTTTCCTGTGAGGCACACTGAGAGGTTCTTTATTTTTGTATCTTCTGTAAAGAGTTAAAGTGGCGTCGAACCAGAACACGGAAGATAACATAAGCCATATTAATAAAGATGATTTTGATGTGTTTTGATAGTAGATTGAAAATATAGCAGTGTTAAAACCTAACAATGTGCTGCCAACATCACCGATAAAAATCTTTGCAGGCTGCCAGTTCCAGATCAAAAATCCCAGGGTTGAAACCAGCAGCAAAGGTGCAATTCTATCATTGAATAAAATAATTACGGAAGATGAAATAAAGACTACTTCCATGCCGATATAACCATCTATACCATCCAGGAAGTTAAACAAATTAATAAACCACATCGTCCCCAATATAGCTATAATAGTTAGTATAAGCTTATTTCCCACGACATAAAAGCCAAAATCCATTTTTTGAAGTCCTCCGATTATAGAAATTGCGATACTGCTTACTATTAGTTGAAATATCAGTCTATAGAGAGGTCTGATAGCTATAATGTCATCTATAATTCCAATGACCACAAGTAATATACCGGGGAGGAAGCTGAAGAATAATTTGTCATCTATATTATTTGTCAGGTAGAAATAGAGAAGTCCCGTAAACCATACAACAGCAACTGCCAGTCCCCCGCCTTTTGGAGTAGGATTTTTATGTGAGCTGCGTTCACTGGGAAAATCGAGGATTGATTTTGTGATCGCCAATTTGCGGATAAAGAAGGTTAAAAAGAAGGAAAATAAAAACAAGATAATATAGACTATTAATAATCTCATTATTAGACTATTTAAATATTTCGTACCACTCACTCCATGAAAAGCCTTCACGTCCTTTATAAAACCGGAACCTTATTTTTTTGGCTTTTTTATCCAGGCTTAACCAGCCCGGACTGAATGTATCCCCGGCATGAAGGTCTGTCTTATAGCCTTCGGCTTTTTTAATCATTGCCACAGCCTTATTAAACGATATCGTACTGGTCTTTTCCAAGTTTCAATTATTATTTACAATCCATACAATCCAAAAAGAAAGTCAAAAACAAATATAAAAAAACCCCTGGTATTTATCTGCCAGGGGTCTATGAAGATTATATATTATTATTTATTTGTCAGGAATCTATCTCCGGCTATTAATATATCCCACTCTTCAAGGACATTTATAGAATGTTTTACTTTTCTTCTGCATTCATCCTCGGAAAGGCGGTACTTTCTGGAAAGGTTGAGAATAACGTTTTCTACTCTTTGCTTTCTGAGTGCTGCCAAAAGAACGTCAGCATTAAAATCAGTAAAGTCATGTACGATTTTTCCTCCACTCTCGAGGGATGAATATGCGATAACCGTACCATCTGAGTATCTTTTGATTTTAAATTCAGGATTGATCTTTAAGATATCGCTGTCATCAAAAAAGCCCGATGCTGATAATGAGAGAGACTGGATACTAAATACAAGCACAAAAGCGAATAATAAAACTTTTGAGAATTTTGTGGGTTTGAGAAATGTGAGAATAGGTTTCATAAAGGGTTTAATTAGGTTTATAAGGTTTATTGCAAAAAAAATTTAATAGAATCTGTACAATGGGGTGATCAAATATAACATTATTTTTTAAATCAGCCATTAAAAATTTCATTAAAAAAAAACTGCATTTTAAATAACTTAGTGTAAACGTATCATTTTTAGTTAAAACATTAATCAATAAAAAAAGTTCATTCACATAAAAAAAATTAACATCCATATTAATGGGTGTTATTTATCAAATATTTACTGCCACTTATCTAATAGTCCTTTGTCTGTTGAGAAATTTCATTTATTATTGTTATGGATATTTACAAAAAAAATAGTTATGAAAAGAGGCAGTATTAATTTTTTAATAGTAAGACAAAAGAGAAGGAATGTTTATGTATCTTTTGAAAAAATTCAAAAATTAAACTTATTTATTTCAGGAGATATTAAACTCAATCTTTATAATATTATTAAAGTTCCGCGGACTAATTTAATACTTAATCTGGATAATATAAGGTTTATTGACAGTGCAGGATTTAAAATGCTCCATTTCATCGCAAGGGTTTCGCGCATATATGGTTCATGTTTTAACCTGACAAATGTGAGTGATGAGTTGATGGAATTAATTGAGTTATACAGGAAGTTCAATATGCTTGAGAATATTAATATTGAAAAATGCAGCATGAATAAGCAGGCTGTTGCATGATTATCAGTATTATCAGAGGTCTACAGTTATTTTTAATTTTCCCCTGTTCTCAAAATCTTCTATTGCAAGGGATATAAGTCTGTTTATTAGTTCTGTATAGGATATTCCGCTGTATTCCCAAAGTTTGGGATACATACTTATTTTTGTAAATCCCGGAATAGTATTTATCTCGTTAATAATAATTTCTTCTGAAGGAGTTAAAAACATATCCACTCTTGCCATTCCTCTGCATTCAAGAGTTTTAAATGTTTTCACCGAGATATCCTGGATTTTCCTGAGCAGGCTATCAGATAATTTTGCAGGGACAACAAGAGTGGCGCCTTTTTCATCTATATATTTGGCGTTGTATGAATAAAAGCTGTCATTGGGTATAATTTCACCGGCAACAGAAGCAACCGGATTATCGTTTCCAAGGATGGCACATTCTATTTCCCTTCCTTTTATTGCCTGCTCGACAATAATTTTATTATCGTAACTGAAAGCTTCTTCAATTGCTGCTTTAAACGTATCCCTGGCATTGACTTTGTTTATTCCCACCGAGGACCCCAGGTTAGCAGGTTTGACAAAGAAAGGCGTCCCAACTAATTCCACTATGCGGTCGTATGGATAAAGCTCTGCCGTATCTTTGACAATAGTCAGAAATTCTGCAGTTTTTATACCTGCGTCCCGCAAAAGACGTTTCATAATATCTTTATCCATGCCTATTGCGGAACCCAGTATGCCTGCCCCCACACATGGTATATTTGCCATTTTGGCCAGGCCCTGAATTGTGCCGTCTTCACCGAAAGGGCCATGCAGGACAGGAAATATAACATCAATATCTCCGACAGGTTTATTGTTGTTAAGATTTATCAGTTTCCTGTTTTCACCGGTAGGAGTCAGGGCTATCTCATTTTTTTGTTCTGCCAGCTGAATCATTACAGGGTTTTCCGAACTCAGCAGATGTATAGATCTTTCGTTGAGGTACCATCTTCCGGTCCGGTCTATACCTATCAATACGGGTTCATACCTGTTTTTATCCATTGACTCTATAACATTTCTGGCAGACTGGAGGGATACTTCATGTTCGGCTGACCTGCCTCCAAAGATGACAGCTACTCTTATTTTTTTCATCCTTCAGGAAATTTTAAAGCTCACTTAATTACAGGCTGAATTAATATATGCCTATCATTAAAATAAACTTATCAGCATGTTAAAGATTTTTGAAATTAATATTTATTAGGCAAATCACATTATAAATGGGTAAAAATTTCTTTTTTGTGTTCAGCATAAAATCATTAATTTTAGACTAACATAGAAACACACAAATTTAAACACATGAAAGTACTAAAGTTTGGCGGTTCATCTGTAGGTTCTTCTGATGATATTTTAAATGTTAAGCGAATAATTGAAAGTCAGGAAGATCAGGTTGTGGTTGTTGTTTCGGCAATCCAGGGCATTACCGATAAACTGGAAGAACTGGCTGTGCTTGCTGCCGAAAATGACAGGGACTTTTTTAAGATTTATAATGAAATAGAAGCAAAGCATCTGGGTATAATAAATACGCTGTTTGATGAACCTTTAAAAAAGGAAGTGCTGCGACAGGTAAATGTATTATTTAAAGAACTTGGTAAAATTATCAACGGGCTGTGCATGGTAAACGATCTTACCCCGAAGATTAAAGACAGGATCCTGAGTTACGGAGAACAGTTGTCGTCTTTAATATTGAGCAGGCTGGTTGCTAATACTGAACTCATAAACATTAAAAATTATATTAAAACAAACAGTGATTTTGGAAAGGCAAGGGTAAACTTTATTCATACAAACCGGTTGCTTCGATACCGGTTTAAGACAATAAAGAAAACAGCCATTGTGCCGGGTTTCATAGGCAGCAGTGACAGGAACGAGGTAACGACCCTCGGGCGCGGAGGCTCTGATTATACGGCTGCAATTATAGCAGCAGCGTTAGGTGCTGACAGGCTTGAAATATGGACTGATGTTGACGGTTTTATGACTGCTGATCCCAGGAAGGTAAAAAAGGCTTTTGCCATAGAATCGTTGAGCTATGCCGAAGCAATGGAACTTTCCCATTTCGGCGCTGCAGTAGTATATACGCCAACTATTCAGCCTGTATACCAGAAAAACATAGAGGTTTCAATATATAATACTTTTAATCCGGCAGCAAAAGGTACAATTATTACGCAGCAGTCAGCAAATGCAGGGGATTCACTTATCAAGGGCATTTCGTCCATAGATGAGATTGCGCTGCTAACATTGCAGGGTCCCGGGATGGTAGGGGTAAAAGGTATATCCGGCCGCCTTTTCGGAGCCCTGGCAAACAAGGATATCAACATTGTATTAATCACCCAGGCCTCATCGGAATACTCGATAACATTTGCAATCATCCCCAAAGACACTGAAAAAGCTGTCGAAGCCATGGGAAAGGAGTTTGAGACAGAGATAAAACTGAAAAATGAACTTAATATCCGGATAGAAAAGAACCTTTCTATTATCGCTATTGTCGGTGAGAGGATGAAGAATACGCCCGGGATT
Source organism: uncultured Bacteroidales bacterium (assembly GCA_964461435.1). Classification (GTDB taxonomy): domain Bacteria; phylum Bacteroidota; class Bacteroidia; order Bacteroidales; family UBA10428. Next base: position 10,513 of record CAYWUI010000050.1, on the reverse strand, counting down.
TCCGCAATTCTTTTTTCATCGCTGGGAAGAAACGGTATTAGCGTAATAGCTACGGCACAAGGCTCTTCGGAGTTGAATATTTCTATCGTTCTAAGAAAGGAGAGCCTGAAGAAAGCACTGAATGTTATACATGAGGGCTTCTTCCTCTCCCATTACAAGGAGCTTCATCTGTATCTTGTCGGACTGGGAACTGTCGGAAGTATTCTGCTGACACAAATAAAAAGCCAGCAGGAAAAGCTCTTAAAGAGCCACAAGCTCAAAATTAACGTTATTGGCATCAGTAATTCAAAGAAGATGCTGATAATGCAGGACGGCATTAACCTGAAAAAATACAGGGAAGATCTGGCACAAGCCGGAGAAAAGGCTGATACAGACCTGTTCATCCAGAAGATGAAGTATCTGAACCTGCGTAACAGTGTCTTTATTGACTGCACGGCAAGTGAGGATATCGCTTCACGCTATAAAAATATTATGGAATCATATATATCGGTTGTTGCGGCCAATAAGATTGCATGTTCATCCGAATATTCGACATACAGGGACCTTAAAAAGACGGCCCGTGACAGGAGTGTCAAGTTTATTTATGAAACAAATGTGGGAGCGGGCCTGCCGATAATAAGCACCCTCAATGATCTGATAAAGAGCGGGGATAAAATAAGGAGAATTGAAGCTGTATTATCTGGGACACTGAACTTCATATTAAATGAGATAAATGAAAAAACACCTTTAAGCAAGGCAATTAAGCTGGCCATAGACAAAGGTTTTTCGGAGCCCGATCCGCGAATAGACCTTAGCGGTGTTGATGTTAAAAGGAAGTTATTGATACTCAGCCGTGAGGCTGACTATGAGCTGGATATGGAAGATATAAGGGCTAAACCTTTTATGCCTGAAGAATACCTGGAAAAATCGCTGGAAGATTTCTGGAAACTGATAGAAAAGTATGATAAGGATTTTGAAGCAAAAAGGAAAAAGATTGTTGCAGCCAGCAGGAAATGGAGGTATGTAGCCGAGCTCGAAAATGGAAAGGCAAAGATTGAACTCAGGGAAATTGACTCTGCACATCCTGCATTTGCGCTTGAAGGCCACAATAATATTATACTTATTACTACTGACAGGTACCATGAGCAACCAATGATAATCAGAGGTTACGGGGCAGGTGCCGAGGTAACGGCCGCCGGCGTTTTTGCTGATGTAATAAGAGTCGTAAATATCTAGCCCACAACTATATTAAATGATAAATGCTGTAATTTTTGATCTCGACGGTGTAATCATCGATTCGGAACCTTTGTGGAAAGAAGCTGAAAAAAAAATTTTTAAAACGGTTGGGATAACTCTGACTACCGATATGTGCTGTCAGACAACAGGACTCGATTGTATTGACACCGTTAAGCACTGGTTTAACTATAAACCATGGAAAGGCAAGAAGGCTGAAAAGGTGAGGGACGAGATATATGATGAGATGATAAAATTAATCAGTAAGAAGGGCAAACTGAAAGAGGATGTGGAAAGGGTGCTTGATCTCTTTGAAGCAAAGAATATTTCTATGGCTGTTGCTTCATCATCACCACTGGACATTATAAATACGGTGCTCAGCATTTTCAGTTTTGGCAGCAGATTTTCCGCTATCCACTCTTCGGAGCTTGAGAGATCAGGGAAACCCCATCCTGCCGTATATCTCTCAACAGCCAGGTTGTTAAATAAGGAACCGGGGGAGTGCCTTGCTTTTGAAGATTCGTTTTATGGTGCCATGTCGGCCCGCTCAGCCGGGATGAAGGTCGTTGCCATTCCTGACAGGGATGATTATGAAAATACAAAGTTTGACTTTGTCGATCTCAGGATTAGTTCTTTTAAAGAATTCGATGAAGATCAATTAAACTATTTAAATAGTCTCATTTAACTGATAATTTTTAAATTTGCCCCTCAGAAAGAAAAAGAATATATGCCTGGTAAGATCTTATACTACTCAACTAACCGGAAAGCCGGCAAGGTAACTTTTAAGGAGGCGCTGCTCAAGGGGCTGGCGCCGGATAAGGGTTTGTTTATGCCTGACCCTATACCGGCCATAAGTGCCGGTGAGCTGGCTGGCTTTGCCGATAAACCATACTATGAGATTGCATATGAAGTTGGCAGGAAATTTTTGAGTAATGATATACCGGATAAAGACCTGTACCTGATAACAAAGGATGCATATAATTTCGACGTTCCCCTTGAGAGGGTATATGACAGGAAGTATATCATGCACCTTGACCAGGGTCCTACCGCTTCATTCAAGGATTTTGCCGCCCGTCTCATGGGCAGGCTGATGCAATATTTCCTTATTAAGGAGAACCGAAGTTTGTTAATACTGACAGCCACTTCGGGAGATACGGGAAGCGCTATAGCCAATGCTTTTTACCAGCTTGAAAATATACAGGCCGTTGTTCTGTATCCCGAGAAAGAAGTGACCGACAGGCAGCGTAAACAGATGACCACTCTGCATAAGAACATTCAGATCATAGCACTTAAAGGCAAGTTTGATGACTGCCAGGCAATGGTTAAGAAGGCTTTTGCCGACGGGGAGCTTGCCTGCCTTAATCTCTCTTCGGCCAACTCGATAAATATAGGGCGCCTGCTTCCCCAGTCGATGTATTATATATATACCTTTTCCAGGCTCAGCAAAGGCTATGATGATCAGATAATATTCTCGGTGCCTTCAGGCAATTTCGGCAACCTGATGGGCGGACTTATAGCCATGAAGATGGGACTGCCCGTGAAGCGTTTTGTTGTGGCAACAAATGAAAACGATGAGGTGCCGGTGTACTGGAAGACAGGCGACTATAAAATAATTGCACCCTCCATAAACTGTATATCCAGTGCCATGAATGTGGGCCACCCGAGCAACATGGCCCGTGTCGTATCACTGTATGACGGTATCATGGATGATAGTGGAATTATACACAGGGAACCTGATATAGAGCGGATGAGAAAGGAAATGTTCGCAGTCAGTATTAGCGATGTAATAACAAAACGGACAATAAAAGAGGTATACGAAAAATACGGGGTTATAATTGAACCGCATGGTGCTGTCGGATGGGCGGGACTTATGGAGGATTTCAGGGCCAATGCCGGTGATGGCTCAGCAGGACAGCTAAGTGTTTCCATAGAATCGGCGCACCCTGCAAAATTTCCTGAAGAGATAAACGAGATATTAGGTATAGAAGTATCACTGCCGCCAAGTTTAAAAGGACTTGAAGGTAAAGAGGAGCAGTACGATGTGCTTGAAAATAATTATGATATGTTTAAAAGCTATTTAAAGGATAAGTATTTATAAACAGGATATATAACATAGAATATACAAACAGAATAAAAACTTTAATAACTCTATAAAACAGTATTATGCATGCATTATGTTCTGATCTTGAAGGTATATGGGTCCCTGAAGTATGGATAAATGTTGCCCGTAAGACAGGTATTGAAGAGCTAAGGTTCACAACAAGAGATATCAAGGATTATGACGAGCTGATGAAGCACAGGCTGAAGGTATTGAAGAAGCACGGGCTTAAGCTGAAAGATATTCAGAACGTTATCGGCACTATAGAGCCTCTTGACGGGGCCCTTGAAATGATCGGCTGGCTGAAGGAGATGACACGTTTTGTCGTGGTCTCCGATACTTTTGTGGAATTTGCCGATCCACTCCTGAAGAAGCTTGGCAGGCCCCTTCTTTTCTGCAATTCACTGATCGTTGACAGCGATAATAATATCACCGGTTATAAGCTCAGGCAGAAAGAACAGAAGAGAAAAGTTATACAGGCACTTAAAAGCCTGAACTATAAAGTTATTGCCATTGGCGACTCGTATAACGATATATCAATGCTCAAGGAAGCTGACAGGGCCATCCTTGCCAATCCGCCCCAGAACGTTATTGATGATTATCCCGGGTTTCCCGTTATACATGACTATGGAAAACTCAGGGAGATACTTACTGAATATTTTAATAACGAATCATGGTAAACTGGAGTATTATAAAAGATGAATCCGTTTATAACAGAGCTTTAAAACGGATCAGGGAAATATTTCATGCAAAGGAAGGTACTCCTGAGTATGATGAACTGGAATTATTAAGCATATTTGTTAATGAATATGAAAATAAAACATTTAATATTCCGGAATCTGACCCTATAGAGATAATTCGTTTTATAATGGAGCAAAGAGAGATGAAACAAACTGATTTAACCGGTATCCTTGGTGATAAAACGAATGTTTCAAAGATATTAAACCGTAAAAGACCCTTGACGCTGGAAATGATACGCAAATTCTCAAAAGCATTTAATATTTCTGCTGATCTTCTCATTAGGGAGTATAGTCTGGCATGTTAACCGGTAATAAGAAATTATATTACTAATCATTTCATTTCTCATGTTATTCTTCGAAAAATTAAAAACCGTTAATTATTAAAGCAATGGGAAACGCAAAATCTGCTTCAAAAATCAATGAAGAAAAAAGAATAGAATTAATAAGTTTCTTGAGGGATAATATTAATTCAAGATCAGCATTAACTACTCACAGGGAATTATCAGTATGGGCAGCTGTTGTTTTATATTTGACTTTTATTATGATATTATTTAAGCTATATTTTGAAAAAACATGTCTTTTTCAAAATTTTGATTTTAAAATACGGCTGAGTATTTTCTTAGGCTTTATTTTATTTGCAATTTTAGCACTCATTCATGCACAATATGGAGCTCATGTATCAGCACGTTCTTTAGGCCATGTCTGTGGAGAATACATTTTAAAACTGATTAATTGTGAGGAAGATCCGGAGGATGATAAATGGAAAAAAGAAGGGGATGGGTATCTTCCTAAATTTATCCAGAATGAAATTAAAACTAGAAATGAAAAATTTCATAAATGGATATTAATAGGTCCCTGGATAATATTTCTTTGGGCAATTTTAAGACTATATAAAGCTATATCATCATGTAAAGTGTTGGAATTTGATAAGATACAATTAATAGAATCGTCAATATATTGTATGATTATAATTCCAACTTTCTTTTTTTATGCTTTTATATGGCCTAATCTTTTACATGATGCCATCATGTTTTTAAGTCATAAAGTGATTTTATTTTAAAATATGTTACAATATATAATATTAGAGTAATTAAATTAAGATTAAGAATCTTAATTATAATAACTACAAAATTTTTTTAAGATGGTTATACTATAATATCTTTACTTAAACCTAAAATTAATACATTATGAAAAAGTTAAGTTTATTAGCCCTTATCGTGGCTGTATTTTTCATGCAGGCTGCTGTTTCCGGCAGGGATTATCAAAAATCCGGTGCTACCTTAAAAGGCGATACTGCCAAAAAAAGTTCACAAATAAAAATTGAGGTAAAGGAACTTGAAGCCTCAAAAGTCCTGGCTATCAAAGCCACAGTAAAATCAAATGAAGTAGGTGCAAAGATGGGAGAGCTTTATCCGAGACTAATGAAGTGTCTTAATGAGTCGGGAATAGATATGACAGGACCTCCCTATTCAAAGTATTACACCTGGGATCCCGAAGGCGAGACGGAAATGGAAGTCGGGATACCCGTAAGCGGTCCGGCAGAATGTGAAGAGGATATTGAATATATAGAGCTGCCTCCGAGTAAAGCTGTAACAGCTATGCATATTGGGCCTTACGAAAAAATTGGTCCGGTTTACGATGCTATTCAGAAATATATTAATGAAAATGGGATGATCATCGCCGGGGCCGTCTGGGAGGTATACATTACAGATCCGAACTCAGAGCCTGACCCTGAAAAATACAAGACCCAGGTATATTTTCCGGTCAGTAATTGAGATAGCGACAAAAAGATTTCTATCTGCTTCACAGATCGAAAGAACTTATTTATTTAATAACAGTTTAATATTATGCCGGGAGTTGCTCCGGCATTTAATTTCTTTGGGAATACTATAGCAAGTATTTTGTATATTTACAGCATAAAAATAAATCAACAGTAATATTGGAAATAGACCGTCATAAGCACAAGTGTGATAGTTGTCTGAACTATAAAGGCTCATTTTTCTGAAAGATACCTATGGATTTGAAAAAAATGGCAGAACATTAAATATATGTCGGACACGTGGCGATATTGCCCATCTGTCAAATATGACCACGTCAAATGCAATAAGGACCTTATCGGCATTTGCCAGGGAAAAGATTGTAGCTATAAGAGGAAAGAGGATAGAATTATTGGATGTTGGAGTTATTGAACATATTAGTGAATTTGGTTAATACCTGTAAAGCATGAAAGGAAATACAGGATATATTGTCGAACCTGATATTATAGAAAAGGCTCTGGAAATATTAAACAGCGACCGTTCCGTCGAAGATACCCTTCAGGAGGTGTGCAAAATAATTCCCGGGGCATGGGCACACAGCAAATTTATCTCAACACGCATTACTTACCAGAACCGGGTTTTCCGTACGAATAATATAAACGGGTTAAGCCTGGTGTGCAAAGAATCATTCGATATCCCCGGGAAAAAAGGCGGGACCATTGAATTGTTCATAAGCAGGAAATACGGCAAGCATGATGACAATATATTCGTAAGCGAGGCCCGGAAGCTTTTATCAAATATTGCCTCATTAACCTCGGGTTCAATTTCAAAAAAAATATTAAAGGAGTTACTGACTGATAACAAGGAGCGTTTAAAGGAGCTGCATGCTATAAACCAGACTAACGCTATTATTGCAAAGGGGAAGTCGATAAATGAGACTCTTCAGGAGATATGTGAATTTCTTCCCAGGTCGTGGCAATATCCAAGGCTGGCTGCTGCAAGGATAATTTATGAAGGACAAAAATTTACAAGCAGGAAGTTTAATGAGACAAGATGGATACAACGTGAAGATTTTGTGACTATAGATAACAAGAGGGGGACCATAGAGATCTTCTATTTAAAGGAACTGCCGGAGGTTGTTCAGGGCCCTTTCCTTAAGGAAGAACGGCATTTATTAAAAAATATAGCCAGGCTTATAAGCGGATACTTGAATAATATCAAGGGAAGGGAATTAATTAATAAGCGCCTTTTCCAGGATGACGGCCGGCAGAAATCCGAAGAATACAGGCAATCACTTGTAAAAACGAAGCAGCCGCTGCAACTGTTTTTTAATAAACAGATAATAGACAAGTATATCTACCTGGATATGATGAAATATAAGGTAAAGGAAATTCTGTTTGTTGCAACCTTGTATGATGCCTTTATCCTGGAGAATGAAGATAGCTTTTTTGAACAATTCATGGGGGAGATATACCAGTACAGCCTGTTTTCACTTCCAAGAATAACCGGTGTATCATCTGCCAGGGAGGCACTGGATTTGCTCGAAACAACAAGGTTTGACCTTGTAATATTAATGGTCGGCCTCGACACCGAAGGACCTGTAAAATTAAGCAGCAGGATAAAGCAGAAAAAACCTGAATTGCCGGTTTATCTCCTGCTGAACCAGCAGAGTAATATAAAATATTTTGAGGACCTCGTGCCCAATACAAATACCATTGATAAAACATTTATTTGGAATGGTGATTCACAGATATTTTTTGCGATAGTTAAATCAATTGAAGATTCCGTGAATGTTGAGAATGATACGAAGGTCGGACTGGTAAGGGTGATATTGCTTGTTGAGAATTCAACCAGGTATTATTCCAAATACCTGCCTATGCTGTATTCTGTGGTATTCGGACAAATACAGCAACTGATAGCAGAGGTAGAGAGAAATGAGCTGGATAAGATTTCAAAGATGAGGTCGAGGCCAAAAATACTGCATGCTTCCAATTATGAGGATGCCATATATCTTTTTCACAAGTATAAAGATTTCCTGCTTTGTGTTATTTCTGATGTGGAATTTGAAAAGGACGGGATTTCCAACAAGAAAGCAGGAATAGAATTCGTGAGTTACGTCAAATCTCAGATCAAAAACCTGCCGACTTTATTGCAGTCAGTTGATGTGAAGAATGCAAAAATTGCCGAATCCCTCGATTCAAGCTTTATTAACAAAAATTCCGAAAGCCTTTTAAATGACCTTAAGAAATTCCTAACCTTTCACCTGGGATTTGGTGATTTTATTTTCAGGGATATCGAAGGGAAGCAGGTAGCTGTAGCGAGGACCTTTAAAGAATTTGAAAGCCTTCTGAACGAAGTTCCTGATGAATCGCTGGTGTTTCATGCGGAGAAAAACCAGTTTTCAATATGGCTCATGGCAAGGGGCGAGATACAACTTGCCAAAATGTTAAATCCGGTTAGGATCTCTGATTTTGTAGACATCAATGAATTCAGGCTGTTTAATATAAATATCATAAGAAGATACAGGGAAGAGAAGAAGAAAGGGAGAATTATAAATTTTGAAGATGCAGACCTGATCGACGAGAAGAATATTGTCAGCCTGGCAGGAGGATCACTGGGAGGTAAAGGGAGAGGACTGGCTTTTATTAACACGCTGATTTATAACCTGGACTTTTCCGAACATACGAAGGAAATAAACATAAGAACTCCCAGGACTGCAATAATAGGAACAGATGAATTTGAACTATTCCTTGAAAATAATCACCTTCATGATAAGGTATTTAATACTGATTTAAAATATGAAGAAATAAAATCGCTATTTGTAAAATCGAAGCTATCACCGGAATTAAAAGCGAAATTAAGGATATTTATTGATCAGATCACAAGGCCAATCGCCGTGCGTTCTTCGAGTATTTCCGAAGATTCATTAACGCAACCCTTTGCAGGTATTTTTGATACGTATATCATTCCCAACAATCATCCTGATAAAAAAATAAGGTTTGAAAGGTTGATTACTACTATAAAATTAGTCTATGCCTCAATATATTCTGATAAGGCACGCAAGTACTTCCAGGTTATAAATCATAAAATTGAGGATGACAGGATGGCCGTGATTCTCCAGGAGCTTGTAGGAAACCAGTATAATAATTATTATTATCCTCATATAAGCGGTATAGCGCAGTCATATAATTTTTATCCTTATGAACATATGAAGCCTGAGGAAGGTTTTGCCATTGCCGCAATGGGACTGGGCTCCTACGTTGTCGAGGGAGGCAGGGCATACCGTTTTTCTCCAAGGTACCCTGATCTGGAAATTCTCTCATCCGAAGATATTCTTAAAAGCACACAGGTCTGTTTTTATGCTCTTGATTTGACGAAGCAGGATATAAATTACATAAAATATGGAGAGAAAGCTTCCCTGGCTCTTTTGGATATATGCAGGGCACATGATCACGGAACCCTGGATCATTGTGCGTCGGTATATAACAGGGATAATGACGTTATTGAACCGGGCATCAAATCAAAGGGACCGATAATTATAAATTTTGCCGACATTTTAAAATATAATTATTTACCGCTGGCCAAAACAATAAGGGTAATGCTGGACAGCATAAAGGATTCCCTGGGTTCGCCTGTGGAGATAGAATTTGCGGTGGACCTCACGAAGAGTGAAAACAACCTTGCTTCCTTTTATCTGCTGCAGATCAAACCACTGGTAGGAAACCAGTTGAGTTACGACATAAATCTCGAGGATATAGATGAATCAAAGATTCTCCTGCTGTCATCATTAAGCCTGGGAAACGGTGAAATCGGCAACATTTATGATTTTGTATATGTTGATGCCACCAAGTTTGATAAGCTTAAGACTATGGAGATGGCAAACGAAATAGAAAGAATAAATGATAAAATGATCGGGCAGAACAGGAAATATATTTTACTGGGACAGGGAAGATGGGGAACACGGGACCGCCATCTGGGCATACCCGTATGCTGGTCCCAGATATCCAATGCAAGGGTAATAATAGAAATAAGTCTGGCCGATTTTCCTATTGACGCATCGCTGGGATCACATTTCTTTCACAATATAACCTCGATGAATATCGGTTATTTGTCACTTCTTGACACATCACATAAGGATTTCATTAAATGGGAAGTTCTTAACAGGCAGAAGGTTGTTGAGAAGACTGAATATTTCAGGCATGTACGTTTTAGCAAGCCACTAACAGTATATATGGATGGCAGGAAAAAAATCTCTGTAATTATCACAAACTAAGTAATTAGCTGGAGATTTAAGGAATGAATAAAATTAATGTAGCAATACTTGATGAACACCAGATAGTAGTTGAAGGAATCAGCGAATTATTAAGGAATGTCGAAGATATAGAAGTAATACTCAGGTTATCGGACAAAAAAGTACTTTTTGAAAACATCAGGTCAACGGATATACATATATTAATAATCAACAGTCACAATGTTGACAGTGATGAGCTTTCTTTAATACAAACAATTAGCAGCGGATTCCCCAGAGTAAAAATCCTTGTTTTGTCGATAGTGTCTGATGAATCTCTTATTTTTAAAGCAATAAAAGCCGGAGCAAAAGGGTTCCTTGCAAAGGATACAAGCAAAAATGAATTAATCGAAGCCATATATTCACTCCGTAACGGATATGATTTTTTCAGTTCATCCATTACCAGTATTTTATTAAA
>CAYWUI010000049.1:0-20752 GCA_964461435.1 uncultured Bacteroidales bacterium | reverse complement strand
CAGCTTTACGTTTAGTGCCGACTGTTTTTGATTCGTAATTGACAGTATCAATTTTCCCGTGTGATATATAATCACGCAAACTGTCAAAACCAAGCGGGGCATGTTTTACAATATTCTGTGCGTTAGCAAGAAAACTAAACACAAGTAAGGTAAAAATCGAATAAATTAGCTTTTTCATAGTTATCTCTTAGTTTTTATTTATTTATATATTATTAATATGGTTTCCCAATTAAGTACCAAAACTATAACTGAAAACAACCAAACATTTTGAATCTGATGTTTCATATAAAGAAATTAACCAGATTTTTAATTCGCTTGTCAAAAATCTGTTTGATTATTAGTTGTTAGTCCATTTAGAATTTTTCATCCATTTGAATACAGGCATCATCCAATCCTCGGTCTGCTGAAATAAAACAAAACCATGACCACCTTTGGGATAAATATGTAATTCAGCAGCAACTTTGTGATGTCTTAATTTCTCATAAAAAACGATACTGTTATCTATATCGACCAGTTTATCATCTCCTGCGTGAGTAATATAAGCCGGTGGAGTATTCGCGTTGACGTGCAGTTCATTCGAGAATTGATCAATTATTTCTTTCGATGGATTTTCACCTAATAAATTAGTTCTTGAATCAAGATGAGTTAAACTATCTTGCATACTTATTACCGGATAAACCAATATCAGAAAATCCGGTCGCAAATTTGTGTTATTGTTATTTTCTATAAAAGATTTTTCAAAATGAGTAGCCTCTGTTGAAGCTAAATGTCCGCCGGCAGAAAAACCCATTATTCCAACTTTATTTATATCGATTCCCCATTTTGAAGTATTTTCTCGTACAATTTTAATTGTCTGTTGAGCATCCTGCAAAGGTCCTATTTTTTTATCTATCATTGTTGAATCATTAGGAAGTCTGTATTTAAGCACAAAAGCGGCAACCCCGTTTTTAGCAAATTCTTTCGCAGTTTTTATTCCTTCCGATTGATAAACTAATACTTTATAACCTCCGCCCGGGCAAATGATTACAGCTGCACCGGTAGATTTTTCTTTTTCAGGCAGAAAGATTTCCAGGGTCGGCTTTGTGACTCCAAGGATGAGTCCTGAAGGTTGATCGCCCCCGGTTTCTTTAATATCGGATTCCTTTGAATTAGGAATAGCCCCCGGATATAAGTTTATTGTTTCCTGTGCTCTCATAGCAAATGAAAGTATTAGCATCAAAGCAAAACAAATTTTTATTGTTTTCATTTAGTCTAATCCGGAGTTTTATTTGAAAAAATTTTTTTACAGCTTAGCTGAAAATGTCTTCCTACCTAAATAAGAAAACCTTCTGAACCGTCTCCATTATAGAGTACAATTAGTTAAGCAACTAATTTTAATTTGGTTGTTTCAAAATCAAATGGCGAAAAATAATTTATTGCCGGGTCTCTCCATTGTTTGTTAAACATTATTTCGATGTAATAAAATATGCTGCTTCTTTTCCGCTTATTTTTGCTACTTCTCAACTATTAATTCGGAGAAGTTCAGACAATTCAACATATCCAATATTCTTTTTATAATTAAGGAACTACATTTGAAAATTATGATATCAAGGAAATAAACTACCCTGATATCATATTAAATATAAGATATTTTACAATAACATGAAAGATTTACTTATTAAAGAGCAAAGGAGCAAATTGATAAAGGCACCTGCGCCAGGTCAGCCATTCATGAGCCGTTCCTTGCGATTCATAATAAGTGTTATGTATTCCTGCCTTTTTTAGTGACTCGCTAAGCGCTTTCATGCGTGGTCCTTCCTCTGATCCAATGCCTAAAAAGAATGCATGAACTTTTTTGTTAAATGCTGCAGGATCACTGAACACACCATTGTAAACTGTTTTAAGGTCGGTTTCGGGATTGAACATGCCGGCGCCGCTAAAGCCGCCGATGTACGAGAATTTATCTAAATTATTCAGCACAATCTGGAACGTTTGGAAACCACCCCACGATAAACCGGCCATTCCACGGTTATCCCTGTCAGTAAGCACCCGAAATGTCTTTTCAACGTATGGAATGATTTCATTTAGCAGCATAGGGGTAAAATTTTCACCAAAGCGCTTCCGGGCTTCATTTATATCTTCTCCTGGCTCAGGTCTAAACATTGCACCGATATCACCGTTACTTACTACTATAAGCATAGGTTTACATCGCCCCTCGGAGATCATATTGTCCATGATAATATTCAATTTGCCCTGTGTAATCCAGCCTCTTTCATCTTCACCCATCCCATGCTGAAGATAGAGAACCGGGTAACGATTTTTTATATTTTTGTCATAATCCGGGGGTGTATAGATAAAAAATCGACGATAGCCCTTGCTTACTTCCTATAAATAATAGCATTCTCTTATTTGCCCGTGTGGAACGTCTTTCGGTGTATAAAATTCCTGGTCGGGTGCAGGAATTTCAATCCCGCTCATCATTCTACCAACGCCGAAGAAAGACTCACTGGCAGGATCCGAAAAACGATAACCGTCGATCATCAGATAGTAATAGTGGAACCCGGGGTCCAATGGTTTGGTCGTTACTGTCCAAACGCCCGCTTCACCCTTTACCATATCATAGACTTCCTTAAGATCGAGCTGAACTTTTTGAGCATTAGGGGCCTCAACGCGAAATATGACTCTTAATTGAGAATCTGCCCTGGGAAATTCTACTCCCGGAACATTTGTTGGGGCTGGTTTTGAATCTTTATATAAATCACTGCTCTGTGCAATACAAGCCCCGCTAATTGCAAAAAGTAATACAAAAGTTGTTAATCTTCTTTTCATTTTTTTACACCCTTCATAAAGTTTATAAAAAGAACTAATTAAATATTGATTAATAGTATCTATTTTATTTTGGTAATATCTTCACTATTACCCGCTTATATCTTGATAATTGAGGCTTACCTTTGTCCTTAACTCTTAAAATGAAATGGACAGTTTCCTTCTTCTCAACCTCAGGTGCTTTTACAAAAACCTTGCATAAATTTTCTGCTGAAGCAAATTCTATTGATTTCTTATATGAGCCTGCTTCCGGATATTGAAACCATAAGTAACTGAGATTATCTCCATCAGGATCTGTGGTACCACTTGCATCCAAACTAAAGATTTCACCGGATTTTACAGTTATTTGTTCAGGATGTCCTGATGCTGGAGCAGGAGAGTGGTTCGCTTCCCGATATGACTTTGTGCACCAGTCCATGCGGGCTGCAAAATCATTTTGAAAATCATCTCTCCAGCGCCATAATGTAACTCTATTATCACTGAATGAAATGGTATCCTTTCGAATTGCCCGTCCATATTCATTATGCAAATATGGCGCATATCTATCAATAGCATTGGTCCAGATTTCTCTGGGTTCGGGTTCAATGGATACACCGCCGGTAAATCCGGAGTTAAAAGATGAATACCCGGGCAGGTATTTTTCGTAGCGACCACCCCATCCGCCCCAGTCCGGACGTTCCGGTACATTCAATCCATTCGGAATTAATGATAACCACGACGGTGTATCTCCCTCCATTCCATAAGCTACATCAGGATATATGGTTCCGAGAGGACCGTGATCTTGTTGAATGTTTTGTGTTAACCAACTGTTGCTTATTGTCTCATTATTTATACCAGGCACAAATTGATTGATTGCACCCCAGGTTGAATTTTCGTAACCACCCGGACTAACAACATAAAACAGATCGGGGAAATTTTTCCTGATCCAAATGCCGCTATCATCCTGGTCGGAGATTGTATAGACTCTAAGCTTGGCGATCAGTCTTTTAGTCTCAGTTTCAGTTTTTGTTTTTCTGATTTTATAAAGTGCCTGGGCAAATGTGTTGGAGCCTCCCCAAACGCATATCCATAACGGACGTTCATCATTTTCTTCAAGGACTTTTATAATCCATTCAGATCCTTGCGAATCTTTCCCTTCACCAACTCCTTGTATGCCATATTCTGCTATACCTTGCTTTACAAGTTCTAACAGCGAATCAGCCTCAGGAAAACCAGATTCGTGTTTATTTAGGTTAGCCTGCACCTTGCCGTAAGCTTGAATCACTCTCCGAATAGACTCAGGGTGTACATTGTTTTTCTGGTGAGTAGAAGTTGTGGCTATTAATCCTTTTATATCAATTACATTGGAATATAAAAGCAAACGGATCATGGATTGTGTATCGTCAGGATCAGCTTCAATATCAGTTAAAATAATCACTCTATTTTTTTGATCTATCTGGCTATATAGAGATTGGAAATAGAGTATTAAAAAAGCACCAATCAAAGCAATAACAGTTTTCCGGTATAACGTAAACATTGTAAAAAGTTCTATTCCTTAGCTTCGCTGTTTTTCACTCCAACTTTTATCTGTGTAAACGAATGAGCAGGGAATGAAAATGTTATTTTATTCCCATCAACTTTAATCTCTTTTGTTACAGGGTTATACTGCTCCTGCTTATCAAATGTAAATGGCTCATCAAGTGAAGCAACAGTTAGTAATTTGGTCTCTGCTTTCCCTGTAAATTTGCCTGAGTTATTAATTATATCAGTAGTAATTGTTTTCTCCTTATGTCTGTTAACAACATTAATATAGACTGTATTTGTTTCTTTTGAATACACTGAGGTAACATCAAGAAAAGGAATACCTTTACATTTTTCGGTATTAAAAGTATCACATTCAACATACGTATCGATTGAATTGCCGTGACAGTTGTTGGAGAACAATTTGAATGTATAAAACAACGGTGTTTTAAAGCTTCCTTTTTCTCTGTCAGTATTCAATAGAGATGTTAGCATCGTAAAGTTAGTCATTTTAACAATATCGGCGTGACGTATAAAAGAATTCAAACATTGCGCTATCGGTAGAACGGATAAAAAATTTCTACCGAAAACCCCCCACTCATCAAATGAAATATAGATTGGATTCGCAAGGCCGTTCATTGCTTTTACGGCATCAATTTCAGCAGCCGGTATTCTAATCTTTTCTTCAAAATCCATTGCGCTCTGACCCATGTAAGTATAGTAGTCATTTGATCTTTCCCAGTAACGGTGAATGGAAATATAACCGATCATATCTCCAAGCCCTGCAAGTACTTTCCGGTTCCATTCAATCCACTGACCGGTGCTCTCGTAGTACGATGATCCGGAAGCTACAAATTTTATCGTGTTATCTACAGATCTCATAGCCTTAGCAGCTTCTCTTGCAATCTTGACGTAATCTTCGGCGCATTTATAACCCAGTTCCCATGGCGAGCCGTCAACTTCATTGCCAAGATCCCATATTTTTACATTGTACGGTTTTTCATGCCCATGCCTGGCGCGTAAATCAGAATAATAGGTTCCTTTCTTATAGTTGCAGTATTCAACCCAGTAGCGCGCATCATCTATAGTACCAAGACCAAGATTTACACATACAACATTTTCACTCCCTATTGCATTATTTAATTCAACCCATTCATCCGTACCTACATGATTATTATCGACTCCGCCCCATGCAAGGTTTATACGAGCAGGGCGTTGGTCCTTAGGTCCGATGCCGTCCTGCCAGTTATAACCCATAACAAAATTTCCTCCCGGCCAGCGCATGTTGGTTATTTTAAGTTCTTTCATTGCTTCAATATAATCTTTCCTGAATCCGTTCTCGTCTGCAAGCGGCGAGGATGGATCGTATAAATTTCCATATAGAGTATTGAAGCTGGTTGTGTCAGGTAAACCCATCCTCCTTCCGCTAAAGTGGATAGGTTCCATAAATACGCCGTAGATTTTAGGATCAATCTCTCCGATTGTTCTGTCAACATCAATTTTTATTTTTGCTGTTTGAGCAAATGAGGAAAAAGGAAGAACAAATAATAAGGTAAAAAATAATTTTTTCATGATAACCCCCGATTGGTTGATGATTTTGAATTAAAGGTCAATTTATATTAATCAAATCCAAACGGATATAAGACCGGCTGCTCAAAATACATATAAGTACGCGGATGATTGATAAGATCATAATCAGACATAGGAGGAAGCTGTTGTGTTGATGCATAAAATGTTTCAGGAAGTTTACCACAGGGATTAACATCACCGAATAAAACATCAGCAGTAAAATCAGTGCAGAAATTGTTACTTTACTTTTCATAATTAGTAGTAATTAATAATAATAATTTAAATCCTTATAAAGATAATCTAAATCCTTTGTTGTTAATTGTTGGAGAGCAACAAAAAATTATCCATGAGTAACAAATTAGCTTTTAGGAATGGCAAGTTTTGATATCAAATACTTTGTGCTCTATTAATGATTTTTGACAAATTCATTTAAAATATCCAATGGTTGATTCAATTTCCTAGTGCAACAAGGGAGATGGAAGGTCACGAAAAGTTTGAACTTTTTTGCCGTGTTCAAATTTTCGTAAGCGTTGGGTCAAGTACATCTTACAGGAACCCCTCTCAGGCAGTACCTTAGGCAAAGGTAGCACAATTATGTTTTTCTCCCTTACTTCAAGTTTTGAAGGTGAATCGGAAACCTGAAACCCGGAAGTTTGAATGCCTGAGGTAAAAACAAGCTCAGGTATCCGGATTTCTTCATCTTTATAGAACTTGATCCTTACAGCATTTTCAGTTAAGGGACAAATGCTAAGTGTCCCCTCCGACAGAGTAACGTCTATTCTATCAGTTACCTGATTAAAACCTTTCACAACTTGTCCTTGACAAAATACAGGGAACAGTTTAATATTTTCCCCATCTGGAATTTTCCAAGAATATTGTTTAGCGAAATCATTAATTTCTCTTTTAAAGTTATCCGTTGCTAATTTTTTGATTGTTTTTTTCTCTTCCTTTGATATATTTTTTATTTGTATTTCAAATACTGCCTACATAAGAGCTTTAATTTCAAGTAACTGAAGCATCATCGGCGAAAAAAATGATGACATATCAATATTTACATTTGTATTCATGATTTTTCAATTTAATTAAGAAAATAATATATTATTTACACTACTATAATTTAATTAAAACACAAGTTTAGTTTGGGTTTTTATTGACAATAATCGTCTTTCAGCGCTTTTTATATAATCTTCGCTTATATCATAACCAATATAATGTCTGTTTGATTTTAATGCCATTAAAGCTGTTGTCCCCGAGCCCATAAAAGGATCAAGTATTATGTCTTCCTTAAAAGAATAAAGCTGAATAAGTCTAAATGGTAATTCTTCAGGAAAGGGGGCAGGATGTCCAACTTTTTTTGCTGATTCCGGATTAAAATTCCAAATAGATTTAGTCCATTCCATAAACTGTTCTTTCTTTATGGTATTTTGCTTGTCTTTTCCTTCTCTTTTAAAATTACCTTTAGAAAATATTAATATATATTCATGTATATCTCTTAATACTGGATTAGACGCTGATTGCCAACTTCCCCATGCCATTGATACTCCTGAACCCGCCCCCTTGTTCCAAATTATTTCTCCACGCATATTAAATCCTATATTAATCATTAATTTTGAAATATTGTCAGATAAAGGAATATAAGGTTTTCTTCCAATGTTTGCAATATTTATACATGCTCTTCCGCCATTTACTAGCACCCTGTAAGTTTCTTTAAATACTTTCTGTAATAAACTCAAATATTGTTTTAACGATAAATTATCATCATAAACTTTAGTAACATTATAAGGTGGTGATGTTATCATTAAATGAATTGAATTGTCAGGAATTTGAATCATGTTTTCGGATGATCCACATATTAATTTATCCAAATATTCAGAGGGAACAATATTTTCCTTTGACTCAATTATGTTGTTTGTGTTTAAATTAGAATAAAGCGAAGTATTATAAAACGAAGATGAATCATGATTAATTCTACTCGTTGAACCGAACTTGCTTGTTTTGGTTCCAAATTTTTTATTATTTAATCTGTTGCCCATAAATTAATCCATCTATTAAACGTATTATATTCAATATTATGTTTTTCCCATATTAGCGGGATTTTTAATGTATCTTTTTGCAAAGAAAGTTGAGTTAATGCTTCAATAGAAATTTCAATCCCCCTCGGATTTGTGCCTGGTTTAGGTAATTTAATGTATCTTTCTCTACCGATTTGTTGTAAAGTATTTCTTTGTGAATTCAAAGTAAAATAATATAAACCACCTAAACTACCCCAATTTATGTGAGCCAAAAGCATCCCGCATTGAGGAAAATAGTTCTCTTTAAATTCTTTTGCCATTTCACTATCAATTGTCCAAATTAATTTCACACTATTCCATTTTTTACCTGTAAATGTCTTAATAGAAATCGGATATTTATATAATTTAACATCAATTTCTGGTTCAGTGGCAGGAATATTGGTTTCTACATTTTCTTCTCCATAAATATATAAAAGCAATGCTACCAATATTCTTTCTCTTATAGTCTCAACCTCCATTCCTATTTTACCAGCCCTTGAGCTTTCAATTTCTGCTATTTGAAATAATTCTGGTAACTTTTTTTGTATTTTTTTAATATAAGAATCTTTACCAAAAAGAGATATTATTGTCTCCATATTTGATTAGTTTGTATACAAAACTAACCAAACATTGGATTTAATCTTTCTCATTTCAAATTTTATTTTTATCCTTTTCTGGCGGAACATTCAAAATGCCTTTAAGTTTTTTATCAAAAGATGATAATTTGCTTTCATTCATGGGTTGTTGCGCTAATTCTCTTCTAATTTCAGGACTATCAAGTTCTTTTGCATTTTTATGTGTTACAACCTTTTTGCCTGTTTTTTTTCTATTTTTTTAATTGCTTCTTTTGTTATATTTCCTGCAATATGAATGGCACTTTTAGTTTCAGCAAATCCCTTGGTGTTTGTTTCAGTTATAATTTCCGTAGATGTTGCTTCGCTAAATATCACTGACGCAAGTTCTAAAGGCGTCATGTGATCTCTAAGACTATCTTTTTTACTTAATCCTTTATATTCCCTATATTCTATTGCATCAAGCCCAAATGAAGATGAATATAATTCATTGGTGAGAATTGCATATTGATAATCTTCTTTTATACCGTGTTCTTTTAAAGTATCAGTAGATTTATGTCTTGTATCAATGCTTGCTGTTCTAGTTTCTATCCATTGTTGAGAATACCCCTTTGCTAAATAATATCCTCTCGCTCTTTCAATTGCTTTTTCTGGTTGTTCTATCTCATCTAGTCTTTCCTTACCCACACGAGCTAACCATCTTTTAAATGGTTCAGCTCTTTTTGATGGGATAGATTGAATAATTCTGAAAATACTCTCAGTATTAGCACAATTCACGTTTTGTCTGCCCCCGTTTGTTAAAATAGGCAGGGTATGTACAATTTGTATCCATCCTTTAGATAATTATTCGTCTCTTTGCCTAAGTTTACTAACATATTGTTTAGGGTCTCTTGAATCAGTAAGCACGCTAATAACATCTTCTACCAAAAAATACCATTCTCCGTCAAAAAAACTTTTCTTATTGTCTCACCTTCAAATATTGCTATTTTATTTGTTATTTTCTTTCTACCCATGACTAATTAATTGTTTGTAAGTTAATCTTCCAATAACATTACTCAAAATTAAATCAAACCTTTTATATGTTGCATCATCTCTTGTATTATATCTATAAGCAAATTCATTTACATATTGTTGTAAATGTTCTTTGCTAATCCAATGATATATACCAATAAAACCTCTTTTTAGATGGCTCCAAAAATTCTCAATGTTGTAAGTATGTATCATTAAATTTACATATTCCTTTGCTCCGTGATTTATTCTTTTATGATTGTAATTTAGTGCTAAATTATTATATCCATGCCATTCATCGGTAAAAACATTTGCACCAATTTGAATGTTTTTTTCAACTATTGGTTCTATAGTTTTTTGTTTAGTATCAGGAATAACATTAGCAATTAAAGTTCCTTTTCTTTCTATCATTCCCAAAATCACGCCTTTATCTTTTGTGCTTCTACCCTGAGTTTTTTCCATCTTTTTGTTTGTATGCTTATTCTTATAGTCTCCGCTGAGCCGAGACGGATTGATTGAAGATCTTTGTTTCAACACGAATCGTTGCTCCGCTTTTAGTCACTTCGGGAGTGGTAACATACGTTCCCCACTGGGCGATGTGAACCGGGTCAGTTACCGTGAGACGCACATGCCGGTAAATACCTGCGCCAGAATACCAGCGCGAGCACGGTTGCTGCACCTTTGCCCGCACTGCCAGTACATTTTCCTTGTCGCCGAATTTCAGGTGTGGAGTCAGTTCATACTGAAAGCTGGAATAACCGTACGGCCGGTTGCCAAGATGCACACCGTTAATCCAGACGTCACTGTTCATATGTGTTTGACTTCAAAAACCAGATCACGGATCGAAGGGAAATACTTATAACCATCAAGATTCGTATAATCGTTAGGGCGGCCAGACCAGAATGTTGATTCAGTTAGTGCAATTCTTTCATTCTGAATTCTGCCAAAGATCATAGCACCCATATAACCGTTCCCGATGGGCAGCCCTTCAAGCCATTGCACTCCTGGCTGCTTATACCACAGTACCATATCTCTTTTTAAATTAACCAAAGAGCTTTGACTGTAAGATTTGCATGATGTTTGCCCTGTTAAAAAGATTAGCAATGCAGTTATGCATACAAATAGTTTAAATAGTGTTTTTTTCATGTGTTTCGCGGGGTCATCGGCACCATGCGAACGCATCATCGGGCAGAACGTTCCGAACTGTATCCAACGGGCATAGAGTTCGCGGTATTCGGCATCTTCGAGTTTTTTCTTAAAATTCCAAAGGAAGAATCCGCCTATATCGCTGTTCCAGTAAGGTATTCCGCAGAGTGAAAAGTTTGATCCCCCTGAAATTTGATTTCTTAATGCATCCCAAGATGCAACAACATCACCAGACCATGTATTCGCCCCGTAGCGCTGTTGCCCTGCAAATGCAGAACGGGTAAGTATAATACACGTTTGTCGGAAGTTACGGAACGTTGGTGTTGGTATACACCGCCCACTGTCATTAAGGGGAAAGCATTTCGTACTTTCCGGAACGAACCAAGATATGTTTTATTGTCGAAATCGGAAGGCTTGAACTGCATGTGGTC
Source organism: uncultured Bacteroidales bacterium (assembly GCA_964461435.1). Classification (GTDB taxonomy): domain Bacteria; phylum Bacteroidota; class Bacteroidia; order Bacteroidales; family UBA10428. Next base: position 9,670 of record CAYWUI010000049.1, on the reverse strand, counting down.
AGGCTCTGATGAATCCATCCACCATCCGTCCATTCCAAGCGAGAAGATGCCTGCGTTCAGGTATTTCCAGTAAATATCGCGGGCTACAGGATTGTATGGATCGTAAACCCTGACTCCTGGTCCTTAACATAATCTATAATGTGTTAACGAATTCCAACAATTTTGTAAGTGATAGTTGAACTGCCGATTCCTCCGGTTTCATCATCAACACCAACAAAGAGTTTTAACTTTGCAGCATCATTACCTAAGTGGTACCAAATTTCACCAATACTATGAGTACCTAGACCTTTTTTATAAACTGTGCCGGCAACCATTAAAGGATTTCGCTGAACTGATTTATCAATTGCAAGAGTATTCCATCCCTGGAATGTCATAAATGGTTTTAATTCTGTGAGAGAGATTTCACTGCCGTCTTTTTTAATTAACACTGGTTCCAGAACATCTGCATGGTCCCAGTCTTCTGAATGATCAGGATCCGAAATTAAGATACCTATAGATGTAAATCCATCAATTGACACCTCGCATGCAACCGGTTTATCGCCAAATTTAATTACAGGACTTTCAAACAATAATTCACCTATGTTATATGTGTGTGAAACCGACAATGATGGATTTATCCCTTTCTTATATGCTTTGGCTTTAATAGTACAATCGGATGATATCTGTATGGGTTCTTCATAAAGTTGTGATGACTCATTGGGTTCGCTGCCATCCAGTGTGAATCTGATTTCTGCATCTTCTGCAGGCGGAACAATGTCAATTTTCTGAATGCCCTTATATAAAAATCTTTCCTTCGGATAAATAACCGGAGGTTCAAGGAAAGGAGATTCAGACATCAAAGATGACATATCTGTTTCTTTATTAACAAGGCTGATACGGAATGTGTATCCGGTATCTTTTATTTTTAATGAGTAATCAGAACGCACACCTGGCCCGCAACTTCCACCGCCCAGTCCGTTTTGTTGTTGATCAATAGAAAAGAATATATCATCCTGTTTGGTTATATCTGCAAAGCTTTTTTTGTCTAAGTCATTATCGCTAAAATGAAGAGCAGTTGTTTCGAGATGAGGAAAACCGAACACAGCTATGCCAATCCCATCATTGTTGGTGAGTGAAGCCCAGCGTACATTTGTTTTGTTGCCGGTATGCTGCGGTCGTGAGTACGGAAAATATTGCCCCGTAACTGTAGAAGTATATTCACCAACCATTGCCGAAGTATTTCTATCGGCATAATTTTCCCACGGGCCTCTTCCGTAAAATTTATAATTCTCAAAATCCGAAGGAAGAACCATCTGCATCCCGATTCGCGGGATTTCTTTGTTTGCAATGTTTGCGGGATCCATTACAAACTCAAATCCTGATCGAACAAAAATATCCCCATTCGGAAAGATACTATAGGAAACAGAGTTGTTTAAAATATGAGCGATTGAATCACTATAAACTTTCATAACAACATCAATATTATAGCAGTCTTCATTCTTTTTAACTTTAATATCTTTTACTTCGTACCTGAGGTGATTAAACCCGGCCTTACGCCATTGAACAGCGGGGCTGGTTTTATTCCAAGACATTTCATCGTTATCAGTCGGGGCGCGATAAAGAACAGCAGCGGGTCCCTGCTTAATTATTTCTTTCCCTTCGTTTTGAATTGAAGAAATAAATCCGGATTTCTTACTGAAACCAATGCTGAAATTTTTACCGGTGAAAATGATTTCATCCTCTGTTTCATTCATACTGAATGAATTATCTTTTTCTGCAAAATAGGATCTTGATTCAACTTTGTATAGAAGAGTAAGCTGTTCCCATGCAACAATGTGCCCTCTATCAGCCCAGCTTGTTTTATCTGAAAGTTTAAAAGTGATGTTAAGGAAATATTCGCTATGCTTTTTAAGCTCAGGTTTCTTAAATGGAATTATAATTTCTTTTTCCATTCCGGGATCCAGATCAATCTTTTCCAGGTTCCCTTTTTGAATTTGCTTTCCGTTTTCTGTCAGCGCCCATTCTCCATCTAAAATATTCAGATTAGAAAACTCATAACGATTTTGAATTTTTACCTTCCCTGAATTTAAATCAGCAAGAGTGACTTTTACCGGTTGAATTATATACTTATATTCATTTAACTCAGGCTGAGGAGTTCGGTCAGCAAGAACAAGTCCATCAAAGGCGATGTAAGTTTCTGATTTAGGATCATTTAATTCTCCGCCATTAGCGATATATGTTTTTCCGTTTTTGTCTTTAAAGTAGATACCCTGATCTACCCAGTCCCATATAAATCCGCCCTGTGCTCTGGGTAAAGTATAGGAAGGTTCCCAATATTCTTTCAGATTGCCGCAGCTATTGCCCATTGCATGAGCATACTCGCACATAATTACAGGACGATTGCTTCCCTTTGCCTGGGCTTTGAAAGCTTCAACTGACGGATACATTGGAGCGACAATATCGACCGACGGATCGTTTCCCGCGGGATTATAATGAACCGGACGAGTTGGATCATTCTGATGGATCCACTCAGACATTTTAATATGATTTGGTCCGAATCCTGATTCATTACCGAGCGACCAGTATATTACCGATGCATGATTTTTATATGGCTCAACATTACCGGCATTGCGATCCATAAATTGTCCAAGCCAGGTTGAATCATTTGAGAAGCGGCCCCAGTATTGGTGCGATTCAAGGTCTGCTTCTGCACAAAGATAAATCCCATACTCGTCGCACAATTGGTACCAAACTGGTGTGTTGGTATAGTGGCATGTACGAACTGCGTTAATATTAAACTGTTTCATCAGTTTGATATCTTTAATAATGGATTCCTTTGTAATATATCTTCCGGAAACAGGATCATGTTCATGACGATTTACCCCGCGGATGAGAATACGCCGACCATTTACTTTTAGCACCCCATCTTTCCATTCAACTTCGCGGAAACCAACTTGAGCAGAGAGATATTCAACAGGGTTTCCTTTACTATCTTTTAATGAAATAGATAATGCATAAAGGTTGGGAGTTTCGGCAGTCCATTTAAGAGGATCGGTTACTTTTTTAGAAAATTTTATCCGCTTATTGCTTAGTTCACTTACTTTTAGAGATTGAGTTTTATCTTTAAAGACCTCTTTACCGGAGTTATCCAAGAGAATTACTTCAGCATGGTATTCATCATTTGTGTTCGCACTGCCGTAGTTTTTTAGTTTGAGAGAAAGGTTAAATTCGGCATCAACATAGTTTTCATCAAGGTCGGTTGTAAATGTGAAATCATTGACTGAAACTTTCGGAACAGAATATAGATAAACATCTCTGAAGATTCCGCTCAGCCGCCAGAAATCCTGATCCTCAAGATAACTCCCATCACTAAATCTATACACTTGCACTGCTAAAACATTCTCTCCCGGTTTAATAAATCTTGTTACATCAAATTCAGCGGGGCAATAACTGTTTTCGCTGTAGCCAACTTTATTGCCGTTGATCCATAAGTAAAATGCCGACTCAACTCCGTCAAAATTCAGGAACACTTCACGTCCGTTCCAACCGGAAGGCACTGTAAAAGTTGTACGGTACGATGCAACCGGATTAAACTCACTTCCAACATAAGGAGGATTCCTGGAATCAAACGGGTGAACGACATTCAGAAAAATAAATTCACTAAACCCGGCATTCTCAAGACTAAAAGGGACCTTCACATCTTTCCAGTCGGCAATGGAATATTCCGGCTTAAAAAAATCTGCCGGAGCTTCGGATGGGTTACTTACATAATTTATTTTCCAAATTCCATTTAGCGATTTATAAAAAGGAGATTGGGTATAGTTCATCTGAAGAGAGTTTTTAAAATCAGGATAGGGAACTACATTAACATGATAATACTCTTTGTTGATTCGGAATACTTTCTGGTTTTCCCAATCATTCTGCTGAGAGTAAATAGTTCCTGTAACTTGATGAATCTCTGATTTCCGGATCCTCAGCAATTTCGTGCCATGTTGCCTGACATACAGCGATATTTCGTTGGTATATACCCCGATATCTTTTTTATCCCATAAGTCACGAACTGTACAAGTTCCATTAAAACCCAACTGCTCAAATTTTATAGGAATCTTTATAGAATCAGCCGGCGGTTCACCTGTTGGATATTGAGTAAATACGTGGAATTTAACAGTCGCCCCCTCTGGGTGATTGATGCACTCCTTATCAAGACCGGCTATCGCAGAAAATATATTGTAACCTTCCGGGATATCATATTCGATAATTGAATTTGAATGTGTGCCGATTCCGTCGGCATATACTTTATTATCAACTATTAATTTATTACCGCCAACACTTTTGTTTACAGTTGCGCTTCCCCAACCGGCGGATGCATTTAGCCATTTAATACCGGTAAGTTGAAGTGAATCGTTTTTGCCGGTACCGGAGGGATTCATCCAGATAAGTTTCGGTTCAATCCAATCGGCATGATCCCAATGGTGGCTGTCTCCTCCATCTGTAACAACCAGGAATAGTTTTTTAGCTCCGGTAATATCCACCGAAACTTTTACGCTTTGATCCCCGGGTTTATATGTTACAAGTTTACTATTCCATCTTGCATTTTTTTCTATTACTGGTTTCTTATCCGAAGTAAAAAAAAGCGCAACATATTTATCGTCGCTATTCAAATCATCAGCTGCCCAAGCAATTTTTTCTCCGTCGTTAAATAGCAGTCTGTTATTCTTGCTTTCTTTCAGAACAGCAAGAACCTCTTCATTAGTAATAAGATTTAATGTAAATTCATCATTGTCCGGTAAGTTTCCGCCAAACATCAGCGGTGAACGGCAGATTGCAAAAAGTGACATTAATGTATATTGTTCGTCCCGGGTAAACAAACTCATACGATTATCACCTCTTTCCGCTCTTATACCTATTCTGCCTAAAGGAAGCATATCTCCATCCGGCCAATGTCCGGGTCCCATATATGGAATCCATTTTTCAAAAAGGGAAAAATGCTCACTCAATTGAGCCCAGTTGTCCCAGAAATCGTCTATGATACGCCATATATTTGCGTGAGTACTTACATGATCGGCGTTTTCAATAGGGGTTTCGCCGGGAGAAGTGCTTAAAACAATTTGGCGCCCGCAGCCATCAATGGCTTTGCGTATTATTTCAATTTCTTCTTTGTGATATGGACGGGAAAGATCATCAACTTTTACAAAGTCAATTCCCCATGAAGCATACAGCTTAAAAAGGGAGTTGTAATATTCCTGCGCGCCTTCTTTGGCTGCATCTACCGTATACATATCGCCTAACCAAGCACATAATCGTTCCGTATTATAAATGTCCTTTGCGGTTGCATTGCTCTCTAAAACCTTTGTATTCCTTTCAACAGCTAATTTCGGAATGCCACGCATAATATGAATGCCAAATTTTAAACCTTTACTGTGAACGTAATCAGCTAAAGGTTTAAATCCTTTGCCGTCGGCAGAAGAAGGAAACCTGTTTACAGCCGGCATGAGTCTCCCATATTCATCCATAACAATGATGGCATCTTTTTGATTATATCCATGCGCTTTATCATTTTCAACATACCAACGGATATCAACAACAATGTATTCCCAGCCGTATTTTTTTAGATGAGCCGACATATAATCTGCATTTGCCTTAACTTCCTGTTCGGTAACAGTAGGTCCATAACAGTCCCAACTGTTCCATCCCATTGGCGGGGTTAATGCAAAGTCTGTAAAATTTTGACTATAAAGTTTTGCAGATAAGAATATTAGAACCGCTATTACTGTAATTTTTTTCATCATGACTCCCATTATTTTGTTTAAAACTCTTTACTATATTTTTTTATTTAAGAAAAAGCATGTCGGAAGGAATAACTTGTTTTACCATATCCGGACTGCTGAATTGAATTTTTAATTCTTCGCCTCCTGCATTCTCAAAGTATTCAACTTTTATACTATGTTTGCCTGCTGCAAGATAGATTGTTTTTGTTTTTTTCAATAACGGCATGCAGGCTGTCATTATCAATAAGTTTTTCTCCATCAATAAAAAGTGTACTGCCGTCGTCCGAAGCCAGATAAAAAGTATAATCAGCTTCTTTTGTTATTTTTAGCGTTGTTGTAAACACCTGTCCAAAATTATCAGCAACAGTATTAATTCCGCGGAAATTTATTTCAAAGCATTTACCTTGTTTTTGTGGTTGCAGATTATCAAAGGTAGGCAAAGTTTCCCACTTTCCGTGATAATATTTGTAATTAACTCCATTAACCTCCGGGTTAACAATCGTAAAATTCTTAATTGCATGTATGCTCTTTGTAAAACCGCTTTTAAAAGCTTTAGCTTTAAGTTGCATGCTTTTATTAATGATCAACGGCTCAGAATAAAGAACTGAAGATTCATCTGGTTCTGAAGCATCAAGTGTATAACAGAATATACACCCCAATGAATAAAAATGCCGAATTTAGCATCAACGAACCATTCGCGTACTTTTCTTTTATCCGGCGATTCCCAATTAGGTTGATATTTTTGGGTTTGTACATTTATGTTACCTAATACAACAAGAAACACGCATAAAAATAAGATTTTTTTCATTGTGATTTAAAAAATTAAATTATTGTATTGATAAATATCTTATTTGCAGGCAGTACACTGTTAAATGGGTTATAAGCCCCGCTTTTCTGATTATCGGCATACCAGCGGATATCCACTGCAATATTTTCCCATCCGTATTGTTTCAGGTGAGTGGCCATGTAATCGGCATTGGCTTTCACCTGGCTCCCGGTAACTGACGGCCCATAACAGTCCCAACTGTTCCAGCCCATTTCAACCTTATCTACTGAATAATTATTTTTGACTTTGACACTTTCATACCTGCATTCACATTTAACAAATAAGGACCTTTTGCAATTCCATTAAGATTAATTTCCATCACAGGATTTGCCCCCCCGTATTCTTTAACAAAAGCGATATTTCCTGCAGAATCAAACAATTCAATAATCACATCAGCAAAATCGTTTATATTATTTAATTTTATGTTTATTAAATCATTGTAAGCGGGATTTGGATAGCAATGAACTAAATTGTCTTCATCTTCGGTTTCGAGAATTTTGATATTTGTAAAATTTTCAACCTTCTCTATCTTCACATTGTCGAAATTTGAAAGGTTCTGCATTTGGTTATTATGTGCAACCACCTCTAAACCAATTTTATATCTTCCAGGAAAACTATTATTCAAAGTACGACTGTTTATTAAATCCCAATTTTCGCCATTTGTGGATTTATAGGCATAAAAAGTTGAGCCATATTTCAGAAGCTTTATAAAAATGGGCAAAGAATAACTACTACCCAGGCTCATATTATTACAATTTCCACCGGTCGTTTCCCTCCATTGCAATTGCATTCCATTTGCAGGTGTAACACAAAACATTACAAAGGCGCTGTTAGGGTCTGCATTTTCTCTAAACATTAACCCCGATTTTGCCCATGGATCTGTATTTGTTATTGAAAGAACCCGTGCCGAAATTGATGCATCAAGTGAAGTGTCTGCGCCAACAAAGGCAAACTGATCACTGGTGCCCCATATATCGGCACCACTTGCTTCTATTGTAAATGTATCGTTACTAAATGTAGCAGAAGCCTTTGCTTCATTAATATCGTAAAATGACCACGGCACTGGAATGTTTGATGGAATAATTGTTACATTACACTCTGCAGTTAATGAACTATCTAAAGTTGTAGCTTTAATTGTACAGTTACCAATAGCTTTGGCGTTAATCCTGTATTTATTTACACCGGCAACAGTAAGTGTCAATAATTCTACATCGGATGATGAAACCAAAATCGGGGTATTTGCCGGTAAAACATTTAAATTGAGTATTTTATGATTATAAAGATTTATTTCGATTGAAGATTGGTCAAACGCAAGTTCCGAAACCGGAATTTTTTCACCTTTTATCTTAACAACAACCACACCATGAGATGCTACTTCGGTTTTAAAAGTGTCGTTAACCGCGGCAAGATCTGTCCTGTTCCATAAATCGCGAACACTACTTTCAACGCCATTTTTGAAACCAATCTCTTCAAGGGCAACAAATATATTGGCTGATGATGCTGTCAGGTTCAATAAAGCTACGGCAATCGAACCATCTTTAAGGGGTTTCTGCCAAACCTGTAAACCGGCGGTATTTCTTATTCTTGTACCCTGAATTCCTAACGAATCCTGATCAATAGCAATAATTTCGGGAGCAATCAGAATATCTCTAATCGTGTTGTTCATTGTACTGATGTTGTTTCCGGCTATGAGTGGTGCAGCTAACATACACCACATGGAGAAGTGAGAGCGACATTCAGTCGGGGTCAATGCATTGTTGCCTACTTCAAGCATATCCGGATCGTTCCAATGGCCCGGGCCGGCGTAAGGAGCCAATTCAACCTGTTTTTCGAGGATTCTGGTCCAGCCCATGCCTCCCCAATCGCGTAAGCAATCCCAACAATCTTGTATATCGGCAGTGGTCCGCCACATTGCTCCAACCCCATTCGCCCATTCCCATGGACTTGAGACGCCCCATTCGCAAAGGCTTAGCAGCATAGGTCTGCCAGTTGCCCTGATGGCGTCGCTCATTATTTTATATTGGGTCCGGGCATTCAAACCATCTGTATAGCACCAATCCTCTTTAATAAAATCAACGCCCCATTCTGCATAAGTATTTGCATCAATTGTTTCATACCCATAGCTACCGGGGCGTCCACCGCATGTTTTTGTGCCGCAACAAGTATAAAGTCCAAACTTAAGCCCTTTTGAATGAACATAATCAGCTAAGTATTTTATACCTTCAGGAAGACGCGTTGAATCAACAATAATTTTTCCATTTTCATCCCGGTCAATTTGCCAGCCATCATCAATTACAATATATTCATAGCCTGCATCCGCCATGCCCTTGGCCACCATCGAATCAGCCACAGCCATTACAATTTTTGAATTGATGTTCAGGCCAAAAGCATTCCACGAATTCCACCCCATTGGAGGAGTTTTGGCCAACTCCGAAAATTGACAATAAACAGTTATTTGAACTGCAAGCAATAGAAATACTAATTTTTTCTTCATTTTTTTGTTTTTTAAAACATTATTATTTATTTATGGACATCTCTAAATTATTCCAACAACTTCGGGTTGTAAGTCTTGTCGGCCCTGAATTTGAGGATTTTTGAAGTACTCCATAAATGTTTTATTGAATTGTAATTTTTGCCATCTTTAAATCTTTTGTGTCGGAGCTGCTTCCGTACCACACCTCATACTCTCCGGCAGTAACAGCCATTTTACCACTGACCCTGTCGAAGAATTCAAATGCTGTACGGGGCAGGTTAATGGCCACCTTACGGGTTTTTCCGGCAGCAACGTCAACCCGCTGAAAGCCCCTTAAGGTTTTAAGCGGGCCATCGGCGTCGTTTACCTTGCGTACATAAACCTGAACGATTTCTGTTCCGTCGCGGTTGCCGGTATTTGATACAGGTATAGTAAGTTCAATGCTTTCGTCGCTTTTGATCTCACTTTTGCTGATTTGGGCATTACCAATAGTGAAGGTTGTATAACTTAACCCAAAACCAAACGGGAAAAGAGGATCGGACATGAAACGGTAAGTGCGGCTCTTCATGGAATAATCTTCAAAATCGGGCAATTGTTGCATGTTTTTGTAGAAAGTAATCGGCA
>CAYWUI010000048.1:0-20994 GCA_964461435.1 uncultured Bacteroidales bacterium | reverse complement strand
AAGGCAAAGATAATAAAATTATTTAGTTTACTATATTAGTAATATTAACACTAGCTTCCTTAATTGTAAGTAAATTTCTCATATCTAATACTGCCATTGTTTTTATTTTTCTTGACTAAAGGCAATTTATTTTGAATGATTTTGTATTGACTAAATTAGTCAGTATTTTATTTTTAATCAATATCCTACATGGATATTGTAAAATATTTATTAACAAAATTATTGAGTGGAAAATTATTGTCCATTCTTATTTATAATATTACAATATCATATGTAGTTCTGAACTAAGATTCAATGAAAAGTAATATAATAATAGAAGCATAGATAAAAAGGACTAATAGCTTAATATATATCTTTTTATTTCTGATTAAATTCTAAAGAATTAGAGATAGCAAATAATAACATGACTATCCTGACAAAAAAAACCATCTTAAGATGGTTTTTATTCCTCTGCTCAAATTATTAAGGGCAATAGAATACGTGGAACAATTTAGTTGTCCATCTGTATAAAATACAGGTATTATCTCCCGTAAATCTTAAATCCCCGCCAGCTGAAGCCCGTCATACAGAGTACTCTGTATGGCGAACAGGCCCTGGCGTAAGCCGGGTAAAGCGTAAATCTATAAGGACAATGTCCCCGTATTAAAATAAGGGCGCTGTCCCTGTTTTATTAACGATTGAAGTCAGTTTTCCTTGGCCTTGCAACATTAACCACAATTTGCCTGCCATCTATTTCTTTTTGATTAAGTTCTTCAATGGCTTTCTTGGCTTGAGCTTCATCATTCATCTCTACAAAAGCAAAACCCTTGCTTCTCCCGCTGTATTTGTCTGAAATGATTTTCACTGAAGCAACTTCCCCATACTCTTCAAAAATCTGTCTTAGATCAATTTCTTCAACTTTGTAACTAAGGTTACCTACATAAATGTTCATAATAAGAATTGTTTAATATTAGTACTGATAAAAATCATATATAATTTGGAATAATTAGATCAGGAAAGATTAGAATTAAATTTATACTATCTCGATAACTTCAATTTCAAATTCAATATCCTTGCCTGCCAGTGGATGATTTGCATCAATTATAATGCTGTTCTCCAGCACTTTAATAATCCTAACCTTCATCTCCTTGCCATCCGGTCCTTTTGCAAATAACTCCAGTCCGGGTCTGGGTTCAATATCTGCTGGCAGCAGTTTTTTAGCAACCTCATGAATCAAATCTTCATTCACTTCTCCATAAGCATTTTTATGTGTTATATTTATTTTTCTCTTATCACTAACTTTCATGCCTATAACCCCTGATTCTATGTCTTTAAGAAGCCTACCCTCTCCCACCCTAAATGTTAAGGGTCTATTATCTTTCAATGATGAAAAAATTTGTCCGTCATCTGTCTTGCATCTAAAATGTATTGTAACTGTATCATCTTTTTTTACTTCTTTCATAATAATATCTTTTATCAATAAAATAACAGGATTTAAAAAAATGAGCAATAACTAAAGCTTGATCATACGGGATTATATTCAAAGAGAGGTAACTTTTAAATACAGTTTAATTATAACACAATTTTCCAAATCTAATGCAAAGATACTGATATTTTTAAAATATAACTTATTTATGCAGGGATTTACTTCTTCTGATTGTAAATATTTTTATGAATTGTTCCCTGTATCTCAAAACAAGGATGTATATGTATTAAATCATTAGTGTTATATTTGTATATTTATAAACAATATGGGCGCTATTTCTGCATATAAAAAAAATAGGGGCGCTGTCCCTGTTTTACTGGTAGTTTTTGCGGTTTTTGGAACCTTCAGCTTCTGCACCAGTGAGGGAAGAGCTGAAAAACAAGCAAAAAATATTATTCTTATGATAGGTGACGGAATGGGTGTATCTCAAATATACGCAGGTATAACTGCCAATCACGGCCACCTGAATATCGAAAGATGCAGGAATACAGGTTTTATAAAAACATTCTCCGCAACGGACTTCATAACAGATTCCGGAGCCGGTGCTACTGCATTCTCTATTGGCAAAAAAACATACAACGGAGCCATAGGAGTAAATGCAGATTCACTGCCCGAAGAGACCATACTGGAAATTGCTGAAGAAAACGGACTGGCAACCGGACTGGTAGTTACTTGTGCGGTTACCCATGCCACTCCTGCTGCGTTTATCGCCCATCAGAAATGGAGATACATGTATGAAGAAATCGCAGAAGATTTTCTGAAAACCGATATTGACGTATTTATAGGAGGGGGAAGGGATCACTTTATTAGAAGAAGCGACCGTATTGATCTGATATCAAAATTAAAAGACAGAGGATATAATGTGCTGTTTGAGATGGATAGTATTATTAAGGTAAGATCGGGGAAGGTGGCCGGCCTGGTAGCTGCCATGAACTTACCCCCATACAGGGACAGCACCGGAATCCAAAGAGGAGATATGCTGCCCGATGCTACCCAGGCGGCCCTGGATATTCTCTCGAATAATGAAAAAGGATTCTTTCTGATGGTTGAAGGTTCACAAATTGACTGGGGAGGGCATTCCAACAACACGGACTATATAGTCGGTGAAATGCTTGATTTTGACCATGCCATAGGAAAGGCACTTGACTTTGCCTTACGGGAAGGAAACACCCTGGTGATTATTACTGCCGATCATGAAACCGGCGGCATGAGTATCAATGGGGGCAACTTTGATAAAGGAACCGTGGATGCCGGTTATGCCACAACAAATCATACGGGAGTAATGGTGCCGGTATTCGCATACGGACCGGGTTCAGAAGAATTCAGGGGCATTTATGACAACACCGATATATTTAAAAAGATAATGAAAGCTTTCGGATTTTAAATTATTCTGTTTTCGTAATTTTAATAAGTAATAGCGGCAGCAAAATTCTTAATAGTGAGAACAATAATACCTTTATTAATATTATTGTATGTAAGTTGTTCGGGCATCTATTCACAGGAAGATATAAATACTGACTCGAAAAAGGCAATTGATGCCTATAACCAGGGGATAAAAAAATACACCCTGAATAATTACCCGGAAGCTATTCATTATTTAACCCTTGCCATTGCTGCCGATAATGATTTTATTGAAGCCTATTTCGTCCTTGCAGAGGTATACGTAGATGACAGACAATATGAGAATGCTGTCACTGCTTATAAAAAAGGAATGGAAATTAATCCGTTGTATTATCCCCGGGGATATAATAAACTGGGCAAGCTGGAATTTAACCTGGGCAGATATGAAGATTCCAAACTGGATTATGAAAAATACGTGGAACTTAACACAAATGATACCAGGCAGATAGAACTGGCCAGAAAAGGAATAGATAAATGTAAATTTGCAATAAATGTGGTAAATAATCCTGTTGATTTCAAGCCTGAAAATCTGGGCCCTGCTATTAACACAATTGAAGATGAGTATTGGCCAAGTTTATCAGCTGACGAGCAGACTTTAATAATTACACGATTAATAAGAAAAAGCATAAGCTTTGAAGGTTTTCAGGAAGATTTCTTTATCAGCCATAAATTGGATGATGGATGGAGCTCAATGAAAAACGCAGGATATCCTCTTAACACAGATGACAACGAGGGAGCGCAGACTATATCTGCCGATAGCAGATTTATGGTTTTCACAGCATGTAACAGGGATGATGGAATTGGAAGATGTGATTTGTATTATTCCGAACGTATTGGTGATAAATGGACATTGCCAAAAAACATGCTTGCTCCTGTTAATACACGTTATAAGGAAACACAGCCATCATTGTCAGCAGATGGCAATACTCTTTACTTTGCCAGTGACAGACCCGGAGGCAAAGGACAACTGGACATATGGAAAACTGAAAGGGATGAGAATGGCAACTGGTCGCAGCCCGTGAACATGGGAGATAAGATAAATACGTCATACAATGAAATGTCCCCTTTTATTCACTTTGATAACCAGACTCTTTATTTTGCATCTGAAGGTTACATGGGATTGGGAGGTTTCGATTTATTCATAAGCCGTAAAGACAGTGCAGATAACTGGTCCACACCTGAGAACCTCGGATATCCTATTAACACCAATAAAGATGAATTCGGACTCATAGTGAATTCAAAAGGTAATAAAGCATATTACTCATCTGACAGGGATCCTTATGCCGGCAAGGATATATATATGTTTGAGCTGTACAATGAAGTCCAGCCCCTGGAAGTATCCTACATGAAAGGGAAGGTATTTGATATTGAAACATCAAAAAGGCTGAAAGCTAAATTTGAACTTATTGATTTGGAAACGGGCAAAATGATATATGAAGCTTATTCCGATGAGGAAACCGGGGAGTTTCTTGTATGCCTTCCTGCAAACAAAGACTACTGTTTAAATGTATCAAAAGAAGGATACCTGTTCTTTTCCGGAAATTTTGCCCTGAAGGGAACTTTTAAACAAAAAGAGCCTTTTATCAAGGATGTTCCCTTACAGCCTATAAGGGTGGGGGAATCCATTGTTCTGAAAAATATTTTTTACGAGACCGATTCATTTGCACTAATGAAAGAATCAAAAATAGAACTGGACAAAATAGTCAAATTTCTTAACGATTATCCGGATATTAAAATAGAAATCAGCGGACATACGGACAATATAGGCACTGCCGAGTACAACCAGGCTCTTTCGGAAAACAGGGCCAGATCCGTAGCAGAATACCTGATTAATTCATCGATATTAAAAGAAAGAATATTATACAAAGGATACGGCTTCACAAAGCCTGTAGCATCAAATGACACCGAGGAAGGCAGGGCCATCAACAGAAGAACGGAACTAAAAATCATTGATAGTTAATATTAAAAATCCGTTTCTACGGATATCAATGTTCATATTTAAAATAAACTTATTGTTTGTTATTATGAAGGAAAGTTATCACGTTGTTTTATCCATAATATTTATCATCTCCGCAATACAATTTAAACAATCATGGGCCCAGGAACAGGAACCCTCAGGGTATAAGTTCAGCCCTTTAAAGGTATTAAATGCCACTGATGTTAAAAATCAATACAGCTCCCTCACGTGCTGGAGTTTTTCAGGCATATCCTTACTCGAATCAGAGTTGATGCGGACAAAAAATAAAAGTTACGATTTATCGGAAATGTTTATTGTAAGATATGCATATATTGCCAAGGCAATGAAATATGTGCGTATGCACGGGCATATTAACTTTACTGGAGGAGGAGAAGCAAATGATGTTATTGACGTAATAAAAAGCTATGGAATTGTTCCTGAAGAAATATACCCTGCAAAAAAGGAAACCCTCATACACTGCAAAATGGATTCGGTTCTGAGAGCTTATATTAATAATGTTATAACTAGTGATGTCGTAAGTGAGGACTGGCCTGATGGTTATTTGAAGATACTGGATACTTACCTTGGTACAATATCTGATACTTTTAATTATGAGGATGAAGTATATACATCGCAGGGCTTTGCCGAAAAACTCGGTTTGAATATGGATGACTATGTGTTGGTTACATCATTTACCCACCATCCCTATTACTCAAAATTTATTCTTGAAGTACCGGATAACTGGTCATGGGGAGAAGTATATAATGTTACTCTTGACGATCTGGTTGAGATAATTGACAGTGCAGTCTACAACGGCTATACAGTTTTGTGGTCTACCGATAACAGTGATAAGGGATTTACATTTACAAGCGGACTGGCTATTGTTCCTGAAATTTATTACGGGAGCATGACCGAAGAAGAACGTGCAAACTGGGATACTTTACCACAGGAAATTAAGGATAAGAAATTATTTGACTTTGATACCCCCGGTCCGGAAAAGTCTGTTACCAGTGAAATGAGGCAGGAAGCTTTTGATAATTATACAACAACAGATGATCATGGTATGCATATTGTCGGACTGGCTGAAGACCAGAACAAAACCAGGTATTATTATGTAAAGAATTCATGGGGAACAAATAATGTCTACAATGGATATATGTATATCTCAGAGCCATATGTGAAATACAAAACAATATCTATAATGCTGAATAAGAATGCCATACCTGGAAGAATATCCGCAAAATTGGATATTGACAAGTGAATCCTGAACATATATAATCAAATTAAAGAATATGATCGGGCCCGCAGCTGCAAAACAACTTATATATCATCAACATAAATAAAACGGACTAAAGGAAGAACAGACCATGGAATGTAAAAAGGTAACAAATATGCAATATTGTAACTGCACTTTTTCATGCGGTAAAAAAGGCACATGTTGTGAATGCATACATTATCACAGAAGAATGGGACAGCTACCTGCCTGTTATTTCCCTGCAGATTATGAAAAGACGGGTGACAGGGATATAGAAAGTTTAATTGACTTATACAACCGGCGGGGCGCGTGGTGGTGACACTTATTTTTAAAAAATCCTGACTTTGTTGAAACCCTGCAAGGACTTTACAAGTTTAATATAATACTTTTTTAATGAGAAGCAGAAAAGTTGGAATATATATGAAAAAGATTCTTGGAAGGGTATTAACATTGCTGTTTTGTTTGGTTTTATTCAGTTTATTTCTGCGCTTTACTACTGAGAGAAACGGATTTTACAACGAGTTTAAATTAAAAAACAGGAAAACTGACCCCCCGTTTTTGGCAGCTCCGGAGAAATGGGTTGACTCAGTATTTAATTCACTTTCTTCTTCGGAAAAGATTGGGCAGTTAATGATGGTAGCAGCTTATACCAACAAAAACGAGTATCACGAAAAAGAAATAAGGCGGCTGATACAAAAGTACAATATAGGAGGATTGATATTTTTCCAGGGATGTCCGTATAAGCAGGCAAAACTGACCAATGAGTATCAGTCTCTGGCTAAAACTCCCCTCTTAATTGCGCTTGATGCAGAATGGGGCCTGGCAATGCGCCTTGACAGCACTATTAAATATCCATACGCAATGATGCTGGGGGCAGTAAAAGATGAAAAGCTTATTTACGATATGGGAGTCCACATAGCAAAACAACTTAAGTTACTTGGCACACACATAAATTTTGCTCCTGTTATCGACGTAAATAATAACCCCCGCAATCCGGTTATCAATATGCGCTCATTTGGTGAAGACAGGGCTAATGTCACACGGAAAGGTTTGCTTTATATGAAGGGAATGCAGGATAACAACATTCTGGCTGTTGCAAAACATTTCCCTGGCCATGGTGACACTGATGAAGATTCCCACTTAACGCTGCCCCTTATTCCACATTCAAGAGAAAGACTGGACAGCATTGAGCTTTTCCCCTTTAAAGAATTGATTAACAGCGGCCTTGGCGGAGTAATGACCGCCCATCTCAGTGTGCCTGCCCTTGAAGATGATCCTAAAACTGCCGCATCATTATCCCGGAATGTTGTTACCGGCATACTAAAAAATGAACTTGGATTTAAGGGCCTGATCTTTACAGACGCCATGAACATGGGTGGTATTAACAAATATTTCAGTCCGGAAGAAGCTAATGTTAAAGCCATTATTGCAGGAAATGATATATTGCTTATGCCCTATGATGTCCAAAAAACAATAGCACTGGTACAAAAAGAGATCAGAAGGGGTAATATCTCTCAGAAAGAAATTGATGATAAATGCAAAAAAATTCTGTCGGCTAAATACTGGGTAGGATTAAATGACTACAAACCTGCTGAACTTGCTGATCTTAATAAGAATTTAAATCTTCCTGAATTCATTTTACTTCAAAGAAAACTTGCAGAATCTTCACTGGCATTATTAAGTAACAGGGATGATATAATTCCTTTAAAAAGACTTGACACTTTAAAGATTGTATCTATCGCCTTAGGTTGCGAGAAACCTGATATATTTCAAAATACATTAGAGCTTTATACTGAAACAGATAAAATTTGTATTAATAAAAATCCATCCCTGAGCCAGTTACAAAGTGTATTGAAAGACAATAATCTCTTTATAGTCAGTATTCACAATACTAACATGCATGTCTCAAAAAATTATGGAATATCGCAGAATACAATAGAATTTATTGACAGTTTGTCGGACAAATGTAACCTCATTTTGAATGTACCTGCCAATCCCTATGTATTATCCGGCTTTAAAAACCTGAAAAATATCAAAGGGCTTATTATATCATATGAAGACAATGACATAACACAGAGCTTATCAGCGCAGCTTATTTTTGGAGCTATTCCTGCAGAGGGTTCATTGCCTGTTACCGTTAACAAAGATTTTCCTGCAGGAAGCAGTATGAAAACCGAAAGTAGCCTGAGGTTAAAATACACTATCCCTATCGAAGCAAATATTGATGAAGTTCATTTGATGAAGATTGACTCTATAGCAACGGATGCAATTAATAAAGAAGTGATGCCAGGCTGTCAGATCCTTGTAGCCAGAGAAGGTAAGGTAATATACCAGAAATCATTTGGATATCATACATACTCACACAGGCAGAAAGTATGCAATGATGATTTGTACGATCTGGCCTCAATAACCAAGATAGCGGCAACCATTCCTGTTATCATGCAAATGTATGAACAGGGAACAATAAACCTTGATGACAAGCTTTCAACTTACCTTCCGTATCTTGATACTACCGATAAAAAAGATATATCAATAAGAGACATTCTCTTGCATAAGTCACGGTTAAAACCATGGATACCCTTTTATATTTCGACACTCGAGCCAGTTTATCCGAACCAGAAATATGCGAGTAACAAATTCTCCTATACTTATCCTATACAAATAGGGCCCAACTATTTTGCAAACAAGCACCTGAAATATAAAAACGGATATTATGCAAAAGAATATTCAGAGGAGTATCCTGTTCAGGTAGCGGAAAACCTGTACATGAATAAGTTTTTTGTCGACTCCATTTATGATATTATTGCCAGGTCAGAATTAAATGGCACAGAAGGTTATAAATACAGTGATCTCGGATTTTATTTGCTTTACAGGATCATTAACGACAAGTTCAAATCAGGATTCAGCAACTATATTGATTCCGTATTTTATAAACCGCTTGGTGCGCATTCCCTGGGTTTCTGTCCAACGCAAAGATATTCTAAAGAGCACATAGTGCCGACTGAAGATGATCTTGTATTCCGTAAGCAATTGTTGCAAGGTTATGTCCACGATCCGGGAGCAGCAATGCTGGGAGGTATTTGCGGCCATGCCGGATTATTCTCAAATGCCAATGATCTTGCCAAGCTTATGCAAATGTATCTTAACGGGGGTACATATGGAGGTGAAAGATTTTTTAAGGAAAAAACCGTAAATTATTTCAGTTCATGCCAGGAATGCAGGAATGGTAACAGAAGGGGGCTGGGTTTTGACAAACCTGAAACCGACACCACAAAATCAGGTCCTTCATACAGTGGTGTATCAGCAGACAGCTATGGCCATACCGGATTTACAGGCACAATAGCATGGGTCGACCCCGAATATAAGATTGTTTACATATTACTTTCAAACAGGGTCTACCCTGATGCTGTCAATAATAAACTGATTGAGCTCAATATAAGAACCAAGATTCAACAGGTTGTTTATGAGTCGATAAGGCAGCCTGATAAATACCATTAACTCCATACATGGCCTCTTTATGCCGCCGGTTGTCATTTTGAAATTTTTTGCCGGGGCGTTATCTATATTTCTCCTTCTTCAGCGCAGATTCAATCCTGTTTAATCCTTCTTCAATTTCTTTGGAGTCAAGTGCATAGCTTAACCTTATCCTGTCAGGCGATCCAAACCATTCACCAAGATATATAATGACTTTATATTTTGTATAGAGGTCCCAGACAAGTTTAACGGGATTAACAAACTCGGGGAATACATAAAATGCTCCTTCAGGCTTCCACAAATTAAATCCCAAATCACATAATCCTTTAAAGATAAGGTCTCTCCTGGCACGCCAGATCTGCTGCTGTTGCTGTATATAAGTCTTTGGCGTTGTCATTGCACTTAATGCCATATCCTGGGCCATAAGGCTGGTATTCATCGAAGTGTGAGTCTTTATTTCAATGGCTTTGTTGACAATGTCCTGATCACTGCTCCACAAATAGCCTACACGCACCCCGCACATAGCATATGTCTTGGAAAAAGAATTTACAGTAATGACATGATCCCCGTTAATGTGGTAGTTCTCCCTTTCATATATCAAATCTTTATAAACTTCATCAGATATAATATATATATTTTTATTTCCTGTTATATCTTCAATTTCTTTTAGCGTTTCAATTTGTTCTATCCTTCCTGTCGGATTAGATGGTGAATTGATAAGAACAGCCCTGCAGTCTTTTATCTTTTTCCTGAAATCATCCATAACTATCCTGCCATCTTTTAAATCTGTATATACAGGTTCCATGCCGGCATAACGTACAATATGCGGGTATGAGTAATAATAGGGCCTTGGCAATAATACTTTTCCACCACCCATGGCCCTGAAAATTAAATCCAGGGCTTCTGAGGCCCCGTTGGTAATTATAAAGTTGTCAGCCGTAGAAGCAGGATATTCATGTGAAAGTGATTTTCTCAGACTGAGCTCTCCCTGAATCAATCCATATCTTAAGTCAAACCTTATACTTAATCCTTCGGTCACCTCCCGGGGAGGCGGCAGATCCGGCTGTCCCGAGCCGAAGCTTATCATGCCACTACCCTGCTTGCCAATAAATATAGAAGGACTTTTCAAATCATTGTTAACATTCATTTTTTTTTCTTTCCCGCAAAGCTAACATGAATTAAAGGCAGAACCAAATTTGAACTTATTCTTTTTTCGACAATAATGAAATAAAAAAACCCTGTCAATACCTGCAGGGATTTTTACCGGTCTGTTAACTTAAGATAATTATAATATTCAGAAAATGCGGTATTTCGTATTATTATCAATCCTGAAATGAGTAGGCGTTCTTAAGAAATTAGTTAACAACATCCTCAACTTATTGAACTTAACCTGTAATTCATTCTTCTTATCAGGAGCCCAGTTCAATCCTAATTTAAGTTTATTAAAATCAGATTTCGAGCTGCCAAAAAACGAGGTTTTGTTATGATTGATCATATTCAAAAATTTAAAATAGAGTTATATAATTAAACGTCGAAATCCACAAAATGGTTTCCTGAATATTTAATTTTTTGTTTAATCCTGCGTTAACCCGGGCATATCAGCAAATTATTATGCCAAAGTATATCATAGAAGAACATGAAATATGGTTGAGCATTTCAAGTTTTCAACATATAAATCAAAACTATCAACATTTGACGGCAAAAAATAAGTTGTGCCCCCGGGGGATTAAAAATGGATACTAACAAAAGGAGGGCCAAACGAAATACGGAAAATAAATAAACCGGTATTTAATACTCAATTATCTCAAAAGGAATATCAACATTTTCTTTAAACTCTTCTCCCAAATCATACATATCTTCATCATCTTCTTCATAGTACCATACTACTTTAACTTCATTGCCTGTTTCATGAATTTGTTCAAGGCGTAAAAGAATATCCTGTATTAATTTGGAAGTGGCAGTATTAAAGTATATGAATTTGAAAACAAATTCGGTCTTTTTGTTGGGAATTATTTTATAATCATCAAGCCAGTCTATTACAGGTTGATAAAATGTGATCACATCTTCCGGTAACGAACGTCCTGAAATTTCAAAAATATTATTATCTGGATCAAATAAAACCTTGGGGGTATCAGTAGTACCTCTTATATCTAATATTTCCATAATAACAATAATTTTCTATCAAATTGGTTAATATTTAATTAATTACAAGTAATAAATTTATAAACTGAAATTATCTTACGAACTAAATTACATTAATTTTTACTATTATATTATCTTTAATAAAGAAAAAAATGAACATCTTCCATAAACTTTTCACAATTATTAATTTTTTCATAATTATTACAACATATTATTATTCGAAGAAACAAAAATAATAAAACCTTATGAATATGAATTATGTACCTTCCAGTAAACGTTATGCATCCATGATTTATAATTATTGTGGGAAAAGCGGTCTTAAACTTCCGGCTATATCTTTGGGATTATGGCATAATTTCGGTGATGTTGATAATTTTGAAAATTCAAGACATATTTTATTAAGTGCATTCGATTCAGGTGTCGCCCACTTCGACCTGGCGAATAATTACGGACCTCCTCCGGGTTCAGCCGAAAAAAATTTAGGAGTTATTTTAAATAATGACCTCAAAAATTACAGGGATGAATTAATCATTTCTACCAAGGCAGGTTATAAGATGTGGGACGGTCCGTATGGGGAATGGGGTTCAAGAAAATATTTGCTCGCCAGTCTCGATCAGAGTCTGAAAAGGATGAGGATTGATTATGTTGATATATTTTACTCACACAGGCCGGATCCTGACACTCCCCTGGAGGAGACAATGAGTGCACTTAATCACGCTGTTAAACAGGGAAAAGCACTATATGCGGGCATCTCTAACTACAATCCGGAACAGACAAGAAAAGCTGCCATAATTTTGAGAGAATCAGGTACACCGTGCCTTATTCACCAGCCCAAATATTCTATGTTTGTGAGAGAGGCTGAACATAAATTACTTGATGTTCTGGAGGAGGAAGGGATCGGGTCAATAGCATTCTCACCCCTTGCACAGGGTTTACTTACTGATAAATATCTTCATGGCATACCTGAAGGATCAAGAGCTGCCAAGCCTCATGGATTTCTTCAAAAAGAAGAAGTGACAGGGGAGAAAATAAATAAGATCAGGAAACTTGATGAATTGGCAAAAAAAAGAAACCAGTCACTGGCACAAATGGCCATTGCATGGATATTAAGGGATAAGAAAATTACTTCGGTGCTCGTTGGGGTCAGTTCAGTTGATCAATTAAATGATAATCTGAATTCACTAAACAATTTAAAATTTGATCCTCAGGAGCTGAAATCAATAGACGCAATACTCAAATAAATGAGCCGTATCTTTAACTGGGGCATAATCGGACTGGGAAATATTGCTGAAAAATTTGCCAGTGACCTCAAATTACTTGCAAATGCCAATTTATTTGCAGTAGCCTCGCGGAATAAGCAAAAAGCTGATTTATTTGCAACAAAACACGGTGTAGCTTATGCATACGGCTGTTATGAGGATATATCAAAAAATAAGAATATAGATTTAATATATATAGCTACACCTCACTCCCTCCACTTTGAAAATACTGCCATGTGCCTTAATAATAAAATTGCCGTTCTTTGTGAAAAGCCACTTGCTATAAACTCTGCTGAAGTAAAGAAGATGGTGCACCTCTCGGAAGCAAATAATACATTCCTCATGGAGGCTATGTGGACAAGGTTTCTTCCATCAATTGATAAAGTCCTGTATCTGCTTGAAGAAAAAGTTATTGGAAACATTCGATTTATAAGGGCTGATTTTGGATTTAGAGCACCAAAAGATATTAATAACAGGCTTTTTAATAACAAGCTGGGAGGAGGATCTTTGCTTGATGTGGGAATATATCCTGTTTTTCTTTCACTCCTGCTCCTGGGTAAACCTTCTTTAATAAAGGCCGTAGCTAACATTGGCCCCAGCGGGGTAGATGAAAACTGTGGTATTACCATGCGGTATGCCGAAGGTCAAATCGCCGTATTGTTCTCCAGTATTGTTGCCAGAACAGGCATAGAAGCGGAAATTATAGGAGAGGAAGGCAGGATTATATTGCATAGTGAATTTTACAGGCCGACAAAACTTACGATAATCATGCAAAATGGATACACCGAGACAATAGAGCCCCGGTATACGGGCAGCGGGCTTGGGTATGAAGCTGCCGAAGCAATGTACTGCCTTGAACAAGGCATGGTTGAGAGTAATAAGATGAGCCATGCTTTCAGCATCCAGCTAATGGAAGTATTAGATGCGATAAGAAAAGAATGCGGGATCCATTATCCCAGCCACGATTTGTAAGGCCGGTCCTGTTACCTGGCTAGTCTTATCTTACTCATATTGGAGCGACCTGACCGGATTTTTGCTTGCCTCCATATAAACAGTATAAAATACTGTTAAAAATGCAATAAATAATGCAATTAAAAATGAGAGAACAAATTCCGCTATGCTCAGATTTATCCTGTAATAAAAATTCTGTAACCATCCTTTCATTATAAAGTATGCGAGAGGCAAAGCCAGAAATGCAATAAAAACAGAAAGCACTGCAAAACCCAGGGACAGCTTACCCGTCTTTTTTTCCTCATGATAAATATTATTAAACTCTTCATCAAGAAAGAAATACTTAAAAGGATCATTTGCAGTGAATTTATCCCATGTATCTTCAATATGCTTTATTGTCTGGTCTATATTCCCAGGTGATATTCTTACAGTAATATAACCGCCCCAGCCCCAAGATTGCGGTTTATATAAAAAAACATGCGGTGATATTGAGTCATGCAAAGCCTGGTAATTAAAATCTTTTACCACCCCGACAACTTTTAAGTAAAGCCACTTATCAGGTGTATTTACCGGCTGCATCAATCTTGTATCTAATGGATTATCAAGCTCAAAAATCCTGGCCGCACTTTCGTTAATAACAGCAGCAGCAGTGTCCGTGGCAAAATCTTCAGAAATAAACCTGCCTTTGGCCATTTCAAGTTTGTAGGTGTCAAAATAATCATAATCAGTCCAGTTAACATTCAGAAGTACAGTATTTTCCGAGCTTCTCCCTTCGATAAGGAAGCCATTGTTGCTGTTCAGATAACCCGGCACAGCTGTGGAGTTCGTTGAATTTATAACACCGGGGTATTTTTCAATCTCCTGCCTGAAAACCTTTATCTTATCTTTTCCAAGGGCATCTGCCCTTCGTATTACGAGCAGGTGTTCCTTATTAAATCCCAAATCCTTATTCAACATGTAATGTATCTGGCGGTACACGATAATAGTACAGACAATAATAACGGCGATTATTAATGATATTAAAGTGAGCACTACCGACTCGAGCAAAAACTGTTGTATAAGTAATCTTTTTGTCGAGCCTATTACTTTTCGTAATCCCACTTCCCTTGAGCGATTTGCCGACCGGGCTGTTGACAGGTTCATATAATTAATCGCGGCCAGGAGAATAATAAAGAAGGCAATTAATGCGAATATATATGTACTTTTCATCATTTGAAGGTTTAAATCCGTGCTGAATCTGTGGATTTAAGTGTATATCCTCAAGCGGTTGCAGATACAGTCCGTAACGGTTACCTGCAGCAGCAAATTCATCAAGTGTAATACCCAGAACCTGTTCCATCTGCGGCCCTGCACATTTTTCAAGTACCGATTGCATTTTTGCTTCTACTTCTTCAGGCGAGGCTTCTTCTTTTAATAAGATATAAGTATAAATATTGTTTGACAGCCAGAAATCATCGTTTGCCCTGAAATGAGTTGAAAAGGAGGCAAGCAAATCAAATTCAAAGTGACAATTTACGGGTACTTTATCAATAATTCCTGTTATAGTAAAATAGGTAGTGTCATTATTAACCTTGATCATTTTGCCCACAGTATCTTCATTACCAAAGTACTTTATTGCTGTTTCCCTTGTAATGACAACTGTATGGGGTTTGGATAATGCAGTTGACGGATCTCCCTGTATTAAAGGGATAGAGAATATGTTAGTTACATAAATACAAAGAATAGTATAAATAATGCAACAATCAGGTAACAGCTATATTGTTTCCGCAGAATACACATTTGCCGTGTTTGTCAATTCCTGCCCTTTCAATAAAATATCCTGTTCTTCTTATTAAAGTCTTTTTGCATTTGCTGCATCGGGTATCCTGGCAGTCCCTAATATTTATATTACCTACAAAAACATAGCTCAGTTTATCAGCAGCAATATTGTATAGTCTTTCAAGAGTATCCGGACTGGTAGCTTCGATGTTCATCTTGTACATAGGATGATACCGTGAAAGATGTAATACTGTGTCAGCACCAAGCTCTTCAAAAATCCAATCTACCATCTCCCTAAATTCACTTTCGTTGTCATTCAGGGAAGGTATAACCAGATTCGTTATTTCAAGATGTTTTTTATGTTCAGAAATGATTTTCAGAGTATCCTTTACAGGTCCGAGCCTCGCTGAAGATACCTCTTTATAAAAATTGTCATTAAATGCTTTTAAATCAATATTAAATCCATCAATATATTTCAACAATTCAAGCAGTGGCTCCTCATTGATAAATCCGTTAGAGACTATAACATTTTTTAATCCTGCCGCGTGAATTAGTATTGCTGTTTCAATCATAAACTCATACCAGACGGTTGGCTCGTTATAGGTGTATGCTACACCTATATTTTTACTTCTTGATTTGGCAAGATTAAGGATATCTTCAGAGCTATAGCTGTTTCGCGCATATAAATTCTCCACGCTGGCTTGCGATATCTGCCAGTTCTGGCAGCATTTGCATTTCATATTGCAACCGAAACTGCCTATTGATAAAATTACCGAACCGGGGAAAAAATGATATAATGGTTTTTTTTCAATGGGATCATAATTTACAGCTGACAGAATTCCAAAATTCTCACTTACGAGCTGCCCCTCCCTGTTTCTTCTGACATTGCAAATACCTGTATTACCTTCCTTAATTATACAATTATGAGGACACAAATTGCAGTTTACCTTTCCATTAAGCTTTTCATAAAACGAGGCTTCTTTATATCTCATATAGTCCCAATAATAATATTAAATGCAAATAATATTAGCATACATATATAAAGGTACTAAAATATCGTATGCGACAAAAAAAACGTACTGATTATGTAATGGGTAAATATAAACAATCAGAGAAAAAGCATTTTTACTATTTTTGTTATAATTTGATAACCTGTATAGTAAATGGATGCATATTATTAATAATTAATCTGATGAAAGAAACCGAATTGGAAAAATATAAAAAAGAGGTAGCCTATTTTATGAGGCGGTTGTATAAAAAGAACCTCACGACAAGCACAGGCGGCAATATCAGTTATAAGATTGATGACCTGACTGTTATAATTACTCCTACGGAACTTGATAAGGCAAGAATAAAAGGCAGACAAACCGGAGTTGTTACAACAAGAGGTAAAAACATTACAACTGACATTAAGCTGAGTATGGAAACAGGCATGCACTTGTCGATTTATAAGAAGAGGCCTGACATTAAAGCAATTATACATGCCCATCCTCCTGTTTCAATAAGCTTTACGGCAATGAATAAGAAAATCAACTGCCGCCTAATAGCAGAAGCCTATTATGTGCTGGGCACTCCGCAAGTCGCAGAGTACGCTCTTATGGGAACTCAACCACTGGCGACCATTGTATCGGAAAAAGCGCTTGATACAAATGTTATTTTGATGCAAAACCATGGTATAATATGCCTGGGAAAATCCCTGCTTGATGCATTCTGTAAAATTGAACTACTGGAATCTTCAGCAAAAATGACTCTTATAACTGAATTGATGAAGGATATCAGAGAATTAACTCCCGAACAGATAAAAGAAATTGATAATATCATTCATTAACTATCAATTATGGAATATAAAAAACTGGCAAAAAGTGAAGTCCCGATATCTGCCATAACTTTCGGAGCCTGGGTTACAGGAGGTTTATTCTGGGGAGGTGCTGACAAGGCACAGTCAATAAAAGCCATACATAAGGCAATAGACTACGGAATAACATCCATAGATACGGCTCCTGTATATGGATTTGGAGAAAGCGAGAGAATTGTGGGAGAAGCAATAAAGGGTAAGCGTGATAAAGTTCAGATTTTCACCAAATACGGGCTGAGATGGGATTTAAAAAAGGGAAGCTACTATTTTGATATAGTTGATCACAGGGGGAAGAGTAATTCGATATACAGATATGCAGGAAAAGACAGTATAATTTACGAATGTGAGCAAAGCTTAAAAAGACTGGGCACAGACTATATAGATCTCTACCAGATTCACTGGCCTGATATTGCAACTCCGGTTGACGAAAGCATGGAAGTTATTAACAAATTAATTTCTGATGGAAAAGTGAGGGCTGCGGGTGTATCTAATTTTTCAGCTGAGCAGTTGAAAACTGCAAGCCTGACGACAGAAATCTGTTCCGACCAGGTACCCTATAGCATAGTAAAAAGAGAGATAGAAGAAGAACTTATACCTTATTGCCTGGAAAACAATGTAAGCATTCTTGCTTACAGTCCCCTTGAAAGGGGTGTGCTTACGGGCAAGATAACGCCTGACTATAAATTCATGCCCGGCGATAACAGGTCGGAAAGTCCGTACTTTAAAGGAACAAATCTTGATGAGATAAATGCATTCCTTGACAGTATAAAACCTCTTGCACGGGAAAGAAATATAACCCTGGCCCAACTGGTCATTAACTGGACCATTCAGCAGCCGGGAATTACTTCAGTCCTCGTCGGATTACGAAACAGCGGGCAGGTTGATGAGAATGTCAAAGCTGCAGAGTTTCAGCTAAGTAACGAAGAAATAGATATTATAGCAGCTAAAATAGACAGGTTAAGGCTCAGGCTCTGATTATACAGTCAACAATGACTGTCAAATCTTATAGGATTCGGCAAAATCCTTTGATATGTAATTATCATAGCTCATGCATACATGTGTGGCAAATTCTATTGCAGTTCCGATAATTTTGGCCCACACAGGTTCTTCCAAACTGTTAAGCTCTTTGAATTTTATGTCATTCTTATATAAGGAGTAAGCTATGCCTGCATTAAAACTATCTCCCGCACCTATTGTACTTTTTG
Source organism: uncultured Bacteroidales bacterium (assembly GCA_964461435.1). Lineage (GTDB taxonomy): Bacteria > Bacteroidota > Bacteroidia > Bacteroidales > UBA10428. Next base: position 2,272 of record CAYWUI010000048.1, on the reverse strand, counting down.
GTTCAATCTCTTTGGTCTTATACTGGCCATTGGTTTTCAAAGTGCGCAAGAATACTCCTTTATGAGCCGAAGTATAGAGCAGGTTCGGAGCCATGGTTTTTATCTCATTAAATGCTTCATCGGCATTTTTGACTCCGAAAACAAAAGAAAAATCCTCATTTGACCCCCTGATAATATTAGCCAGCGAAATATTTTCAACGATCATCGGTTTTAACCTCGGTAAATCATGAAGATGTTGTTTCCTGAAATTAGGATCATAAATTACTATAGCTTTTTTCTTGTTACCCTGTTTTATAAATTCTATTAATTTGTGCCTTACTTCAGGAGTAATAGCATAAATTGATCCGAAAATAATAATATCATCCTGCTGAATTTCAGGAAAGTTAATATTCAATCGCTTTTCAGGATATATCTTGTAGAAATCATAGCTTGCATCGCAGTTTTCATTTAAAAAAGCAAGGGCCAAAGTTGATTTTCCATCGTAGTACCTGTATACATAATCGGTTGAGACGTTATTATTCTTCAGGAAATTATCTATAAAATTACCGACCTCATCCAGCCCGTATTCACCAATGAAATAAGTTGGCACATTCAACCTGCCAAGAGATACCGCACAATTCAGACAGGCACCTCCTGCTTTTGCCGTAAATGGCTGGTTATTAGTAAAAAGAATATCAAGTACCGTTTCACCGATAGTATAAATCTTTCTCATCTCTAAAATTATTTTTCCTTGTATTTATTATATCAAATGGCAAAATTAAACAAAATATACCAAACATATTAAAGGTCTTATAAGAAAGTGATTCAGAAATCCCATCAATAATATAATTAAGAACTGATAATTTTGTATTTAAGGAATTTACAATTAAATTAAAATAGTTGATAATTTTCTTGTTACTGGTAGTTTAATAGATTATATTAATTTTTAATAACTTTGAAAATATTAATTAAGAATATCCATCCGCTATATTTCCCAAAGCAATGAAACAAGCTGAATAAAGTTAGGTTTATATACAATTTGGTTGCAAATAAAATTCTAAGTCCATGGACAAAATAATTAAGCAATTCCATAAGATTTGTCAGAACAGACCAGACCAATTTGGAGGATTCTACTCTGACAACATTACAGCTATTGCTGATTGGCTAGAGAAAAGAGAAGGACTTAAAACGAGTTATAAACTATTTGACTTAGATAAGCAGGCAGATTGGATTTCCTTTTCATTGATATTTTCCGATACGCTGATCTTGTATCCACTCGGCAACTATACTCTGAAGATTACATTACCAAAGGGTTAGTCATTTAAAAAGAATATCGAATCATTAACACTTCCCGAAGAGTTATATAATGAGATCTCGTCTAATGAGGTACTTGATAAATTACTATTAGGCTATATAAACTGTGATTCCGGGCAACTTAAAGATTTCACATATAAATTAAAGACATTAATAAAAAATGAAAAAGTTTTACTCTGCCCGGATAGGATAGCGCTCAAGGTTGAGGACGATCCGGAGCAAATTGGTCATAAAAGATATCATGGTATTCCTGTTGTAAGTGATAGTTCATTTAATAAATGGATACTAACTCCAGATAATGAAAAACTTAATTCATTACCCTTAATAGAAAATATGCCCAAGCCTGAAATGGTAAATGAGCTTTATTCATTGTCAATTCCATATTTGAGTGGGTTAAGATTTAATGATTTATCAAAAGTCCTTGATGATAATCTCGATTGTCTTTCTATCCTTCGCTCTCACTTAAAGAACACGATAACAGAATACCGAGATTCTAAGACAATAAAGGAAATACACGAAGATTTAATTCGACCAGAAATAGACAAATTAAACATACGATTTAAAAAAATCCAAAACATGCATCGGATGCGAATAGCAGGAGTGGTTTTAAGCACCTCGACAATTGCTCTTGCTCTTTATGAAAAAGAAGGTGTTCTTGCTTCAATTATAGAGCTATTGGGTGCTGGAGGATTTGGACTATTAAGATCAGAAAATAAATACCAAGAGGCCATTATGACAATGAAAGAAGAGCCTCTATATTTATTTTGGAAATTAAAAGCTTTACGTAAATAATTTTGTCTACAACTAATCGAGGTACTGCCCTAGCAGTAAATCCTGATGGGGAGAGCCTCTCACACCACCGTACATTCGGATCCCGAATGCGCCGGTTCGTCAAACAGTACTACGGCTCTTTTCACCCGCAGTACCTTGTCCTTCTTTGCAAATCGTTGACGCCTCCTGGGATTCGGTCACCCATAAT
>CAYWUI010000047.1:0-21520 GCA_964461435.1 uncultured Bacteroidales bacterium | reverse complement strand
GGCGGACTGGGAATTGTGAATACAAAGACCGACCTGGCTCTCACAGGCTATTACCCTGTGCCCACAATTGTCCTTCCCTCTACTGTTCCGGAGGTAAATAACAGCAGTGCGAAAGAAGATCCGATAAATCTGGAGATTGAAAACAATGACGGTAAACCAACAAAGCCAAGGATAAATGTTGGAATGCGCGTGAAGCTTGGCGTAATTACTGTTCATGGTGATTATACATATGCAAGTTATTCAAATGTCACGGCCGGTATCGGAATCAGCTTCAGATAAGAATATTATTCAATATATTTTCAGGCCCGGTAATCATTTACCGGGTTTTTTGTTTGCCCTGTCCGGCCTATGCTAAAAAGTAAATCCTACCCTTATTACAGGATTTACGTGGGGCGAGTATTCATTTTCAGTAACGTCCCATAATATTAGCAAATTGACTGAAGCATTTTTGCCTATGGGCTGCCTTAATCCTCCCCCGATTAAGATATTATCGATCCACAGCCTGTTGCCCGACGAATGTACCCTGAGGCTATAAGGATCTAACAGGAAGGTTTCAACATTAAGTACTTCGTTTTCGCAGCGAACCAGGATATCGCCAATGTCTACAGGTATATATTCATGAAGGTTCTTTATAAGGTCATAGGTCAGAAACACCCTCCCCCCGTAAGTGCTGGTCCTGATTTTATAAGTGTCATAATGGTAAACTCCACTGACCACAGTATCAAGGTATGTCATTTTATTCATTTCATATATATAAATGGGGCCCAGTCCGGCTGACAGTCTCTCAGTTATTCTATACCCGGCCAGGGGTGATACGTTAATATAGGCATTTGTACCAAAGCTCAGCCAGAAGTCGCCGCCGAAGAAAAATCTTTTAAAATTCTGGTTATTTTTCTTATATTGGCCTGCAGCCCCAATACTTATAAAAAATATACATATAAAAACGAATAATTTTATGACATATCTCTTCATATTTGTAATATATTTTTTACAACTATTGAACGTTGAAAATATTAAATTTTGTACTTACAATAAAACAAATTTCAATATTTTAATTATTTAAATAATAATCAGTATGAATATAATAGTTACCGGGGCGAGCCAGGGCATCGGCTATGAGATAACCGGACTGTTTGCTGAAATTCCTGGTAGCACAATACTTGCCATAGCACGGAATGAGCAGAAGCTCAAACAGCTTGAAGATAAATGTTCGGCTGACAATCCTTATTCAAAGGTTATTACTGTCAGTTATGACCTGGAAAAAATGATAAGTAATCCATCAGGTATTACAGGTATTATCCTGAAACATTTTGCTCATATTGATATTCTGGTTAATAACGCCGGTTTATTGATCAATAGACCCTTTAAAGATATAACATACAGTGAAGCAAAAGAAACATATGATATGAACCTTTTTGTCCCTGCTTTGCTTATTAAGGAGTTGTTGCCTTATATGGGCAAAAGCAGTACATCTCATATAATAAATATAAGCAGTATGGCCGGTTTTCAGGGCAGCTCCAAGTATCCGGGATTATCTTATTATAGTTCAAGCAAGGCGGCGCTTGCCAGTATCACCGAATGTCTTGCCAGCGAGTTTAAGGATAGTAACATTTGTTTTAACTGTCTTGCGCTGGGATCTGTTCAGACTGATATGTTTGCCAGGGCTTTCCCGGGTTACAAAGCACAGATGAAGCCTGATGAGATTGCACGGTTCATTGTGGATTTTGCATTAAGTGGTTATAAATATATCAGGGGTAAGATCATCCCGGTCTCAATCGCAAATCCTTAGATAGATTTACTTATTGATTATCGTTGTCTCATCGTAATCTTTTGCCAGTATTTCGCCTTTAAGCACCAGCAGTCCGTTCATTGCCAGTGCATGCATTTCGTCTTCTCCGGGATATATAACGACCGGTGCAATAAAAGACACCATTTTTTTAACATATTCAACCACCATAGGATTATGGGATATTCCCCCGGTAAGAATTATTGCATCGACTTCTCCGTGCAGTACTGCGCACATTGACGCTATTTCCTTTCCTATCTGGTAAGACATCGCATCCTGTATCAGGCGGGCTTTTTCATCACCTTCCTCTGCGAGCAGCTCAACTTCATATGCATTGTTTGTTCCCAGGTATGCAACATATCCGCCGCTGCCTGTTATCCATTTCAATATTTCATCCCTGGTATGTTTGCCTTCAAAACACTTTTTTACCAGCGCTCCTGCAGGCAGTGTACCTGACCTTTCGGGTGAAAATGGGCCCTCCCCGTCCAGTGCCTGGTTAACATCTATTACGCGTCCGTGTTTATGGGCTCCAACTGATATACCGCCGCCCATATGCGCAATAACCAGGTTAAGATCCTCGTACCTTTTATTCATCAGCCGGGCGTAGGAGCGGGCTGTTGCCTTTTGATTCAGCGCATGGAAGATGGACATACGCTTAAATTCAGGATGGCCCGAGATTCTTGCGACATCTTCCAGCTCGTCAACTACAACAGGGTCAGCAATGAAAGCGTTGCAGCCGGGTAAATCAAGTGCTATATCATCGGCAATAAGTCCCCCGAGATTGCTTGCATGTTCTCCCCGTGCTTCCTGCAGATCCTTTTTAAGTGTATCATTTATCCTGTAAACTCCCGATTCAATAGGACGAACAAGCCCCCCTCTTCCTACAATTGCATTGATACTATTAATATCTATATGCGAGTCTTTCAGCTCTTTAAGTATTACTTCTTTCCGGTATTTGAACTGATCGCTGATTCTTTTAAACACTTTCAGATCCTCGACATTATGTCTGATGTCTTTAAGAAATACCGGTTTTGCATTACTATATACTGCTACCTTTGTTGAAGTGGAGCCGGGGTTTATAGCCAGTATCCTGTATTCCATAATAAGTATTTTTAGTTACATATAATTTAATCAATTAAAAAATAGCAACGGCAAAAATAATAGACATAAATTTGCTTTCATCGGAATCTGACCTGGAAGTTAATACAACAGGTACAGATGCTCCCAGTAATATTCCTGCTGAGACCGCTCCGCCGAGAAAGTTCAGGGATTTGTAAAGGATATTGCCACTGTTCAGATCAGGAGTCAGCAGAATATCAGCATCTCCGGCAACCTCGCTTTCAATACCCTTATGTATGGCTGCCGCCTTTGATATTGCATTATCCAGAGCCAGGGGTCCGTCAACAATACAATTACTTATTTTTCCACGGCTGTTCATCATTTTAAGTTTTGAAGCGTGAACCGTTGCTTTTATTTTTGGATTTATTCTCTCTGTAGCACTAAGTATTGCCACTTTCGGACAGCCAACACCCAGTTTATGAAATGCTTTTACGGCATTTTTAATTATTTCTGCCTTATTCCTGATGCCGGGTGAAATATTCATTGCAGCATCGGTAACTCCCAGCAGCTTGCTATAAAAGGGGGTTTCAAAAATTGCAAGATGACTTAAGACAGAATCCTTTAAAAGGCTATATTTTTTGTTCAGCAAGGCCTTAAGAAATATTGAGGAATTCACAAGTCCTTTCATAATAATGTCAGCTTTCCCTTCACTTATGAGCTGACAGGCTATCTCGCATGAACCTGCCTGGTCTTTATTATTTATAATTTCTAGTCCGGAAGGATTAATATTTAGCTTTGTTGCCAGTCCGGTTATTTTTTGCTTATCTCCCACAAAGACCGGGGAGGCTATATTCTTAGCCATGGCCTTCATTGAGGCTATAAAAACCTGTTCATCTTCTGCGGCGGCAATGACAAGCTTTTTTACAGGCTTTTTTCTGGCAATGTCAACTAAAGCTGAAAGTTTTTTTAATGTCATCTCATGACAGCTACATTTTTTTAACTATACAGGTTATGTTTTACCGGACATCCGCGTAACTATTTTCATAGTGTCTTCAGCTATAACAAGTTCCTCATTGGTAGGAATTATCATTACTTTTATCTTTGAATCCTGTTTTGAGATAACAGCCTCTTTTGCTTTTATATTCGCGTTCTTCTTCCTGTCAAATTCGAGTCCCAGAAATTGAAGTCCCTCGCATATTTTTTCACGGATCAAAGGGCTGTTTTCACCTATTCCACCGGAAAATATTATTAAATCCACACCCTCCATGACAGTTATATATGAACCGATATATTTTTTTGCCCGGTAAATATACATGTCGAGTCCCAGCTGTGCCCTGTGATTATTGTCCTTCAGGGCGGCATCTTCAACTTCTCTCATGTCGGAAGATACTCCTGTAATTCCAAGTATGCCGCTTTGTTTGTTTATAAGAGTATTGGCCGCTGCCAGTCCGATTTCTTCCTTATCCATTATAAATGTCAGTATACCGATGTCAAGGTCTCCCGGACGGGTACCCATTATAAGTCCCTCCAGGGGAGTAAATCCCATGGATGTTTCTATTGATTTTCCGTCTCTTATGGCTGTTATTGAAGATCCGTTTCCCAAATGGCAGGTAATGATTTTAAGCTTTGAAATATCGGTATTTAAAATTTCACCTGCCCTGCGGCTTATGTAATAGTGACTTGTACCATGGTACCCGTATTTTCGAATCCCGTACTTATTGTAAAGGGAATAGGGAATAGCATACATATATACGTGTTCCGGAAGGGTTTGATGAAAGGCAGTGTCAAATACTGCTACCTGTGGTACGCCGGGAATCAGCAGTTTTACCGCATTTATACCTTTCAGGTTTGCAGGGTTATGCAGAGGAGCGAGCTGGCTGAATTTTTCAATTTCCGCCTGCACCTCGTCCGTGATAAATATACTGGAACTGAACTTCTCGCCTCCATTAACTACCCTGTGGCCAACGGCATTAATTTCTTCAAGGTCGGATATGCATCCGTGCTTTTTACTTATAATTATTCCCAGGATGTATTCGATGCCCACCAGGTGGTCTAAAATTTCACCCTCAAAGACCACTTTGTCTCCATTTTCCTTTTCATGATTTACAAATGAACCTTTTAATCCGACCTTTTCGGCTATGCCTTTAGCAAGGACAGATTTTTTATTCATATCAAAAAGCTGGTATTTTATTGATGAGCTGCCACAGTTAAGAATTAAAACTTTCATGGTTTATTATATTTATTATGGTAGTTTTTTCCCGCTTTGATCATAGGTATAAAATCCTTTGCCTGCCAATCTTCCTGTCTGGTGGGCTCTGACAAGTTTTTTGATCACCGGGGATGCTTTATATTTAATATCACCGAATTCGCTGTACAGGTTATCCATCCACCTCAGGACTTTATCAAGACCTATCTTGTCGGCCATCTCAAATGGTCCTAATGACATGCCCAGTCCGATTTTCATGGTTTTGTCTATATCTCCTTTTGTGCCCACTCCTTCCATCAGGACTTCACATGCCTCATTAACAAGGATAACCAGGAGCCTTACACTTATCAGTCCGGGTGATTCTTCAACAGGTATAACTGTCCGGTCAAGCATCTTAACAAACTTGCGCACCTTGTCATATACCTCGTCAGAAGTGTAAAGTCCGCGTACAACCTCGATCATTTTTGAGTCAGGGGCATTAGTCAGAAAATGAAGGCTTACGCATCTTTCTTTATGCTCTAACTCCGATGCCAGTTCTGTCACGACTATTGTTGTTGAATTAGTGGCTATTATTGTTTCGGGGGACACATATTTTTCCACGTTTTTAAAGACCTCTTTTCTTGAAGTCACTCTCTGGTCGCGTGTTTTAGCACGTATTGTCTCGATAACCATGTCGCAGCCCTTAAGATTATCATATCCCATATAGCCGTGGATACGTGATAATATTGAGCGTTTCTCCCCGGCAGTCATACCCCAGTGGTCTATCATACTGTCAAGTTCATTTTCCATGTTTTTGAAGGCAGCAATGATTTTTTCATCTGACAGCTCGATAAATATAACTTCAAGTTCTTTTGCGCTAATCATTATCGCGATGTTCTGACCCACGGTGCCGCAGCCAACAATACCTACCTTTGAGAATAAGGTCTTTGGCCTGTTTTTATGGCTCAGTCCATACTTTTCTATAGGTTCAGTCGTAAAATTTGCCATGTTTATTTTATATTAATTTTTAGTTTTATATTCTATTCTGCCATAGCCTGGTTTGCAGTAATAGCTACAAGGTTTACAATATCATCAACAGAGCATCCCCGTGACAAGTCATTTATGGGGGATGACAGTCCCTGTATTATCGGTCCTATGGCTTCAGCATGTGCGAGTCTCTGTACAAGCTTATAGGCAATGTTACCTGACTGCAGATCGGGGAATATCAATACATTTGCTGTTCCTGCAATTTCGCTGCCAGGTGCTTTCTGGTTACCTATTTCCTTAATTAATGCAGCATCGGCCTGCAGCTCCCCGTCAATTTTCAGGCTGCTGTCCATCTGCCTGGCCAGGGCGGTAGCATTTCTTACTTTGTCAACCAGCTCATGCTGGGTGCTCCCTTTGGTTGAGAAGCTTAACATCGCAATCCGGGGCTCTGTTTTGGCTATTGCCCTTGTAGTATTTGCTGTAGTAACCGCAATTTCTGCAAGTTCCCTCGCATTGGGACAGGGATTAACAGCACAATCGGCAAATACCAGTAATCCGTCATTTCCAAAATTCCTGTCCCTGAGGATCATTAAAAATGCTCCCGATACGATATTTATACCGGGTTTTGTTTTTACAAGCTGCAGGGCCGGTCTCAATACATCAGGGGTGGCATTTGCGGCCCCGGCCACCTCACCGTCAGCATCCCCGTTCTTTATCATCACTGTTGATAAATAAAGAGGATTATTGAGAAGCCTGTAAGCTTCATCCATTGTAAGCCCTTTTGATTTTCGTATTTCTACCATCAGGCTTGCATAAATATCTTTCCTGCTGTTTTTTTCAGGATCAATTATTTTTGCCCTGTCAATATTCTTAAGTTTAAGATTATTGCTGTCTCTGAGGATGTCAGCTTTTTTCCCGATTAATGTAATGTCTGCAATATTTTCACCGATAATTATATCTGCTGCCTTTAAAACACGATTATCATAACTCTCAGGTAATATGATTCTTTGTTTGTTCTTTTTAGCATTATCTTTAACTTGTTTTATCAAATCCATTGTGTACCAGCAATTTAAAATTAAAATTATTCTCCTTATAAAGTTAATTAAATTAGTTTAAATCTGATTTATTTTTTTCTTATTTTATATAACAAGTAATCAAATATATTAACACCTGTATACGAACGGGCAACCTGTGTATTTGAATCCATAACAAATATACAGTACCCATGTGCAAAGTGCCATCCATTTTAAAAATAGTTTATAATAACTGATTTAAAAAATTATATAACGATTAGATTTGCAGGATAATTGTTGTTACATATAAAATTCCGTATCCCTGTGAATGAGATAAAGATGCCAATCCGATGATTAAAGGAAATAATAAGGATATTAATTTTAAGGTGCTGGAGAATAAAATCTCGGGCGACATATTTTTGGATTATTCGACCAGGATTCAATATGCAACCGATGCTTCCATATACAGGGAGATACCGCTTGCAGTTGTCAGGCCAAAGACTATGGAAGATATACGGCAGACAGTCTTTTTTGCCGGGAAGAACAAAATAACCATAATTCCGAGGGCGGCAGGTACTTCTCTGGCAGGCCAGGTTGTTGGCGATGGAATTATAGTAGATATATCGAGGTATTTTACAGACATCCTGGAAGTTAATGAAAAGGACCGGTGGGTGAGAGTCCGGCCCGGGGTTGTCCTGGACGAATTAAACAGTTACCTGGAGAAATACGGATTGTTCTTTGCCCCGGAGACTTCTACATCAAACCGTTGTACAATAGGAGGGATGGTCGGTAATAATGCATGCGGAATGCATTCACTCATTTATGGCAGCACCAGGGATCATTTGATCGGACTGAAAGCTATTTTAAGTGATGGCTCTGAAGCTGAGTTCATGCCACTGACAAAGGAAGAGTTAATTTTAAAAACCAGGGGTGATACTCTTGAGAATAAGATATATAAAAACATTTATGATATATTATCAGACAGCAATAACCGGCTGGAAATAAAGAGAGAATTTCCCGATCCCAATATAAAAAGAAGAAATTCAGGATATGCAATTGACCTGTTACTTGATTCGGCGCCTTTTTCCCCGAACGGCCAGCCTTTCAATTTGTGTAAGCTTTTGGCAGGGTCAGAAGGTACGCTGGCATTTATCACTGAGATCAAGCTTAATCTCCTTCCCCTGTCTTTTCTTAAGAAAGGCTTGCTGTGCGTTCATTTTAAAGAACTCGAAGAAGCTTTAAATGCAAACGGTATAGCTCTCAGGCATAATCCTGCAGCGATTGAGCTGATGGACAGAACTATTCTTGAGTGCACAAAAGCAAATATTGAGCAGAGCAAAAACAGGTTTTTTGTGAAAGGAGATCCCGGTGCAATACTGATTATTGAAATAACGGGAGACACATATGACGATATCGAAAAGGCATGCAGGGAGCTTGAGTCCGAATTCAGGGCCTCGGGCTGCGGGTATCATTTCCCGCTGGTTACAGGTGATGACATTAATAAAGTATGGGATTTGAGAAAGGCGGGACTGGGTTCATTATCTAACCTGCCGGGAGACGCAAAGCCTGTTTCTGTTATGGAAGATGCAGCAGTAAATCCCGATGTGCTGCCCGATTATATTAATGATTTTAAAAAAATCCTGGCCAGGTATAATCTGGATTGTGTGTTTCATGCCCATATTTCAACGGGAGAGTTACATCTGAGGCCGGTTCTGAACCTGAAAGACAGCGGTGACGTTGAGTTGTTAAGGACTTTATCCGGCGAAGTGGCACGCCTGGTTAAAAGATATAACGGCTCGCTGAGCGGTGAGCATGGTGACGGACGTGTAAGGGGTGAGTTTATACCTGTAATTATAGGCGAGAATAATTACCAGTTACTCCGTCAAATTAAGAAAACATGGGATCCCTGCAATGTTTTTAATGCAGGTAAGATCACTGACACACCGGTAATGAACACATGCCTGAGGTATGAACCCGGACAGGTAACGCGGGAAATAGATACGTATTTTGACTTTTCCGATTCCGGCGGCATATTAAGGATGGTTGAGAAATGCAACGGGTCGGCAGATTGCAGAAAGTCGGAACAGGCAGGAGGAGTGATGTGTCCCAGCTTTATGGCAACAAGGAATGAAAATGCAACAACGAGGGCGAGGGCTAACATATTGCGTGAGTTCCTGACCCGTTCGTCAGAGAAAAATCCCTTTGATCATAAGGAAATTCATGATATTCTAGACTTATGCCTGTCCTGTAAAGGATGCAAATCAGAATGCCCTTCAAATGTAGATATGGCAAAGCTTAAAGCTGAGTTTCTGCAGCATTGGTACATGTCCAATGGCATACCTTTGCGCACCCGGCTAATAGCAAATATTTCAGCAATAAACAAGCTGGGTGCTATGTTGCCCGGCATATATAACGGCATTATCTCAAACAGGCTATTATCATTGGTAATCAAAAAAATACTGGGTTTTGCAGCAGAAAGAAACATCCCTAAAATTTATAAGACTACCTTGCGAAGCTGGTCAGAAAATAACCTGGCTGACATTAATCGCAAACTAAGAAAAGCAGTCAGCGATGTTGTTTTGTTTATCGATGAGTTCACTGATTACAACGATGTTGAGACAGGCATTATTACTATAAAGCTCCTGAGCGGACTTGGTTACAGGATTAGCACAGTCAGGCATGAACAAAGCGGGCGGACATATATTACCAAGGGTTTTTTGAAAAAGGCAAAGTCCCTGGCAAATAAGAATGTCAGGATATTTAAAGATATTATAAATGAGAGGAATCCCTTAGTGGGTATTGAACCTTCATCAATATTATCGTTCAGGGATGAGTATCCCGGGCTTGTTGATAAGGAGCTCAGGCACGCTTCGGGAATACTGGCACAAAATGTATTTACCATAGATGAATTTATTTCCAGGGAGTACAAGTCCGGAAACATTACCAGTGAATTGTTTTCCGGATCACCGGCAAGGATAAAGCTGCACGGGCATTGCCATCAGAAATCCATAGCTTCAACGGAAGCATCAAAGGTAATGTTGTCTATTCCTGAGAATTATTCTGTGGAGGAGATAAAATCAGGTTGCTGCGGTATGGCAGGGTCCTTCGGGTATGAAAAGGAACACTATGACCTGTCTATGAAAATAGGAGAGATGGTTCTTTTCCCTGAAATTAGAAAATCAGCGGGTAATGTTATTATTTCAGCCCCCGGAACCAGTTGCAGGCAACAGATATTTGACGGAACAGGAGTAAAAGCGCTGCATCCCGTGGAAGTATTATATGAAGCATTAAAGAAATGATTGTTTAATTATTATTAGTAATAAATATATTTATGAAAAGTAAAGTTAATGATGCCGAAGCATGTTTTAAGAGTGGATTCAACTGCTGCCAGGCACTATTTTCAACTTATGGTACCGGTATGGGCATACAGGAGGAGCAGGCTCTTAAAATTGCCTCCGGCTTTGGTGCGGGTATAGCATATATGGGTGATATTTGCGGAGCGGTCACAGGCGCCTTTATGGTAATCGGACTAAAATATGGCAGAAGTGAGGTCGAAGACACAGCCGCCAGGGATAAGACCTATAAGCTGATAAATGAATTCGTCAGAATATTCAAGGAGAAAAACGGTTCTATAAAATGCAATGAGTTGCTTGATACCGATGTAAGTACGCAGGAAGGACTGAAAAAGGCGCATAAGGAAAATAAATTCTCAACAGTATGCCCTAAAGCGGTGAGGGATTCGGCAGCTATAGTTGAGCAGTTATTAAAAATGTGATCTGTTCTTATACTTTAAGTTTTTCCCCTTCGGACCTGGCTATAATTCCGGCACCGCAACTGTCGCTCCACACGTTTACCGAGGTACGGAACATATCCAGTAACCTGTCGACCGCAAGTATCAATCCGACCCCCTGGAGGGGGAGGTTCACGGCTGTCAGGCATATTGTTATCATTACCAGTCCGGCCATAGGAATAGCGGCAGCGCCTATTGACGCCAGGAGGGCAGTTATGACTATTATTATTTGATCTGTCAGGGTCAGTGCATGGCCATATGCCTGGGCAATAAAAATAACGGCAACACATTCATAAAGGGCAGTACCATCCATATTTATTGTAGCACCCAGGGGGAGGGTAAAACTGCTTATCTTTTTTGATACTCCCGAGTTGTTTTCAACAGCATTCATTGTCAGGGGGAGAGTAGCGCCGGACGATGATGTGGAAAAGGCCGTTAAAAGTGCGGCAGACATGTTTTTAAAGTGTTTCAAAGGATTTATTCTGCCAACAACTTTCAATAAAAGAGGCAATATTATAAATGCATGGATGGCTAATCCCACAATTACTGTGATCATGTAAAATCCCATCCTTGACATAAGATTTACCAGGTTATCCTGGTCGGCAATTTCTTTTGCGACAATCCCGAAAATTCCAAGGGGTGTAAATCTTATAACAAATAAAGTGATCTTCATCATTGCTTCATAGAACGCACTGAACAAATCAGTCAGCATCTGCCTGGGTTTGCCCGGTATCATGGTAATAAAGTAGCCAAAGAGGATGGCAAAAAATATTATTGGCAGTATTTCACCGCGGGCCAGTGATTGAAATATATTATCGGGCACAATCTGGATTATTGTATCCTTCAGCGCGGGTGCACCTTCAGCCAGACCCTCCACATCGCGGGCCATGGTAATATCGGCTCCAATACCCGGCTTAAAAAGGTTTACCAGCAATAAACCTGTAATGATTGCAATGATACTGGTTGATAAATAATATGTTACGGTTTTTATTCCGATCCGGCCCAGGCCCGAGCTTCCGCCGATATTTGTAATACTGGAAACTATTGAGCTGAGTATTAAGGGAATAATTAACATCTTGAGTGCTCTCAGGAACAAGTCACCCAGCCAGCTTATATAGTTCACGGCATCATTTTTATATGCAGATTTGATAATGGCAGTGCGGTATTCCTGTAATTGTGATTTACTAATATTTGCTTCCAGGGCTTCAAATAAGTCACGTTTTGTATTGTATATGTTATTTTCGATATTTTTTAGTCCTGCTATAATATCAGGATTACCAGTTTCATGTTCCAGCTTATAAATTGAACCCGCTGTTACCTGGTACCTGGTTGAGAATATTATGCCATAAATGACAGCTAATATCAATGCTATAAGAATTTGCCAGTGAAGAGCGAACTTTTTCATAAAATTTATATTCATTTATAATCAAATATAATATATGACAAAAAATAATCCGCATCATGAACTAATTTAATTTGTCAATACGCCATAAATAGCAGGTCCGTTAATAATACAGGAACTTCGACTATCGATAATATAATGAAGCCCCGGAAAAGGGGAGAATAAGATAAATGCATGCCATGATTACAGGATCAATAATATATTCAATTCTGGAGAGGTTAAAAGATGAAATATTTTAATAAAAAGTTGAAATACTACAGGGTCCAGGAAATAATTTTACTTCAGGGCTCTTTTGTTATAGATACAATTTTATGTGTGGTTTTCCGGGCAGAAACTGTTTTTTTACAATATAATATAAAAATGATACTGTTATTAATTAATATTTCACATATTTAAACAATAAAATTCTCATATCAATTGCAATAAAAACAAAAATATATATTACATGTGTCAACTTTTACATATGTCATTTTATAAATTTAATTAAAACTGTAAAATTACGTTAATAAACGAAATATCAGATATTTACAAATTCCACATAAAGTTTTACTTAAATTCATTCTGATTTTTTAGCAAAATGAAGCAAAAATAAGGACAAAATTAGTTATTATATTCCTTTGAGCCAGTATATTACATATGTTATATAAAGTATTACACCAAATATAGCTCTATATGTTACGTCAATCATTAGATTACGTCATTAAAGCAATAATACATGTTTAATCAAACCGGTCTTTAGTATGCTATAAATACTGAATTTAAGAGGAAAAATAAAAATCACATGCTAAATGACAAAAACAAAGTAAAATGGTTGTAAAATTAATTAAATAATATAAAATAAATTAGTTTGGATTACAAATGTAAGCATTAAAAATCAAGATAAGTTTACATATGTTGTTGTTATTTAATTTACATTTGTTTAAATTTGCTAAAAAACAAGAAAAATGAAAGAAAGAATACTGAAAATACTTGAAAATGAAAGATTGACTGCCACAAGGTTCGCAGACAGGATAGGAGTGCAGAGATCAAGCATATCCCATATTATAAGCGGAAGAAACAAACCAAGTTATGATTTCATATTAAAAACTATTTCCAGTTTTCCAAATATTAATGCTGAATGGTTAATAAATGGCAAGGGAAGCATGTATAAAGACGAAAAAAGTAGCGAAGGAGAAATAAAAGTGGAACCTGAATTATTTAAGAATAATGAAAAAAGGGAAGCGCTTGGATCTGGTAAATCTTTTGTGAACACTGAAGATAGCGTGGCTGCAAAAGATAAAAAAATAACAGAGGAATTTAAGGTTAAAGATGAGGTTACAAATGTAACAATGATTGAAAAAGTGCTTGTATTATTTTCGAACGGTACATTTAAAGAATATTATAAACTGGATTAATTAAGTAAAAAAACTTGGCTATCTTTGTTAAAAACTGCTGAATGTATAAATACCTCATCAGACCCTTATTATTTCTTATACCTCCTGAGACCATCCACAATATTATAAGTGTTTTTTTAAGGGTAATAATAAAAATACCGGGATTTAAGGGATTATTGCGGTGTATATTCATTGTAAGGAATAAAAAATTACACAGAAATCTTGCAGGAATGGAATTTGGCAATCCTGTCGGTATGGCTGCGGGATTTGATAAGAATGGCAAGTTATATAATGAACTATGTTGTTTCGGGTTTTCTTTTATTGAAATAGGAACGATAACTCCTGAACCACAGTCAGGAAATAAAAGGCCAAGATCATTCAGGCTTGTAAAGGATAGGGCTTTGATTAACAGGATGGGCTTTAACAATGACGGTGTGGAGTCGGTGGCAAGGCGACTAAAAAAAAGAAAGAGGGGTCTTATTATTGGCGGAAACATTGGCAAAAACAGCACCACAGCCAATGAGGATGCGGTTAATGATTATGAGTCCTGTTTTAAGGGGCTGTACGGACATGTTGATTATTTTGTGGTTAATGTTAGCTGTCCGAATATAAATAATCTCACAGAGCTCCAGGATGCTTCCTCACTTGAAGAAATTCTGGGCAGATTAATGAAGATCAGGAAAGAAAGGGTATATTACAAGCCCGTATTATTAAAGATTTCTCCTGATTTGGATCACAAAAAACTGGATGAAATAATTGGCATTTGTGAAAAGACGGGTGTTGATGGTATAGTGGCAACAAACACAACCATTGTAAGAAAGGGACTGAAAACCGGGGCGGAGAGGATTGAAAAAATAGGGAACGGGGGTCTCAGCGGTAAACCCCTCGGAGACCGGTCAACAGAGATAATAAGATATATAAGTAAAAAGACAAACGGGAATATGCCGGTAATTGGCGTTGGCGGTATAATGTCTCCCAATGATGCTATTGAAAAGCTGGAAGCAGGGGCAACGCTGGTGCAGTTGTATACAGGATTTATTTATGAAGGACCGTCCCTGGTAAAAAGAATAAATAAGGCTATTCTGAAGCGTTTCAGTTCCTGATATTCACAAGTGATTTTTAGGCCTGTATTATATTTTGGAATTATTTATCCAGTTCTTTTGCTGCAACGACTTTATTAACTACTTTCATAGTTATTTCCTCTTTCTTCTTGTTGAATCCAACGGCTATAACGTCACCCTCCTTGAGGTTTGATTTAATGATAACTTCTGCCATAGGATCCTCGAGGTATTTTTGAATAGCACGTTTCAGGGGGCGTGCTCCAAACTGGATATCATAACCTTTTTCAGCGATGAATTCTTTTGCTGCCGTGGAAAGCTTTATTTCATAGCCAAGTGCGAATATTCTTTCAAACAAACCTTTAAGCTCAATATCTATTATTTTGAATATATCTTCTTTTGTCAGGGCATTAAATACCACGACATCATCAAGCCTGTTCAGGAATTCAGGAGCAAAATGCTTTTTAAGTGCATTTTGAATTACGCCTTTGGCATATTCATTGATTTCCTGCTGTTTTGCCTGCGTGGTAAATCCGACGCCCTGTCCGAAGTCTTTTAACTGTCGTGTTCCTATATTGGATGTCATTATAATGATCGTATTCCTGAAATCGACCCTTCGGCCCAGGCTGTCTGTAAGCTGTCCCTCATCTAGTACCTGCAGCAGGATATGGAATACATCGGGATGTGCCTTTTCAAGTTCATCAAACAATACGACAGAATAAGGTTTTCTTCTTACTTTTTCTGTCAGCTGTCCGCCTTCTTCATAACCAATATATCCGGGGGGAGCACCCACCAGTCTCGATACTGTGAATTTCTCCATGTACTCGCTCATATCCAGCCTTATCAGGTTGTCTGTAGAATCAAAAAGATACTGGGCAAGCACTTTGGCAAGCTGTGTTTTTCCAACTCCCGTGGGCCCAAGGAATATGAATGTTCCTATAGGTTTATTGGGATCTTTTAATCCGGCCCGGTTTCTCTGGATTGACTTGACAACTTTGTTTATGGCCTCTTCCTGTCCGATTACTCTTCCTCTGAGTTCGGAACTCATCTTCAGCAGCCTTTCACCTTCGGCCTGTGCAATTCGCTGCACTGGTACGCCTGTCATCATGGCCACAACTTCAGCTACCCTTTCTTCATCTACAATCTCCCTGTTTCTTGAAAGTTCCTTTTCCCAGCGCTGCTTCTCTTCTTCAAGCAAATCGAGATATTCTTTTTCCTTATCCCTGAAGCTTGCAGCTTTCTCAAAATTCTGATTTTTAACGGCTTTTATTTTCTCCTTTTTAGTTTCTTCAAAATTATGCTCAAGTTCAAGAATTTTCTGGGGGACAACAATATTAGATATATGCACCCTTGAACCTGACTCATCCAGGGCATCGATAGCTTTATCCGGAAGGTGCCTGTCTGTTATATACCTGTTAGTCAGTTTGACACAGGCTTCTATGGCTTCAGGAGTATAAATAACATTATGGTGGTCCTCATATCTCTCCTTGATATTATTTAATATTTCAACTGTTTCTTCAGGTGTGGTAGGATTTATCATTACTTTCTGGAATCTGCGTTCCAGGGCACCGTCTTTTTCAATATGCTGCCTGTATTCATCAAGTGTTGTTGAACCTATGCACTGGATGTCGCCTCTTGCCAGTGCCGGCTTAAGCATATTTGCAGCATCAAGCGACCCTGTTGCGCCTCCTGCGCCGACAATAGTATGAATTTCATCGATAAACAGGATTATCTCGGATGTTTTTGACAATTCATTCAGAATAGCTTTCATACGTTCTTCAAATTGTCCCCTGTATTTTGTGCCGGCGACTATAGAAGCGAGGTCAAGGGTTACCACGCGTTTACCGAAAAGGACCCTTGATACTTTACGCTGAACAATACGCATTGCCAGTCCTTCAGCAATAGCTGATTTTCCGACTCCCGGTTCACCGATTAAAATAGGATTATTTTTTTTGCGCCTGCTAAGGATCTGTGCTATCCTTTCAATTTCCCTTTCTCTGCCTATAATAGGATCGAGGCGGTCTTCCTCGGCTGCTTTTGTAAGGTCTATTCCGAAATTATCAAGGACAGGTGTATCGGAGCTGGATTTTGACGATTGATCCGATCCGCCGCCCTTGCCGGATCCAAAGGTGCCGCCCGTATCATCTTCTTCATGGGGAAATTCCGCACTTATCTCCTCCGATTCGGTATTCTCTTCCCTTTCCTTAAGAATTTCTTTTCTTACCTTTTCATAGCTTATGTTATGTTCGTATAAAACTCTTGCAATGATGCTGTCTTCGTCTTTAATAATTGCCAGTAATAAGTGCCCGGTATCAATTGTGGTATTTTTTAATGATTTGGCTTCGAGATAAACCAGCTTTAATACGCGCTCGGAAGATTTCAGCAGCGGTATGTTATCAGTTTCCGTGACTTTCATCGGACCGGCAGAAGCCAGTGTGGCTTCAATATCTTTTCTTAATTCATAAAGGTTTACTCTCAGAGAAATCAATACGTTAATGGCGACACCTTCACCTTCGCGAAGTATGCCTAAAAAAAGATGTTCGGGACCTATTTCTTTATTCCCCAGTCTTATTGCTTCTTCCTTGCTATAGGTCAGCACATCCTTGATTCTCTGTGAAAATTTAGCATCCATAAATTATTAAAGTTTTACATTCACAAATGGTATGATCAGTAGCATCCATATCATTACAAATATACTAATAAAAATAACCATTTATAAACATATTTGTGTTAATAATTATAATAGTCATCCAATCATAAAATTATAATAAATACCTA
Source organism: uncultured Bacteroidales bacterium (assembly GCA_964461435.1). Taxonomy (GTDB): domain Bacteria; phylum Bacteroidota; class Bacteroidia; order Bacteroidales; family UBA10428. The sequence continues at coordinate 4,089 of CAYWUI010000047.1, read as the reverse complement.
CTTTAGTGTTCAGAATATACTTAAATTTACTACAATTTTTTAACAACCAGGAATTATTGCTACCAAAGAAATGGCTGAAGGAGAGAAGATAATTAAAATCAATATCGAGGAAGAAATGAAGTCGGCCTACATAGATTATTCTATGTCGGTTATTGTTTCACGTGCTTTGCCTGATGTGAGAGACGGCTTAAAACCGGTTCACCGGAGGGTGCTGTATGGTATGTTTGAACTTGGTCTTTATTCGAACAGGCCTTATAAAAAGTCCGCAAGGATAGTGGGAGAAGTGCTTGGCAAGTACCATCCTCATGGTGACACATCGGTATATGATGCTATGGTCAGGATGGCACAATCCTGGTCATTGAGATACCCTCTCATAGACGGACAGGGTAACTTCGGCTCCATGGATAATGACAGTCCGGCTGCAATGCGTTATACTGAAGCCAGGTTGCAGAAAATTGCAGAGGAGACCCTGGCAGACATAAACAAGAATACGGTTGACTTCCAGCTTAATTTTGACGATTCACTCCAGGAACCTACAATATTGCCAACAAGGATTCCTAATCTGCTTATAAACGGAGCATCAGGAATTGCGGTCGGGATGGCAACAAATATACCTCCTCACAATCTGTCTGAGGTGTGCGATGCTATTGTTGCCTATATAGACAATAATGATATTTCAACCTCTGAATTAATGCAGCATATCAAGGCACCTGACTTTCCTACAGGCGGAATTATTTATGGCTACCAGGGAGTTATTGATGCATATGAGACAGGTAAAGGCAGAATTACACTGAGAGCAAAGACTGAAATTGAAATCACGGGCAGCGGCCGGGAAAAAATAATTGTATCGGAGATACCATATATGGTTAACAAGGCCGAAATGATATCAAAAACTGCCGAACTGATTAATGATAAGAAAATTAGCGGGATATCTTATATAAATGATGAATCGGACAGAAACGGAACCAGGATCGTTATTATCCTTAAAAAGGATGCTCAATCATCTGTTGTTTTAAACAAGCTTTATAAATATACCCAGTTGCAGACTGCCTTTAATGTTAACAATATAGCCCTTGTAAGGGGACGCCCAAGATTATTGTCATTACAGCAGACAATAAAATATTTTGTGAGTCACAGGCATGATGTTGTAGTAAGACGGACAAAGTATGATCTGGAGCAGTCCGAGAAGAGGGCACACATACTTGACGGACTGTTAATTGCGCTTGATAATATAGATGCGGTAATTGCATTGATAAAAGCATCCGCTACCCCCGATGATGCAAAGGAAGGACTGATGAAGAGTTTCAGATTATCTGAAATTCAGGCTAAAGCAATACTTGAAATGAGGCTGCAGAGACTTACTGGTTTAGAGAGAGATAAAGTAAGACAGGAACATACAGAACTTATAGAATTAATTGGCAGGTTAAAGGAAATTCTCGAAAGCGAGGAGCTGAGGATGAATATAATAAAGGAAGAACTTAATGAGATAAGGGATAAATTTGGGGATGAGAGAAGGACCGAGATAGTACACAGCGTTGAAGAGTTTAATCCTGAGGATTTCTATTCGGATGATGATATGATTATCACGATATCGCACCTGGGATATATAAAAAGAACACCGCTCACTGAATTCAGGACCCAGCAAAGGGGAGGAATTGGATCTAAAGGGAGCGAGACCAGGGAGGAAGATTTCCTTGAGCATATGTTCCATGCAACCATGCATAATACGTTATTGCTTTTTACCGAGAAGGGCAAATGCTACTGGCTAAAAGTATATGCAATACCTGAAGGAGCAAAGACTTCAAAGGGAAGGGCAATACAGAATGTATTAAATATCACGTCTGACGATAAAGTAAGGGCATATATTAATGTTAAAAGTCTTACTGACAGGAATTACCTGGAAAGCAATTATATAATTATATGTACCAAGCAGGGAACGATAAAAAAGACGTCGCTTGAAGCATATTCGCGGCCGCGGCAGAGCGGCATTAATGCTATTAATGTCAGGGAAGGGGACAACCTTATCCAGGCTAAACTAACAAACGGAACCAATGAGATACTGGTAGCCATCAAATCAGGGAAGGCCATCAGGTTCAATGAAAGTACCGTAAGACCAATGGGCAGGAACGCTTCAGGAGTAAGGGGAATAAAGCTGTCAGGTAATCCCGGTGATGAAGTTGTTGGTATGGTTTGTGTACAGGATATATCTGAAACGACTATACTGGTTGTTTCGGAAAAGGGGTTTGGTAAAAGGACGCATGTTGAGGATTACAGGATAACAAACAGGGGAGGTAAAGGAGTAAAGACTATCAATATCACTGAAAAAACGGGCAGGCTTATTGCCATTAAAGGTGTTACTGATAATGATGACCTTATGATAATCAACAGGTCGGGAATTACAATCAGGCTTGCTGTGGAGAGTATAGGTGTCATGGGAAGGGCTACCCAGGGTGTAAAACTGATAAATCTCAGGAACGGGGATTCCATTGCTGCGGTTACCAGTGTTATTTATTCAGATACTAATGATACGGCTGAATCGAAATAGGGATAATTATATCCGGCATTAAACAGATGTTATAAAAGCTTTTTTTATGACTTATTTGGCAAAATATTTGAACTAATACATATAAACTTTATATTTGCGGAAAGTAAATTCAAAATTAATTAAATATGAAGCGCAAAAGTTTTTCCTTTATACTGTTTACAATAGTTACAGCCGGTTATTTGGCAGCACAAACAGTTGATATGCAGCCTCTTATAAATTATACTGCTCTTGAGAATAAGCTGAAAAAGAGTAATTCTGCAATAGAAGATCCCAAAAAGAATATCAAGGTCAAAACATGGATAGAAAGAGGTGAGATATTGATGGAGATTTATGCTATAAATCTTCAATATATAAGGAAAGGTATGAATATTAATGAAGCAAAACTGTTTTTCCAGGAACCGGAGGAGATTAAGAAAACCCAGGAAGGAGATGTATTGACAGAGGAGTATATTTATAAAAGAATTACACTGATATTTAAAAATGGTGTTCTTGATGACTGGGTGGAAACGGATAAGATATATGAAAATCCTCTTCCTGAGGCTAAAAGAGCTTTCGAAAAGGCTATAGAGCTGGATACTGAAGGTGATGAAAAAGAGGACCTGCTTGCGGATCTTAACAAGCTTAAATTGCAGTTTGAAAGTGAGGCGATATATTGCTATAGCAGGAATAATTACCAGGGTGCTTTCGATAATTTCAAACAGATACTTGATATAAATAAGCTGGATATCATGGGGGGAGTAGTGGATACTATAATTTACTATAACTCTGCAAGGATAGCCAAGGAGCTGGGAAATAATGAGGAAGCCATAAGACTTTTTGAGATTGCCAGGGGCTATGATTATAAAAATCCGTTCCTCTATATATTCCTTAATAACTGTTATACTGCTGTTGGTGATACGGCATCCGGACTGGAAGTGTTAAAAGATGGATTTAAGAAACATCCTGATAATCAGAATATTCTGATTGAACTGATTAATTACTATCTGCTGAAGGGGCTTGCTGATGAAGCTCTTGATTATCTGGCAATAGCAAAGGAAGATGATCCGCAAAATATTTCATTTTATTTTGCTGAAGGCACGTTATATGACAAAATGAACCGGTTTGAAGATGCAAAAAGGTCTTATGAATATTGTCTTGAGATAGACAGTAACTATTTCAATGCTTATTATAACCTGGGCGTATTGTATTACAACAATGCTGTAAAGATATACGAGGAGGCGAACAAGATAAACGACATAGAAGAATATGACCAGGCCAAGGCTTTTGCAGATGATGAGGTTGCCAAAGCATTGCCTTACATTGAAAAAGCGCATGAGCTTGAACCTGATGATATTGAGACAATGCGTACTTTAAAGACATTGTATTACAGGATGAAATTAGATGACAAGTACGAAGCAATAGTAAAAGCGCTGGAGGCAAAAGGAGAAGTTGACGAGGATCAACTGGACAAGTAAAAGAATGATTAAACATATAAAAAGGGGAGGCATCAAATTACTTCCCCTTTAATATTTATTTTTCCTATTTAACATAATATTAATTATAGG
>CAYWUI010000046.1:0-23373 GCA_964461435.1 uncultured Bacteroidales bacterium | reverse complement strand
TATTATCCCTTATCATAATTACATTTGCCTCTGTCTTCGGGTACGGGCAGGGCTTACCCTTTGCCTGTACCGGAAGCAGGGCTATGTATGGGGTAACGGGATTTAAAAATTCTGTTTTTGACTGGGCTGTTGAAGGAGGGGAGATTATCGAGAATATGAATGATACTATTGTTGTTGAATGGAATTATAGCAGGGGCTCACATAGTATATCGGTAGTAGAGATAACCGAGAATGGTTGTATCGGTGACCCGGTGACGGCTACTGTCGATGTTACCGCCCCCGAACTGGATCTGGGAGATGAAATCGAAATTTGTGACGGTGATTCATTTGCAGTTGAAATAGAGGATAATTATATTACTCCCCTGGATTACCTGTGGCATGATGGCAGTACACTTAATTATTTTATGGCCAGGGAAGCCGGACTGCTATGGGCGCAGGTGACAGGCACCGATGGATGTACTGACTACGACTCGGTGGTTATTATTGTTAATCCCCTGCCTGTTGTGGCATTGGGAGAAGACACCTCGCTCTGCGGAACGCAGAAACTGGAAATAGAGGCCGGCATGTTTAGCTTTTACCAGTGGTCAACAGGAGCTATTACAAGTTCCATAGTTGCCAGTCCCTCCGAAACCAGGACAGACACAATAACAGTCACTGTGACCGACGCAAACGGGTGTAAGGGCACAGATACCATCTTAATACTGCAATGCAGCATTGATGTGTTTTTCGGTGATATACCCAACACAATCACCCCGAATAATGATGGTGACAATGATGTATGGATAATTGAGCATCTCGAACTGTTTCCCGGGGCTACTGTCGAAATATTTGACAGGTGGGGCAGGCTGATATACCGGAAGGTAAATCCCGATCCTGAAAATGTCTGGGATGGCAAGTCCCAGGACGGCAAAGAAATGCCTATGGACTCATATTATTATGTTATAGACTTTAAATACTATAATGCCAAACCTCTGGTGGGCAATATTAATATTATTAAATAATTTATTATTACTTTTATATTAAACTTTATTCATTATATCCTCAAAAAAATAAATTTCATCAAAAAAAATAAAATTATACTATATTAATATTTAAGATTCCCTAAATCAGTAAGTTAACAGAATTTTTATCAACAGGAACTTAACAAGAAGAGTTTGTCTATAATATACCATTAATTTTATAATATATTTATTTTCAATTAATTAATTTTATATTTAAATTTAAAACCATTAATTGGAACCAGTGTTTATCATTCAACTTTAATAACCAGTTTTTGCCACAAAGTCAAAAAATAATTAACCTGGAATAAAAGTATCCGTAAATTAATTAAATAGACAATGAATCCTATCTTTGAAAGCAGGTATACCATTAAGGTTTATTTAATTATGAAAATCTCATTTGGGAGTTTATGGATAAGATGAAAAATACCGGTTTTTTTAAAGAAAAGGAATCATTTGCTTTTTTATTTATCAGCAAGAAGATTGGACTTTCGGTTTGTATCGCATTTCTCTCAGTTATTCTTTCATCCGGGCAAACTATTGGTGATTTTCGCTCAAACGGAACCGGAAACTGGAGCTCGTTAGCGACATGGCAGGAATACAGATTACCCGGTCCCGCGTGGCGGGCAGCGACATCCTATCCCGGACAGAATGCAGGTACGGGTACAGTTACTATTCAAAACAACCATATTATTACCCTTGATGTTTCACCGGCAAATGACGTGGGAACACTTGATATACCTGCAGGTAATCAGGATTCATGGATCACTATATCCGGGACTAATTCACTTGTTGTAACTGGCAGTACAACTATTACTTCAAATTCAAATAACGATTATAAGGCAGTTCTGGTTAATGCAGGTTCTTTTTCTACCGGCTCACTTACAATGAACTCCAATGGCAATTCACGGGATGCATATATAGAAATTTCAACCGGCACAGTTAATGTTAGCGGGGATTTAATCATGAATGCTTCCAATTTAAGGACCTATGTCCGCTTCACAGACAGCGGCTCCTTATATGTAGGAGGCAACATGAGTGGTGGAGGAATAACCAGTACCGCCGGCGGGGGAACTAATCCGACATCAGGAACGGTCAACTATAATGGAAGCGGAGATCAAAATATCGGTGATTATACTTATTATAATCTAACTGTTTCCAACAGCGGTTCTAAAACCATGCAGGGGGCAATTACAGTTAACAACGACCTTGCTATCCAGGGCAGTGCAATTTTAGCCACCCAGCAATATCAAATCACAGGCAACGCCGCAGGTACTTTTACAATGGACGCAGGAACCGGTTTAACTTTGGGTTCAGCAGGCAGTGCCATTAATGTGTTGTTTCCCTCCAATTATACAACAGGAAATATTACATTGGATGACAATAGTACTGTAACCTACCAGGCAAACGGGGCGCAGTCTGTTTCGGGAGCTCCCCCCTCATATGGAAACCTTACTATCGCAACGGGCAATACCAAAACCATGCAGGGTAATGTAACTGTCAATAATAATCTGAACCTGGATAACGGTAACCTTAGCCTGGGAGCGGCAACGTATAATCTGACTATTGCCGGCGGAGCAGCTATTACCACACCTGGCTCGTTTAATAATACACATATGATTGTCTGCGATGGGACGGGTTACATCATAAAGGAAACGGCCGACGGATCCGGACTGGCAATCACGTATCCTGTTGGAACAGGTACTTATTATACGCCAATGGAGATAACTTCGATGTCGGCTACCGGTTCAGGAAGCCTTTCTGTGCGAACAGCAGCTACTATAGCACCGGGCCCGCCTCCTGCCAATTCTACCGATTTGGAGAGGTACTGGGATGTAAGCACATCAGGAATAACAGTAACAAGCGCAGATGTTACATTTACTTATATCGATCCGGCAGATATAGGTCCGGGCGGCAATGAAGCAGATTACGAACCTGCTTTCTATACCGGCGGCACATGGCTCACTCCTGGCGGAGCTTCAATCAATACTGCTGCCAACACATTTTCTTCGTCAGGCACTCCTGCACTAACCGGTCAATGGACGGCACGTGAACCTATTATTACATACTACTCTTACCAGTCCGGCGATTGGGCTACAGCCAATACATGGACAACAGATCCATCGGGAACCTTATTAGTGAACCCGGCCGTACCAGGCGCAAGTGACAGGATTGTCATATTGAACGGCCGCACAATAACTACCGCTGTATCACGGACAGTATATTCACTGCAGATCAACGAAGGCGGTACACTGGATATAGGCAATACAACGGGTCATAATTTTGGTTCTGTAAGTGGTCAGGGATTACTGAGGTTGCAGTCAAACACTTTTCCGGGGGGGACATTTACAAGTTTTGTCGCCGCAGGCGGCGGAACAGTGGAATATTTCAATTTGAATGGGACAAGGATTAGTAACGTGCAACTCACTTACAACAACCTTATTATTTCAAATAGCACTACTAATGCTTATACGGTCTACCTTGACAACAATACAAATCCGGTAAATTATATAATCAATAGTGATTTCACCTTAAACAACTCTTCCACCGGAAGCCTGGCTTTCAGGTTTGGAAATCCGGTTGCTTCAAATAACAAGATCAATCTTACGATATATGGTAACTTTACGGTTAATGCGGGATGTTCAATCCTGGTTAATAATTTTAATACCGGGCAATCTTATAATAATGTTCATAACCTGAATATTTATGGCGACTTCACCAATAATGGTTCTGTGAGGTTTACCGGATTACCTTCACCGGTAATAAATGCATATTATTTGCTGGCAACAACCACTTATGGCGGCCAAAACTACGGTGCTGTAAAAGTTACATTTGCCGGTACAACAAATAACACGCTTGTATGTAACGGTACGACTGATTTTTACAGGCTGGTTATTGACAAAGGTACTGACCAGACTTATATGCTTGATGTTACATCAGCCAATGTGGCTGATTTTGCATTATACGGACCGAATAACCAGGGCGGGAATCAGTTTGATGGTGGACCTGAAGGGTTTGGTGTCGGAGTATACGAGAAAGCTTTATTTATAAATGGAGGCACATTAAAATTAAACGATAATATTAATATTCCTTCACTTACCGAAGGCGGTCAGGATTTCAATATTATTCCAAGAGCCGGCTTATGGATCAACGGGGCCACAGTTTTAACAACGGTCGTCGGGGTTAATGGAACAGGCTGGCAGGCAGCAACATTGTACGGGAGGTTAAAAATAAATGCCGGATCTTTTAGCACGGGAGATGCTGCAGGTATTGTTTTAGGTATTTTGGGAACACCGGAAATCGTTGTCGAAGGAACGGGTACTTTAAGTGCCAGCCAGGTATGGTCGGCAGTCGGGGGTTCCGGAAATAAGATCAGTTACATTCAATCGGGAGGTACGGTCAATATTAGGCTTCAGGGTGAGAACCACGCAGGCCCGATGCTTGGCCTGACCAATACTAATACGGTTTTTACCATGAGCGGAGGAACACTTAATTTTACCGATGTGTTGTTTATTGGAGGAGGAACATGCACGCAGATTATGGATTTACGGGCAGCAACCGGAAATTATAGTGTTACAGGCGGAACGGTAAATTTCAGTCTTCCTTCGGGATATACTTATACGGCTAACACAACAGTGCCTTTTTATAATCTTGTTGTAACCCGAAGAACGGGAGGTGGTACTGTTACTGTTCAATGGCTTAATACGAGCAATACTAAAATTGATGTACAGAACGATCTTAGATTAAATGCTAATACAGCGCTCGATCTGGCTACAAACACTGTGAACCTGAATGCCGGTCATGACTTTACCATGGATGCAGCATCATCCTATAATTCAGGCAATAATACAACAACTTTTAATGGTGCCGGAGGGCAGCGTTTTACAAATGCCGGAACAATCAGCGGAGGTACGGGACTTTATAATCTCACTTTCAGTAATACATCTAATACCGATATATTAACCAGTAATCTTATAATCAGAAACGCATTGACAATAAATGCAAACTGCTATTTAAACGATATAGGTCATAATATTAGTGTAGCAGGGAATATATTAAACTCAGGCACCCACACAAGTCAGGCTGGCGGAGGTATATTGCTGAACGGAGGTGGAGCGCAAACTATTGGTGGTTCAGGGAATGGAATATTCGGTAATCTTATTATTAATAAAGCCGCAGGAACAACGACACTTATATCGGGCCAGTCACTTACAGGAAATCTGAGACTGGCAGGGGGCTTACTCGATATCGGAATTCATAAATTATCACTTGGTGTCAGCAGCAACATATACGATGCCCTTTATCCGCAGACTACTGCAGTATATTCGGGGACTAAAATGATACGTACAGCAGGAAATCAAAGTGACGGAGGTGTGGAAAAATACTATAATCTAACAAATGCATTTGTTTTTCCTGTCGGCACGGCATCGGATTATACACCTGCCACAATTCAATTTACGGTGGCTCCTGCCACGTGGGGTTCAGTGACCACCAGGCCGGTTGCCCAGTATAATCCTTTTGTAACTTCCACCAATTCACTGAATTATTACTGGAAAGTTACAAGTTCGGAAATAACAGGGATTCCTGCTAATTCAGTATCGCACACTTATCGCTATGTTGATTCCGACTTAATCGGACGTGGAACCGAAAGCAATTACATTCCGGGAGTTTACAACTCTTATGCCTGGGTTTATATCAACGATCCTGCAAGAGTTGTGGATGCTACAAATGATATTCTTTTCACAAATGTGAGTTATATAAATGGTGAATATACCGCCGGAGAGCCAGATGCTTTTCAGGCAGTGAAAGTTTTTTACAGCCGCCAGGATGGCGACTGGAACGATGTAAATACCTGGTCGAGTGTATCAGTTGGAGGTCCTGCGGATGGAGCTCTTCCGGGATCAAACAATCCTGTTGTGATAGGTGACGGAGCAGCACAGAACCATACGGTGACTGTTCCGGCCGGTTATAATAACATAATAGTAGGTAGCTTACAGATTAACAGTGGATCGGTACTGGATATCACAACTACTACCGGACACAATTTCGGCGCTATACCTGATACAAAAATTACGGGTACCGGCAAACTGATGATCTCATCCTCTGCTGCGACGGCGACTTTCCCGGGTGGTGATTTCGGAAATTTCCTATCTGAGGGAGGGGGAACTGTGGAATATTATAATACGGCCGCCCAGGATTTTACACTGCCTGCAGGATTAACATATTATAATAACCTTGTGCTGTCACCTTCAAACGGACGATATATTGCCATGCCTAACATAAACATAACTGTTTTCGGTGAACTGACAATTGACGGAACAGGAACAGGTGTGGCCAGGCTAAATTCCTCCGCTGCAAGAATATTAACTGTTGAAGGCGATATAAACATTACAGGCAGCACACTCCGGTTTATGAATAATAATTTTGCACAGACAATCTACGCGAACAGCGATATTAACATAGCTACCGGTGCAATATTTGACGTAACAACCGGCAGTAATGCCACGAATATACTTTATATTGCAGGAAGCCTGAATAACGATGGTAATTTTGATATGTACGGAGGTGCTGCCACCAGGGTCTGCAACGTATATTTTACCGGTGATGCAGATAAAGAGATATCGGGTTCGGGAACGAATGAATTTAATTATTTAAATGTCGATAAGGGGACTTCACGAAATACTATTCTTAATGTCACAGCAGATAACATGACATTAAGTGGTACAGGTACTGCACTGATTTTAAATAACGGTACATTCCGCGTTTCTAATCCGGGCCTGAATTTAACCCTTTCAACCAACACCGCATTTACTATTCCTGTTTCTGCAGCCTTATCAGTTAATGAAGGTGCGGTAACCATCGGGACAAATAGTAATGCTGGCGATCTGAGCCTTGCTGGCCGTCTTGAGGTACTGAACACAGGAACTGTTAATATTGGGAATAACTCGGGTACTAATAACGATATTGAATATGCGCCTGCAGGTAATCCTGAAATCATTATACAGGGTGGTACGTTGACTGTCGATGGTCAAATCAGGCGATTGATAGATAATACTCTCGGTTCGCTTATTTATACACAATCCGGTGGGAACGTGCTTATCAAAGGTCTTAATCAGCAGAATACACGCGCCAAATTTGAAGTACTTAATACAGGCAGCCAGTTTAACATGTCGGGTGGCTCACTTGCTATGGTGAATGGCGGAGGCGATCCAAACTATTTCGGGGATATACAGATTGTACCGGAAACCTCAAGTGTTAGCGGCGGGGACATTAATATAGGAACAACAAATACCACTGCCGGCGCAAATACAATATTTTATCTGAATTCCTTATCACCTCTTTGGAACCTTAATATAGATGCAACTACCCGAGATAAAATTGTTAATTTAAGAGTTAATTCCCTGGTTCTTAATAATGATTTAACTATTTACGGCAATTCCGAGTTCCATGCTAATGGACTGAATATAAATCTTGGTCATAACCTTATCAACAACAACAGTAATGCAGGCAGTGGAATTACCACAGGCGGATACCAGGCAGGCACATCTGCCCAGATCACTACGTTCGACGGGGAAGGAGCACAGACAATAGCAGGTGCAGGTGCCAACCTCACAAATTTTGCCAATATGGTAATTACATCTTCTAGTTCCGTAAGCCTTGCAGCTAACTCCAGCCTTAGAGTTAACGGATGCCTTAACATTAATTCCGGAATCCTGAATGATGGCAGCAATACTATAACGGTAACCGAAAATATTTCCAATACCGGCACTCATAACAGCTCATCTGCATCAGGAGGTATTATTCTGACAGGTTCGCAGCAGCAGGTGATTTCGGGAAACGGAGCATGTAAATTCGGAAATGTAAACATAAACAATCCCTCGGGTGTAAATATGACTGACAATTCGGAAATTGACGGAGTGTTAACTTTTACCCAGGGCAGTATTTATATTGATGATTATCTGCTTACTTTCGGTATCAATGCAACTATCAGCGGAACACCGGGTGTAAACAGGATGATCATACTGAATGGTGTGATGAGCGATCAGGGAGTTAAAAAAATATATCCTTCAGGAGCAGGAGACTTTACGTTCCCTGTAGGAGTAGCTGGCAAATATACTCCTGCACGGCTTAACGTAACTGCCAACAGTGCAACGGGCACCATTACTGTCCGGCCTGTAAATACAAAGCATCCTTTGCTATGGAACGGCGGTTCAGGAAACCATCTTACCTATTACTGGTATGTAACATCAACAGGTTTTGGCAGTCCGACGGTTGAACATACTTATTATTACAGCGCCTCTGATGTTACCGGTGCTGAAAACACCTATGTTGCAGGCAGGTTTTATGGTCTTGACTGGACACCAACCTATGTTTTAGGTGATAATACTATTAGTACCGTAAACCATACTATATCATTGATGCTTTCTTCGGGTGTCAATTTTATTGATGGAGAATATACTGCGGGAGATCCTCCCAATTTTGTCACGCCTGTCATATATTGCAGCCGCAATTCAACATCAGGGGGTAACTGGACTGATCCAAATGCATGGACTTTAAATTCAGATGGTTCAGGTGGACCCGCCCCATCATATCCACAGGGAAATCTGGTCGTTATTCTTTCAGGTCATACCATTACTCTTGATGCAAACAGTCAGAATGCTTATTCTGTAGATATAAACGGGACGCTTGAAGTAGGCACAACACTGTATCATAATCTTGGTCATATCAGGGGGGGAGGTACTATAAGTATTACCAGCACTGCTTCGGGAAGCTTCATTTTACCTGCAGGCAAATATGACGATTTTATGAATAATTCTTCAAGTACAGTAGAATTTTATAATAACAGCGGTACACCTGCCATCCTGCCTCTAAAACCGGGTAATGATTATAAACCTTTCCAGAATGTGATCTTCTCGGGTAACGGAGTTAAAAATATAAGTGCTGATAACATGAGGATACTGGGTAACCTTGCTATAGCTGCGGGGACAGGAACGCTCAGCAATACGCTTTATAATAAAAATATTACGATACTTGGTAACTGGACTGATAATAATACTTCAGCAGCCGGGGGTCTGGTTCCCGGACAGGGAGCGGTTATCTTTAACGGAACGGCTCAACAAACTCTTACAGTTACAAATGGTACTACCACCGGACAATTTTACGACCTCCGGATAAATAATGCCTCGGGCATGACCATTGCCGGGGGCGGGCAGGTTTCGGTCAGCAGATACCTTTATCTTACCCAGGGTAATATTACTACTAATTTAACTAATCTTTTAAGCATTACCAATACAAGTGCTACAGCTGTGATTGGAGGAGGAAGCGCCTCGTTTATAGATGGCCCCCTGCGGAAACAGATAAATTCAGGATCGTACTTCGACTTCCCTGTGGGTAATAGTAACGGCACAAGGTATGGCAATCTTCATGTTTCGACGGTTTCCGCAGCAGGAAATTATACAGCGCGGTATTATAATCACAATCCCGGTGACGATGGTTATGACCCGGACAATAAAGTAAATCCTATTGATGTTGTAAGTGATGTGGAATACTGGAGCCTGAATGGTTCAGTTGCATCTGCTGCCAATGTGATGATAAGATGGGATTCGCAAAGCGGAATAATTCCGCCAAGTGCGGTTGGACGCTCTAAACTGCGTATAGTTGAATGGAACGGGAGTGCATGGCAAAACCGGGGCAATATTATAGTGGACGGAGGAGTTAATTCAGGGACTATCCAGACGAATCCGGAAGTGACAGTTAATGGCAACCATTATTTTACAATAGGAGTTGAAAGCTTACCTACGGCAACTATTACCAGCGGCGATTCCAGCATTTGCGATGATGGTTCCATTACAAGCATCACGATTGACCTTACGGGAACATCTCCATGGACTATCAAATACATGGTAAACGGTGCAAACGAAACAACAATAAATAATATTGCCACCTCACCTTATACACTGGTTGTTTCGAATGCTATGGAGCCACTTGCCTCAGGCGGACCCGGCGACTATATATTTAATGTTTCATATATCCGCGATGCAACCGGCAGTACAGGCATACGTGACTTTACCACAACGATTACCATAACGCTCAATGAATCACCCGTTCCGTCTATATCCGGGAATACCACGGTGGATTTGGGTGAAACAGTAGACTATTCTACACCCCTGGTTGGCGGTCATACTTATCAGTGGACTGTAAATAATGGAACTATTATTGGAAGTTCAACCAATAATACAGTAACAGTCCAGTGGGCCAGTTCTCCGGGGTCGGGTTGGGTCCGGGTGCAGGAAACAGCAACAGTTGGTGGTTGTTCAACTACTACACCCGATTATAATGTAACTATTACTGATATTCCTGATCCTGTTGTCACCGGACCGACTCCTGTTTGTTTGAACGAAACAGTAACATATAGGACACCAGTTGTAGGAACACATACATATTCATGGTTCTTACCGCTGGGCGGTGGAACTATAATAGGCAGCACTACACTTGATTCAGTTGTTGTTCAATGGATCGGCACAGGTTTATATTACGTAAAAGTAGATGAAACGGCTCCGCCCAATACAGAAAGTGATAGTCTGGAAGTTACAGTAAATCCATTGCCTGACGATAATAACACGGTTACAGATCCAACAATATGTTTTGGCCAGATTGCTAATATCATAGTTCAGGCGGCTGCTCCGGGGATAACCTATCAATTGTATCTGGCAAGCGATGATAGTCCGGTTGGCCCGCCAGTTAGCAGCGGTCCGGGTGGTGATGTTCTTTTAATGGATGCCCCTGAGGTAACAACAGATTATTATGTTGTGGGCACAAACGAATATAATTGTGGTGTGCAATTAATCGATTTTTCCACCGTCACAGTTAATCCTCTGCCTGTGCCAGGCATTTCGGGAGCCGACACTTTATGCGAGGGGAGTACGGAGACTTATACAACCGATGCAGGCATGAGCAATTACGACTGGGAAGTTTCTGCAGGAGGCACAGTATCTGGCGGCGGTGACGGAAGCGATTTTATTACGATCAGGTGGGATGATATTGAAGCACAGACAGTGAGTGTGAACTATGAAGATGGTAATGGCTGTGCAGCAGCATCTCCAACGGTTTTAGATGTCTGGGTATCCAAGTTACCGGACACCGGTCCGGGATACCATATCGAGAATGAATTCAACCCGTAAGGGTATTAAATATTTAAACAGGAAATTAATAATGTATTATTAATGAATATTGAATTAACTATTGTTTTACTAATTTAAATTTTGTGTTATGAAAAGGAAAAATGTATTAAGAATCGGACTAGGCATTGCAATGTCAATGCTTGTAGTCAGTGGACTGTTTGCCCAGGTTCAGAATGGCGACTATTCGCTTTATGACGCCAATGAAACCGCACCGACTGCTATAGACTCGGTGACTACCGGTACAACAACAGGCTTTTATGTTATGCCGGATATGTACTACCATCCTAACTACACTGCCGTGGGAGGATGGACTTTAACGGCTAACTTCACATGGAACTGGTCTTTTAACGGTGCCAATGGAGGTAGTGTAATTACTGATGCAGATCCTAATGACAACTATGTGGAAATTACATGGGGCGCTGTATCAGGAGTAACTCCCTATGAAGTTAACGTCTATGAAGAGGCTTCTCCTGCCTATGGAAGTTGTTCCGGAGATGTTACCGTACTTAATGTTCAGGTTATTGCCGAACCTACGGTAACCTTTACTGCTGACAACCCCGGTACCACTATTGGTGCTGACCTCACAGTGTGTGAAGGTGATGCAAGATTAACCGATATTGTTCAGGCTGCCTTCACGGGAGTTTACACATTCCAGCTGGACTGGGACCTGGAAATTGCAACCCTTGATGCAAGTCTTGCCAAAGATGAATACTTTGACATAGATTACAACTCGCTGGGTGCTGCCCAGGCTTATGCCATACAGAACCAGGGGTCGGACGGGTCACAGGATGTTGACATTGACGCTTCAACATTTGACCTTACTGTTCCTACAGGGGGATTCCTTGTTACGAATTCAAAGGCGACAGTGTTCACTTACCATGTAAGGGGAACAAACGACAGGATATCCAGGAAATCGGATTACCTGACAAATCCGACTGCAGCTCTTGACAGCTGGTCATGGTATGATACAACTGCAGAAACCATTGTCATACAGGTTAATCCTGCTCCGGATACCGGTCCGATCTATCATGTACCTAACAACTGGAATCCGTAATAATTAATTTATTAATCTGTTAGTTTAAAGATTATAACATTAACATACTATGAATAATTACCAGTCCGGTTGACTGCAAAAACTAATATATTATCCCTTATCATAATTACATTTGCCTCTGTCTTCGGGTACGGGCAGGGCTTACCCTTTGCCTGTACCGGAAGCAGGGCTATGTATGGGGTAACGGGATTTAAAAATTCTGTTTTTGACTGGGCTGTTGAAGGAGGGGAGATTATCGAGAATATGAATGATACTATTGTTGTTGAATGGAATTATAGCAGGGGCTCACATAGTATATCGGTAGTAGAGATAACCGAGAATGGTTGTATCGGTGACCCGGTGACGGCTACTGTCGATGTTACCGCCCCCGAACTGGATCTGGGAGATGAAATCGAAATTTGTGACGGTGATTCATTTGCAGTTGAAATAGAGGATAATTATATTACTCCCCTGGATTACCTGTGGCATGATGGCAGTACACTTAATTATTTTATGGCCAGGGAAGCCGGACTGCTATGGGCGCAGGTGACAGGCACCGATGGATGTACTGACTACGACTCGGTGGTTATTATTGTTAATCCCCTGCCTGTTGTGGCATTGGGAGAAGACACCTCGCTCTGCGGAACGCAGAAACTGGAAATAGAGGCCGGCATGTTTAGCTTTTACCAGTGGTCAACAGGAGCTATTACAAGTTCCATAGTTGCCAGTCCCTCCGAAACCAGGACAGACACAATAACAGTCACTGTGACCGACGCAAACGGGTGTAAGGGCACAGATACCATCTTAATACTGCAATGCAGCATTGATGTGTTTTTCGGTGATATACCCAACACAATCACCCCGAATAATGATGGTGACAATGATGTATGGATAATTGAGCATCTCGAACTGTTTCCCGGGGCTACTGTCGAAATATTTGACAGGTGGGGCAGGCTGATATACCGGAAGGTAAATCCCGATCCTGAAAATGTCTGGGATGGCAAGTCCCAGGACGGCAAAGAAATGCCTATGGACTCATATTATTATGTTATAGACTTTAAATACTATGATGCCAAACCTCTGGTGGGCAATATTAATATCATTAAATAATTTATTTATAATCTATTAGTTGACATAGCCGGCACATATAAGTATTTGATAACCCTGCCATACTGTGCGTTGTTAATAAATAACTCAATTTCTTTTATATATAAATCAAAAAAAAACATTTATTTATCAGAAATTATTTTCTGATATATAAAACGGGCACTATTATAATATTCAGGCGGATTAATTATTTAATCAACCCATATGTGGAATTTATATAAGGATGCCGTAATTCCTGAAACTAATGAATATTGTTTACGTATAAAAAACCGATTTTTTTTTTAACTTAGAAAAATATTAATAAAGGCAGACGCGGGAGACCTAAATGTACAGAGTATTTTGTTTAATATTATTTATAATTTCCACGATAGTGACCAGTGCCCAGCAATTGCCTGTATACAGCCAGTACATGATGAATGGCTTTTTGCTGAATCCTGCAGTTGTCGGTCATGAAGGTTATACTGCAATTAACCTGACAGCAAGAGAACAATGGCTGGGTCTTCAAAATGCTCCTTCAACTTATGCGTTAAGCGGACAAACGAGGCTTCTCAAAAACAGCTTTATTTCACGATCTGCATCAATAAGGAGGCGTAAAAGAGTAATGTCCCGCAGTGGAAGGATAGGAATGGGATGTTATGTGTTTACAGACAGAAACGGTGCCTTTAACCGTACCGGCATACAGGGAACCTATTCATATCATATTACAATGAGCACTTACCAGCTATCTTTCGGCCTCTCACTGACCGGTTTTCAGTTCAGGATAGACGAAGATAAAATTCAGACCTATAGTCCCAGCGACAGGTTATTGATAGAAACTAAAAAATCAGCATTAATTCCGGATGCAAACTTCGGAGTATATTATACGGACAGGCACATCTATGCCGGAATTTCCGGATTGCAGTTATTTCAAAGTACCTTAAAACTAAGTGGGGGTGAAGGTATTGGTTTCAAAATGATAAGACACTATTATCTCATGGCCGGTTACAGGTTTGATATAATTGATTTTCTCCTTGCCGAACCGTCATTCCTTTTGAAAACGACAGAAAAGGGGGTATCACAGCTTGATATGAATCTCAAGTTTTATTTCAAAGAAGACTACTGGGCCGGAGTATCATACAGAACGGGCGGAAGAAGAAACATCTTTGAAGAAGCTACAGCAGGGACAGGATCATCAATTATAATAATGGCCGGAGCCAGGGTAGATAAGTTTTATTTTGGATATGCTTTCGACTATACATTAAGCAGTATCGGAAAATACAGCATAGGCTCACACGAGATTATGCTTGCAGTTAAATTTGGTGACAGTGCCAGAAGATACAGATGGCTTAACAGATATTAATATCTCTGGCAATACATAGCTATCTGCTGGTCAGCTAATTTATAACCCAGCCCTTTTGCCTTCCTGAAATCCATGCAGCCTCCTTCATAGTCATTAAGGTTAATCCTGGAAACCCCCCTGCTGTAATATGCATCAGCATAATTATTAATAAGTTCAATAGCTTTGTCATAATCAATAATTGCTTCCTCATGTTTTTTTAAATTACCCCGGGATACTCCCCTGTTAAAGTAGTATTCCGCACGATGGGGATCCAGCTCTATTGCTTTATCATAATATTTTATTGATGCCTGAAAATTCTGTTGCATTGATTTGGCTATACCCATCAAGTAATATGCCTGCACATTTTTAGTATCAAGCTTGATAAGCCGTTCTAAATCCGATACCGCATTATTCAGCTGCTTGTTATAAATATAGGATAAAGCCCTGTTGTAATACGAGTTAATTAATTTGTAATCTTTCTCAATGGATTTAGTAAAATCATTAATAGATGGACCATAATCAGATATATTGGCATAACATATACCCCTGCGATAGACAGCATCATCATATTCACTATTAATAATTAAGGCCTGGCTGAAATCCTTTATAGCCCCCAAATAATCCTTAAGGTTCATTTTAAGGAATCCGCGGTTATAATATGCTTCGCCATTATCCTTATCAAGGGCAAGGATTTTGTCGTAATCTTTAATTGCTCCCCTGAAGTCTTCCAGTACTGATCTTGCCTCAACACTTTTTAAGTATATATCAACATTTTCCCTGTTTATGATCATTGCCTTTTTATAATCATCAACAGCCCCAAGATAATCCCCCAGGTTTGCCCTGGCGATACCCCTTTGATAGTAAGCTTTCCAGTAAGCTGTATCGAGATAAAGTGTAATACTGAAATTTTGAATTGACTCCTGATATTTGCCCTGTTTCATTTTCACCATTCCCCGATAAAAAGAAGCTTCTGTGAGCAGGTTGTTCAACTTTTGTGCTTTATCAATATATTCAAGAGCCTGAATGTAATCTTCAAGCTGGTAATAGGTTTTTCCAATATTCAGGCAGGCACCGGTATTTTTGTTATCAAGTTTAAATGCCCTTTTATAATATACCATAGCTTTACTGTAATCTTTCTGCTCTGAAAATTTGAGTCCCTTATCATTAAAACGAACAGCAATTTTCTCTTTGTTCAGGTAAAATACAAGTATAGCCACTAATATGATGCACAGAAAAATAAGAGGTATTAATAACTTCTTGTTCATATTACAATATTTTAAAAATTAAGAATACCATATATAATATTTATATAACATTTAATAATAAAGATAAACAATTTTTTATCTTTTATTTATCCCCTGATAACTATATTTGCTTATATAATTTTTTTAAATCAAGCATATAACAATGAGATCAATAGCATTAACGGGCATCAGGCTAATGAGCCTCAGAGATGTCCCTGCACCGGAGATTAAAGAAACTACCGATGTGTTGATAAAAACAAAAAGTATAGGTATATGTGGTAGTGATATTCATTATTACAGGTTGGGAAGAATAGGCAACCAGGTGGTTAAGTTTCCTTTTACATTAGGGCACGAAGTATCGGGTATAGTTCAGGAAACAGGAGTCGCTGTGAAAAGCCTTAAGCCGGGCGACATGGTGGCAATAGATCCGGCAATGCCATGCTGGCATTGTGACCAGTGCCTGGCAGGCCGGCACCATACATGCAAGAATCTGAAATTCCTGGGTTGCCCCGGCCAGGCAGAAGGTGCTTTATCAGAGTACGTAGTTATGCCTGAGACCTCCTGCTACAGAGTTCCTGATGATCTTGGAACTGATCAGGCTGTTATCTCAGAACCCCTGGCCATAGGAATTTATTCTGTTAAAAAGTCACTTCCTGCCGGTAATAAAAAAATAGGGATACTGGGATTCGGACCTATAGGAATGAGTGTTTTTTTATCAGCAAGGTATTATAAGTTTAAAGATATTTATGTAACCGACAGAATTAATGAAAGATTGAATATTGCTGCCAATACCGGTGTGTCATGGACCGGTAATCCTGATAAAACAGATATAATAAAAGAAATAATTAATCGGGAACCTCTGCAACTGGATTGTGTTTTTGAATGCTGCGGCAAACAGGAAGCAACAGATCAGGCAATTGATTTACTTAAACCCGGAGGAACATTAATTATTATCGGTATTCCTGATTTTGATCGCTGGTCTTTCAGTGTAAACAAAACAAGAAGAAAGGAAATTTCAATACAAAATATAAGAAGACAGGTTGATTGCACAAAAATGGCACTTGATCTGATAGTTGATAAAAAAATAGATGTCTATCCTATGATAACCCATCATTTTAAATTCGAGGACACGGAAAAAGCATTCAGAATGGTAGCCAATTATGAGGATGGTGTTATGAAAGCAATAATTGATTTGTGACAATCCATTCACAATCATACTTTTTTATCATATGCAATAAACATATTTTAACATTTATTGTTTAAATATTAGTCATTGTTATTAAGGCAGTTAAATTTAATTTTATATTATGATTTCCAGGTATAAGAATTCGCAGGTTGTATATCTTGATGGTGTGACACCTGTAAAAATAAAGCGGGTAATAAAAAGAGACAGGCTATTTGAATACGAACTGAGAGAAACAGGAGAAATTATAACTGAAGAAAGATTAAGCCTGCTCAAAAGATAATCTTTCTGTCATCAAATTATATCGCCTGATAGTTATAATTTCATTATATATTGCCCTTGCCCGGTATTAATACTTGCCGGAAGAATAATCCAAATCCGCGAAAATATTACTTATTAATAATCATTTGTAATTAAGCCTGTGCCTATTATATTAATATTCTTTATTATTTTTATAGGCATTATTAACTTTATGTGCCTGGTTTCTTCAAAGGAATATTATAAATAATATTATGAATTATAAAATTTTTAATCATTATACTTTGCTGACATGCATACTAGTAACTTCCTTGATAATATCATGCAAGTCAGAACGACAGAAAGAATCGGAAAGTAGCAAAGACACAAAATCCGCAACTAAAGAAAATGTCCCGGGAGTCTGCATATGGGATGGGATGGCAATTCGTGAAAAGCCCTCCGGGAATTCTTCAGTATTTTCAACCTTAAGTCTGGGAGAATCTTTCCTGTACCTGAACGAAGATGCCACGGATTCTGCATATAAAAACCAGAAATACTTGAATATCAAATTATCGGATGGCTCTGTCGGATGGACTGCCGGATTCGGACTGGTGCTTGATGCCAGGACAGGAGTGGTCAAAAGCAAGGTCCCGATATATAAACGACCTGATTTACTGACTATTAGCAACCAGGAATTTTCTCCTATGGACATAATAGCTATAACTGAAAAAAATGATGACTGGTTTAAGGTGACAGGTGAAAAGAAAAAGCTGGAAGGCTGGATAAAAATGTCATATATTTCAATTAATGAAGAAGATATTGCATTTGCCCTTATAGTAAAAAGGAAGCTGGCTGTTAAAGACGATAAGACTTTACCGGAAAAAATTCAAAATATCCTGGATAATAATCCCTATCCAAACTCCATATTTGTGGAAACACTCAGCCAGATAGCGCGGGAGGAAGAGAATAAGAAAAAGCTTGAACAAATTATGAGGGAGCATAGCCACTCTGATTAAAATAGGGACAGCCTCCATTTTTCGGCTAACGACCAATGGCTAAAATCCGATATTAAAAATGGGGGCTGTCCCTATTTTAATACAAATGATCCTGTTAATCTTATATCTCTTGAAGAGGAACCTATATAAACGTTGAATTTACCCGGCTCGGATTTCCAGTCATGAGTATAGATATCGAAATATTTCAAATCACCGGGTCCGATAGTAAATGAAATAGCTGTCTCTTCACCTGCTTTTAAAAATACTTTTGCAAATCCCTTTAATTCTTTTAATGGCCGCGGCACACATGATTCGTCGTCACCCAGGTAAAGCTGGGCCACCTCTGCCCCGTCCCTGCTGCCGGTATTTTTAATTATAAAACTAACTGTCACGCTTTCGTCCTCACTAATTTTCTTTGCGGACATCTGAAGATCGCTGTATTCAAAAGTTGTATAGCTCAGCCCGTGTCCAAACGGGAAATAAGGATCAATGCCTCTTGTATCGAAATGCCTGTAGCCGACAAAAACACCCTCATCATAGTGCACTTTGTCATCTTCACCGGGATAATTACCGTATGCCGGACAGTCTTCCCAGTTTTTAAAAAAGGTAGTGACAAGCTTACCAGAAGGATTGACATTGCCCAGTAGAATATTGGCTATTGCATCCCCGCCTTCCTGTCCGGGATACCAGGCCAATACTATCCCCGGGACTTTATCTATCCAGTTGTTCATAAGAATGCCCGAGCCGCAGTTCAGGACAATTACAGTATTCGGATTAACATCTGCCACTGCACTGATAAGTTCTTCCTGGCCCCGGGGTAGTTCCAGTGTCTTACGGTCACTGCCTTCCGATTCATCATTCATAGCATAACCCATAAACAGAACGGCCATATCTGAAGATTCAGCCAAATGGACTGCCTTCTGAAGGGGGTGTTCCTCAATCTTACGCCACATAAGCCGCATGGTTGCTTCACCCCAGAATTCGGTATATTCGATCTTAATATTTACAGGCTGGTCTTTTTCAAGTTCAACAGTAGTAAATTCGTATAAAGTCTTATTTCGCATGAAGTCAGAGTTATCAATTGCCGGTTCACCGTTAATATATAAACTCGAACCGTTATCACCGCCAACAGCAAGTGCATAAGAACCTGATTCGGGAACAACCAGTTGTCCCTCCCAAATTACTGAGAAAAAGTCGGGTTTTAATCCTCCCGGACCTCCCCTGCCCCAGGAAAAATCAATAATACTGTCAACCTGCTTCTTTACCGGGTCTCCCTCGAATCGCGGATTATCATAATAAGCCCCCACGAGGCCTTGCTTTTCAGCATATCCTTCAGGAGGTATCAACGATTCAGATGGTACAGGGACAAAGTCTTTTTCATCGAATGTCCCTGACTCATACTTTATGGTAAAATCTTCCCCTGCCTTTAATGCAAGAGCTTCCAGGGGAGATGCTGTATGACAGGGAGTAACATGGCTGCTGCCACCGCCGCCATAAATGAGATTTGTGGCATTGCGCCCAATAACAGCAATAGAATGAATATCATTTTTAACAGGAAGAATGTTATTCTCATTCTTTAAAAGGACAATGCCTTCCTCTGCCACTTTCCTTGCAATTTCACGGTGTCCGGGAGTGTCACACGCCCCTGTGTCCGGCTCAGTCTGGTCAAAATAGCCCATATGAAACATGGGACGTAGGATACGCCTTACTTTATCGTCGATCTTTGAAGGTTTGAAAAGTCTCCACCTCAGTGCTTCTTCAATCTCCTTCGGCTTAAAATACCTGTCTGTCGGCATTTCAAGGTCCATACCTGCATACAGGGCAGGTATGGTGCTATGTACAGCTCCCCAGTCAGACATTACAAATCCCTGAAAGCCCCAGCGGTCTTTCAGGATATCTGTAAGAAGCCAGGTATTGGAACTGCAGTGCTGTCCGTTCAGCCTGTTATATGCAGACATCACTGCCCATACTCCTCCCTCCTGCACAGCGGCCTTAAATGCAGGTAGATATATTTCATTTAGCGTACGCTCATCAACTCTCACATCTATGCTGTTTCGTTCATTTTCCTGGTTATTGCAGGCAAAGTGCTTTACAGTAGCAATAACCCTTTCACTTTGAACGCCCCTGATATAATTAACTGCTATGGCAGATGCAAGAAAGGGATCTTCTCCGTAGCTCTCAAAATTGCGGCCTCCGTATGGTACCCTGTGAATATTCACACAGGGAGCCAGCAGCACATTTTTGTTTTTTGCTTTTGCTTCCTGACCCAGGGTCTGCCCCAGGCGATATATAAGGTCTGTATTCCATGTAGCTGCCATACAAACAGATACAGGAAAAGCTGTTGCTTTTTCTGCACGCACACCTACCGGTCCGTCCGCCATCCGCAAAGCAGGAATTCCGAGACGCTCGTTAGGCCTGGAATCATAATGCGTTGTATCACCGGAAAGCATTAGTGCTTTCTCTTCCAGTGTCATCCTGGAAATAATATCATCAATACGATCCTCAACGTTAGCATCGGCATTTTTATAAACAAGCGTATCTGTCTGGCATAAGGCCCCGAATGAATAAATTATCAGTACTGCAAAAAAGATATATACTTTTCTCATTTTACCTGGTTTAAATTATTAATGTACCGATAAAAATAATATAAATAAGGCAATAATAAAATTCTCATAGTGTAATCGAATAGATAAACAAGGCTTGTGCCAGGCTATTGTGATTGACTATCGAAGAAGTATCATTTTTTTCTGTAACCGGCGTGAGGGTATAACCAGTTCGTAAAAATATAATCCGCTGCCTACATCATTACCGGTATCATCTTTACCGCGCCATGCTGTCTGATAACTTCCGGGTTCCTGCTTTTCATTTACCAAAACGGAAATTACGCTGCCCGAAAGATCAAGTACCCTTAATATTACATGCTCTGTCTTCTTCAGATCATATTTAATATTTGTACCGGAGCCAAAAGGATTAGGTTGATTTTGATACAACCTCAAGCCTTTAATCTGTCCGGTCACTTCTTTATAGCCAATACCAACCTGCGGATACTGGTCGACCGTCACAACTGCAGCCGAGTATTTGGGTAATGTGAAATTAACCTGTTGATTGTCAATTGATGCTGCGCCATTTTTTACCTGGATGTTATCAGGAGATGCAAAAGAGTTGCTGGTATATAGTGAAGCCGCTGTTATATACTTTAAATATGCATTTCCCGGTGTAAATGATGCATCAATATTCAGAGTAACCGGAATATCACTGTCTGAAGTGTTGACAGCTTTAAAATAGAGTTCATTGCTGTCAGCAGAAAGTGTGGAGACTATATTCAGGGATGAATTTGAACCTGTAGTTTCAATAAAATTCGGAGCAAAATGATCATGCCATAATTTCATCACTATATAATTGGGTGCCGGAAACCAGTCATAATTATTAAAATTAATTAATGCATTGTTCCATGAACTGCCGGCACTTGAATGACGAAGAAAGAGAGCGGGTCCGCCAATTTTAAAATTTTTTCCCTGCCTCTCGAAAATATTGAGCATTCCGGCGGCGTACAATCCGCATCTTAAGTCTATAGGAGACCATACATTCCATTCTGACATATATATCTTAATATCGGGATTGGAGGACGAAGCAATATTATTGCCCAGCTGTTTCAGAAAGGCCTCATAGCTCTGAACACCCGTCCGATAATTTGCGATATCTTCATAGTGGTGCACGCTAATATAATCAATAATATCGGCGCACTGATTAAGAAGAGTAGTGTTCCAGCTTTGATCAAAGCCGCTGCCCCCGCATGCTATGATTTTTATATCCGGGTCCACTGCCTTTAGGGCCGGAACGAATGCATTCAAAAAATCTATATAAGTATTGACATCTCTCGTCAGCCATATCTCATTACCGATTTCCCAGTATTTAACATTATAGGGTTCCTCATGTCCATTTGCTGCACGCACAGCCCCCCATGTTGAAGAGGCAGGTCCATTGCAATATTCCACCCAGTGTTGTGCCTCCTCAATATATTCAGGTTGGGGAGTAGCGGAGGATCGGTGCCCGATATTGATCACAATTATGGGTTCACAGTCAAGCCGCTGGCAGAGGGTCATAAATTCGTCTGTTCCAAAGGAATTAACATCCTGGTCATTCCATGCTTCTATTGGGTAGATGCGCCGTTCGTGCTGAGGTCCTATACCACTTTTCCATCGGTACAGTTCGGCAAAGTAGCCACCGGGCCATCGGATTACCGGCGGTTTAAGTGCTTCAACTGCCTGGTACAGATCAGTCCGGAATCCATCATTGTCCATGGCATCCTGTCCCATTAAGCTAATCTGATCCAAATAAACGGTTCCCGTATCAGAAAAAGTTATTTGCAGTGTTCCATTAGTCGTTTCTGTAACCGGATTCAGATGAAAGGTATATTCCTGCCATTCCGTCCCAGGTGCAGAAAATTCTTCCTGAGCAAGCACATTTGTTCCCGTCAGCATACTAACCTTTAATCCTCCAGGTGTTTCACCCTTAGCCCAAAAAGAACCATAATAGGTTTGATTTTTGAAATTAAAAGAATGTTGCTGAATGCCTGCCGCCTGAGCCAGATCATTAACTATTTTTACACAAAAATCACTGTTCAAAGACTGGTTATTTCTATATAATGCGGGAGAACCAACCTTTTCCCAATTTGACAGAGTAACCTCAACATCTTCATTAATAGATGGTAATCCTTTGAACAATGTATCACCATTTGTAATATCTGTAACCACAATATTTCGATAAGCGGCCTGTGTGAGCCATGTGCCAATCCCTGCCTGTCCGGTTAAGTGAGCCGAGTTATCAGTGAAATCAAAAATTTTATCTTCGTCCAGCCAGACCTGGAAGTGATTTCCCTCACAGCGAATGCGAATATCATACCATCTTCCGGTTTCAATCGTACCCGGTATCTGGCTTCCAAACACCGACCAGCGGACACCGGGTGTACCCTTCTCAATAGCATGATAGACATTACCCCATCCTCCCAGGTTGCACCAGTAAAAATTTTCTCCGTTAGCTCGAAAAATGATTAAAAATCCTTCGTTACCATCATTCT